>NZ_KB731324.1:1889549-2513207 GCF_000353285.1 Leptolyngbya boryana PCC 6306
TTGAGCAGAGATCTGGCTCAAATACTTTTGAACGATCGCGCTAGTGTTGGGATCGACTGGAGAAGTTGGAGAAACTGATAAAGGTGCAGTCGGGGGAGCAGGCGGAAATGTCAGCGTACGGCGGGCTTCTTCCGGTGTCGGATTTGGAGATGCAGTCGGAGAATCTGCGGTTTTCGGAGCTGTGCAACTCGTCACAAGCAGCAAACTAACGAAGCACACGAAAGAAGAGTAGCGCATGGAACATTTCGCCAAAATAGTCGGAATCAAGCTTAACGCAATCTTTCAACAATTTTGGAATGGTGTGACAGCAAAAATCGGGGATTTATCCAACCCCCGATAATTCACTCACTCTAGAGGCTATCGTGGAATTAACCGTTGCCGCCCCCCAACACCAGGATTAAAAATCGCAGCCAATTCGGATTCCGGGAATTGTTCCAATGCATTCTCTAGCTCAGTTTCTGTAAACTGATAGCCTCGATCGCTAGCAATTTTCACAAACGTCTGCGGATCGCTTGTTGCCTGCAATCGGGTTTTCAATGCCTGATCATTGCGAACCGATTTGAAGAACTCAGCAGCATGAAGTTGCGACATATGAAATTCCTCTCAGATTGAAGTGTGAAGAGACTGGAACGTAGCGCTAAGATCTCTAACTCTCAGAATAGAGGAACCTGAGAAAAGTAGGATTAAATTGATATCAAAGTTGATTACCCTGTAAATAAGTATTAATCTTGCTGTTGGCTTTATCGTTTCATACCTTCACCTGTGAAAGTTATCTTGTTCGATTTTGATGGCACGATCGTCGATAGTGTCGAAGTTGGAATTGCGATCACGAATCGATTAGCGGCTGAGTTTCGCTTTCCGCCGTTTGATGAAGAAACCTTAGAAGAACTCAAGCAACTCGGATCGCGAGAAGCCCTACGCCGATCCCGAATTCCGGTTTGGAAACTCCCATTTTTGATTCGACGTTTTACGCAAGAACTCAATCGAGAAATTTCCTCTTTACAGCTTTTCCCAGAAATGAGAGAAACGCTTTTACTCTTGAAAGAGCATGGACATTTATTAGGAATTGTTTCGACAAATTCAGTTAGAAATATTCAGGAATTTCTCAGAATCCAAGAATTAACTTCGACATTCGATTTTGTTTCGGCAAGCTATGCTTTGTTTGGCAAAAGTCGCCTGATTCTTAAGATTTTGCGCCAGCATCAATTCCATCCGTCTCAGGTCTATTACGTGGGGGATGAAACCCGTGATATCGAAGCGGCAAGAAAAAGTGGAGTGTGCGCGATCGCGGCAACTTGGGGATTGAATTCTACTGAGATTTTACAAGCGAATCATCCTGATTTTTTGATTCAGTCTCCTCAAGAATTAGTTCCTTTAATCGTTGACAGATTCTAATTCTGAGGCATTCAGCTTTGTCTCCGTATCATTGCTTACTTAAATGGATTGACATTCTTTAGCTCATCTTAAAGAACGCCCCGTTTCGAGAATGCCTTCTTAAGATAGAAGTATCCGCACAGTCGCCTTTACTAATTTAGAGACGTGTGAAATAAAAACCCTGATCTCAGGGAGGAAACTGGAATGGTCGATGCTCAACCTCTGCTCGATCGCGATTTGACCCTCGATCGAGACTGCACTACTCTCTCTCGTCATGTTCTGGAACAACTGCAAAGTTTTTCAGCCGATGCTCAGGATTTGAGTGCGATCATGTCGCGAATTGCGCTTGCTGGAAAACTCATCGCTCGTCGCCTCAGTCGCGCCGGGTTGATGGAAGGCGTTTTAGGATTTACGGGCAGTACAAATATTCAAGGCGAGTCTGTCAAGAAAATGGATCTCTATGCCAATGAGGTCTTTATCTCTGTGTTTAAGCAGAGTGGGCTAGTCTGTCGCCTGGCTTCAGAAGAGATGGACGAACCCTATTACATTCCAGAGAACTGCCCTTTGGGTCGATATACGTTGCTATATGACCCGATCGATGGCTCCTCGAATGTCGATATCAATATCAATGTTGGCTCTATTTTTGCGATTCGACAGCAAGAAGGAGACGACGCAGACGGAACAGCACAGGATTTATTGAGTCACGGTCGCAAACAGATCGCCGCAGGCTACATTCTGTACGGCCCGAGCACGATGCTGGTTTATTCGATCGGCAAAGGGGTGCATTCCTTCGTGCTTGACCCAAGTTTGGGAGAGTTTATCTTAGCGGATGAAAATATCCGAATTCCTGAACATGGCGCAATCTACAGCGTCAATGAAGGGAATTTCTGGCAGTGGGAAGAGTCCTACCGGGATTTTATTCGCTACGTGCATCGGCATGAAGGCTATACCGCACGCTATGGCGGCGCGTTGATTGGTGATTTTCACCGCATTTTGTATCAAGGTGGTGTATTCCTTTATCCCGGTACAGTCAAAAAGCCAGAAGGCAAGCTGCGATTGCTTTACGAAGCTTCGCCGTTAGCATTTTTGGCAGAACAAGCAGGTGGGCGGGCAAGCACTGGAACCCAGGAAATTCTAGATGTTGTTCCTGATAAGTTACACGACAGGGTTCCATTGATCATTGGAAGCACCGAAGATGTTGCGCTGGTTGAATCCTTTGTTCAAGAGCGCATCCGAGAAAAGACAATTTTAGGTTCGTACAAATAGGAGCAGACCCCATGGTAACGGTAAACCACATTCTCGAAATCAAAGATTACGGTCAAAGTATCTGGATGGATAACTTGGCGCGCGATCTGATTCAATCCGGCGAACTTAAGCGCATGATTGAAGAGCGTGGATTACGCGGACTAACCTCGAATCCAGCGATTTTCGAGAAAGCGATTAAAGGAAACAAAATTTACGATGCGGATATCGAAGCAGGGATTCGTGCGGGTAAGCCGTTGCTCGAACTCTATGAGTCGCTGATTTTTGATGACATTCGCAATGCCTGTGACATCTTTCTGCCTGTGTATGAAGAGTCCGGCGGTTTGGATGGCTATGTGAGTATCGAAGTTCCGCCCAATATTGCCAACGATACCGAGAAGACGATTCAAGAAGCGCGTCGATACTACAAAGAAATTGGTCGTCCCAATGTGATGATCAAGATTCCTGGTACGTCAGCCGGATTGCCTGCGGTGGAAGCGGTGATTGCAGATGGGATCAATGTCAACGTGACGCTATTGTTCTCGGTTCAAAGCTATGTCAACACGGCTTGGGCATACATTCGAGGCTTAGAAAAACGCGTTGAAAAAGGCGAAGACATCAGCAAAATTGGTTCAGTTGCTAGTTTCTTCTTAAGCCGGATTGATAGTAGTATCGATGCTCAAATCGACGAAAAATTAGCAAAAGGTGTAGATACTGCTGAACAAGAAGCGAAGCTACGTGCTGTGAAGGGAAAAATTGCGATCGCGAACGCCAAAATTGCTTACCAAGAGTACAAGACGATCATTAATGATCCCCGTTGGCTCGCCCTGAAAGAAAAAGGTGCGAATGTTCAACGCCTGCTCTGGGCAAGTACCGGAACGAAGAATCCAGAGTACAGCGATGTGATGTACGTCGATGAACTGGTTGGTCCGGATACCGTAAATACGTTGCCGCCAGCCACGATCGAAGCCTGTGCAGATCATTGTGACGTGGCTTCTCGTATCGATACTGGCGTTGAAGAAGCTTACAACTTGATTGAAAGCTTGAACGATCCCGATATCAATATCAATCTTGCCGGAGTGATGACGGAACTGCTAGAAGACGGCATTGCAAAGTTTGTGCAGCCGTTTGAATCGTTGATGGCTTCGCTGCAAGAAAAGGTCGATCGACTAGCTGCAGTCTAAGTTTAGTCTTGGATAACGCCCCCAATCCATAGAAATCGCGGCGGACAGACAAAACCGCACAGATGGTCTATCCCATCTCCATAACTGTAAGTGTTCTTATCTGTTCGTCGCGACTTCAACTAACAGGCTCTCAGCTACTCTCTTCATTAGCTCTGCACTCCGAAATTCACTCCCCTGATTTCCCCTCCCAATATGGTTACTCTCTTACAGAATCCTCTGCGCGTTGGACTTCAACAGCAACGAATGCCCGAACCGAACATCATTGTGTTCTTCGGGGCATCCGGCGATTTGACGAAACGCAAACTTGTTCCGGCTCTCTATCACCTCAAGCGAGAGCGGAGACTCCCTCCAGAATTAACGATCGTTGGTGTCGCCCGTCGTGAATGGAGCGATGATTACTTCCGCGAACAAATGCGAGAAGGCGTTGAAGAATTCTCCGATGGCGTTGGCTCCGATGCGCTGTGGCAAGACTTCGCGCAAGGACTGTTCTACTGTCCCGGTGACATTGATAACCCAGACAGCTATCAAAAACTCAAACAACGCCTAGAAGAAATCGACAAAATTCGAGGCACAAGAGGCAATCGAGTCTTTTACCTCTCGGTTGCACCGAAATTCTTCCCGGAAGCCATTCAGCAACTCGGTAAAGCTGGAATGCTCAAAGACGCGCAGAAAACACGCCTCGTGATTGAAAAACCCTTTGGGCGGGATCTCAGTTCGGCGCAAGCGCTCAACCGCGTGGTGAATGAAGTCTGTCAAGAACATCAGGTTTATCGGATCGATCACTATCTCGGCAAAGAAACGGTTCAAAACTTATTAGTCTTCAGATTTGGCAATGCGATCTTTGAGCCGTTGTGGAATCGCCAATTTATCGATCATGTTCAAATTACCGTTGCTGAAACTGTGGGCGTTGAAGATCGAGCGGGTTATTACGAATCTTCTGGCGCTCTGCGAGACATGGTGCAAAATCACTTGATGCAGCTATTTTGTCTGACAGCAATGGAGCCACCGAACTCACTCGATGCTGATAGCATTCGGACTGAGAAAGTGAAAGTGATTCAAGCGACTCACCTCGCGGATGTGGCTCGCTTAGAACACTCCGCCGTGCGGGGACAGTATTCTTCAGGCTGGATGAAAGGCAAGCAGGTGCCAGGATATCGAGAAGAACCGGGAGTCGATCCGAATTCGCTCGTTCCGACCTATGTGGCGATGAAATTTATGGTCGATAACTGGCGATGGCAAGGGGTTCCTTTCTATCTCCGCACTGGAAAACGCCTGCCGAAGAAAGTCAGCGAAATCGCCATTCAGTTCCGGGATGTTCCCTATTTGATCTTTCAGTCGGCAGCGAAGCAGGCAAATGCGAATGTTCTCGTCATGCGGCTGCAACCGAATGAAGGAATTGGCATGCGGTTTGAAGTCAAAATGCCGGGAGCGGATCTGAGAACGCGATCGGTGGAAATGGACTTCAGTTATGGGTCTTCGTTCGGCGTAACCGGAGGAGAAGCCTACGATCGCCTACTGCTCGACTGCATGATGGGCGACCAAACGCTGTTCACCCGTTCTGACGAAGTAGAAGCCGCGTGGCGTGTTGTCACCCCTGCTCTAACCGCTTGGGAAGCCCGCACTGATCCGAGCCTGATGCCTCAGTATGAAGCTGGAACCTGGGAACCTTCTGAAGCTGAGCAGTTGATTAACCGTGATGGTCGTCGTTGGCGAAGACTCTAGAGAAATTGGGGTTTAGAGATTGGATGAGCGATCGAACTGCCCAGACTCTAAACTCCAGATTCTTCAGAAGCTTGCCTGAGGTTGGATAGCTGATCGCTTGACTCAGCCTCCAAACTCTAAACTCCAAACTCCAAACTCTAAAACTCCGCAGTGTTATGGCTCCTAAATCTGCTCCACTCGTTTCACTCCAAGCTCCTAAGGATGTCTCGCTCAATGAGATCGAACAAGAGCTAAATCAAATTTGGCAAGGGTATCGAGAAGTTGGTGGTGATAATTCAGGTATGGTTGCCACCCGGGCTACAACGTTTACCTTAGTCGTTTATGAACCAGAAGAAACCCAGCGATTGTTGGCGATGATGGGCTTTTATACTGGTCCCGTGGACGGGATTGACGGTCCGAGAACCGAAGCTGCCATTCGGGTTGCACAGGCAGCTTATGGGCTGGAAGTGAACGGATATTCCAGTCCTGAACTGTTAGCGAAGCTGCGCGAGGACCTAGCCAAGCGAAAGGGAGAAATTCCGACTCAGAACTCAGAAGCCCCTCGCTATGTATCAGATGCAGCAGGCTCTGGAATTGCCGATGTCGTTGCGAGCCAAAATCCTTGTCGAATTATTTCGCTGTTTCCTTTTGCGGGAGAAGATGAAGGCGTTTCGGCTCAGGTTTCGGCTTACTGTCCAATCAATAAAGCCAATCAGGCGGCTCTCGTCTGTTGTGAGTATGTTTCGTTGAAAGGAACAGAAGCCGCTTTGAATCGAGCCAGTGACTTAGCAACTTCTTTACTGATTAGCGAATTGCCCCGGATTGTTTGGTGGAAGGGCGCACCGCATCTTGATCAACCGCTCTTTCAACGGTTGTCGAAGCTTTCCAATCAGATTATTTTTGATTCCAGTCGGTTTGCTGCGGATGCTGAAGCAGAACTCTTAAAGCTTGCGAACTTACGTGAAGAGGGTGTGTTTGTCACTGACCTCAATTGGCGACGGTTAGCTGCTTGGCAGGAACTTGCAGCAGAAGCATTTGATGCTCCGGAGCGGCGGGATGCAATTTGGGAAGTCGATCAAGTTGTCATTGATTACGAAAAAGGCAATTCTGCACAAGCATTGATGTATCTCGGTTGGTTAGCCAGTCGTTTGGAGTGGGAGCCGGTCTCGCGCGAAAAAGAAAATGACATTTATGATTTGCAGCGCGTCTTCTTTATGGCGGCGAACGGGCGCAAAATTGAGGCGGAACTTGCGGGGATTCCGACCGCAGACGTGGGAGAAGTGAAAGGCGATATGGTGAGCTTGAAACTGTCTTCGACGAATTTGCGCGCGGATTGCTGCACAGTGTTGTGTTCTCAGACGACTGGATGTATGCGAATGGAAGCAGGAGGGGGCGCCCAGGCGTGCCGGATCAATCAAGTGACCCCACTGAATGATCAGAAGGCTGAAACGTTGTTGAGTGAACAGCTTCAGCGGGTCGGGCAGGATGTGCTGTACGAGGAAAGTATGGCTGTGACTGCAAAAATCATTCAGTTGTAACCGTTCAGTTGTCACCAAAGTCGTCAACGAATGCCTGATCTTCGAGTTTTCGGAGATCTTTTTTTGTCAGAAGTTCTATCGCGGTGGAGAATCGATCGCGCACTCAGTTTGGTTATCTTGGTCGATCGAGACTAAATTTCAACTGGATCTAGTCAGGGGATCAAACTCTGTCAATCCAATGCTGTATTTAAAAATAGGAGGCTTAAGGTTGCGTCGTTTCGGCTTTCTTTTCGGTTTTGCTCTGAGCCTAATCCTAGTGCTTAGTCCAACGACTTTGGCACAAACCCCAATTCTGCCAACTCCTAAAATTGCCCTTCCCCAAATCAATAGCACCGATATTGTCACGACCGGGATTCAACTTGACGGACGGGAACTCTTCACGATCGCGCTGCCTGCGACGGCTCAGCCGAATCAACCGAACCAAAGAAGCGCGATCGCAGTTCGTCGTCAAAGTATTGAAGCCACCTTGCAACGATTCGCAAATCAACGGAACGCCCCTGACCTTCAAGTTAATTCCACACTAGACGCAAATAGCAACCTGCCGATCATTTCCATCAATCAACGGTATTTGATGACCGTGACAACATTGGATGCTCAACTTCAGGGACAAGAACCGACTCCTTATGCAGAAGAACTCACTCGGATCATTCGCACCGCTTTACTCGAAGCGGAACGGGAACGACAGCCTGAAGTGATCACGCAACAAACGGGAAAAGCGATCGCGACTCTGGGTGGCATGTTTGCACTCAGTTGGCTCGTTTCCCGCTTGCAAAAATATTTGCGCAAGCGACAAAGGCTGCTTGAAGACGAAACGCCGTCCCCTGCTGACATTTTGCCGAACACACCAGAAACAGCGAGTCCTCGCACTCAACTCACTGTCAAACAACAGATGAAAAGTAGGCGGGAGCGAACCTTGCAAGATATGCAACGGCGATCGCTGCAACTGATGCAGATCGGAATCTGGATGGCTGGCATCTATTTCATTTTGGGACTCTTTCCAGATTCGCGTCCCCTCCAACCGCTCGTCCTTTCAACACCATTAAAGGTTCTTGGAATTATTGTTGCGACTTATCTGGTGATTCGATTGAGTGATCTGATCGTCGATCGCATCTTCGGAGCACTTGATATTTCTGAATCAACGCCAGATGCCTCTCAACGGGTGGCACTGAGAGTTTCAACGTTTTCGGGCGTTGCAAAAGGTATCCTCAGCTTAATGTGGATTAGCATTGGCATTGTGATTATTCTATCGATTATCGGAATTCAAATCCTGCCATTGCTCGCGGGTGCAGGAATTATTGGGATTGGTATCTCTTTAGCGTCTCAGAATTTGATCAAAGATATGATCAATGGATTTCTCATTTTATTTGAAGATCAATATGCCGTAGGCGATATTATTCAAGTCGATGATGTCAGTGGATTAGTCGAATTTATTAGTCTCAGAATTACTCAGATTCGTAGTGCAGATGGACGATTAATCACGATTCCCAATAGTTCGATCGCGATCGTCGAAAATCTCTCGAAAGATTGGTCAAGAGTCGATTTGTCGATTGTCATTTCATACGATGCAGATGTCGATCGCGCAATTCAGCTGATCGAAAAAGTTGGCAGAGATCTCAGCGCAGATCCCGACTGGCACACCAAAATTCTCGAAGCCCCTCAAGTATTAGGCGTTGAGGATTTTAGCAATGCAGGGATTACCTTACGAACTTGGATTAAAACCCAACCTTTACAACCAGCCGTGGTCGGGCGAGAATTCCGGCGGCGAGTCAAACAAGCCTTGGACGCAGCGGGGATCTCGATCGGAATTCCCCAACAGGTATTCTCGGTTCGAGAAGCATTCCAAGATGATCCATTTGATTCCCCGAATCGATCCAACCCAGAAAAGCAATAGAAATGGGTCTGCGAAGTTCGGGCTTTAGATTGCTTTTTTCACAGAGGTTTTCAGAATCCGGTTGACCAACTCAGGAATTTCTGAAGGTCTTTCCGCCACTGGAATGCCTGCCCGCTTAAATGCCGCCACCTTACTTTCAGCCGTGCCTAAATCTGGTCCTAGATCTGCTGCCTGCGAATCAATAATCGCGCCAGCATGTCCCATCCGGCGATTGCGGGGTGCACTCCGACCCGCAACATAGGCAACGACAGGCTTATCGATCGCTTCTGCAATATAGTGCGCTGCCACTTCCTCACAATCTCCGCCAATTTCCCCAACCAGTACAATCACATCGGTCTGAGGATCTTCATCCAAAATCTGCAACCACTGCGGAAACGTCGAACCCATAATCGTATCGCCGCCAATACTCACCGCGATCGATTGCCCTAAGCCCGCTTGTGACAACACCCAAGCTACCTCATACGTTAGGGTTCCATTTCGACTCACCAATCCGACTGACCCAGGTCGATAAAAGTCTGGAGGATGAATCCCGAGGAGCATTTGCCCTGGAACAATCACACCTGGACTATTAGGTCCCACAATGAGCGTATCGGTTGCCTCAGCTTTACGGATCAGATGTACCATATCTAAAGGAGGAATCCCTTGGCTAATCAGAATAATCTGACGAATTCCAACTGCGATCGCTTCTAAGGCAGCGTCTAAGGCAGCATAGGGGGGCGAAAAAATTACCGTTGTATCGATCGATCCCAGTTTCGGGATCGCTTGCTCCAGCATGTCAAATACCGGAATTCCAGCCAGCGAACGACCTCCTTTGCCAGGGCTAACCCCTGCGACAATCTGAGTTCCGTACTTCTGCATCAAAGGAGTATAAATTTCTCCCAATGGTTCCAGAATGCCTTGCACAATCACTTTGCTGGCTGGCGTAAATATCATAAGAAATAGATGATCGCTGGTAGACTAAAAATCATTCCGCTGAATGGCGCGCGAAACTGTTCAAAATGAGCTTTTCGCTAGAACTATAGACGGTTGACTTTGGCGATACAATCCGTTTAGGTTCAGCATTCTATGACACAAGTATTCGTATTTCTAATATCACTACGGAATTGCAATCTGCTCGAAGCATTCTCGTAGATCCCGTTATGATAACGCTATTCCCAGGATCAAGTCATCCCTAGAATTATAGTTGTGTGAGTTAAGGCACAGTTGCCTAGATTTGCCAAACTCCAAAAAAGAAACGATTTGGTCAAGCAAAAAATCCGTAAAAACACTCGAATTATATTTTGGTTAAGACAAGGTTAATACCGTCTTAACCTTCGCGCCGCTTTGTGAAAGCAATCAGTTGCTCGATCGCGCTATCGAGATCGTCTAGAACCAAGGCGGGAGTGCTTGCTAGGATTTCTTTCGCTTCATTCATGTTGGTGCCCAACAGCCGAATCACCAGCTTAGGAACTGGCACGCCTCGGCTAATCCGGAGATTATCTTTATGTGCCCCAATCGCGATCGGAGGCGCAGGCGGACGCTGGAGAAATTTTGAGATCGTTGAAGCAATACGATCGCTCGGAACCGTTCCACCGACGAGGTTCACTAAAATGACTTTGACTTGCTTGTTCTGCGACAGCATTTTCAAGCCTTGGTCAACCCGGTCACAGAGCGTTTCAGGTTGCCAATCGTGATGGGTTTCGCTGCCAATGTTGAGATAGTGCAGGAGCTTGCCACCCGCTTGACTGACTAAATCCATCGTTGCCATGGTCAAAGCTGCCCCATTACAAAGAATGGCAATCTGTCCATCGGCATCGATCGTCGTGAGCGAATCCGGTAAGCGATCGAGCACAAATTTTTGGGGTCGGTTATCCAAAGCAGCAAGCGCTGGATGCCGTCCTAGGGCTGCATCATTCACGCTGACTTTTCCGTCGAGTGCCATGACTTCGCCTGCGGCATTCACGCCCAAGGGATTGATTTCGACTAAATCGAGATCTTTATCAATGAACAGGCGATACATTCGCTCCACCACATCACTGACCAAGTTGATCAAATCGCCACTTAGTCCCATTTTGATCGTTAATCGACGCGCATAGAATGAGGAAAATTCTTGATCGACGACCACATGCTGCATCTCGTCGATCGAGGTCTGAACATCGATCCCGCCTTTCTTCGATCCCAGTAAGACAGGACGACGAATCGAGCGATTTAACACAACCGCCAGATAAAATTCTTGCTGAGCATCGTATTTCGCTTCAGCCAAGAGAACTTTGGGGTATTCGCCGACGATCGATAAATTGAAAATCGAATGAGCGGCAGCAATGGCATCGATCGTATTACTGACAAAACGAATTCCGCCGACTCGTCCCCGCTCGCCCACGTAAACCTGCGATTTCAGCACCACGGGGTAAGGAATTTTCAGTGCTTTCAAATCAGTAGGACGCTCAATTCGTTGGGCTGGAAGCACTGGAATTCCAACTTCACGAAATAAGTCTTTGGCTTGGTATTCGAGTAAATTCATTACAGGGAGGGCTGACGTTGACGATTTTTCCACTCTTTGGCGACTCGATCGATGCCGTAAAACTTCTGCCAAAAGCGATCGACGATCCATGTCGGTAACACCTTAGTCATCATAAACAACAGGAATCCACCCGCCGTCGCTGCTACATATCGGGGTTGAGGATATTCTGCCATGATAGCTTTAACGATGACCGCTGCAACTTTGTCAGAACTCCAAGCCTGGCTTTTTGTGAGTTTATCTAGGTTATCTAGATTCTCAAAAGCTGCGCGATATGGTGTATCTTTCCCGTCCGGCATCGTGATATTCACTTCCCGCTCCACCACATCAAAGAATTCTGTACTGACGGGACCGGGTTCAATCACACTAACTCGAATATTAAACGGTTCTAATTCTCGCCGCAAACTATCACTGAGCGATTCTAGAGCGAATTTAGAAGCACTGTACATTCCACAAAATGGAAATGCAATCCGTCCTCCAAGCGAACTGACATTAATAATTTTGCCGCCCCCTTGATCTCGCATCACCGGAATCAGGGCTTGAATTAATGCGATCGCGCCAATCACATTGACTTGAAACTGGCGCTGAGCTGCCTCGATCGGCATCAGTTCGATCGGTCCCATTTGCCCATACCCCGCATTATTGACTAACACATCAACTCTGCCAAATTTCTCGATCGCGGTGTTTGCCAACGCTTTCACTTGATCCGGCTCAGCCATATCTGTTGCAACGGTGAGCACTTCGGCTCCTTTTTTTCGAGCACGATCGGCAACAAGATCAAGCTTGGCTAAGTTCCGCGCCGCTAAAATTAATCGAATGTTGGGAATGCGATCGGCGAGGGCTTGAGCAAGTGCGGCTCCAATTCCCGCAGATGCACCCGTGATCAGAACAACTTGAGGCGACGCAGACATAAGCAAAAAGAATGATTTCTCCTTCTCAATCCTATGCTAAGTCGATAAATTGTAGCGGATCAGTTATTGCGCGGCTTATGAAATCGGTAAAGTGATACAAAATTGAGTCCCTTGTCCGAGTTCTGAAATGCATTGGATCGTGCCTTTATGCCGCTCTGTAATCACCTGATAGCTAATTGAGAGTCCCAGTCCTGTTCCTTGACCTATAGGTTTAGTGGTAAAAAACGGGTCAAACAACTTCGCTTGAATTGAAGTTGGAATACCCGTACCATTATCGGCAATCACAATCGAAACGGAATGCTCAGACTGCATCTCTGAAGTGATCGTAATGGTAGCTGGATTAGCTTCACACTCTTGTTTTGAGCATTGGGATGCAGCTTCATCCAGGGCATCGATCGCATTCACGAGCAAGTTCATAAAAACCTGGTTCAATTGCCCCGGATAACATTTCAGAGGGGGCAGATTGCCATAATTTTTAATGATTCTAATTTCTGGGCGGTCTATTTTTGACTTGAGGCGGTTTTGCAGAATCAACAGAGTACTATCGATTCCCTCGTGGATATCGGCAATTTTCATGCCATCCTCATCCAAGCGGGAGAAATTCCTTAAGGATTTAACAATTTCTTGAATCCGAATCGTACCGATATCTATCGAAGCTAAAACTTTCGGTAAATCCACACGGAGAAATTCAAGATCAACCGCTTCGCTCAAATCGACGATCGTCGCGTCCGGATGCGGATACGATCGCTCGTAAGCTTGCAGCATATCCAATAAGTCCTGCATATACTTCTCAACGTAATGCAAATTTCCGTGAATAAAGTTGACGGGATTATTAATTTCATGAGCAACGCCTGCCACTAATTGTCCTAGGCTAGACATCTTCTCACTTTGCACCAATTGCATTTGGGTTTGCTGCAATTCCTGGATCGTTTGAGAGAGATCTTGGGTTAACTGGCGGGCTTCGTTGAGTGCTGCATTTTTGGCTTGCATTAAAAACAGAAAATCGATGATCGGATCGTGAATCGCAAAATCCTTAAATTTCAAACCCAATTGGGCTAATTGCTGGGTGTCATTGATCCGAGGGGAACCGAGAAAGAAGATGACATCTTGTTCTTCGACATACACCATTTGCCCTCGAATGTGTAGATCACTATGCAGGAGTTCCAGCAAAAATAGAGCCTGCGACTGTTTCTGAATTGCCTCAAACTCGAGTTGTATTCTTGGACGGCTGATTTTGAAGTGATCGAGGAGGGAACTGCCAACCAAGGGTTTTCGGCTCATACGTTGCAACACTTCCCCGGTTTGAATGATCGTTAAACTGCGATCGTAAACAAAGTGAAAGGGAAATGCGGTCGTAAAGAGATGCGGGGGTAGGCTCCAAGCTTCACGGGGCAACTCAGGTGAAGTCATAGGTGATTAGTCTTGATGGTATTGAATCACAAACTCATCATGGTCAGCCCCTTCTGCTTTGCTTTGTGTCTGGGTCACTTCTACCTCAGTCTCAAATCGGTTGCCTAAGCCCTTAACCAATCCAACAATCATGGGGGCGAGTCCTTCTCGATGCGTGTGGTATTCCAAAGTTATTGATGCTTCATCTGTCTCAGTGCACTCAAACGAAGGAGGCTGAAGTTTGGGAAAGGCAACGCCAACTCGTGCATGGAGGGTATCGAGATTCTGCAAGAATTCGGGTAAGTTCTCTCCACTCATTGCCATCAATTCTCCGTACCCTTCTTCTGCGGTATACTGCACCCAAAATTCACCAAATGCCTGCATGATTTCGGCAGAAGAGAGTCCCAAGACCTGGCTGGCTGCTTTCACTAACCGATGAGTCAAGTCATCAGGATATCCTTCCATCGTCAGAAAAACGTCGATCTCAATATCAGCTTTTTGTCGAATTTCGTGCCAAGTTGCCTCACCAAAATGAGCGCAAACCATGTCGCGAATTGCCTTATTCACTAAGCCATACATAAAATATCTTTCCTTAGATGGATGGAAAATTAGTGAGCCTAGTATTCCCAGGAGAATAATCGACCCAACAGAGCGAGATTGCGGTTCGGTGAAGTTGGGGTTGACCGATTGAACTCTTTTGAACTTAGTGCAGTCAAAAGAGTATCCTCAATAAATTGAAGGCACATCTTTCAGTGTTAGCGGTAGCAATTTCTTGGATAGGTTCTACATTTCCGGTGCAAGCAAATGATTCTTCCTCAAATTCTGCGGATCAGGGCGATCGCGAACTGATTTTAGCTGCGATCGAGGGAGATACTCAGAGCTTCCGTCATCTGTATCGTCGCTATCATCCGCGTGTGCGTGCTTTGCTCTACCAACTTTGTGATGTCTACGCCATTGATGATCTGGTTCAAGAAGTGTTTCTGCGAGTCTGGAAAGGATTGCCTAAATTTCGGCAGTCTTCGCAATTCTCGACGTGGCTCTATCGAATTGTTTGGAATGTTGCATCCGACTATCGGCAATCTGCGGCAAAAGGTCGATCGCGCTTAGAAGTTTTGACTCAACAAGCTTCCAAGCAGCAGGATGCACCGGATCTCATGCAATTACATTACGAAGATATTGTTAGGCGAGGATTACAAGACTTAAGTTTTGACCATCGAACGGTCTTGGTGATGCATGATTTAGAAGGAATGCAGCAAAAAGAAATTGCGGACATTCTACAAATTCCAGTAGGTACAGTTAAATCTCGATTGTTTCATGCGCGTGGTGCGATGCGTCAATTTCTCGATCGTCAAGGAGTCCAATTATGAAACCTTTTCCTGAAGATGACGAGGATCTGACTCAGTTTCTCCAACGTCATCGGTCGAATCCTCCCCCTCCTGCCCTCGGCTTAGAAGACCAGATTATTCAATCCCTGCCGCGCAGTTCTGCGCGATCGCGATCGCTGATTTTTCTAGTGACTGGAATTGCTGCCTGCCTTTTGGCAACGGTGATCACGCGACCTGGACAAACGCCTTATCCGGTGGCTGATGCCGATGAGATAGAAAGCTTTATGACCAGCAATTGGTCCAGTGTGGTGGAGGGAGCATCGATAAACGATATGCCCGATTATCTTGCCTTGGTTGAACCAAATTTGAATGAATAGGAGTTGAAATCTATGTTTCGTCGTGTCGCGATCGTGGCAGCTTCAACCGTGCTTGTTTTAGTGGGAAGCGCGGCGGTTTTGCGGGCGATCGATTTTGGAAATGAGAATTCACCTACGATCGCCCAGGCTCCTAACGAACGTCCTGGCAAGCGAGGACATGGATTGATGCGTGACTTAAATCTCTCTGCTGATCAGATGCGATCGATCCAGCAGATTCGATCGCGCTATCGAGATCAATTAGACAACGATCGCACGGCTGCCCGCCAAGCTCAACAAGAGTTACGCAAATTAATGGCTGGCTCGGCAAAAGACGATGAGATTCGCGATAAATTTCGCCAGGTTCAATCTCTCAGAGCAAAAGCCGCAGAAGCGCAATTCAACAGCATGTTAGAAATGCGCGGCGTTCTGACTCAAGAACAACGTCAGAAATTTTCGGAACACATGGAGAAACGGCGCGGAGAAATGCGAGAACGGTTTAGAGATAGAATGCCGGGGATTTGATGGGGGAATGGGGAATGGCGAATGATAAATTCCCCACTCTCCTACTTTTCTAAAAATCTTCCTCGTAACCTGCCGACTCTCCACCGCCGCCTTCATTGTCACGCTTCGAGCCGAGTAATTGCAGCCGATCGACTAGAATGACAGGAGACGATCGCGCCGCACCCGAATTTTTATCTGTCCAAGTATCGAGCTTCAGCGATCCCTTAACCCCGATTAAGCTACCTTTACGAACATAATTGGCAGCCACATCTGCTTGCTTGCCCCAAAGTTCTAAATTAAACCAATCTGGCTGATCGCTATTGCGTGTCTGACGATTCACTGCCAGCGTCAGCCGACACTTGACGCTGCCTGACTCAAAATACTTGACATCCGGATCTCCACCGACTCGCCCAACCAGCGTGACAACATTTAAGCTCATGGTTCTTTTGTACTAAATAATGCAGTTGCCTCCCATATTAAATGATTTTCTGGGTCATTGCTCTTAACTTGTGCTAACCCCTAGACTCAGGGGTGAAACTGTAATAAAATCCACTATCGATCAGCATCATTGCTTACCATTTCATTTGATCAGCGTACTCATTGCAGTTAAAGAGGCAAGAATCTAGTGGGTTTTTTCAATCGCTTCTCCCTCTCGCGGGACATGGGTATCGATCTCGGTACCGCTAACACCCTGGTCTACGTATCCGGAAAAGGTATTGTTCTCTCAGAACCTTCCGTCGTAGCGATCGACCAGTCTGACAGAGTCCCCTTGGCTGTCGGAGAAGACGCAAAGCGGATGCTAGGTCGAACCCCCGGAAACGTTGTGGCATTACGCCCACTTCGAGATGGCGTAATCGCCGATTTTGATACGGCTGAGTTAATGCTCAAACACTTCATTCAGCGCGTGCATGAAGGAAAAGCATTAGTTTCTCCGCGGATTGTGATTGGAATTCCTAGCGGTGTTACTGGCGTTGAACGCCGTGCGGTGATGGAAGCTGCGTCTCAGGCAGGTGCGCGTGAGGTTTATTTGATCGATGAACCAGTAGCCGCCGCGATCGGGGCAGGATTGCCGGTTGCTGAACCCACAGGGAACATGATCATTGATATTGGTGGTGGGACAACGGAAGTTGCTGTTCTCAGCTTGCAAGGAACCGTTTTGAGCGAGTCGGTTCGAGTTGCAGGGGACGAACTCAGTGACGCGATCGTGCAGTATATGAAAAAAGTCCACAACCTGGTGATTGGGGAACGGACGGCGGAAGAAATTAAAATTCAGATCGGCTCGGCATATCCGGGTGCAGTCGATGAAGAAATGATGGAAGTGCGCGGACTTCATTTGCTGTCTGGATTGCCACGAACTGTGACGATTAAGGGACCTGAAATTCGTGAAAGTATGTCAGAGCCTTTGTCTGTGATTGTCGATGCTGTGAAACGGACGTTGGAAAGAACTCCGCCAGAACTTGCCGCCGATATTATCGATCGAGGCATTATGTTGGCAGGTGGTGGAGCATTGCTCAAAGGCATTGATACCCTGATCAGTCATGAGACCGGAATCGTCGTACACGTTGCCGCTGATCCTCTCAGTTGTGTTGTGTTGGGAACCGGGCGCGTGTTAGAAAACTTTAAGCAATTAGAGCGGGTGTTTAGCACTCGTCCGCCTCGCTAAAGTTGTCCTGATGGGATGATTTTAAGTGTGAAAATTGTGTTCAATCTTGCCTCGGTAAGGTGTATTGTTAGGCTGCTCACTGATTGAGAACGCGCTGAATGTACGAATTGCGTCGCTGGTGGGATCGATTTGGGATCCCATTCACTCTTGCTACTCTTGGATTGGGAACTGCACTCTTGATACGTCAGAGTCAGGCCGGGTTTGTGATGGAAACTTACCAGTGGTTAACTCGCCCATTTCAGAGTAAGCCAGTGGCGATGGATCGGTTGATGAATGCTCAAACCCGTGAGTTACAGCAGCGCTTAATCGAGCTAGAGAGCAAGAATCAAAAGCTGGAAGAACTGCTGGGATTCGCCAAGTCGAAGAAGGCAGAAGGGATTCCAGCCTCAGTGATTGGGCGGAGTGCGGATCATTGGTGGCAGCATGTGACGTTGAGTCGTGGCTCGAACGATGGTGTGAAAGAAGGAGCCGTGGTCATGAGTCCGGGCGGACTGGTCGGACGGATCATTGATGTTAGCCCGAGTACGAGTCGAGTGCTGTTATTGAGCGATCCTTCTAGTCGGGTTGGGGTTGCGATTAGCCGTAGTCGATTTATGGGCTATCTGCGCGGGAAAACAGGAAATCGTGCGGTTATGGAATTTTTTGAGAAGGTTCCAGATGTCCGCAAAGATGATGTGGTGACGACTTCTTCGTTTAGTCAACTGTTTCCGGCGGGAATTCCGATCGGACGAGTTGAATCTGTTGATCTCACCAAAAGTCCGGCTCCTGAAGCCACGATCGAACTGACTGCCCCGATTAATTATTTAGAGTGGGCAATGATTTATCCGCATTCTCCTGCTCTCGCAGATCCTCAACCTGCAGCTAAACCAAATCTGGTTCCGTCTCCCTCTGCCTCGCCTGATCCCAGTGTTTCACCGAGTCCTGATGCTAGTTTGACTGTTTCGCCCACTCCTGAAGCTTTGCCGAGTTCTACGCCATGAGCCTGCGTGCGATCGAGAATTTTGTCGATACCTATCCGAGCGCTCGCCCGCTTGTGAATGGAGCCGTAACTGTCGCATCGGTATTTTTATGTTTGTTGATCTTGCCCCTGCGATTGCCAGGAATGGAACTGGCAGGGATTAGTCCAAATTGGCTCTTAATTTGGGTGGTCGCTTGGAGTGTCAAACGAGTGGTTTGGCAAGGTGCAATGGCAGGTTTAATCTTAGGACTGCTGCAAGATGGCATGACTGCACCCGAACCGACTCATGCGATCGGCTTGATGATTGTGGGAGCTTTGACTGCAAAATTACAAAAGCAACGGTACGTGCAAGAAGACTTTATTTCTGTTGCACTCATTGTCTTTCTCATGGCAGTGATTTCAGAAACGATCACTGCGCTACAGTTTAGTTTCTTAGGGGAACGATCGCTGTCTGACATTTGGACGTATCACCAATTTATTGCGCTGAGTTCTGCAATTTTAAGCAGTTTGTGGGCACCGGTCGTTTATTTTCCACTGAATCGGTGGTGGGAAATGATGGGCATTGACGAACAGAGCTAAATCGATTTTAGATTGGGATTTTTAGACTGGGGATGGCTCAGTCTGAATTTGCGATCGACATAAATTTTGAAGATCAAGCGTGAATGAGGGGGTTAAACTAACGACCTCAAGATTTCGCGCGCAACTTAGATTGAGTAGCATAATATACTCACCTAGACTGATTTTTTGCTGTGAAATTACTTGCATTATTTTCTGCGATCGTTCACCCGTAACCGCTAGCATTGCCTTTGTTGTTGAAAGTGAGCACGATTGCGAATGCAATGATTTGAAAAGTAGATCAGCGTGCTGAGTTCGTTATCTTACTTTGAGCCATGATATTTCATCGAGCTTCTCGCAACTTAACCCGCAGGCAGTTCACCGCACTTTCGACTTTTGGTTTTCTCAATTTGATGGCTGCTAGTGCAGGGGCAACGATCTCTCTGCCGGATCTTGTTACTCCACCTCGATCGATGAAATTAGGGACGACGTTTAGCCAGTTGCAATGTTGGTATTTGGGATTGGATTATCGTGAGACATTCCAAGCGATTTGCGATTTGGGATTTAAGCAGTTGCGGCTGTGTGCTTATTGGCATGAATTGCAGCCGCAGGCGAATCAGTTTGATTTCAGTAAGATTGATTGGCTCTTAGATGAGAGCCATCGACGCGGGATTCAGGTCGTATTAGCAGTCGGTATGAAAGCGCCTCGCTATCCTGAGTTTCATTTTCCAGATTGGATGCGAGCAAAGTACGATACGACGAGTGCGAGGGTTTTGGATCGAGATCCTGCGATCGCAGATTTGACGTTAAAGATGCTCGATCGCGTTGTCAGTCATGCAAAAACGGCTCCAGCGATTCGGTATTGGCAAGTTGAGAATGAGCCATTTACAACGTTAGAAATTACGCATGGGCGATCGTTAAGTGAGAAGTTTGTTCGACAAGAAGTGAAATTAGTACGATCGCGCGCGCAAGCAGGTCAGAAAATTTTGCTGACGAATGCAATTACCCTCCCAGATGGACAGGGACAAGAAGACGATCAAGCCTTTCGAGCCAGTCTTTGGTTAGCCGATGCGATTGGATTTAATGTGTATACGAAAGTGCCACAAGGGGCGAGTCAGGCATATCTTGAGGCGCAGCCTTCGTATTGGAAAAAGTTAAAAGATTGGCGATCGCAGTTGCGACGATGGGGCAAAGAGAGCTGGATTGCTGAAGCACAGGCGGAACCTTGGGAAGCGAATGAGTTGGTTCCGGTGTCGCGGCTTGAGTATCCAAGTTCATCCCCACTTCAGGCAACGAGTATTGTCGATCGAGTTCAAGAAATCGGCTTTGATCCGGTGATGTTGTGGGGCTGTGAATATTGGTATTGGCAGCGCAAGCAAGGGCGCGATCAGTGGTGGCTGGCAATGCAGCAATTGTTGAGTTTGTGATATCTCTTAATTGCTTCTGAGCGAGTCATTGACCGCAATAAATCTGATAGGGGGATAGGGTGAAGATCTGAAATCATGGTTTCTGCTCCTATCTCCCCAAGCGCACTTTTCCTCTCTTCAGGCGACACCATAGTCTGTATAGGGTCGTTTGTAAGGCGGCTGTAATCCTAAAACAATGTCTTCTCTAGGTACGCCCATCTTGATTAGCTCCTCAGCCGGATTCTGATCAGTTAGGTTCTGTTGAATCCAAATTTTTTCATTTTTGATATCAATGTGCATGACACAACGGTAGATCCGATTCAACCCTTGCCAACCAACATTCATCCACTGATAATGATCCCGTTCAGCATCAAGAATGAGTTGCACCTCAACTTGCTCATCTGAAATATCATCGCTGGCGTACTGGCTCAACAGCGTTTGAATATACTGGCGGTATTGAGTTAGTTTATCCATTGCATGATCACCTCATTGGCAGGATCGTACACAATTATTAGAACTTGATAGCGTTGTATCGCAATTTGGGTGAATTCGTACTGAAAAAAGGTTTGATAGGTATCGAACGGGACTGCAAGGTATAAGGTTCGATCAGGATGAATTGATTCTAGAGCAAGGCGATAGCTCAGAAATTGCCCTAATGCAGCGTAGAAATCTGTAATTGCTGATGGATTGAGAAAACTTTTGATTTCGACTGCGATTTTCTCGCCCGATCGCTCTGCGGCAAGCAGTTGTTCTGCTCCTAAATCAACTTGAAAGTTGACGTTGCCAAATTTGAACTTCAAAGGATCGTCTGTGATCGTCCATTGTTCTTTCTGCAATGCGTGTTTGACAGCATCATGAAAAAAATCTTTGGCAGACACAGATCGAATCTCATTACGGCAAACTTATGATACTTTGTGCGATCGCTGTATTTTTGATGCGATCGCACAAGTGCAAAGCGATTTGCTAATCGTTCAAAAACTAAATCTATCGCAGCGCTGCTCAAAGTCGCGATTAACAACTTTGAGCAGTTCACTACTCTTCCTCGACTCGATAGCCAAATTCTGCAAGCTTGACTCGCGATTGTCGCCATTTCGGCATGACTTTCACAAATAGCTCTAAGTGAATTTTGCCCTCGACTAGCTTTTGCATTTGCTCGCGGGCAGCAGTCCCGATCGCTTTAATCATTCCTCCACCTTTTCCGAGCAAAATTGCTTTTTGTGAAGGACGTTCAACATTGATTGCCGCAAAGACTCGCGTAATCTTTTCTTCTTCCACAACTTTCTCAATTTCAACTGCAACCGAATGTGGAACTTCTTCACGAGTCATCATCAAGATTTGTTCTCGAATCAACTCGCCCATAATGAAACGTTCGGGCTGATCGGTGACTAAATCCGGTGGATAGTAGTAAGGCCCTGGTTCAAGCTGTTCGATAATTGCCTGCTGCAATTCTTCCATGCCATCGCCTTGCAGGGCTGAAAATTTTGCGATCGTCCAGTTTCGATCCGCTGCCAAGGCTTGGTAAGTCTGATCGAAGTCCGCATCAGATTGTTGATCGGACTTGTTCAAGCCTAAAATGACGGGAGTTTCAGTCTGGGCTAAAAGTTCTGCAACATAGCGATCGCCTCCTCCTGCGACAACAGAGCAATCGACGACAAATAGAACGACATCCACTGAGTCGATCGCACTTTGAGCATTTTTGACTAAGACTCGTCCGAGTTGATGATGCGGTTTGTGAATCCCAGGGGTATCCACAAAGATAATTTGGGCTTCAGGCGTGGTTAAAATGCCCCGTAACCGATTTCGAGTTGTCTGGGCAACGGGAGAGGTGATCGCGATCTTTTGACCCACGAGAAAGTTCATAATCGTGGACTTGCCGACATTGGGGCGACCAATAATGCCAACAAAGCCCGATCGATAGTTCTCAGGCGGCGTGGGAATCGTGAAAATGTCTGGATGTTCTGACATTCCTAAATGAATTCTGTAATCTGGGACACTGTCTGACGTGGCGTATTAAACTCACACAGCCTATTCAGTGTAGGGGATTTATGGGTGAAGTCAAACGGATTGGAATTTTAACCAGTGGTGGAGACTGTGCTGGGTTGAATGCGATCATTCGCGCTGTGGTGTATCGAGCGACGGGCTATGGCTGGAAAGTGTTTGGAATTTCACGAGCGACAAACGGGCTGATGGCTCGCCCGCCAGAGTTTACGGCTTTGGAGATTGAAAAAGTCGATCGCATTTTGACCCAGGGTGGCACGATGCTAGGAACGACGAACAAAGGCAATCCCTTCGCTTTCCCGATGCCGGATGGGCAAATTCTCGATCGCTCTGAGGAGATTATCGAAGGCTATCGTATGCTCAACCTCGATGCCATCATTGGAATCGGGGGCGATGGCAGTATGGCAATTCTTCGCAAACTGGCGCAACAAGGCGGAATGAACCTCGTCACCATTCCGAAAACCATTGATAACGATGTCGATATTACAGAACAATCGATTGGATTTGATACGGCTGTGAATATCGCTACAGAAGCGCTCGATCGCTTACATTTCACAGCGGCAAGTCATTCGCGCGTGATGATTTTAGAAGTGATGGGACGAGATGCCGGACATATTGCCATTAGTGCGGGAATTGCCGGGGGAGCGGATGTGATTTTGATTCCTGAAATTCCCTATACGATTAGCAATTTGTGTCGCAAGCTCGATGAACGGCAAGCCCAAGGTAAAAATTATTCATTGATTATTGTTTCAGAAGCAGTCAAAACTGAGGCAGGTCAAGCCGTCAATTGTACTCATGCATTTGGAGAGATGCGCTATGGCGGAGTCGGACAGTATCTTGCCGATGTCATCCATGAATGTCATGGTGCAGAAACACGGGTGACTGTGCTAGGACATGCTCAGCGCGGCGGCACACCTTCACCGCTCGATCGCTTACTGGCTTCTGCCTTTGGAGTTGCCGCAGTGGATCTGATCGCGCAAGGTAAGTTTGATCGTATGGTCGCTTGGCGCGATCGCAATGTGATCGATGTACCGATTTTGGATGCCATTCAGCAGTACTGTGTGGTCGATCCAGATAGTACACTCGTCAGGACGGCACGAGGGTTAGGAATTTATTTGGGAGATTGAATGACGGTTATTTTGACAAATGATGATGGCATTGATGCCCCAGGCATTCGAGCTTTACTGAAAGCGGTGAATGGATCTGGAATTTTGGTTGCTCCAAGTGGTCATTATTCCGGCTGTGGGCATCAGGTCACGACGACTGCACCGATTCGAGTTGAGAAAAGAACCGATCAAGAATATGCGATCGCGGGCACTCCGGCGGATTGTAGTCGCATTGCGCTAAATTATCTTTTTCCTGATACTAAGCTAGTTCTGTCAGGTATTAACTCTGGTGGTAACATGGGCGTTGATGTTTATATTTCAGGAACGGTTGCAGCAATTCGAGAAGCAGCATTTCATCGTGTGCCTGGAATCGCCATCTCACAATATAAAAAAGGTAGAATTCCGGTGGATTGGGAACGCTCGGCACGATGGGCAGCCCGAGTTGTCGAGCATCTCGCAAATCGTCCCTATGAGCCGGGATTTTATTGGAATGTGAATCTTCCCTACGTTGAACCTGATGATCCTGAGCCTGAAATGGTGTTTTGTCATCCTTGCACTCAGCCCTTACCAACGGATTTTCGGATTGAGGGGGATGAGTTTTATTACTGCGGTCAATATGGGGCAAGAAAGCGCGATCGCGGTTCTGACGTTGAGATTTGTTTGTCTGGAAAGATTGCGATTACTTACCTCAGCATTTAGAATTAGTACAAAACAACTCAAGGCATACAAATGGCAAGGCTGAGAAGGATTTGCCCATTTATTCCAGCAGGTGACGATGTTGCAAAGACGATCGCATTCTATGAGCAGAAGCTAGGCTTCAAGCGTCAATGGCAAGATAGCGAAACACCTGAATTAGCTTTGATTGCGCGCGATGACATTGAGTTGTTTCTACAAAAGAACCCTGATCCAGAGTGTGCGGAATGGACAACCTTGAGAGTTGAAGTGCAGGACATTGCCGACCTGTATCGGGAAATTGTGGAATGCGATCGTACCCTGATTCATCCCAATGGCAGGTTAGAAAAGAAATCTTGGGGAAGTACTGACTTTACGATTCTCGATTGCAATGATGTTTGTATTACTTTTTATGAGTTCTAACGGGTTTTGGTAGTTCATTGCAGTGGTTTACATCAGTTCAAACAGCAAAGAAGCAAAACGACAAAGCCTTGGAACTAGGAGATTTAGATTCTAGTTCCAAAGCTTTCTCATGCGCTAATTGCTAAGCAAATCGTTTACGCAAACGATTGATTCCACACAGCAGACCAGAAACCGCTAACCCTGGAAGCGGCGTGAAGCCGAAAGGCACAGGCGTTGCCTCTCCGACTTGAAGACTGCTAATTCCTGCTGCTCTCAGATCCGCGTCACCTACAGCAATCTGGATTTGGTCGAATGTTACCCCTGTGAAGCCATAGTATTCTCCGGGAGGTCCATTAGTGACACTACTAGAGGTGAACGATTCTATCGGTGTGCCATTCAGCAGGGCTGTGAAGGTTACAGTAGGCGTACTACTGTAGATTTTGAAGGCTGCGCGTGTTTGGGGAGATGTGAACTGGATAGAGAAGGGGTTTACAGTTGTCATTCCATTGGAAAGACTAGTGATATTGAATGCAGATGCTGAATCTTTGTAAGGGAATTCGCCAAAACTTATAGTGTCAAAATCCGCAGACCCCACAAAATAAAGGTTAGAAAACGTGACTCCTGCGCTGGAATATTGATTAGTAAGCGCAGTGGTACCAACCGGTGCCTCGCCAGCGAGGTCACTAAAGTCGATCGTTTGAGCCGGATTTGTAAGTCCAGTTGGCGAGGTATCAATTGCTAACGCATGAGCCGGGGCAATATCAACACTCGATAGTGCGATCGCTATCGCTGCTCCAGCTTGAGCAACGAGCGTACACTTCAAAAATGAGTTCATCGTCTAACACCTGTTAGGAAACAAGACCATTTTGTTGATCTCTTAACCTGCGCCATCCACAGTTCTGCTTACATCTATTCTCTTGCATTTAGAGAAAATGTGAAGATATACTGACTTGTTTTTCCAATGCACCTCGCAATTCTCGCCATACTTTCGATGTCACCCCAATTATGCAAGGCAGTACAACGTTACGACGCACACTCACTTACTTGCTCCCGTCAACACAGGCTCAGGCAACGCTCCTTGCATTCGACCTAGCCAATCGATCAAATTGCTCAATTGTTGATCTGCACTTAGCGCACCTAAACCGCGCACAGTGACTTTTCCAGCCGTGAAGATAAAGCGCGATCGCAAATGATCGGGTAAGTTCTCTTTCAGCAGATTCCAAGCGGGTTCTTCCATTGGAGTCTCTAAAATCACATGCTGCTTGCCTTCTGGCTTGATGCGTGAGAAACCGAGCTTTTTCGCAATTTGCTTGAGTTCCATGACTCTTAGCAATTGCTGAGCAGCGAGTGGAATCTGTCCATACCAATCAATCCAATCGGCTGAAACTTGCATCAGTTCAGTTTTGGATTGAGCCGCAGCGACCGCACGGTAAGCGGACATTTTCTGATCGAGATCGGGAATGTAATCGGCGGGAATAAATGCCGTCAGGCTGAGATCAATCTGCGTGTCATCGACTTGCGGAATCTCTTGACCTCGAATCTCTTGAATCGCTTCTTGCAGCATTTCCATGTAGAGATCAAACCCGATCGCATCCATCTGTCCCGATTGTTCTGCACCGAGTAAATTACCAACTCCTCGAATTTCCATATCTCGAACAGCTAATTGATAGCCCGATCCAAGCTGTGTAAATTCTTGCAAGGCTCGAAGTCTTTGTCTGGCATTATCTGAGAGTTGATGTTGTTTTGGATAGAACAACCAGGCATGCGCTTGAATTCCTGCCCGTCCGACTCGACCTCGAAGCTGATAAAGCTGTGATAAGCCAAACTTCTGAGCATCTTCGATGAGAATCGTATTGACTCTGGGAATGTCTAACCCAGATTCGATAATCGTGGTGCAGAGTAAGACATCTGCTTCGCCTGCTCCAAACGTCAGCATCACTGATTCAAGTTCAGATTCGGGCATCTGACCATGCGCGATCGCAATTCTCACACCCGGAATCATTTCTCGAATGCGCGCTGAAATCTCTTCAATTCCTTCGACACGCGGCACAACATAAAAGATTTGTCCCCCACGATCGAGTTCTTGGCGAATTGCCGATCGCACCATTTCCCCATCGTAAGGAGAGAGATGCGTTTTAATCGGACGACGCGAAGGAGGTGGAGTCGTAATTAAACTCATTTCTCGCACCCCTGAAAGTGCCATATACAAGGTTCTCGGAATTGGAGTTGCACTGAGCGTCAGCACATCAACTTGCGTTTTCAGGGATTTGATCTTCTCTTTCTGATTCACTCCAAATCGTTGTTCTTCATCGACCACGAGTAAACCTAAATCTTTGAATGCAACGCCTTTTCCGAGAAGCTGATGGGTTCCGACAACAATGTCAAGTTCACCTGTGATCATTCGACGCTGAATATCTTTGCGTTCTTCGGCAGATCGAAATCGATTCAGCAATCCAACTTGAATCGGGTATGGGGCAAACCGTTCTTTGATCGTGTGATAGTGCTGCTGAGTCAGAATGGTCGTCGGTGCGAGTAACGCAACTTGCTTTCCAGCCGTTACTGCTTTGAAAATCGCTCGAATGGCAACTTCGGTTTTACCAAAGCCAACATCGCCGCAAACTAAGCGATCCATCGGTCGATCGCTTTCCATATCAAGCTTCACATCTTGAACTGCTTTTAACTGATCCGGTGTGGGCTGATAGGGAAAAGAATCTTCCATCTCTTGTTGCCAAGGCATATCAACCGGATAAGTAAATCCCTGCTGCTGAGCGCGTTGTGCATAGAGTTGAAGTAAATCGACTGCAACTTTTTTAACAGCTTTGCGAACCTTGCTTTTCGTTTTTTCCCAAGCTTTACTCGACATTTTGTTTAGCTCAGGCTTGGCATCGCCCATGCCTCGAAAACGTGAGAGTGAACCAAGCTGATCCGCTGCAACTCTGAGTAATCCGTCTGCATATTTCAGAACGAGATATTCGCGAGTTTCATTGTTAATCGTCAAGCTTTCGAGCTTGATAAACTGCCCGATACCATGACTCTTGTGAACGACAAAATCGCCTTGCTCTAGCTTGTTCGGATCGACTTGCTTTGATGCAGCTCGACGACGTTTGCGAACATAGGTTGGAGTTGCTAGCGTTTGCTGTCCGAAGAATTCTTTATCAGTAACGACGACTAAGCGAAACGTCGGCAGAATGAACCCTTCAAGTTCTGCTAAGCCAGAGTATTTGACTGCGACAGGAACGTGTTGAATTTGCAGTTTCTCGATCGCTAAATAATCTTTCGGATTCGGAACGAACTGTGCCGGACAGTCATGTTCTTGAAGCAATGCCACCGAGCGAGAAGGCTGTGCTGAAACGAGCCAAATTGCAAAATTACGATCGCGTTCCCCCCTCAATGTCTCGGCTAATCGCGCAAACTGATGCGGAATTGCTGGAACCGGACGACTTGCAAGGTTCAGACCATTGTTGACCTCTGCTAACTCAGTGAGATTAATCCGCTCGAACCTTGCCAATTCGACCAGCGAATCCTCGAACGATCGATGAATCTTGGGCACAGTCGGCTTAACTTCTTGCCAATGCTCTTCGACATGTTCCAGCCAGCGATCGCTGTGGGCTTGTGCCATGTCTGGCTCATCGAGTGCCACCAGCGTATTCTCAGGTAAATAGTCGAGCAAAGAAGCTGGCTGCTCAAATGCCAAGCCTAAAAAGCGGCGAATTCCTTCGATCGGTGTTCCTTCTACAAATCGCTCTTGGTCTTCAGGTGAGAGAAGATCGAGAACGTCTTCTCCGAGTGCAGATTGAATAATCGGGCTAAAGCTCGTCGGTGTGAAGGTAACTTGCGTGACGCGATCGAGCGATCGCTGCGTAGACGGATCAAACTCCCGAATCTGATCCAACTCGTCGCCAAATAGTTCTAAGCGCACAGGGAGTTCTGCGGCAACGGGAAACACATCAATAATGTCGCCTCTGCGGCTCCACTGCCCTTCGGTCTCGACCAAGTTCGATCGCTCATATCCCAACTTCGCCAACGTATCGCTTAACTGAGCGAGATTGAGGCTACTGCCTTTCTCTAACGTCAGAAAATAGGGCAAAAAAGCGGCAGGCGGTGGTAAATGGGGCTGGAGCGCGCGCTCGGTTGCCACGATCGCAATCTTCTCTCCCGCTTTTACTAGATCCGCGAGCGTCTGCAACTGTCCCCAAGTCATCTCCGCTTCCGGGTCAAACGGTTCATACGGCGAAGATTCCGATGTGGGATAAAAATGCACCGTATTCCAGCCCATCGCATCCATCTGGACACTCCATCGCCCGGCTTCTTCCAAAGTCGAAGTTACGACTAAAAGCGTGCGATCGCTTGCCTGTGCCAACGTCGAAGCGACAATTCCTTTCGCCAAACGAGAAAGACCACTCAAATTCAGTGTCGAATTTTGTTTCAGTTTGCTCAGGAGTTCTGCCGTGAGCAGCGATCGACCCAGTGCGCGAATAATCGAAGAAAAAGCCATGTCGGACAAGAGGAGCTGAAATGAGTCTTTACATTGTATCGAATCCCGTTTCTGCTGGTTGGCAGAAGATCTCTCGCCTCAATGAACTCACCATTCAGGGATACACTAATACGGTCGGATTTAAGCTTTTTCAAATTCCCCGATGAATTCGTTCACTACAGATTTACTGATTATTTTGTTACTGACGCTAGCAAATGGGCTATTTGTCATGTCCGAGTTAGCGATCGTCTCGGCTCGCAAAATCCGACTTCAGCAAAACGCCAATCAAGGTGATACCCGAGCTAGAGCCGCACTCCGCTTGGCTGAAGAACCGAACAATTTTTTAGCGATCGTTCAAGTCGGGATCACGTTGATTGGGATTGCATCGGGTGCATTTGGGGAACAGGCATTAACAAAACAATTAGAACCGTTTTTCAGTTCAATTCCATTTTTACGTGGGTATAGTCAGCCGCTTTCTTTCGGGATTGCAATTCTGACTTTGACGTATTTAACGCTGATTGTCGGGGAATTAGTTCCCAAACGCGTCGCGCTGAATTCACCGGAGCAGATTGCATCCTGGGCAGCCGTCCCCATGAGTCTGATGGCAAAAGCTGCGGCTCCGATCGTCTACCTGCTCAGTGCTTCAACGAATGTCGCAGTTCGATTTTTGGGAATTCGCCCCTCGGATGATCCGCCCGTCACTGAGGAAGAAATCCGCGTCATGATCGAGCAGGGAACTGAAGCCGGGATGTTCGAGCAGGCAGAGGAGGACATCATGAAACGGGTGTTTCGATTGGGCGATCGTCGAGTCAGTTCGCTGATGACACCTCGATTAGAAATCACCTGGATTGATTTAGAAGATTCCGAAGATGAAATTCGCCGCCAAATGATGGAAAGCGCTCATTCAAGATTTCCAGTCTGTCAGGGTGGACTCGACAATTTGCTGGGTATTGTCCAGACCTATGATCTGCTCGTTAAAACCATGTATGGTCAATCTCTGGATGTTCGCACTTCGCTGCAACCTCCCGTGTTTGTGCCAGAAAGTACTCGCGCACTGAAAGTGTTGGAATTATTTAAGCAAACCGGAACTCAAATCGCATTTGTAGTCGATGAGTATGGCGTGATTCAGGGCTTAGTGACGTTGACGGATGTTCTACAAGCGATCGTCGGTGACATTCCCACCGTTGAAGAGTTGGCAGAACCTCAAGCGATTCAGCGCGAGGATGGAACTTGGTTACTTGATGGCATGTTACCGATTTACCAATTTAAGGAAATTCTCCATATTGAAGATCAGGAATTGCCGGGAGAGCAACGGGGGAGCTATCAGACTTTAGGCGGATTTGTGGTGATGTATTTAGGAAAAATTCCCACTGCTGCTGATCATTTTGAGTGGGAAACCCTGCGCTTTGAAGTCATGGATATGGATGGAAATCGAGTAGATAAGGTGCTCGTTGGGGAAGTACATCCAGGAACTACGACATCTTGAGGTTTCGCAAGTTTTGCAGTACAACAAAGATATTGAATCGAGCGATCCCCATGATTAATACTGAACATGCAGACTTGCTCAAACTCAGTCCTTCTGAACGTCTCTTGTTAGTGCAAGATCTGTGGGACAGCATAGAAGCAGAAGATATTCCTCTCACAGATTGGCAGAAAGACGAACTGGATCGTAGAAAAGCAGCTTATCAAGCCGATCCTTCTACAGGTCGTTCGTGGGAGGACGTGAAACGGCGCATTATTGAGAAACATGGCTAAAAGGATTACGCTCACTCCTGAAGCGGAGGACGATATCGACCAAGGATATTTTTGGTACGAAAGTAGAAAGATTGGATTAGGCTTACACTAGCTTCCAACGCCTTGCACAATATGTTTCACGGTCGTTAAGGTTTCTAGTCCAATCAATCCGCGTCGATGTCCTTTCTGATTGGACATGCCGAGAAAGATTGCATCGCCTCGCTTCGGATTGCGATAAAACCGAGGCGACGTATTGATATAAGTTGAAGCACTATTTACCCCGAGGGCAAACTGCCGACTCTCCTGATAAGATTCGCTGACTAAACAATCGGCATGACCACTACTGTAGTGATTGATCAAATCGATCGCGCTAGTCAAGCCATCTACCATTCTAAAGCTGACAATACGATCGAGATAAGCCTGTCCCCATTCGACATCTTCTGTTAGTCGCAAGCCTGGAAATTGTTCGACTAAATTCACATCACCTCGAATCTCAAATCCTTTCTCGCGCAAGCTATCCCACAGCATCACGAGAGACGAAAAATTTTGCTGTCGATGAATTAAAACTTTCTCGATCGCATTGACCGGATCAGGCTCACTCAAATGGCTATCGACGATCATCGATCGCGCCAGATCCAAACTGCCCGACGGCGACCAATATAAATAACAATTGCCCATTGCCGATCGTAAAACTGGAGCCGTTGCCTGTCTTACGACTTGTTGCACTAAGCTCGGTCTTCCGTAAGGAATGATCAGATTGAGATAGCGATCTTGACTGATCAAATCCCGAATCGGCGTACTTTCGACCGGAAGCAGTTGCACACTCTCGATCGGGAGTCCTTCATCTTCTAAAGCCTGTGCCAGCGTTTCAGCAATTACACTATTCGAGTGACTCGCCTCATTTCCACCTCGCAGCACCAGACAATTTGCTGTTTTGATACACAATCCAGCCGCGATCGCACTGAGTTCTGGAAACGCTTCATAAATCAGGGCGACGACTCCAAGCGGCATCAACTGCGAATAAGTCTGAGCACGATCGACTTGAAAATTGGCAGGCATCACCCGCCCGATCGGATCTGGCAACTCACTCAGGCGATTGAGAATTTGCACTGTATTTTGAATCCGCTCCGGAGTTAATTTCAGCCATTCCAGCAGCAAGTCTGAAATCGCCATCTCTCGACTAATTTCGAGATCGAGCGTATTCGCCTCCAAAATATCCATTTGGCGACGACACAACGCTTGCGCCATTGCCTGCACTGCCCGACTCCGGTTCACACCACTTGTCGCCGCTAAAGCCAGCGAAGTTGTATGAGCCGATCGCAGCGTTGAAATCGGGTCAAATGCTCCCAGAGAATCCGTTGTCATTGGGCTTACCGCCGATAGGCTAACCAAACCATTAAGGCGGGCAGCACGGCTAACACCAGCGCTACGATCGCCCACAACATAATACTGGCTCCGGACGGCGAATGAAGCGCAACGGGTAGCCAAATACTCAACAGCACTAGGAGAATACCGAGTGCTAGGGGTAAATAACTGTCTCCAAGTCCAGGCTGGACAATATTCCACTGGTGACCTGTCCAACGCCACGATCGCTTGTAAGGATAGCTGGTCGCGAGCTGTTCGATCACGTAGCCGTTTTCTTCGAGGACGAAGATCTGCTGACAGCGATCACAGCCAAATGCGTCAGTTAGCGCGATCGGGACAAGGCGACCGCGACGGCGGCACGGACAGGGATAATCCGTACTGAGTTCGATCTTTTGGTGCTTCTGGGTCTGCACGAGTAATAGAAGTTTTTTTAAATTCAAGTTGATCGGTATCTTTGCGGCGGGATAATTTCCACTGCACCCAGTCACATCCTAAACTTGAGCAGTATACTCAACTTCTGAAGGTGACGATGATCGAAATTCTATCATTTTCACTCTAGAGACACAGACTCTTTAAGATTGACATTACGATTGCTCTGTAACATTTATTCATTTATGGCGAAGAAACCCACCGATCGCAACGGTTCCGGCACAGGCAAGCAGGATCGCATTGTTTACTCTGAGTTTGGCAATTCAGAGGAGGTGTTCGAGCGGGCGGTTCCCGATTTGCCTCCGAATCAGCAAAATCTTCGGGTGCAGGTGTCACGCAAAGGTCGTGGGGGGAAAACGGTGACAGTGATCTCTGGGTTCCAAAGCAAGCCGGAAACGCTGAGCGATTTGGCGAAGAAATTAAAAGCGCAGTGTGGAACTGGGGGATCAGTGAAAGAGAACACGATCGAGATTCAAGGGGATCATGCTCAGAAGTTAGTACAACTCTTAACAGGACTCGGATATAAGGCAAAAATTAGCGGCGGTTAGTTTACGTAAAGATCAGTTGCTGCTTGATGCCGATCGAGGCTCGCGCGTGGAGATAAACCGGATCGGGTTTGTGCTGAATGGCGCGATCGTAAGACGCGATCGCGTTGCCATAGGCTGCCATTTCAGTTAGCATGGCTCCCCGATTGAACCAGGCTGCATGATAGTCAGGCTTTAGAAAGACCGCTTGATCGTAATCTCTCAATGCCTCGGCATAGCGCTTTAATCCGGAGAGTGCATTCCCTCGATAGTTCCAAGCCGTCGCACAGGTTGGATCGGCTTGAATCGCTTGATCGAAATGGGCGATCGCTGTTAGAAATTCACCCTGCTGACAACATTCGCATCCTTGTTCTAGGCGGTTCATTTTTTTACTCCATAGGCTCACTTGAATTGTCGAAGCAAACTGCGTTGCTGTCCGGGTGGGATTTCTCACCAGAATTGAGCCGGATTTACGACTGCAATATTGACGAGTGCGATCTACATTTAAGAGTTAAAGCCCTTGAGGAAAATGCTGTGGATTTGACTCTTCATACGGTGATTGAATTGCTTCTGGGCATCAGTTTGAGTGCAGCGGCAGGATTTCGCGTCTTTGTGCCACTGCTAGCGCTGAGTGCGTTCTCGGTTTTGGGACACTACGATTTGCCGAGTAATTTTGATTGGATTGAGAATCAGCAGGCATTGACGTTATTCGCGATCGCAACCGTTCTCGAAATTATTGGCTACTCCATTCCTTGGTTTGACCATGCACTTGATGTTTTAGCTACTCCAGCCGCAATGATTGTCGGCACGATTGTGGCAGCATCGGTTTCGCCAGATATGAATCCGTTAATTCAATGGACGTTAGCGATCGTTGCTGGAGGCGGAACAGCAGGAATTACGAAGCTATTCACAAATCTGCTGCGCGGAACTTCAACAGCAGCTTCAGGAGGTTTGACGAATCCGATTTTTGCAGCGATTGAACTTGTGATTGCGACTGCATTGTCGGTTTTGGCTTTTACAGTTCCAGCGCTAGCAGGACTATTGGTGATTGGATTATTCGGATTTGGAATTTCTCGGATTACACAGCTTGTCATGCGCTGGCGGACTCGCGATCGAGGAGCAAGTCCAGCGAAATAGAGTCTCCCACTCCCCACTCCCCACTCCCCACCAAATTTCTAGTAGCCCAACCATTTACGGAACCTACTCTTCTGCTCGTGTGTCTTTACTTATGCAATCTCCATCAGTTTAGGAAAAATTGAGATTCCTGTTTTTAGAGGATGCCGTTTGTCAGTAAATGACCCTTGACAGTTCGACAACGCCATCTCGCTAAACTCTAACGCTACAGACACCCGAAAATGACAAACTTAAAATTGTTTTCTTTGGTTGGCACGGCTCTGACTTTAGTAAGTTGTGCCGTTATAAATTCTTCGCCGCGCGCAGTCTCTCAACCTTCGGCACAACCTGTGCAAGATAATCTCATTGGGCTTTTCATGCTCAAACGTAACAATCTCAATCAACAGTATCGAGGAGAAATTTATCCGATCGCACAATACAGGAACGGACGCTACACCGATGCTAGCCTCGACGTAACTCCAGAAGTTCGAGAAGATTCAAAAGAAGCAGAGATCGTTCAGCGCAATGCGGCAAACAGTGTGCTCAATACGAATCCGACTTTCACGATCGCGAATCCAGGTTATGCCCTGGGCAAATTCAGCGTCGATCGACTGGGAGTAGGTCAATTTGCTTGTTCTGCGGTTTTAGTTGGACGAGGAAAGCTTGCGGGACAGTCAGATCTCAACCTCGCATTTAATCAGCTTCCTCGCGCTAGCCAAAGAACCTCAAGTGGTGTCTTCAATGGTCAAGAATTTGATGAAACTTGGCGTTCCGCGATCGCTGCAAAAGTAACGACTCCGGCTACAACAGTTCGCCCAACTCGTGCCCAACTCGATCAATATCGCAAAGATTTAATTCGGATTGGGACAAACGAAATCGCCAAGAACCCACAGGCAAAATCAGTTCAAGGAACAGTCACACTCGTTGAACTCCGAGTGTTTGATCTCAATGGCGATGGGCAGCCAGAAGTGTTTGGAAAGTTAAGGAAAGCTCCGGCACGAGGGGTTCAACCCAACCGAGATCGACCAACTGTTAGCTCAATCTATGCCAATGTTTGGTTAGGCTATGGCGCGTCTCAACCGCAACTTCTTTCATCTCAGGCTGTTCCTTACTTTGTGCCTGCTATCGAGGCTGGACGAATCTATGAAATTGTCGGCACGATCGATGCAAATGGAGATGGTCAACAAGAAGTACTGATTCAGAACAATGGGTATGAAGCCATTACTTTCAGCCTTTACGAATTACAAGGAAACCAGTTGAAATCGGTGTTCACGGGCGGAGGCTATGGTTGCTAAACCCCGCTTTAGACTTGCATTGTAATCTCAACCTTCTTCATCGAACTGAATTGAAAAGCCAGCTTATCACTGGCTTTTGCTGTTTCATCTCTCTATTTCACCAACTGTTTGAGCACGTTGATGTAGCAGTCGATCGCGTGATCTTTGAACCGTTGGCTAATAAAGTTTAGACTGAAGCGTTTGCCAATCCGAATTTCCTTATCGACTGATTTATAACCTTGCCACCATCGCGGTAGCTCTGGCACGAGATCCATTCCATGAACAATTCGATAGGTATTCGGAACCCGCTCATTGTAGGAATCTCGAAATCCACCATTTCCCACTGCGGGTGAACCGTAAGTATAAGATTCGACCGTAATCTTTGCTGAAAAATTGTATTGCAGATCGACGGCACACAATGTTGCCAATGCTCCCCCTAAACTATGCCCAGTCGTAACCACATTCGTGACTTCACTCGTCCTAATGTAATCATGAATTTGATTGCGAACGGCAAAGTAAGCCGCTACAAACCCGCTATGCATCTGCGCGTTTGAACTATTCTTCGTTGCATAAGGATAGGTTTTCTCTTTAGGTTCGACAATTAACTCCTGAATCACATTTTGATCAAACTGGGCGCGCTCTAATCGTGTAGTAAAATCAGTTTCCCAATCCTGAGACGAATCACTACCTCGAAAGACGATCGTGGCAGATGTTCCTTCGGTGAGAATGGCGCACTGCGTATCTGTTTTCGCTTCGCTGATCAAGACTGGAGTGAGAGTGATGCCGTCAAAACGAACTGTGTCAAAGTTTTCGTAGACTTTTTTACAGAAGAGAGCACACTTTGCGGCTTTTGAGTAGTCGATCGACATCATGACCCCTGGAATTATGGATATTATTGGTCAATACTGACTACCATAAGCACTCAGCAATTTCCAAACGATCGACGTAAATCTATACGTCTTAATCTTTGACAATCCTCGATCTCTGATTGGAACTCAAGCCCAAAATCTTGCAAGCTCATTTCTGTGCATGAATATAATCTACAAAGTAAAACTTCGGACGAAGCCAAAACTTTAGTCCACCATAAATGCCTAGTCCCAAAACTGCGATCGCAATGCCGGGTAGACCGAGTTTCAATCGGAGCGCATCTGGCAAAAGTGCAACGATCGCGACTGTGAGCGCAAAGTAAATTAAGAGTGCTATCTGTAAGCGATCGATCGTTAAGAGTGCTTTACGACAGCTACTACAATGCTGTGTGTGTTGTTGATAGCGATCGAGAACCTGCTCACGATGATCATTCCAGCGCGGTTGTGCTTCGAGTCCAACTTCGCTCCACGGCAGGTGTCCTTGGCAATATTGATCGAACCAGTTGCGAAACTCAATGACTAAACGATCTGCGCTCGTCGGTAACTTATAGGCAGTTTTCCAACTTTCGGTGCGCGTTTTTTGATGCAAAAAATACTCTTGCTGCTGAAGTAAAATCATATCTCCATCTAGCACCTGATTGCGCGTCTGGATATGTTCCCACCAGCGCGGCGTAAATCGATGCAGGGCTTGTGCAAAGTTGCGCGGGAACTGAGCGACAATTCTCGATTTTCCTGGAGACACAGGAATGCAATAGGTCACGAGTCCCACTTGCTTGCCGCTATCCCCAAACTGAATGGCATACTCTAAACGGCAAGGAGGCTCAAACGTAATTGTTGCAGGAAATCGCCCTGAAGCAGTTGCTTCAATCCGTTCGGGTGTCGATTGCACAATTTTAATGGGCATTGGGGCGGCTTTATTGCGATCGCCTTGGACTCCGTGATGTGCAAAAGGCACATGACTCGGATCAGTGACATTTTCGACTAAGGTCTGCCAGTCGTATTCTAGATCGCGCACGAAAGAAGACCAGACAAAGCCTTTACTTGCATCGATCTGAGGCGATAAAGGCAACGGAGTTTGTGCAGCTTGCTCAGGAGATGCTGGATCGAGCCAAACCCAAAGTAACTCTTGCTGCTGTTGCACCGGAAACGCGATCGCGCATAAATTATCTTGATTTTTACTGACTAATTCTGGATTGTCCGCTTGGGGAATCTGAGTACAAACGCCTCGCGAGTCAAATTGCCAGCCGTGGTAGCTACACATCAAATTTCCCGTTTTTTCGTCAATTCGCCCTTCGCTGAGTGGAGCAAGACGGTGAGGACACTGATCTAAGAATACTTGAAACGTCTCAGCAGACTTCGGTTTCCAGATGACTAGCCGTAATCCTAGTACGGTGACTGCGGTAGGTTGATTGATCTCTAGATCTTCAATAGGAGTAAGCGGATACCAGTGCTGAAAGAAGTTAAATTGAGGTTTCATCTATTTTGATCTGAATCGTTGAACTGAAAGAGCGATGATGTCTCACAATGAGATCTCATTGTGAGACATCATCGCTTTTGGCAACTATCCTACCTCTAACTCTACCTCTGATGTTCTGTGTTGTGCTTTAATGGTGGCTTGAATTGGGTGCTGGATTGTGAAGGTAGTAGTTCCAGACAAACTTTTTTAGAAACGCTTGAGTTTTGAACAAGTGAGTTCATTCTCTTTGGTTCCAAGGGTGTGATCCAAGTCGGAATGTCATTGATTTTTAAGCAATATGAAAACATCCACGATTTTTTTAAGCTCGCGGCTAAGTATTGTGCTTGCCGCTGGACTTGTGCTTGGTTTATCTACAGTAGCTAGAGCGCAGAAACAGCCAGCGATCGACGAATCCTTTGCCCGTGCTGCTCTGATTGTGAAAGTGTTTGATCAGTTGTCTACTCAATGTGCAGCAGGGCGGAGTTTTAATGCTAGTGAATCCGCATCTATCGCTGCTTGGGAAAAGGGACAAAATGTGACTGCGCTTCGGACTCAAATTCAGGGGCTATCCGCGGATATGCAGCGCCAACTGGACAAAGGAGCTTCAATTTTGCTCACTGCTCTGACTCAGAAACAGCCCAATGCTGATCCCTGTAATCTTGCTGTATCGGTTACACGGCTTGCTTCACCCACAGTCGCAACCGCAGGTTCACCATCGACGAACAATACCAAGCCACAGCAGATCACAAATTCTGGGTCTAGAACGACGAATCGTTCAAGCAATCCAACAGCGATGTCGTCTAAATCTGACTCTGATGTTTCCAAGGTAGTTGCGACGATCGACTCTTTTGGTTTCAATATGCGAACCATTATGGGCGTTGGTGGATTCTTGACGCAGGATATCTATCCGGTTGTGCTGTTTCGGAATGGCGAAGCGCTCACCGATGTGAAAGGTTTGATGTATGCGGGTGGCCTGGATGCCTATCGACGCGCCCATCCTGAAGATTGGACGCAGTGGCAGCGCAGCGGCGGACGGGTGCAATTAAAAACTGCTAAAGGATGGAAGGCACTCCCTTTTCCCACGACTTATCAATCTTTACCGAGTCAGTTTCGCTTAAATGGAACCTATCGATCTCTTTCCGGGACGGGCAACGTCGCGATCGGTGGAAGTGCTTCTGTGGCAGCGTGGCGTGCTTACACGTTTTTTCCAGATGGTCGAATTGTACGAGGTAATGGTGCGGGTTCATCCGCATCAAGTGGGGGCAGTAGTGTGGTCACATCCTCGGTCGCACCGAACCAACGGGGACGGTACCAAATCGATGGGTTAGTCTTGCGGATTAACTATGACGATGGGACGACAGAAAACCGCATCATTATTACCGATCCCAAAGACCCCAAGAGTGCGATTTGGCTGAATGGCACGGGTTATGTTAGACGCGGTAAATAAGTCGTTCTCGTTTGCATCTCGCCCCGCATTGAAAATACGGGTCTAACTGTGCGAAGTAGGTTGAAACCCACTGAATTCGGGGCGAGATAGAACGGAGCGAGAGAACTTGCCGAACTGGTGTTGAATTATGCTCATCTACTTGGAGTGTCGATCGCGCAATCCACGTTTAGTTTAGATTAAGGAAACTAACGCTTGATTGAGAGGTGGGCAGATCATGTTGATCCGAAAATTGAATGAGTGTGAAGAATTTTTTGCAGGAGATCAAACGATCCTATGTGAGCTTTTACACCCCGATAAGCAACCGATCAATCTGCGCTACAGTCTCGCTCATGCAATTTTGCCTGTCGGTGCAACTTCACTTCCGCATTCACTCACGACTTCTGAGGTTTACTACATTCTGAGCGGCACAGGAGAAATGTCGATCGATAACGAATTGCAAATGATTGAGCCTGGAGATGCAGTCTATATTCCGCCGAATGCGGTTCAATTCCTTCGCAATACTGGAACCGAAGCGATCGTATTTATCTGTATCGTTGATCCGGCTTGGAGAAAAGAAGATGAAACTGTATTTTCAGAGACTATATCCTGAGTCTTATTACAGAATTTAGGTTATGTCTTCCTCATTACATTCTGCTCGACTGATCGAACTTGCGCACCTCTTTCTGAAACTTGGCACAATTGGCTTTGGTGGCCCAAATGCCCACATTGCCATGATGGAAGAGGAAGTCGTCGTGAAGCGACAATGGCTCAGGCGCGAAGAGTTCCTCGATCTGATTGGGGCGACTAACTTGATTCCAGGTCCCAATTCGACTGAGATTGCTATTCATGTTGGGTATCTCTATGCAGGTTGGTTAGGGCTGATCGTAGCAGGGGTGTGTTTTATTCTGCCTGCGGTGCTGATTACGCTCGGATTTGCCTGGGCTTATGTTGCGTTGGGTGCGCTGCCACAGCTTGCTTTTTTGCTCTATGGCATTAAGCCTGCGGTACTTGCGATCGTCGTTGATGCCCTGTGGCGATTGGGCAAGAAAGCAGTGAAGAATCGCATATTATTTGCGATCGCGCTGATCGTGATTTTGCTCGTCTGGTTCGCTCGTGTGAGTGAAATTGTCGCTTTGCTGCTCGGTGGTTTTCTAGGAATGCTCTGGCTGAAAACACCGCACGATCGATCAAACGAGCAGGCGAATTTATTGATCACAGGGTTGACGCTTACATCGGCTCTGAAAGCAACGGCAGCAGTCGGGCTGACTACCGTTCCATTCTCACTCTGGCAATTAGGCTGGACATTTCTGAAGATTGGAAGTGTGTTGTTTGGGGGTGGATATGTCTTAATTGCCTTTATTCAAGGATCGTTTGTTGACAATTTGGGTTGGTTAACTCAGCAGCAATTGTTTGATGCGATCGCAATTGGTCAATTTACACCAGGTCCAATTCTTTCGACAGCAACATTCATTGGCTATGTAATCGGAGGAATTCCTGGGGCGATTGTTTCGACGATCGGAATTTTCTTACCGTCGTTTGTGTTCGTGGTGCTGCTGAATCCTGTGATTCCGCTCTTACGTCGTTCTGAATGGGCTTCGGCATTCTTAGATGCAGTGAATGTCAGTGCGGTCGGATTAATGGTTGTCGTAACGGTGCAACTCGCGATCGCAACGCTTGGAAAATCGTCAGCTCCATTTATCGATGTTTTAGCAACTATGATCGCACTCATGAGTGCCTTGCTTGCGATTCGATTTCGAGTCAGTGCCGTCTGGTTGGTACTTGGTGGAGCCGCGATCGCTTGGGCTGCTTCTTGGTTAGGGTATCTATAGAATGCGATTCTAGATGTAGAGCGTTTCAGAGAGATGATATGGAAAAAGCAACGTTTGGAGCAGGATGTTTTTGGGGGGTAGAAGCCGCATTTCGTAAGATTTCGGGCGTGAAATCTACTTCTGTTGGGTATATGGGTGGACATTTCGAGAATCCTTGCTATCTGGATGTGCTCTCGCGAATTACTGGACATGCGGAAGTCTGCCAAGTTGAATATGATCCGGCACAGGTCAGTTATGAGGCTTTACTGGATGTGTTTTGGCGAATTCATGATCCAACGAGCTTAAATCGACAAGGTGCAGATCGAGGCGATCAGTATCGTTCTGTGATTTTTTATCACACCTCAGAACAAGCCGCGATCGCGCGCCAATCTAAGCTGGCTTTAGATCGTTCAAACCGCTATGACAAGCCAATTGTGACTGAAATTCAACCTGCTGCTGATTATTGGTTAGCGACAGAGGATCATCAACAGTATTTTGAGAAACAAGCCGCACAGAGAGAAGTAGCAACATGATTACAGGCATTTACGATGTGTGCATTGGAGTTTCTGATATCGATAGCGCGATCGCGTATTGGCAGCAGTTTGGCTACAGTGTGGATCAAACAGGTAGCCTTTCAGCCGAGAGCGCTCAACGGTTATATCAATCAAATTCTGCTTTGCATTCAGTGCGACTGACGCATCAAACGGCGGATCATGGTTTGATCCGACTCATGCAGTGGGAGCATCCCCGAAATGAAGGCTTAGGGCTGGCATCAATGCGAGTCAGAGGTAATCGTTGGGCAACGACGATGACAGCAGATGTGCTAACGATTCTCAATCAGGCAGAAGAAGCCGATCGCGCAGGATTTCCAATTCGTTACACAATGCCGTATTGGGAGATCATTTACAACAAAGATCGCAAGATGCGCCCGTTTCTAGACGATACGATCGGGGTTCGTGAAGCCCTACTATTGCAGCCTTTGACGCGACAGGTTTTATTTCAACGCTTTGGGTATAGTGTGCCAAACTATGGGCAGATCAATGAACAATCTGCATTCAAAGCCAGCCAAGTCACTCACATGGGCATGATTGTTCAGGATGATAGCAAGGAAACCATCCAGTTTTACGAAGATGTTTTGGGATTGTTGCGAGTGCGGGACGATGTAGAAACGTTCTATGAGTTTTCAGAGGCGGGGCGCGTGTTTTTTGATTTGCAACCCGGCGAGAAGTTTATTGTGACTGCATTTGATGATCCGCGATCGTCTGCGACAGATTGGCAAGCCGCGCGGTCTGGACGATTGTACATTGTGAGATTTCCAGAAGCATCTGTAGTCCCAGAGCAGTTTGAGAAGGCACAACCTGGATGTTTAGGAATGTCCTTATATACCTATCGAGTTGGGGAGGTTGAGGAATATCGCGATCGCATTCAGGCAAGTTCTGCTCGAAATGTGACTGAAATTTGTTTGGATGAATTTGGCGATCGTAGCTTTTCTTTTACTGCTCCTGATGGTTACTTCTGGACATTAATCGAGAGTTAAGAGGATGTTTGCAACGTATCGTTCATCGCCTTCACCCGCCCCCGGAATAGAACGGAGCGAGGAAATTCTTGATACGTTTCAAACACCCTCATGAAGACAAGAAAAGAACCCCTACTCCCCACTCCCCGCTAAGCCGCCGGAATCGGAAAAGTCTCCCCCGCCAGATAAGCATCAAAATGCTTCTCAAAGTAAAGCCAAGAAGTCATATCTTCCGTATCTAGCTGATCTGCTGGAGCATCTCGATACAGTGGCATTCGCGTATTAATCTCATCTTGAAGCAACTGAGGCAACTGCTCAAAGCCATCGACTTTCTTACCCGTAGCACTGTAGATTAAGTATCCAGCGCGATCGCCCATTTTCATCCAAGGTAACCAAGGCCCAATGCGATCCCAACTCAGCCAGAGCTTAGAAATCGAGAGGACTTGGTCATCAAATAGCTCATCTGTCGGAATCATAAACTTAAACAACTCCGCAGCTTGGTAATCGGGATTGGGGAAGTACTCGGCAAACTTTGGATCAGCAAGGGGACTGGGATAAGCCGGAAAGATATCAAACGATAGAGTTGTCGTTTCATCATCGACTTGGGCAGGAAACTGTCCTTTGAAAAGTCCTTGAATCGGATTGTTTGCAACATGCATGACGGGCAGAACTTCCTCAGTCCAGGGATTTTTCCAAGTTTCGAGCTTCTCACCTGTCTGTGGGTCTAAGTAGTACGTTAATTCTCTAGAGGTGAACTTCCAACTATTCTCCTCAGTGGGAAGACAACGACTCACGCTCATTCCGACCATTTTGAACAAGCGCTGTCGCTTTTCACCAGGGATAAACGAGTGAATCGAACCTGTCCAGATTAAGAAATTCGATTGCGTCGGGTCGAGCGACGATCGCACTTTTACCCAATGTTTGGCATCGAGAAGCTGAGTTGAAACTGACATGTCAGGATTCCCCCATGTTGCACTGCCTGAATTATATTGGCGTTTCTCTCAAGTTTTACAACGCAAGTCGGTGAGAATCGTTGTATCGATGCTAGAATTCACGCGCAATCCTCAGCAGCAGCACTATGATGATTGACCATGAGCTTGCTTATCAAGCATTAGCACTTCAGGTAACCTGTCATGCGATTAATCAAAGCCGCGATCGACAAGAAGCCCGATCGCGAATTCAAAGTGCGATCGCGCGGTTAGAACCTCAAATTGCTGCAAGCCTTGCATTTATTGGGTCGAGATGTCGCTTAATTGTTTTGCCAGAATATTTCCTCACTGGGTTTCCACTGGGCGAATCTCTGGAAGATTGGGCAGAAAAAGCTTGTTTGGAAATGGCAGGTGCAGAGTACGAAGCTTTAGGCAAAATCGCTCAAACTCATCGAATTTTCTTAGCCGGAAATGCTTACGAAGTCGATCCACATTTCCCAGGCTTATATTTTCAAACTTGCTTTGTGTTAGACCCGAGTGGCTCAGTTGTTTTGCGCTATCGCCGCTTGAATTCACTGTTTGCGCCTACTCCTCACGATGTGTGGGATCGTTATCTTGATCAGTATGGATTAGAGGGTGTGTTTCCCGTCGCTCAAACCGAAATTGGCAATCTTGCAGCAGTCGCATCAGATGAGATTTTGTTTCCAGAAGTGTCGCGCTGTTTGGCAATGCGTGGGGCGGAAGTGTTGCTCCATCCGACTTCTGAAATTTATGGTCAAGCCCGTGCGCCGAAAGAAGCAGCAAAGATTAGCCGCGCTGTAGAAAATATGATGTATGTAATTTCAGCAAATACTGCCGGAATTGCAGATAGTCCGATTCCCATTTCATCTGTCGATGGCGGGTCTAAAGTTGTCGATTATCGGGGCTTAGTACTCGCAGAAACCGGGGCGGGTGAGAGTATGGCAGCTTTTGCAGAAGTCGATTTAACTGCTTTGCGCCGCTATCGTCGGCAGCCTGGATTGGGAAATTTACTATCGCGTCAACGGTTTGATGCTTATGTGGAGAGCTATCAGAATGCAGAGTTCTATCCTAAGAATACAATGGCAAATGGCGCGATCGAGCGTAAGCATTTTATTCAAACTCAGTTAGCAACGATCGAACGTTTAGCGAAGCGGGGAGTGATTTGAACCATGTCAAGCATTCCGGTTCGTAATCCTCGCACAGGAGAGATCGATTACTGGATTACTCCTCCAAAGCTTTCTGAGGAGTGCGATCGCTTACGAATGGCTCAACCTGTTTGGGCTGAAAGCTTAGAACAGCGAATCAGTGCACTCCAGCAGTGGCAACAAGCGATTCAAACTCATCGCGAAGCTTTACTAACCGCATTAGTTGCAGATACAGGTCGATTCGGTGTTTCAGTGCTAGAGATTGATTCTGTACTATCGAGTCTCGATCGCTGGTGTAAGCTAGCTCCAGAACTGTTACAAGAAATCGAGAAACCTACTGCAATTCCATTCATTCATCTCAAACAAGATTCTGTTCCTTATCCACTGGTCGGTGTGATCAGTCCGTGGAATTTTCCATTTTTACTAGCAATGATTGATACGATTCCAGCCTTACTTGCTGGATGTGCTGTGATTGTAAAACCGAGTGAGATTGCACCTCGATTCATTCAACCCTTGTTAAAAACGTTGGATGAAGTTCCGAAACTGCGCGAGATATTTACTGTTATTGAAGGAGCGGGAGAAACGGGAGCGGCTTTAATCGAGCAGGTTGATTTAGTGTGCTTTACAGGGAGTGTGAAAACTGGGCGAATCGTTGCGGAGGCGGCAGCAAAGCAATTTATTCCTGCTTTTTTAGAATTGGGCGGAAAAGACCCTGCGATCGTTCTAAAATCCGCAGATTTAGATCTCGCAACTTCTGCAATTTTATGGGGTTCAGTGGTTAATACAGGACAGTCTTGTTTGTCGATCGAGCGAATTTATGTGGATCAATCGATCGCTGAACCTTTTACAGAACAGCTCGTTTCTAAAGCAAAACAACTCAAACTTGCCTATCCAACTGTGAATAGTGGCGAAATTGGGCCAATGATTGCCGAGCGCCAAGCCGCAATTATTTCAGATCAATTACAAGATGCGATCGACAAAGGTGCGATCGTTCAATGTGGCGGAAAAGTTGAAAATCTAGCAGGCGGATGGTGGTGCTATCCAACAGTGCTCACGAATGTAGATCACAGCATGAAAATCATGACTGAAGAAACATTCGGAGCAATCATGCCGATTATGCCTTTTACAACTGTAGAGGAAGCGGTGCAATTGGCAAACGATACTATCTATGGGCTAAGTGCAGCCGTATTTGCAGGGTCAGAAACAGAAGCATTATCTGTAGGCGATCGCATTCAAGCAGGTGCAATTAGCATTAACGACGCAGCCTTGACCGCTTTGATTCACGAAGGAGAGAAGAATGCGTTTAACTATTCTGGTATGGGCGGATCGCGCATGGGTTCTGCTGCTTTGAAGCGATTTATGCGCAAGAAAGCGTATTTGATCAAAACAAAACCTGTTACTGACCCTTGGTGGTTTCAATAGGAGGACACAATGGAAAATATTCGAGAAGAAATGCCTGTTTTAGCTCGACATGAAGGGGATTGGGTGGGAACCTATACCTTGATCGATTGCGACGGGAATGTGCTCGATCGTCATCGATCGCATTTGACTTGTTCATTTCCAACCGACGATCCGACGAAGTACTATCAAATCAATCGCTACACTTGGGACAATGGTAAGCAAGAAGAGCATCAGTTTCCAGGAGCTTACTGTGATAAAAAGCTCTGGTTTGATACTGAGCGCATTAAAGGTCATGCTTGGGAAGTAGACGATTCAACTGTGATTCTGTGGTTTGCTTACAAATCGGTTCCAGATTTCTACCTCTATGAAATGATTCAGATTAGTCCCTGTAACAATCATCGTGCGCGAACTTGGCATTGGTTCAAGCAGGACAAAATCTATCAACGGACTTTGATTCAAGAAGAACGGCTTAACTCAACTATTTAGCAACTATTTAGCGACTGTATCAGAATTATGGTTTCTCGAATTAAACGTGCTTTTCTCGATACTGAAGATGGTCAAATTCATTACCGCGTTGGTGGTGAAGGAAAGCCGCTGTTACTCCTCCATATGAATCCTCGTAGTAGTGATGAATATCGCGAATTAATGCCGATATTCGTTCAACAGGGAAGACAAGTCATCGCGATGGATTTGATGGGATTTGGTGATTCAGATAAGCCACCTCGGTTATATTCCGTGACGGACTATGCTAAAACTGCGATCGCACTGCTTGACGAACTTGGCATCGAGAAAACGGATGTTTTAGGCAATCACACAGGCGCATTTGTTTCTGGTGAAATTGCAGTAGCGTATCCTGATCGCGTGAACAAACTAATTTTGGGCAATGTTGCAGGTTTTGGTGAAGCCGGAAAAGCAGAGCTAATGCGGCGATTTGAAGAAGGCTTTGTGATCAAAGACGATGGTTCTCATCTCATGGAACGTTGGCTTGCTCGCAGTCGCTACGTGGGTTCAGCCCAGTTAAATCACCGTTGGGTCTTAGATGATCTCAAGTGTTTCGGCTATCCGTTGTATGCAGTTTGGGCAGTGGGTAACTATTGCATTGATGCCGCCGAACGATTTCGATCGATTCAGTGCCCAACAATGATTTTGTGGGGCATTGATGATGTGCAAGAATTTGAGCATTTAGGATTGGCGCTTGCAAAAGATCGTTACTTCGTATCTCAAGCGATTCCCCACGGCAAAGTCGTTGAGATTCAAGGCGGCACAATTTGCATGATGAATCAGATTCCAGAACAAATCTCTAAGGTTGTCATTGAGTTTCTAAATGAATAGCAATCTCAAACGATAGCGATTGTCTTGAAAAATCAGGAGGAAGACCATGAACGGCAAACTACCGCTTATCATCGAGTGTCGCAGCAACGATACGGACTACCGTAAGGAGAATCCCAACTGCCCACACAGCCCACAGGAAATCGTTCGGGAAGCTGTTCGTGCTTGGGAAGCGGGAGCCTCAATCTTTCATTGGCATGGGCGAGATCCAGTTAGTGGTGCGTGGATTAGTGATGTTGACATTTATCTTGAAGCGATTCAGGGAATTCGAGAAAAGACTGATCTGATTATCAATCCCACGTTGAACTACGTTACCAAACAAAGTCATGTCAGCGATCGCGTCAAGCACATCCTAGCAGCAAAAAATAATCCAGCGTTGGGAATTGATATGGTTCCTTTAGAGTTTGGCTCCCTGAATATAGACTTCTGGAACCCACAGACAAAGCAATTTCAAACATACGATCAAGTCCATATTAGTTCTCGTGCTTACATGCAAGAAGTTCTAAAAATACTAAAAGAAAACGATATCTTTGTGAGTACAGTCTGTTGGGATGTGGGACAAATTCGTACAGCGCTCTGCTTTCGAGAAATGGGACTTCTCCCAGAGAATACGTTTTGGGAATTTGTATTCACAGGGGAAATCATGCCAAGTGGCATTCTGCCAACACTCTCCAATTTACAAGCGGTAGTAGATTCTATTCCCGCAGGTGAGCCTTGGTTGGTGATGTGCTGGAATGGGGACGTGATGCACTTAGCAGCCTGGGCAATCACACAGGGAGGTCATGTCGGCATTGGATTAGGGGATCATCCTTACACCCGCTTTGGCACACCGCACAATGGCGAGTTAGTCGAGAAGGTTGCACAGATGGCACATATCCTGGGTCGAGAAGTTGCAACGCCAGCACAGGCTCGCGAGATTCTCAAGATGCCGCCGCGAGATTCTGCAAGCCATCCAGGGAAACGCTCCTCTCTGGAGGATGAGGTAATAGAGGTAAGGTAGCAGATGATCGAATTGGCAGTGAAGGTGAGCATCTGCTTTTACTGCCCATGAACTCAACAGTAGAATGATGTCAAAAACTTACAAAAAACTGATTGCAACCCGATTGAGTGATGATTTTAGAAGTGCGATCGACATTCAAGAACTCCCCATTCCTACTCCAAATTCTGGCGAAATCCTGATTCGCAACAAATTTGCTGGCATCAATGCTGGATTCGATACATTACTATGCAAAGGCAATGTTCCTTACGTGAATCTCACTCCTCCATTTGATCTCGGTGTTGAAGCAGTTGGCGAAGTTGTAGAAATCGGGGAAGAGGTGAACACGATTCAAATTGGAGATGCCGTCGCGACCACTGTGCGAGGTGGTGGTTATCGCGAATACCAAGTGATTTCTGCACACCAAGCAATCAAAATTCGCGAAGCTATTCCTGAAGTTCTCACACTGATGCCTACTGGAATGTCAGCACTCGTTGCCCTCGAAGAAGTTGGAGAGATGAAAAGCAGGGAAACTGTCTTAGTAACAGCCGCAGCCGGAGGTGTCGGACATATTGCGGTGCAGCTTGCTAAACTTGCTGGAAATCATGTGATTGGGGTTTGTGGCTCTGAAGTAAAAGCAAAATTGTTGGAAAGTTTGGGATGCGATCGCATCATCAATTATCGAAACGAAACACTAGATACTGTTCTCCAACAAGAATATCCCAACGGAATTAATTTAGCTTTTGATTGCGTTGGAAAACAAACTTTCGATACCTGTGTGGAGCATTTAGCAGTTCGAGGGCGATTGGTTGTTGTTGGTTTTATTTCTGAGTATGCGAATGATTTAGAATCTGTGACTCAACCGCGAATTTATCAAAAATTGTTTTGGAAATCTGCTTCAGTGAGAGGTTTTTTGATGCCGCACTTTTCTGAATATGCAGAGGAAGCCCGCGATCGCTTACTCGATCTGTTTTACACAGGTAAGCTCAAGGTTGCGGTTGATCCTAGAGAATTTCATGGCATTGAGGCGATACCGGATGCCGTCGAGTATCTCCTCAGTGGTCAGAACTGCGGCAAGGTCGTCGTAAAATTCTAGGGCATCAGAACGGCTGTACATTTAATTTCTACAATTAACCCAGGAGTCGAAAGCGTTGTCACTCCAACTCCTGTCCAAGTGGGATAGGGATTCGTAAAATAGCGATCTTTCACCTGCATGAACAACGCGAGATAAGGAATTGTAAAAGGTTGTTGCTCTGATGCAGCATACAATTCTGGACTCGTCACATGGTAAGTTACCATTTCAACAACATGATCAAACGTTGCACCCGCAGCATCTAAGACTCTTCTGACATTTTCAAAAGTTTGAACAAATTGTGCTTCCGGTTCCGTTACGACTTGCATATTTTCATCTCGACCAACTTGTCCAGCGATATACAAAGTGTTACCAATTTTAATACCAGGACAATAATGATAGCGTTCGTATAACATTTCCATCCCTTTTGGGACAATGACTTCACGAGTTGCCATGATCAACCTCTAGAACAACGTTAGAGCCATTTTAGTATGACCTCAGAATCTGCCAATACATTAGCTGTTGCTCAGCAAGCATTCACGCATTTTGAGCATGGACTTGCGACCGGAGACTGGCAAGCTTTTTTCGATATGCTGACCGATGATTTTTCGTTCTGGTTTCCGCTTGGGAAATTTTTGGGATTAAATGTCGGGAAGGAACGCGCGATCGAGTTTTTTAACTATGTGTCTGAAGTTTACGAGCAGGGCTTAACATTGACCCTCGATCGTGTCACTAGCAACGAAACGACAGTCGTATTCGAGTTCCGCGATCAAGGACTGATGCGGGGAACGCCGTACAAAAATCGCGTTGCAGTTTCTTTCGATGTACGCGGAGACAAAATTTGTGGCTATCGAGAGTATCTCGGCAGCGATGGCAAATCGAACTAAGCCCCCAATCCTTTGTCCCATTCCAACTGATGACTTAGACCATACAGAACAAAGTCTTCAGGCTTGGCTTTGTCATTCTTGCCAAAAACACCCAAGCTATAAGGATCTTCCTCCATGCGCTGCTTGACTAACTCTTGCTCAAATCGGGCAACGTCTTCTCTCGGCTGATCCGTTTTGAAGAAATCGACGACTAGCACCGTTCTTTCATAGTCTGTATAGTTATGCGGGCAGTGCGGATAGCTATGATCGAGCACCATAAACTCGCCCTCATGCCAGTACAGCTTGTCATGACAGATTTTCATCGCAATATCGCCTTCTGGCACAATCAAACCGAGATAGCCCCGATTCATATGGGGATTGTAGTTCACATGCAGCTTCACATCTAACCCCGGCAGAAACGTTCCAAAATAGACGTTTCTTAAAACATTCTCATGCAGGGCGTTCGTTTGCGCGATCGCGGTTGCTAGCTTCGGGAAATAGTGATTTCTTAACTCAAGTACTTTTTCCGAGACATTCTGTAACTCATACTGCGGATATGTAAGGTGATGTGCCTGAATATATTGTTCAATAAACATTCCTTGAAATAGCACACCAAACGCACTATATTTCGACTTACCTTTTGTTTTAATTGTTTTACTTTTTGGCCCCATCACATTGAAGGCAAGCTCTATTTCTTCGGGAGAAGCATTCTGCCTGAATGAAATAAATTCATCTCGAATCGCTTGCCAATTTTCCTGAAGAAGATTTAGGAAAGAAAACTGTTTGGGATCTAAATGATACTCGTTAAACTGTGCCATAGGTTTTGCTCCCAACCTAGAATCTCACTTCATTCTAAGAGCTTTGGAGGCGTTGTGAATCTGCTGGATAAACTGATCAAAAATGTGCGGGTTGTCCGCCCCAACCAATCTGAAGTTGAGTGCCTCGACTTAGGGATCAAAGACGGGAAATTCGTTCAAATTTCACCCGAAATCAGCGCTGACCAAGCCAAAGAAGTCCTCGATGCTCAAAATCTGCTTGGCTTTCCGGGTGTAGTCGATGCTCACATGCATATTGGAATTTATCGACCCCTTGAACAAGATGCGATCGCAGAAAGTAAAGCTGCTGCAATGGGAGGCGTAACGACGAGCCTCAATTACATGCGCACCGGACAGTATTACCTGAACAAAGGCGGCTCGTACAAAGATTTTTTTCCAGAGGTACTTTCTCTATCAGAAGGTAACTTTTTTGTTGACTATAGCTATCACATTGCACCGATCAGTGCTCAACATATTGATGAAATGCAATGGCTATTTGAGCAGCATGGCGTTGCTTCGTTCAAAATCTTTATGTTCTATGGAGGCTATGGCTTGCATGGTTTGTCTGATCAGCAAAATCTCTTCTTAATGATCAACAAAGAAGAGCGCTATGATTTTGCTCATTTTGAATTTATTATGCGAGGCTTGTCTAAACTCCGAGAGCGCTATCCCAATGAGGCAATTAGCCTCAGTCTCCATTGTGAAGTCGCTGATATTCTGAATGCTTACACCAAGATAGTTCAGCAAGATTCAAGTCTCACAGGACTCAGTGCCTATAGTGCTGCGCGTCCTCCACATTCCGAAGGCTTAGCAATTTGTATTGCATCTTATCTCGCTCATGAAACGAACTGTATCAATATCAATCTGCTGCATCTGAGTTCTCGTAAAGCGATCGAGGCAGCACTGATGATGCAAACGATCTTTCCTCATATCAATTTCAAGCGAGAAGTTACAGTAGGTCATCTTCTCTTAGATGTCGAAACGCCGACAGGCAAATGGGCAAAAGTCAATCCTCCGATTCGACCGCGATCGGATGTTGAAGCGCTTTGGAATGCGGTGATTCAAGGTCAGATCGATTGGATTGTCAGCGATCATGCTTGCTGTGCTGCGGAGAAGAAAGCTAGTCTTCAAGATCCAGACAACATTTGGCTTGCGAAAGCAGGTTTTGGCGGAACAGAATACTTACTGTCTGGAGTGGTCAGTGAAGGGAGCAAGCGGGGGCTGTCTTACAATCAAATCGCAAAGTTACTGTGCTGGAATCCGGCTCAACGATTTGGATTATCGCAAAAGGGAGATATTGCGATCGACTATGATGCTGACCTAGTGCTGGTTGATCCGAATGAAACCTTTGTAGTTCATGCTGCTGAATCTCTGTCACAACAAGGATATACACCGTTTGAAGGGATGGAGCTAACCGGACGAGTCAAGCAAACCTTCTTGCGAGGAAACCTAATTTACGATCGAGGACAAATCTTAGGAAACCCGCAAGGGCATTATTTACCGCGATCGCGCAACTTGTAGAAGAAACAGAACAAAAGAAGCGATTCCCTTGATCAATCATACAAAGTGGCAACAAAAACTCGCCCTAAAATCAGTCTCCCCCAAGCCAAAATGGTATAACTCGGGAACAAGTGATCGCACACTCAAATGTAGTGTGTGAGTTTAGGGAGTCATCATGTGTCAGTTATTGGGGATGAACTGTAATGTGCCCACCGATATTTGCTTCTCGTTTGAAGGATTTTGTGCGCGGGGTGGGAAAACAGACGATCATAAAGACGGTTGGGGGATTGCCTTTTTTGAAGGTTTAGGATGTCGGATCTTTCTCGATGACAATCCCTCAAGTTCTTCTCCGATCGCTGCCTTTATTCGCCAATATCCGATCAAATCAATGAATGTGATCGCGCATATTCGCAAAGCGACGATCGGGGCGGTTGGGTTAGAAAATAGCCATCCTTTTCGCCGAGAATTGTGGGGACGCTATTGGGTATTCGCTCATAATGGCGATTTACCATCGCTGCAATACGATCACAAAGGGTTTTATCGTCCGGTCGGACAAACCGACAGCGAGCAGGCATTTTGTCTGATGCTCAACTACATTCGGCAACAATTTCCTGATGGAAAACCTGCGATCGCAGAACTCTATGCTGCCTTGCAATCGATTACACAGAAGATTGCTCAACATGGCATCTTTAACTACTTACTATCCGACGGTGAACACTTCTTTGCCCATTGCTCAACCAAACTTTGCTACATTGTCCGCCAAGCTCCGTTTGCCGCAGCACACTTGATTGATGAAGACATTACCGTTGATTTTCAAGAGCTAACGACATCGAGCGACCGGGTTGCAGTCATTGCCACGACTGCATTGACAGATAATGAAACTTGGACAGTGATACAACCCGGTGAATTGCTCGTCTTTCAAGATGGTCAACCGCTGGAGCTATCTCAGCAGATTTGAAGATTGTTGCCAACGTCCTGTAAACACAAATGATTCTAGAGGTTTGCGCGATCGCGGAGCCGATAATCTCTGCTGCAATTTATCTGACAGGCTGTAAGGATCGCCGAGATAGCCTAATGCGACTGCATCGACAGGCTCATAACCTTGAGGAATACCATATAGTTCTCTTGCCTTTTCAACATCAAAGCCTGCCATTTGGTGAACATGCAGTCCTAACGCAGTCGCTTGAATCGCTAAATTTGCCTCGGCTGCTCCAACATCATGAAAGGCGTGACGGTTCTGAGTTCCATTCTTCTCAAAATTGAGCTTAGCAACCGAAATCATCAGCACAGGAGCACTCTGCGCCCATTCTTGATTGCCTTCTGCTAAACAGCTTAAGAGCCGATCGAATTCTGCTGGATTGTCTTTTGTCGCAACAATGAAATTCCACGGCTGCTCGTTGTAAGAAGAAGCTGCCCAGCGTGCGGCTTCTAGCACACTTCTCAGTTTTTCTGGCTCGACGAGACGATCCGAAAACGCAAGCGGACTCCAGCGATTTTGGATCACAGCTTCGATCGGATACTGCGTTTCGACAACTTTATCAACTAACGGATCAGAGACAGTTTGGCTCATAAAAAACTCCTAACGGGGCGATCGTTCAATCGTGGTCTAATTTACTTTTTGCAACCTCACTCTCTAGAGGGTTGCCTGTTACTTCATGGCTTGCATTTCCTGAATCACAGCAAATCGAATATCTCGTTTTTCTGCGATCCGCTTCACTCCGGGCGCTTGCAGCGACAAAAATCCAAGATTTTGTTCGTTGCCACTCATCAGAAACTCACTGATTGCAATTCTATAACTTCGGTTCGTCTGAAGCGATCGCTCTTGAATCAACCATCCTAACTTTTCGTCATATCGCACATTCGCCATTTGCAAATATCCACCTGCACCTCGGTTTGCGCGACCTTGATCTAAAACTCGTTTCAGCAATTCTCCGGGGATTTCCACCGAGAGTACTTTCCCACCAAATGGCAAAATCCGAATCACATCATACTGGGTAATTTTTCCGGGTGGAATGCGATCGTCAATCCGAATGCTCCCACTGTTAAAAATTGCAAGTTCTGCATCTCCAACTTCTCGAAGCATTGATTTTGCAATCAAATCAGTCAAATTCGTCGATCGATTGCGAACGCTTTCTTCTAGTCCATCTAAATATTCAGAGGTCGTCGCAATGGTTTGAGCCGGATCAAATCCACTATCGCGAAAGCCTTGGAACCCTTTCTGCTGCCACTCTTGCACAACCTTAGCTGTCGTCGGATCATCAGGAATCGCATCGGTAATCAGTTGCAGTCGAGAGTCGATCGTCAGACAGCGGCTCGTCGTGTCGTATCTGAGCGTATGAATATAAACGGTTCGAGCATTGGCATCTGCTTTGAAAATCGGAGTTCCTTGGTCAAAGCAGCGAGCCGATCGAGTTGGGCGCTGAACAAATCTCCATTGCTGAATGTTCTCATGTTCATGTCCACCCAGAATCAGATCAATTTCGGGCACAGCAACCGCAAGCTGCTGATCTTCTGCAAGACTGAGATGCGTCAGAGCCACAATTACATCTACTTTTCCACGCATTGCAGCAACTTGAGCTTTTGCAGTTTCAATCGGGTCACGATAGCGGACATATTGAGCGGGATTACTATCAATCGTTAGTCCAATTAATCCAATGCGAACTGTGTTACCGCGATCGCCTTGAGTAATGATGATCGGAGCGCGTTCTACATTCGGAAAAGGCTGCCCAAACTCATTATCGACATTGCTCGAAAACCATTTAAATTTTGATTCACTAAGACGTTGTAAAAATTCTTCTTTCGTAATGTCAAATTCATGATTTCCCAGAGTCGCGTAGTCGAAGCCAACTGCATTCATAGCAGCAACCATTTGCTGACCTGCGAGACGTTTACCATTAATTTTTGCAGTGCCTAACGCGGATGGACTCAGTGCATCACCTGCAAGCATAGTAAACGTTCGGGGATTCCTAGCAAGAAGCCGTTTTCGCAATGTTGCGATCCGTGCCATTCCGCCTCGTTTACCTCCTTCAATCGGGGTGATTTCATAAATATCATTGAGATGTAAAAGTGTAATATTCACAACTTCTGCAACCGAAGTGTGAGCAATGCTGAGCACAGCGCCAAAGCTGAGCATAAGACTTGTTGCAGTCAAAGAGATGCGTTGTTGTATCGAGCGTTTCGCGGCTCGCCGTTTCGAGAATTGCATACTAGGATGAACGATGTAAACTGAGTCGCCTAGAATACATCGGAATTCGAGTAAGTAGCGCGAGGTGTTTGGATTTCTTAAGAGTGGTCAGACTTCAACAGGTGCTAAATTCTGGTGACAAGCTAGACAAGTGCATAGGGCACTTGCCTAGGACTTCTTTTGATCAATGCCAGCGTGAATAGAGCAGCGAGCAGGGTTGAACATGCTGCCATCATGAAGAAATACCTTAGGGTAACTTACCCAATTGGGTTTCTCCTTTCATTTGGGTCGCATCTAGTGCAGGCTCAGAGATTCACGACGGCTTATGGCACACTTGCTACGCTTACAAGCGGCAGTCTTGGTTTTGCTGAGGATGCAATGTTGTCCCAAAAGTAGTAAAACATGTGTTCTGAGGGACTGTAGGGAAGCGGTGAAAAAAGACTCGTCTGGTCTCATTAAATAAGCCCGTGAAGAGAATGCCTTCAGTCCGAATATCGGTTGCATTGAAAGGCACTTTAAAGCTGACCGATCGGTTGATCACAACATCCCCTGTCTTATGAGTGAAGGATCTACCGTTAACCTTATAGCTCAATTCATAGCGAGCGACGTAGAGACCTTTATTGATGAACTGAAATAATCTGGGTGGGATCGTTTGGGCACTGCTGGGAGCGGGATTGATGGTCATGCTAGTCGCTGTCATGGTTGCAGTCGTCATTGCCATTAAACCGAGTGCTTGAATTGTTTTGAGAGAGGGACGAAAGTTCATGGTGCAATATCTCCTAATGGATGTAAGTGTTTTGTGGTTGTGATGAAATCCACGTTAGGAGTTTGCAGTTTATGCAGGCAGACCTGACAGATTAGGAGTGTCCCGGATAGGATGACTGAGGAAAGGCAAGCGAAACAAGAAACTGAACGGCTGGCAACTGACGGTAGTGTTCTAGATGTGTGGGCATAACGTTATACTGCTCGCCCGAACTCATGACGATTGATGAATAATCCAATCACAGTATCATGCATCTTCTCAGTCTTGGAAAAACAGATCGTCTTTCTGGCAAGCCGCTTGATCCGAGTTCTCAAAGTTAGATGTTTCCGCTCAATGCGCTGTGTGTTGGCTTTGCCAACCGTATGGTGCTGCTCATCTAGCAATCGCAAGTAAGCTCCCCAACTATCGGTGTAAAACCGTTGAATCGAAAAAGGAGCTAACAGTTGCTGAAGTTGCTTAAGAGCTGAGTCTTCATGGGTGGCTAGCACATAGGCAAGGACTTTTCCAGTTTGATGGTCAATCGCGTGCCACAACCATCGTTGATGCTGCTTTGACTCGACAAAACTCCACATCTCGTCCATCTCCGCCGCCTCGACTCTGACGACCATGACTGCAGTGTTATCCGGTTGGTGCTGTTCGAGCAGACTTATGTTTACTTGTTCAAGTTGACTTGACTTTTTTTCAGCGTTTCAATCACAGTCGTTGGGCTAATCTTCAACACTCTGGCGGTATCACGAATACCACTGCCGTTGATTGCCATGTCGCTGATTTGCGCTTTGACTTCAGGCAGTCGTCCTCGATAGCTAAAGTTCAAGATAAATGATCGTCTCGAACACTCTAAGTTACGGCAACAATACCGTTGTTTTCCAGCAGCACTGCGACCATGCTTAACGACATCCACACTCTGGCAATCGGGACATTGAACAGGTTCTAGGACCATCTCGACTCAGCCCTCTAACACATCGTTTTCATTCTGCCATATATCCACATATCTAGAACACTACCGAACGAATGAACAGATCTGGAGATTGGAATGGATTTTCTGCGCGAATCGAAGAAACTTTTGCAGGCTGCCCAGAGTGCTGCTCAGGAAACGGCTCAGAAAACAGGCGAGGCTATTGATGTTGCTAAAGAAGCGACTGCGGAGTTTCTGACTTCCAGTGCAGAAGAGATCGGACAGTGGGCAGAAGACTCATCTGCCCTTGCCAATCAAACCCTCCAACAAGTGACTTATACGGCAGCAAGTTTAGGGACAACAGGTGCTCATTTTGCAGTAGCGCTCGCCGCGTTGCCTCAGACGGTTGAAGAATTAGCAAGAGAAATGCCAAAAATTGCTCAGCGGTTGAAATATGGCGCGGGAGTTCGCACGATAGATTTGCCCAGAACAGATGCGGACGTGATGGCATTATTCAACAAAATTCCAGCAACCTCAAAACTGGGTCGTGATCCTCAAACTGCAATTAGCCAATTTCTTGCAGATAAACACGGTAGCCATATTACACCTCGTTCCCAGGGTGGCTCAAACGCAGCAAATAATATCGTGTGGGAGATGGGCATCGATAATATTCGTCGTGGAGCACAAGCCATGACAGGTGGGGAACAGGTTTACATTCGGATTTACAATGCTGTCGATTCAATCGTGCGGAACTCAGGCGCACTCGCCCGGATGGGTGTTACCGTTACCCTAACAGCGACATTGACTCAAGTTGTTGTAGTGGCGATCGCCTATTCTTTGGATCTTTACCGTGGGGACATCACTGTTGAGGAATACAAGCAGCTTCTTCTGGACACACTTAAAAGCGTCGGTTTAAGTACGCCAATTTTCTTCTTAATATTTGTTGCGGTGCTCGCATTGTTTCCTGAATTTGCAGTGCTGCTCTCTGCACCTGTAGTGGTTGCAGGATTCAATGCATTACTCGGTTTGAGTATTGCCACTCCGATTATTCAGTCTCTGCAACGACACATTGAGGCTGGCGGATTTGGAGAAGAGGCCAGTCACCAATACAATTCATTGAAAAGTAGCATTCAAGACCAGATTAATACGTGGATTCAGAGCAATACTGATTCAGCAAAATCCTTGAATGAAGCTTAATTTACTCAAAGTTCAAATCGAAAAGCTGGGAAATTTATTGGATAGTTTTTATACTCGTATTAACTTTTCTACTAAAGTCTGGTACTCCATCTAACCAGAGCAATGCAAATTAGAAAGGTGTCCTAACCTCGCCTGCTGTCCTACGGGTTCGGCATAGGCTGCTACACACTTGCTGCGATGCCAACTTCGTACAACTTTGAATTTCTAGCGGTTCACGATCGTCAACTGGTTCGGCTCGGTGCGTTAGCCGAGCAGTATTTTCCGACTGACCCAAACACTTGTCTGATCAAGCTCCGGCAGTTTGGCGAATTACTGGCAGAGCTCGTCGCAGCGAAAGCGGGTTTATACGAGCCAGAGTTGCGGCAAGTTGATTTACTCAGGCGGTTGCGCGATCAGGGCATTTTGCGTGGAGATGTTGATCGCTTATTTCACGAATTGCGAATTGAGGGAAACAAGGCGACTCATGGTTTAGAGGGCAATGAGCGCACAGCATTAAGCTGCTTGAGATATGCGCGTTGGCTTGGAACCTGGTTTCATCGCACGTTCACGAAAAATCCGGCTTTTGATCCTGGCCCATTTTTACCGCCGCCCAATCCAGTTCGAGAAACCGAAGCTCTCAAAACGGAGTTAGAACGGCTGCGTCAAGAGATTCAGCAGGGTGAAGCTGCGATCGCTGCCGCGCAATTGGCAGCACAAACGGAAACGGAACGACGGATTGCGGCGGAAACATTAGCCACGGAAATTGAGGCACAGCGTCAAGCTGTGGAAGCGCATCTAAAAAAGATTCAGGAAGATGCGAAGCAGCAATCTCAGCAAGTGCTTCAACAAACCGTTGAACAGGCACAGAGCGCCGAAGTGACGATCGTGCTCGATGAGAGAGAAACCCGACGATTGATCGATCAGCAGTTACGGCGTGCGGGATGGGAGGTCGATTCAGAAGAATTAACCTATGCAAAGGGGACGCGGCCGCAGAAAGGACAGCACATCGCGATCTCTGAGTATCCTACCCGTGGGGGACGAGCCGACTATGCGTTGTTTGTCGGGCTGCAAATTGTGGCAGTTGTGGAAGCGAAGCGGCAAAGCACTGATGTTGCGGAAGGGGCACTGAACCAAGCCAAGCGATATAGTCGGGGGTTTGAAGCAAGAGATGGAATTCTTTCGAGCGGAACGTGGGGTGAGTATCATGTCCCATTTGTGTTCGCTACGAACGGACGACCGTTTTTGCAGCAGATTCAGACGAAGAGCGGGATTTGGTTTTGTGACTTGCGCCGCCCAAGTAATCTACGATGTCCATTACAAACTTGGTACTCGCCTCAAGGCTTAATCGATGCACTGGCTCAAGATGTGGATGAAGCTCATATCAAACTCAGTCAAGAAGGCTTCAACTATGGTTTAGAGCTGCGAGACTATCAAATCCGAGCCATCCACTCGGTCGAGGCAGCTTTAGCCACAGGAGCGCGAAAATTGCTCGTGGCAATGGCAACCGGGACCGGAAAAACTAAGACTTGTATTGCGCTGGTTTATCGCCTGCTCAAAGCAAAGCGATTTCGTCGGATTTTGTTTTTGGTGGATCGGACTGCACTTGGAGAACAGACTGAGAATGCGTTCAAAGAGTCTCGAATGGAGAATTTGCAGACCTTCACGGATATTTTTGACCTTAAAACGCTCAAAGATACTGAACCGGATCGAGATACTAAGGTTCACGTCGCCACGGTACAAAGTTTAGTCAAACGTATTCTTTATCCGACGGATGAAAGTGCTGTCCCAACCGCAGATCAATACGATTGCATCGTGGTCGATGAGTGTCATCGCGGATATTTGCTCGATCGTGAATTGAGCGACGAAGAAATCGAGTTTCGGGATTTCGACGATTATGTCTCGAAATATCGTCGAGTTTTAGAGCAGTTTGATGCCGTTAAGATTGGGCTAACTGCAACTCCTGCATTACATACAACGCAAATTTTTGGTGATCCGGTCTATACCTATAGCTATCGAGAAGCGGTGATCGATGGCTGGCTGATTGATCATGAACCTCCGTTTCGGATTCGGACGGCGTTGTCGGAAGATGGCATGGTCTGGAAACCCGGCGATCGTATGGAATTTTTTAATCCTCAAACGGGTGAACTTGATTTGGTTCATGCTCCCGATGAGGTGAGGCTGGAGATTGAGCAGTTTAATAAACAGGTTGTGACTGAGGAATTTAATCGGGTGGTGTGTGAGGCGATCGCGCCCTATCTTGATCCGGCACTGCCTGAAAAGACGTTGATTTTCTGTGTCACGGATGATCATGCCGATATCGTTGTGCGGCAACTCCGTAAAGCCCTCGCTGACCAGTATGGTAGCGTCGATGACGAGGCAGTGCAAAAAATTACCGGGAAAGCAGATAAGCCATCGCAATGGATTCGGCGCTTTCGCAATGAGGTTTACCCAAAAGTGGCAGTCACAGTCGATTTATTGACAACCGGGATTGATGTGCCTTCGATCTGTAATTTGGTGTTTATTCGGCGGGTGAACTCACGAATTCTGTATGAGCAGATGTTAGGACGAGCAACCCGTCTTTGTGACGGTAAAGAGGTGTTTCGGATTTTCGACGCGGTAGATTTGTACACGGCGATTGCGCCTGTTTCGTCGATGAAACCGATAGCAGTTGATCCTAAGCTTTCCTTCACGCAATTGGTCAATGAAATCGGTACAGTTCAATCAATTGCTGCTGTTGAAAGCATCCTAGATCAACTGCTTGCCAAACTTCAGCGTAAGCGGCGACATCTCAGTGAAACGCAGCTATCGCAGTTGGAAGCGATTGCAGGTGTTCCTGTTGCAGATTTGGTGGGCTATCTCAAACAGCAAAAGCCGGATGAATTAAGAGCTTGGTTTGAGCAGCGTCAAAGCATTGGAGAAATTCTCGATCGTAAAGATGGCGGAGTTAAGCCAATTCTGATTTCTTATCACGCGGATGAGCTGCGGGGAATCGAGCGAGGTTATGGTACGGCAGAACGTCCCCAAGACTATCTAGAAAGTTTTCGCGCTTTCTTGTTGGACAATCTCAACAAGGTTCCAGCCTTGATTGTGGTGACGCAACGTCCACGGGATTTGACGCGATCGCAACTCAAAGAGATTCGATTCTTACTGGATTCTGAAGGCTACACGGAGAAAAACTTACAAGTTGCATGGCAAGAGACGACGAATGAAGATATTGCAGCTTCGATTATTGGCTTTATTCGTCAGGCAGCTTTAGGAGATGCGCTAATTCCTTACAGTGAGCGAGTCGATCGCGCCATGCGGAAGATTCTTGCCAGTCGGAGTTGGACACCGCCCCAGCGTCGGTGGCTGGAGCGGATTGGGAAGCAACTTAAGGTTGAAGTGATTGTCGATCGCGAGAGTTTCGATCAAGGCGCATTTAAAGCCGATGGCGGTGGGTTTGAGCGATTGAATAAGATGTTTAACGGACAGCTAGATGAGATTGTCGTCGAGATTCGCGAGCAGCTTTGGGAAGACGTGAGTTAGGGCTGACTTGCAGTAGGTTTCAGAATGTGTGGGGGTTACGATGAGCGCAGGAATATTTGTGATTCAAGAGAACGGGCAACTGGTTGAGATGGCAGAACGAGCGTATGACTCAGAGGCATTGCTCCAGGAACTGCTTGAGAAATATCCAAACCTGCTGGCCGGGGATCAAATTAACAGTGGTGAGCCGAGACGCTGGCTTTTGATCTCTCGCGAAATGGGAGTTCCATTTGAAGAAGCGGGTGCAGGGCGTTGGTTTGTGGATCACTTATTTCTTGATCAAGATGGAATTCTCACCCTGGTCGAGGTGAAGCGGAGCAGCGATACCCGAATTCGGCGTGAAGTGGTTGGACAGATGCTGGATTATGCCGCGAATGGCGTTGTTCATTGGACGGCTGAGAGAATCCGTGCCAGCTTTGAGGCGAACTGCCAAACCCAAGCCCAAGAACCAGAGGAAGTTTTAGCAGAATTTCTCGATGGTGATGCTGATACAGAGAAGTTTTGGCAACAGGTTGCAACTAATCTCCAAATCGGCAAAATCAGAATGCTATTCGTCGCAGATCAAATTCCACTAGAGCTTCAGCGTGTAGTGGAATTTTTGAACGTGCAAATGAATCCGGCAGAAGTTCTCGCTGTTGAAATCAAGCAGTTTGTGGGAGAAGGGCTGAAAACGTTGGTGCCTAGAGTAATTGGACAGACGGTGGAAGCTCAAAAGAATAAGACTTTAACGAGTTCTGCAAGCCGACAGTGGGATGAAGCCTCTTTTCGTCAAGCACTGGAATCGAGGCAAGGAGGAACAGAACTGGCTGAAATTGCTGATAAACTCCTGGACTGGGCGCGACGAAAAGAACTCTATCTGTGGCGAGGCAAAGGGTCGAAATATGGTTCAGTGATGCCGATTTTGAGCCATCGCGGGGTAGATTATCAGCTTTTTTCAATTTGGACGACAGGATCGATCGAGATCGGGTTTCAGTATCTCCAAAATAAGCATCCGTTTGATGTCGAGAGTAAGCGTGTAGAGCTTTTAACTCGACTGAATGAGATCGAAGGAATTTCTCTGCCTGAATCGGTGATTACGAAACGTCCTTCGCTGCCATTAGCAGTGCTCAAGCCCGAAGCGAGTTTGCAACAGTTCTTGGCAGTATTTGATTGGGTGATCGATCAGGTTAAGTTAGATTAAATCGGATGTACTAATTTGATTGACGCTTGACTCAAGCTGGTTTTGGCGTACTCTGGATAGGTTCGATATTTCACCGAGATCGTTCGTGATTTCTCATGACTGCAACCACTGATATTGGTCAAAAGCTTTGGACTCTCTGTGACTCTCTACGAGACGATGGCATCACGTATTTGCAGTACGTCACGGAATTGACCTACCTGCTGTTTCTCAAGATGATGCAGGAGACGGAGAACGATCATCAGTTGCCTGAAGGGTATCGGTGGGCGGATTTGGTCGGCAAAAATGGCGTGGAGCAATTGGAGTTTTATCGATCGCTCCTGCTTCATCTCGGTTCAAAAGATTCCTCAAAGCGAGTGCAATCCATTTTCGCGAATGCTCAAACTGCTCTGAAACAACCTCGAATTCTCAAGAAGCTTGTTCAGAGTATGGATGAAATTGACTGGTATTCTGCAAAGCGGGAAGGATTAGGCGATTTGTATGAGAACTTACTCGAAAAGAACGCCAGTGAGAAAAAGTCAGGAGCGGGACAGTATTTTACGCCGAGACCGTTGATCGATTCGATGGTGGCGCTGATTCAGCCGCAAGTGGGAGAACTGGTGCAAGATCCGGCGGCGGGGACGGGTGGGTTTTTGATTGCTGCGGATCGCTTCGTTAAAGAACAGACGGACGAGCTTTACGATCTGCCTCAAGAACTGCAAGATTTTCAGCGGCAGCAGGCGTTTTACGGCATTGAGTTGGTGCAGGATGCTCATCGGTTGTTGCTGATGAATTTGATGCTGCATGGAATTGAAGGGGATGTGGCGTTGGGCGATACGCTTTCTTCAGATGGGCAGAGATTGAAACGGGCAAATGTGATTTTGACGAATCCGCCGTTTGGGACGAAGAAGGGAGGCGGGCTGCCGTCACGGGATGACTTTACCTATGCAACTTCCAACAAGCAGTTGGCATTTTTGCAGCATATTTATCGATCGCTGAAGCCCGGAGGACGTGCCGCAGTGGTGTTGCCGGATAACGTGCTATTTGAAGATAAGCAAGGTCGATCGATTCGAGCGGATTTGATGGATAAGTGCAATTTGCATACGATTTTGCGCTTGCCGACGGGGATTTTTTACGCGCAGGGTGTGAAGACAAATGTGCTGTTTTTCCAGCGTGGGACGACTGAGAAGGGCAACACGCAGTCAGTCTGGATCTATGACATGCGGACGAATATGCCGAGCTTTGGGAAGCGGATTCCGTTGACGCGGGATCATTTTCAGGAGTTTGAGCAGTGTTACGGAACTGACCCGAATGGTCAGAGTGAGCGGATTGATCAAGGCGAGACGGGGCGGTTTCGCTGCTTTACGCGAGAGGCGATCGCGAAACGGGGCGATAACTTAGATATTTCTTGGCTGCGGGATGAGAGTTTGCAGTCGGATGAGTTGCAAGAGCCAGAAGTGATTGCGGCGGAGATTTTGGAGCGGTTACAGGTGGCAACGAAGGAGATGGAAGCGCTGATGGTGTTGCTGGAAGGGGAGGAAGCGGCAGAGGCGGTGACGGCTTCGGTTGGGTTGCCGCTGCTTTAAGATCAAGTTAGGCAAGCAGGAGGATTCATGAGCGTTGAGCAGACGATCGATTTAAATCGGATTTTGCACGATCGCTTAAAGGTGTCGCAGGATGCGATCGCCCAGTTTTGTCGGCGCTGGAAAGTTACTGAGTTTGCATTGTTTGGGTCGGTGCTGCGGGATGATTTTCGGGTAGAGGGCGAAGATCGCAGCGACATTGATGTTTTAGTGGTATTTGACCAAAATTCGGGGTGGAATCTGTTCGATGTGATGAATATGCAGCGAGAGCTAGAAGGATTGCTCGATCGAAAAGTGGATTTGCTTGAGAAACAACAGTTAAAAAACCCTTATCGGCGAAATAATATTTTGAAGTCGCATCGGGTAGTTTATGCAGGCGAATGAACGGGATATTGCAGATCTGTGGGACATGGCGCAGACGATTCGACGAATTCAAGAATTTAGCGCGGGCAGCACATTGGGGGACTACTTGAATAGTGCTTTACTACAAAGCGCGATCAAGCGTCAGTTTGAGGTTTTAGGAGAGGCAGCACGACGAATTTCACCGGATTTTCAGCAGGCGCACCCGGAGATTGATTGGAGAAATATTATTGGTCTAAGAAATGTGATTGCTCATCGGTATGAACAGGTGATCCAGGAGAGACTTTGGAATAATATTGAAGCGATTTTGCCAGATTTGTTAGTACAGGTTGAATCGTTGTTGCCGCCATTGGAGGAGTAGGGATGTGAGGGGAAAATGTTATGAAGTCAATTGAGGAAATTCGACAAGTTCTGAGGGAAAGTAAGCCGCTCTTGCGGGATCAGTATCGAGTGACTGAGGTGGGGATTTTTGGATCTTATGCGCGGGGTGAGCAGACTGAGACGAGTGATGTGGATGTGCTGATCGATTATGAGGAAGCTCCAACGCTGTTTAAGTTGGTTGAATTGCGGGGCTTTTTGAGTGAGTTGATGGGTGTGAAGGTCGATGTGGTGACGAAGCATGGGATGAAACCACGGATTCGAGAACGAGTGTTGTCAGAAGTGATTTTTGTATGACGGGTCGATCTCTGTCTGAGTTTTTGCAGGATATTTTGGACACGATCTCAGAGATCGAGAACTTTACAGCAGGGGTTGAGTTTGAAGCGTTTCAAGCAAACCGAGAAAAGATTTTAGCGGTTGTGAAGTTGATCGAGATTTTGGGCGAAGCGGTGAAGAAGATCCCGGATGAGGTTCGGAATCGGTATCCTGAGATTCCTTGGAAATCGATCGCGGGAATGCGCGATATTTTGGTGCATGAATATTGGGGGATTGATGTTAACGTGATTTGGGCAACGGTTCAGGAAGGTTTGCCACCGTTGAAAGTTGTGATTATTGAGATTGTTAGTAGCGATGAGTGATGAATTAATCGAATTACCTGAAGGTTGGCAGTGGGTGGAAATAAGAGATATTTTATCGATTACTTCGGGTGAAGCATTCAAGAAGAAAGATTATTCCTCATTCGGTACAAAATTACTTCAAATAGCTAATGTTTCTTTTGGCAAAATTACTTGGGAGCAGCAGAACTTTTTACCACAAGACATTGCACTGCAATATCCAGAGATTTTTTTGAAGCAGAATGACATAGTAATGGCACTAAATAGACCAATCCTCGACGGTCTATTAAAAATAGCTTGTCTTAAGGAAGAAGATTTACCTGCAATACTTTATCAGCGAGTAGCCTGCTTCAGACTTTTCGTAGAGGAGATGAAAGAATATTTCTTTCACTATTCCATGTCTCCCTCATTTATTCAGATGATTTGCGATAACTTACAAGGATCAGATCAACCATATATCAATACCAGTGTCTTGCCGGGCTTAAAAGTTCCGCTTGCTCCGATCGCTGAACAAAAACGCATCGTTGCCAAAATTGAGGAGCTTCGATCGAAGACCCAAAAAGCGCGAGAAGCACTGGAAGCGGTACCGCAGATGTGCGATCGCTTCCGTCAATCCGTCCTAGCTGCTGCCTTCCGAGGGGACTTGACCGCCGATTGGCGCGAAGAAAATCCTGATGTTGAACCTGCACAGGCTTTATTAGAGAAGACTAGAGTACAGTGTAAACAACAAATTAAAAAATTTGCAAAAGATTCTACTCCGCTCACTGTAGAAGAGTTACCAACCATTCCCGCTTCATGGCAATGGATTCGTTTCAAAGAAATAATGACTGCGTTTCGCTCTGGCTCTACAGAAGTACCTCAAGATAATTTCACAAAGTATCCAATCTTAAGATCGAGTAGTGTTAGACCAGGAAAAGTTGACCTTCAAGACATACGTTTTCTAACTCAGCAGCAGAGTACAAATGCTGATAATTACCTCTGTGAAGGTGATCTATTGTTCACTCGGCTGAGCGGAAGCTTAGACTATGTGGCTAATTGTGCAGTAGTACGCAACTTAAGTGGAGCAGAAATTCAATATCCAGATCGTCTTTTTTGTGCAAAGTTAGTTGATCAGGCATATGTTGATTACAGCGAACTCTGTTTTGTTAATCCGGTTGTTCGAGAAGTTATTACTAGACGGGCTAAATCATCTGCTGGGCATCAGCGTGTTTCAATGAGTGACATCGCCGAAGCTCCTATTCCATTCGCCCCCTTAGAAGAACAGAAAGAAATAGTAAAGCAAATTCATTCGCTATTTGGAGTTATCGATCGTATTCAACAACAATACGAAGATGCAAAAGCGCGGCTTGAGAAGCTCGATCGAGCCATTCTTGCCAAAGCCTTTCGCGGTGAACTTGTGCCGCAAGATCCCGATGATGAGCCTGCGTCGGTATTGCTTGATCGGATTCGGCAAGAGCGGGCGAAAGTGAGCGATCGTAAATCAACCAAACGCAAACGGTAAAATTAGGAAAGAGATCGTTGTGCTGTATGGATTTTTAGACTGGAGAACGCATCATGAGTACCGAAGAGCAACTCCTAGAATATTGGCGCAAACTCCCGTCTGATGCTCAGCATCAAGTTTTGGAATTTACGCGATCGCTTCAGACTGAAGACAATTCACCAGACTTAGGCGCGCCTGAGCATCTCACCATTCGATCGCGTGAGCATCTCGATCAACTCCTTCAAGAAGGACTCGAAAGCGGCGACTCGATCGAAGTCACCGACGACTGGTGGGCGCAAAAACGCGATCTCCTCTTTAGAAATACATCCGCAACCTGCTGATACCGTGCTTGAAATGATTCGTGTCCTTCATGCAGCACAGGCTCTCGATCGTCTTTTGGAAGATCTTGATTGAGAGGAGCGATCGTAAATCAGCCAAACAGAGACGGTGAAGCCGATTTTAAGCGAATTAGGAGAGTTTAAGGTTCAACTGACTCGAAATCGAGACGACAATCCCCTTCTTCCGTAACTCTCCCAAAGCTTTGTAAAGATCACCCTCATCCAGATCCCAGCGATCGCAAAAGGCAATGACATCGATGGCAGGATTCAGCTTGCTAGGATAATCAATCTGCAACGCAAAAAAGACATAATCGCGATCGCTCGTGAGGAGCTTTAAGTCGCGAATTCGTAATAGCTCATCTCGGTCAAGCATGTAAGCGAAATCGGACACAGGTTCGTGATCAGCCATAAAAATATAGTACAAACGTATGATTACGCTACACGAAGCGCCTGCTGATGGCAAGAGGTTACTTTAAAGTGGCTCTCTATGTCATCTCTTTCAGCTTTTGGTGAATATGAAACACCTACTGGCTACTATCTAGGAAGACTGAAGAGTACATACAGTCTCAGAAGTTACTAAGTTACTTCGGAAAGACAACTTCCATAGGTAACTGGGTATTTCTCTTACTGTATAAGGGTTTCAGAAGCTCTCCAACCTAAAAAACGAATATAGCAGGTAACTCCGGAGTTACCTGCTATATAAGGGTTTCAATCAAAAGTTACCACGTTTCCCTAAGTTACTTCGGGAAACAGACTCTATGAAATTTCAGGTAGTCTTACGTTAGTTTTGATTACACCTGCATAATGTTCATAAATCATTTTCACGCTGGTTCGAGTCAGTTTCGCCACGACTGTAGGGTCTTCCCCTTGAGAAAGCCAGTAACTAATGAGAGTTGGTCGAGTGCCGTAGGGTTTTCGATAGGGGATATCTAGCTTTTCCAATACTTTTGTCCATGCGCGCTGCCTAAAATCGCGATCGCTCAGATAGCCCCCACTGGAACGGGGAAATACAAGATTATCAGGACTGACTCCGACTGCCTTCCTTCGCTGCAACAACTGTTGCAAAGACTTGCTCAAGGGAATATGCCCTGATGCGCCTGTCTTAGTTGTCTTCAGAATGCCACGGTAATAAGCTTCTCCAATCCAAACTGAGGAGCAGTCCTCGTTCACATGCTTCCAACGCAGCGCGATCGCCTCCCCAGGTCTACACCCAGTGCCGAACATAAACTCGACGTAATCGGCGTAGAACGAGTAATAACGATCGGCTCGGAACCCTGCGATAATTGCCTTCACTTCATCCACAGTGAATGGGTTAGGCGGAGGAGTCTTCCCTGGCTTGATGCCCTTACAAATTTTCTTCCAAGGGTTCTTGTCTAGCAGGTTCTCTTCGATCGCCCAATCCCAGCAAGCCGACACCAAAGTAACCCTCTCCTTCAGTGTATTTGCACTCATTGGGCGCTTCGTATTGGGCAAAATGCGCTCTGATAACCATTGCCGAAACTGATCGGCTTTCTCCGCAGTCACCGTTTTCGCCTGCTGTTCTCGAAAGAATTGCTGCAAATATCCCAATGTGGCACGGTATTTGATCAGGCTCTGCGAACAGATTTCTCTTGATTTTGCCTTGATAAATTTTTCAAAGAGGTCAACCACCTTGAGCAAATGTCGTGCTTCAAGCGACGGCTTGTATTTGACCAGAGTAGGGTCGAACTGCCCATAAGCGATGTCGCGGTCAATCTCATCGGCTTTCATCTGCGCGATCAAACGATTCCGGGAACTATCTGCTAATCCAAGCGTGAGGCAATAACGCTTAGCCTGATACGACCAACGAAGGCGCAGATTCCCTTTAAAGCTTTCAATTTTGGGCATTGGTATATGTTCTTTATGTAGAACAAGAAACGAGTGGTATCGCATACCAGTTTCATACCAATGTCTGAGTTTTCCCTAGCGGAAGTGACATTCTATGAAGCCCTTATTGAGAATTGAGCAATTCTTGAGAGCTATGCCCTGAAACAACAAAAGCCAGTCATAGACTGGCTTTCATCTAATCGGAGCGGCGGGATTTGAACCCACGACCCCTACTACCCCAAACTTGTTACCTTGAAGTGTGTGGCAATTGATACAGGCTTTTCAGAATTATGTCTTTTTGAGATCTCAGTTTTGATCTCAGTTCTAGCTCGCTCAAGTCAGCTTTGATCGCATCTGCCTGCGCTTGCGCCTGATATGAGCAGATCCGTTACGTAGTGATTTTCGACTCTTCCAGTGCTCGTACCAATGCGCTGAAACCCCTTGCATCAAGAAAACTCCACCTGTGCGAAAGTAAACCCTGATATCTAGGCGCAGAATCCCATCGTCGTAAACGCGATCGACGATCATTTTCTCATCTCGCCACTGCGCTGTGGTTGAGAGTGGACGGACTCGATCTCCCACCTCAAACTCGATCAAGTTGATATCCATAGCTGTGGGAATCCTATCGGATTTTGTGATTTCTAAGTGATTTTCAGGTTCTAAAAATATTTAATCAGAGAAGTCAAAGCCTAGCTATTTCAAAGGATAGAAAGATTCAATCTTGATAGCAACTTCATAGTATTTTCTGTCGATAAATAACTGTAAAGAATTTTGTAAACTATGAATAAGCAGCGGTTTCACGAACTATTTGAAGCTTATGCGCGACTGCGATCGACGAATCCGAACGGAAAAGCAGCGATCCATCTGCGAAATCAACTTGTGATCCGGAATCGATCGCTAGCACGCGAAATCGCGCACCGCTTTAAGGATCAGTGCCCAGAGCCGTATGAGGATTTGGAGCAAATCGCCACGATCGGACTAATTAAGGCTGTTGAAAAATACGATCCGAACCGAGGGGCAGCATTTAGCTCGTTTGCTGTGCCGTACATTCAGGGCGAAATTCAGCACGCCCTACGCGATGATTACGGCGCTGGCCCCAAAAAACCACGGCGAGAGATTGAACTCTCTTCCAGAGCAAAGCGGTTAGTCAAAATACTGGAAGTTGAGCTAGACGAGACGGTGCTGGCGAGAGGATTAAAAGTTTCTGCTCAGAAGCTGCGGAATGCGATCGAGGCTCGAAATCTTGCCCCTGTTAAATCACTGGATGAAGTCATTCATGAGCCTGCGGAGGAGATCCCAATCGAGCGGGATTATTCCTGGATTAAGCAGCATCTAGCAATTCTGCCAGAACCAATTCAGTCAGTCGTGATTGAACATTGCCTAAGAGGTAAATCAGTCGCGCAGATTGCTCGTAAGCGCAAAGTATCATTAGTTGATGTTCAGGAGTGGCTAGACCAGGGCTTACTGAAGCTAAAGCAGCGCTGCGAACTAACAGATGGAAACACGAATTCTAGCCCCTGAATTTCGGTACGATTTACTAGACACAGAAACGCGAATCATTGTGCAACAACGCACGTCTGAGATTCGTAGCATTATGAAGCGCACAGTTCATGATGCGATCGAGATTGGGGTGAAATTACTTGAAGTCAAAACCCGCTTAGGTCATGGGCACTTCGGCGAATGGCTCTCGCGTGAGTTCCAATGGAGCCATCAGACCGCAAATAACTACATGCTCGTTGCAGATAAATTCCAAACGGTTGGGAATTTGGACGCGATCGCGCCATCTGCGCTGTATCTACTGGCATCAGATTCAACGCCTAGTGAAGTACGGCAAGAATTCATTGATCGCGCTCAATCTGGTAAAAAAATCACCAAAGAAGCTGTCAAATCTGCTATTCAAACCGCAAAATTGCAGCCGGGAGATGAACGGATTGTAGTTGAGCCAACAAACCCCTTGCACGGGCAGAAAGTGACAGTTCAGAAAACAGATGGCGACGTGGTTTACTGCGAAACCCCTCAAGGGACGAAACCGATCGCAGTCGGCTGGCTGGGAACCGAAGCCGATTTATCTCCCAAAGTCCAAGCGAGCGATAAAGCCAAGTCTTCTAACCCAACTCTTTCAGAACTCCTAGAGACGGCAGAATTGGCTTTAGAAGTTTCGCGATCGCGGGTTGAGCTTCTACAAGACTGGGGTAAGCGCGTCTGTGAACAAGTTGACCTGCCGATGTCATTGCTTTCAGAAGCATTTGAATTGGGTATCATCTCATCAACGCTATAAGAAGTGTCAATCCGGGTAAACAGGATGCTACTAACCGCTCTCGCTTGCTGGGCGGTTTTTTGTCGGGAATTTCTAAGGCAGAAGTATTCTGGATCAACCCGTGAGAAGCGAAGTCGCCCAAACATCACCTCAAATTGTTGAACCTGCTGTCCCGGTCGCTGCACCGATCCATTCGCAGGCAGGATGGGGAATTTTTGGAGCGGTCGCAACTGTTTTAATTCAGCGCGGTTTTGCCTGGGTTGGACAAAAAGATCGAAATGAAGCCGCGATCGTCGATCGATTACTGACTACCCTGATTGATAGCTTGAACAACAAGCTAGACAAGGTGACACACGCAGTTGAGTCGCTAAGTGACAACCTATCGAAAGTTGTCGAAGCTCAAAACGCCAGGATTGATTCCTTAGAAGATCGAGTCGAAAATTTGGAGCGCAAGAAGTGAGATTAGAGCAATTTCCCGAACAAATCGCCCAGGCACAAGAAGAACTGCTCGTCTCAGAGCAAGCGTTTCGAGATTGGAATTTGCACTATCAAGCTTTGATTAATCGCATCGATTACGAAGTCGCGTTTGACCCAGAACTGAAGAATGAGCAACAGCGCAAAGCTGTGAAGGGTGAGAAGCTTCAGCAACCGGAATTTTTAGCCGCACTTGATACGCTGCATCATTTGCAGGAGAAACGCGATCGAGCTGCAATTCAGCTGGAATTGCTCAGAAATCAGTTCAAGGTTGCATTGCTTCTGGAACAGCAATCGAGCTTATAATGCAATCGATAAGATTTGGTACACACAGTTACGCGCTCTGAGTCTGGGGCGCGTTTTGCTTTTAAAGATCGAGATAAGTGCTAGAACTCTCTTCTGGAAATGATTCGAGATACCAATTACTGACACTAATATTACTATGGCGAAGCGTGTCGCGAATAATGTGTAGTGGAGCACCTGCTTCGATCTCATAACGGCTTATAATGCAATCGGTAAATTTGATACATAGTCGCGCGCTCTGAGTCTAGGGCGCGTTTTGCCTTTAAAGATCGAGATAACTGCTAGAACTCTCTTCTGGAAAAGATTCTAGATACCAGTTCGTCACACTGATGTTGCTATGGCGTAGTGTGTCTCTAACAACGTGGATCGGTGCACCTGCTGTCAGAGTGTGCCGAGCATGTGCGTGCCGAAGCCAATGAGCTGATATCTTGGGGTTGAGTCCTGCTGCCTTGACGGCACGTTTAATCACATCATGAGCACTGCGAGGACTAATCGGAAAGACCAGCTCGCCTTCTCCGCGCAAAACTTGCAACCTTTCCCAAACGACTCGAGGTACTAAGACCGGGGCAACCTTCCCGCCTTTGCCGTGAATTGTGACCTGAATCGTTCCATTCGGTTGAACTGTAAAATCTTCCCACTTGATTGAGCAGGTTTCAGAGATGCGAGTGGCGATCGCGTAGCTCATCAGCATGAAGAGTTGATCTCGCTCTGTCACCCCTGCATTAATCAACTGTTGCACTTCTTCTTTAGTCAGAATTTTTCCTGCTAAATTCGAGGCAACTTTCGGCGGTTTGATTGCGGCGGCAACATTAAACGAAATATGCGCCTGCTCTGCTGCAAAGGTGAATAGCGATTTGACCGCGTTGATTTTGCGCGTAATACTAGCGGGTTTGAGTTCGCGCTGATTCAAGTCGGTTGCAAATAATTGCAGGTCAGAAAGTTCGATTTCAGGCAGTGGCTTCTGTACAAACTGAGTAAACTGCTCAACATCGCGTTCATAATCTTTGATGGTGCGTTTGGCTTTGCCGTGCAGCCACATTTGAATAATTTCGCGATCGCTCTTCACAATTTCGTCTCAAAAAAACATCATTGCGAGTGTTCCTAAAGGTGATTGCGCCTAAGTGTAGTTAGCGGTGGTACTAGCGCGACAACACCGCTAGACCTCCCGCTCCGTCGCTCTTTTAGCCTCCGCAATCGAGTTCACGACAACCGACAATCTTTTTACGTCTTCAAAACGTAGAAATCTCACACAGTAGGAATTACAGGGTTGTCGGATGGTTGTCGAACCTCATGCCAGCGCCCACAGATCCAAACCTCAAAGCCGCGATCGAGCAGGCTTATATCAACAGCAAGCTTTCACCCAAAGAATTGTCAGAAAAATTCGATGGGGCAGTCAGCGATCGCACAATTGAGCGATGGGCGAAAGATGGCGGTTGGGAGGCGAAGCGTACCGCAGCGAAAGTTATTAATCTCGACACTAATCGCACCCCACGCGAGAATCCGCGATCGATTCGTCGCGCGCATCCCGAAAACACACTGGAAATTCTGAACGATGCGATTGCCACCCTATACGCTGATTTGGGAAGCTCGGTCGGCAAAGATGCAGCTGCGATCGCGAACTCACTGAAAGGATTGCTGGAATATCGCGAGAAATTACAGCCCCCCAGCGCGTCTGATCTTGTGAAACGCGCAATCGAACTTGGCTACACGCCGGACACATTTATGCAGGCACTGCGAGATGAATGGCAACGGCAAAAAGCATAAAAGAACAATGGGAAAGCGCGATCGCGCAAATTAATGAGGAACGTAGTGTTAACGCTCTCATCTGGAATGCGATCGCGGATTGCGAAATCCTGCAAACCGATTGCATCGAACGACGCAAGCAATTACTGAAGCAAACCGAAGCAGATCCCGCACAAGTTCAAATCATTCTGGCTCAATGCGCCCGTGACCCTGCTCAATGGGTGCGTGATTGGGTATGGACGTATGATCCGCGTCGTTCCCCGGCAGTTATTCCAATGGATTTGTTTTCCAAGCAGGCTGAATACTTGCACTGGCGACTAGAACGCCGACGCAACAAGGAACATGGACTGATTGAAAAGTCCCGTGACATGGGTTTGACCTGGCTCAACTGTTGCGCTCAGCTTCACTCATGGCTGTTTGAAACTGGCTTCAAAGGAACGGTTGGATCTCGTAAAGAAATGCTTGTCGATCGTATTGGCGACCCTGACTCGATTTTCGAGAAAATTCGCTTCATTATTCGCTACCTACCTGACTGGATGCGACCGCAAGACTATAGCGATGGCAGTTTGAAGCTGATAAATCGGGATCGTCGATCGTCGATTACCGGAGAAGCAGGCGACAATATGGGTCGGGGTGGTCGATCCAGTGTCTATGACGTAGATGAAGCGGCATTTATTGAGCGTGCCGAGCGGGTTGATGCGGCAATTTCTCAAAACACTGAGGTTGTGTTCTATACTTCTACTCCGAATGGGCCAGGTAATCCATTCGCCCAGAAGCGGTTGAGCGGAAAAATTGAGGTGTTCACCTTTCATTGGCGCGATGATCCTCGCAAGGATGACCAGTGGTATCAGAAGCAGCTTGCCACGCTTGATCCGGTGATTGTTGCCCAAGAAATTGATATTGACTACAACGCATCTATCGAGGGTGTAACGATTCCGCATAAGTGGGTGTTAGCTGCGATCGGACTTGATTTGCCGACCAATGGCGAAAAGGCAGCGGGATTAGATATTGCCGATGAAGGCAAGGACTCTAATGTGCTGATTGCGCGGCATGGCCCGGTCGTGACTGATATCGACTCATGGGGAGAAGGCAACACGACTCAGACGGCATTCAAAGCGATCGAGTTAGGTCAGAAATTGGGAATCACTCATCTCAATTACGACGCGATCGGTGTGGGCGCAGGTGTAGGTGGGACATTATCCAGTAGCGATCGCTTGCCCTTCACAATTCAAGCCATCAATGGCGGTGCATCGGTTAGCGACACGGTTTGGGCGGAATTTGACAATCGCAAGAGTGAAGAAATTTTCCGAAACCTCAGAGCAGAGATTTGGTGGTTATTGCGACGGCGGTTTGAGAAAACCTATGAGCATGTGAATGGGCTGGCAACCTATCCACTAGATGAATTGATTTCGATACCGAATCACCCTGCTTTGATTGCTCAGTTGAGCCAACCTCTGAGGAAATATAACAGCGCGGGTAAGATTCTGATTGAGAGCAAGGAAGATATGGCAAAGCGCGGAATCAAGTCGCCTGACTATGCCGATGCTCTAGTCTATGCCTTTGCGCCGTTCCAAAGTGCTGCATGGTGGGGAGCAATTTAATGCCTTCGATTTACACGGATTTAACTCAGGCGCTGGCATTCGTGAAAGAACTTACGAGCATTAGCGATCGCGATGCGATCCTGACGCAGAAGCTCAAAATTTCCGCTGGCAAATTGAAAGCCGAAACCGAGATCGAAGGTGATGTGTTACCTGCTGGAACAGTGATTTATCGCAGCTACTACGTATCAGCTAAAGCCTTACAGCAGAACCGGAAAGATGTTTCTGTAAAGCAAGCAGATGGCGTGACCTTTAGTAATTTGGTTGGGATGATCGATTCGTTGATGGATGAACAATTAGCGATCGATACTTCGCTTGACTTGGAGGTTCCGCCCGGATTTGTTGCAACGACTGATTTAGATGGCTCAATGAATACAGCAGGCGGATCAATCCCTGTGATGTCGATTTTGGTGGGTTAAGTGCTCAAGAACCTTGAAGAATTTCTTTTAGATTCAGTAACGACTGCTAGAAATGTCGCAGCGATCTCACTCGTGATCCCGATCGTCGAAGCCTTGCCGTACCAAGACATTGACAACATCACCCTGACTGCTGTGGCAATATGGCTAGGATGGTGGCTTTTCTGATAACAGACTCGGGAAAAAATTAGTTGTAGCCAACGAGTTAAATAACTCTGCAATGAATCTCATCAAGTTTCATCACAGAGCCAAGATGCTTTATGGACGACAGATTAACGTCCCAGCAACCGGAGTAAGTGCCCTGACCGTGTCGGTATTAGGACCGCCGCCGCCTGTCACAACAAAATTTTCAGAGCCTCTTTCATTCATGTATTGAACGGTCACCTCTGTCCCAAAGGTCAAGTAAGTTGAAGAACCCCTTACCGATAGTGCTTGAGTGACAGCATTTGTTCTGACATCCTGTGATGACCGACAATCGATCGTGTAAAGCGACAAACTTGTCTGTGGGTACTGTGGCGGTTCCAGAGCACCAATATCTTCCAAGGTTTCTCTGATGATAGACGGTTGTCTGACTTGATCCAAGATCCGTTCGATGTCGGTACGGCTTTGGGGGGGATGCCCAATGACGGTGATCGTTGGGAGTGTTGTTTCAGCCTCGGCGGGGTGTGGAGCCAGAGCAATGCCACAAGACGCGACTAAGGATAGTCCGAGCAGTGCTTTGCAAGAGTTAATATTCATGATTTTCAGAAAGTAAACAGTTTGTTTGAATGTGTTGAGCATCGAGCGCGGTTAAACATCCCAATGCTCATCATGCTTGACTGTGTAATCTAAGATGCTCTTAGGAGTTTTAGAGAGTTCATTGAACGCCTTGTATCGGTGTAGAGTTCACTTCTAGAGAGGTTATGCAGTAACTCTAGATTTGTAGGTCAGTAGAGTTCTAGGCGAACTTGTTGCAGTAGTCGAGATATAGCTCATAGGAATTCTCACCCAGATGTAATGGCTTCTGGTAATGAGCGAAGAAACGGCGATCGAGCTTTGGCACAATGACGGCGCACTGATGAATGCGTTCGGCTCCCTGATTGGCAATCGCTCGACAGGTTTGGGTCAGCATGGGCGAGACAAATATCTCGATAATGCGATTAGCTCGTTTGTTGCAACCCTCGATCGCACTGAAATTCATTCCCTGTATCGCCAGAATAAAATCTGCGAAAAAGTTGTCAATCTCTTGCCTGTTGCCGCTACATCAAAGAACTGGCTAGAAATTACACTCGGCAAGGGCAGAAAGACTATTCCCTCGAAGCTGATCAAGCTTTCAGAAGAATTAAATTTTCGCGATCACGTCCGAGAGTCCGCGATCGCAGGTCGGCTCGACGGCGACGGATTTATCATTCTCGGCATTGATGACGGGCAAGCACCGGATCAGCCTGTGAATGAAGCGCGGATTCGGCAAATTTCCTGGATTCAGTCGGTCGATCGCTATTGTCTGACCCCACTTACAAATTCGGGAATGCCCGGAAATCCTGACTATTATCAACTCTCACTACCGCACAACATAATGCGTGAGGGCTTGAGCTATGGTCGGATTCATCGAACTCGAGTTCTCAGATTCTCTGGTAAGCGTCTCTACGGGCGACTGATTGAGGAGAACGGACATTACAACGACTCAGTTTTACTGGCGTTCTATGCATCATTCATGCGCTATTTGCTAGCGCTCGAATACAGCGTCCGCATGGTGCAAGATTACGACACATTTATCTACAAGCTGAAGGGCTTGGGGCAGCTAATTTTACAAGGGAAGGAAGAGGACATCCTCAAGCGATTTAGAGCGATTCTGCTCTCTAAATCGGCATTGGGGGGCATTGCGATGGATGGTGATGGCGAAGATGGCTCGTATGTAGGGAGAAACTTTTCTGGGTTGGACTCGTTAATCGATCGCTTAAAAGATGATACGGCTGCGGCTGCCGACATGCCTCCGACGAAACTATGGGGAAGCTCTCAGAAAACCGCATTATCCAATTCTGCTGAAGGCGACAAATTTGCCTGGGCTGATGCAGTAGAAGACTATCAATCAGAAAATTTAGACGAGCCAGTGACGGAATTTTTCCGACTGCTGATGCTAGCTCAAAATAGCCCGACAGGTGGCAGAGTCCCCGATGATTGGGCAGTCAAATATAAATCTGTTCTCAGGCTCAACCTCAAAGAACAAGTCGAACTCAGAGGCAAGCAAACGAAAGAGGTCGATTTACCCTCGATCGCTGCTGGTACGCTCTCCCAAGAAGAAGTGCGGCAAGGGGCATGGGGCGGCTCGGAATACTCGATCGAGCGAGTTCTGCTCTCAAACGAACTGCCCGTCACACCCCGCGAGAAGCAGCAGCAGCAGGCGAAACAGTCTCAACCCGCTGAGCCAAATCCGCAACAGAAACAGGATGCGTTGCGGATTGATGATGCAACTCCTGCAAAGCGAATCATTGATTTCCAGGGCTTCAAATTAGGGCTGCAATATTTGCCCTTCGATCAGCGGCACGGTCGATTGCTCCCAGTCGCGTATGGTCATGTCCGAGGCACAAAAGGCGCGGATGGTATGGCAGTCGATTGCTATGTGGGATCGAATTTGCTGAGTGAGAAAGTTTATGCGATCGCTCAACATATCAATGGGCAATTCGATGAAGAAAAGCTGATGTTAGGCTTTGACTCATCAGAGCAGGCAGAGCAAATTTACAAGCAAGTGATGCCTCCGGAGTTCTTCGGTGGGATTCGAGAAATGAAAGTTTCGGAGATTGCCCAATATCGCAAAGATGCGGCAGAAGTGTTCCAGGTTGAAGGAGAAGTGTTGAGCGATCGAGAATTTGAAGAGTTAGCAAATGTCGATCGCTCTGACATCAATGCCGCACTAAACGAATGGCGGTCTAATGCGCCTGAAAAGTTCTCAACCCTGCTGGATGGAGAGATGAAGTAGGGTTGAGAATTATTTAATTCTGCCTCGGAACGCTGAAGAGACAAGATCAGACACCTTGATGCTGAGTGCGGAGACAACTAAGACAACGGTTCTCCCAACATTAATCAAATTAATTAACCACCGTGGATATCTTTGATTCAGTAATTGCAGATTTCCTTCGTACAAGTCACCTAGCCATTCTTCACGCCGATCGCTTGGGAAGAGATAAGCGATCGGCATTGCAATCCATCGAGTCGCCCAAACTTGGGCAACCGTTGGTTTCTTGTATCGCCAGAAACGTTTTTGCAATCGCCAAGCTCTTTCTAGAACATCTAGTTCTTTCTCTTTCTCCTCCAAGTATTGCTCAACTTCAGAAGGTTTTTTTGTGGAGTTCTCTAGTAGCGAGATGCGGATAGTCAGAAAGTTGTTTATTAGAGTGTAACGAAAAAGGATATAAGAATATTGCAGCCTGGATAAAAAATTTTGATTCGCCTTAAAAGCTGCTTTTTTCTGGTTGTTAGGGGAGCTTGTCTCTTGGTCTTCACGCATATCTTCTTCTCCGTCACACAGGTTGCCAAGCAATAAGATTTTCACGGAAAGATTGGATTGCTTCCAGTGTTGCAACACCAGAGCCTGTAAGTTTGTAGTAGCGCCGTCTCGCACCTCCGCGCTCATCTCGTCCTTCATCGCCCCATCGTGACTCGATGAGTCCCTTTTTCTCAAGAGAATGAAGTGTAGGGTAAAGCGAACCAATTTGGAATTTTCGCTTACCTCCGCTTGCTTCTGACATTGCTTGTGGGATTTGTAGCCCGTAAAGCTCTTTAGAGTAGAGAGCCAATAGGACAAGCTCTTCTCTAGGCGAAACTTCGACATCTAGTGGTTCTCCACGATTTCTTTGAGTGGTATTTGGTCTTGGCATAGAACATCCTTGTTGGTTGACTTCTACCCCTGAGAGCGTTGGTCGGCTCACAAGATAGATGAGTGGATCCAGATACTATTTCGAGCCTGCCAGCTCGAAATAGTATCTGGATCTAAACAGTATCTGGATCTAAACAGTATTCAGACTCTAATACTGTTTAGATCTCATATATCTAATATATCTTATAAATTTGATATTGCGTAGAATTTGATTAATTAGTCTATTAGGAATTCTGAAACGGTCTAAATCTCGGCAATTCGCTGTAGACCTAACGCAAGGCAAGATGACGCGCGCAATTTGAGGCGCGATTGAATCTCTATGCCAATAGCTCAAACCTGAGTTTTGCGGCATCTGAGCAGCAAGGCAAAATTGAAGCGGGATTTCGCTATATGCGGCGCAAGTTCCACGCTTCGGAATCTTGCCCAGACTGTATCGAGTATGCAGCGAGAGGGATTGTAGCGATCGATTCTCTGCCATTGCCGAAGCAAAATTGTCAATGTGGTGCAAACTGTCGGTGTAGCGTTGAGTATCTGAATGCAGTGGAAGCTAATTGACGATCGCAGACTAATCGCCGAAATTCCCGACGAATTGATTGTGACGTTGAAATATACCAACGAAGCGGTTCCGACATTGGTGATCGGAGATGAAATCGAAGTGCCGATCGTTGGAACACGAGTGATTGCTGAAGTTTTGGTCACGATGAGTGCGACGCTAGCTGGCTCCGTTGCTTCATACACGCTGCTGCTAGTGCCGAGAGAAGTGTTTGAGGCACGGAAGACTCAGGTAGTGAAGCTGTTGAAACAATAAGCGAGGCTGTTAGGCGCGATCGTCAATCGGGATTGTCATGTTAAATTTAGAGACACTTTACACAGCGAATCATGGCAAACGAAACTAGAACAATTGAGATTCATGGGACGAGTTATACAATTCATCCCAACGATCGCGAACCTGGTAGTGTTGTCGAAATTCATGGAACAACCTACGACATTTTCGAGAATGCGGGTAAGTTTCTCTTCTTCCGAGTTGATGACGATGGACTTGCTCACTTCAATATCGGAGATTTTGACTCGGAAGAATCAGCGATTGAGTTTGCTGAATTATGCGAACGAATGATTCTGTTTGGCAGTAAAAAAGGTTCTTTGACCATGATCGAGGAATGTCTTCAAGAGGTGAAGGCAACTTACTTTAGAAAATAATTTAGGTGCGATCTCTGATCACTTCTTGCTGCCAACAAGGCTCAGTCAGTCTTGGGGTATCCGCAAGTCCATCGACAGCGAATGCTTACGAAGCCGAAGCTGCCCAAATTTTAGAACCGATCGAGCATCAATCGTAACCTTAAAATGGAATCCCTCAATCAAGTTCCGCCGTGCGGATAGTACCAACTACCATCTTGATTGATTGCAGGCACTTCATTCAATAGCGAAATCGCCAAGTGTGCATTTGAATGCCATTTAAGAAGTACTTCATCTGTGATGTTGCCATCGTCTTCTGGATAAATCATTTTTTCTCATCCCTACCAAAGCCTCTTGTTCGTTGTTCCTTAGTGCGTTGCTCAATTCGCTTCCCAGGAAGTTGACCCAGTTGGGTTTCTAATTCACGAGCAATGCTGTCCTCAGTTTCTCCGTACAGGATGAAGATATCAGTATCGTAGAGTCCCAACATATCAAGCGACTGAATGATCGGTTGATCATCTTTTAAACGCTCAACGTTTAACTTGCTTAAGCCAATACCGATAAATTTTCGCCCATTTCGCTCACCTGAAAATCTCAGCATAGTCTCTAGTAGGAATTCCAGAGCTAAGTTTAGCACTGGCTCACAATGGTATTCCACGTTGATCGCGGACACATCTTTCAACACGAACGCACCCCAGAAGGTTTCTTGCGCGTCCACATGCGAATCGCTCGTGTGGGCGAATTGAAGTATCGCAATGCTGATGGAACGGAACGAATCGAAGTTGTTTCGCCTGAAGTTTTATTCGCTAAGGACAGCACCGATAGCTTCAAAATGAAGCCAATTACTCTCGGTCATCCCCCAGAGCGGGTTACGGCAGAAAATGCGCGGCAATATGAGCGCGGCATGACCGGGCACGCCATCACGATCGATAACGATTTTCTTGGCATCGTCGGCACTGTCACGGACAAAGAAACAATTGACGCGATCGAGCGTGGTGATGCGAGTGAAGTCAGTTGTGGCTATGACGCTGAAATTAAGCTTAGAAGCGATGGCAAATACGATCAAGTGAATCGCTACGGCAATCATGTGGCAGCGGTCTATCGTGGTCGTGCCGGGTCAGAAGTTCGGTTTGGCGTGGATTCAGCCGATGAGCCTGTGGAGGTTTGGGTACAGGATGCAGGCGAGGGAACTTCTACACCAACTGATCAAGTTGATTTACCCCTTATCGATCGTAAGGATTCGCCAAAAATGACAATTGTTACCCTTGGCAATCGCAACTACAACATTGATGGAGACGATGCTCCAAAGTTGGCAGATGCGATCGCTGAAACTTTAACCAAACACGACGCAGATTTAAGCTCTGCCAAATCCGCAACAGTTGCGGAAATCAAGCGTGCCGATGCTGCTGAAGCCAAGCTAGAAGTTGTGAGTGCTGAGAAAACGCAACTGACTCAAAAGCTTGATGCTGCTGAACAAACTCGGATGGACGCAGATCAAATTTCTACCGAAGTTGAGGCACGCCTGGGCACTTGGCAGATTGTATTGCCCTTGCTTCGTCAAGATGCTGCTGACTTCCAGCCGGATTACAAATTGAGCGTTTCTGAGATTCAGAAACTAGCGATCGCCAAGAAATTCCCCGAAATCAAGCTCGACGGCAAATCCGATGATGCGATCTCTGCAATGTGGGAGTTGACCGAGCCAGCGCTTAAGCAAGTCGAGACGCGCACCGATAGTTCTCAAGACTTGTTTGAGTTAGTGACGGTTGCTCAGAGCAACACAGAGTATCGCGTTGATGCTCTCGACTCAGCTCGCAAGAAAGCTGCACAAGCTTACGCAGACGCTTGGAAACAAGGGGAGAAAGAATAAATGCCGATTACGAATTATGGTGATTTAGCCCGTGGCTACGAAGGGCAAATCGCACGGTCTGAAGAATGGGTGGCCCGCACTGGCTACAACTCGACGAACGCAATCATCCCGTTTGGACGTGCAGTGGTTCGCGGTTCAGGATCGAGCGGGACAGATGTTGCGATCGCGCTTCCTTCTGCTACGGGTCAACAATTCATGGGCATCGCTGTGAAAACCGATGTCTATGAAAAGAATGAGCGCACCCTGACCACGCAAGGCGATTTAGGTTACGAGCCTAAAGTGCCAATGGCATACCTGGCAGAAGGCTTGTTCTATGGCTATGTCGAAGAAGCGGTAACACCGACTGATACCGTGTTTTTCCGTCATACCCTCAACAGCACTCCTGGCGCACATGAACGGATCGGACGTTTTCGCAACGATGCTGATACAGCCAAGTGTGATTCCACAACTCGCCTCCGATTCCTCGAAGCGGCGGGTCCCGGTTTAGTCCTTATGCAAGTGATCAAGGGGTAATTGAACGATGGTTTTACGGCACGATAGCGCGGGTGTTCATTTAAAGCGCTTTCTAGAGCAACGCCTTCCAGCAGTTCTAGAGAAGCGTTACCGCAATCTCAATTTTGAAAATGGTTCGATTATCCCCACGATTCCTGACTTGCAAGCGGGTGCTGCTACCCTCGTTCAAGAACAAATGGAAGTCGTCGGTGAAGCAGCGATCGGGGCGGATGAAGCCTTTGATATTCCGCTCTCGGATATTGGCGCTGAAGAAGTCAGCTACAAGATCATCGCGGTCTTTAGTGGCTTTCACTTCACGTTTCGCCAAATGCAGGCGGCTGATCGTTCTGGTGTTCCGCTGTCTGACAAGAAAGCGTTTGCAGCACGTCGCGCGATCGCTGAAAAGATGAATCAGATCGCCGCATTCGGCACGAGCAAATACGACCTTACAGGATTCTTGAACAATGTCGATGTGCCTGTGAATAACAGCAGTTTCAACCCGTACACTGCTACAGGTGATGAGTTGGCTGAGTGGATTATTGACGAGTGCATCGCGATCGAAGATTCGACCGAGCTGACTGAAACGCCGAATACGCTGTTGGTCACACCATTGCTCCATGGCGAAATGATCAAAAAGCGAATGAGCGACAGTGATGCGACTGTTGAAGAATTCGTACTGAAATCAACCGGACTCAGCAGCATTCGCAAACTCACCGAACTCAAGAGCGCAACCTTGGAAGCGAATGGTGTTCAAGCGACTAGCACCAATAAAGACCGCATGGTGCTGTATCCATTGGATTCTGAAATTCTGGAACGTCACATCGAACCGACCGCGCCGATGCCTCAAGAGTATCGCGGTGGCAAATACATCACTCCGATGTATGCCTGCACTTCGCCTGTAATCTGGAACTTCCCGAAAGCAGGGCGCTATATCGATTATCCGAAGGCATAGGGGACAATGAACAAACTCGTTTTATTCCGTCCTGAAAAGCTGAATCCTCCTCGCAAGGGAGAGCAGTACTACGATCGCTTGCAGCTCAAGCCTGGTACGAATCATTTGTCTGAAGTTGAGTTAGCAAAACTGCTGGCTCATCCAGACTATGAACAGCATCGGATTTGGGGCGCGATCGAACCAGTTGAACCCAAAGCCAAGATCGAAAACAAAGTTCCAACCGAAGGCGAAACCGGACTCGATAAGCTCTCTGACGTTGCAGCTCAGAAAGTGATCGAGCAGACCTTTGATGTTGCGGTTCTTGAGACTTGGCTGAAGTCAGAAAAGCGCAAGGTATTGATCAATGCGATCAATCGTCGCGTCACTGAACTCAAGAAAGGTGAGGCGTGACGATCGCGCTCGTGTTCTTGATTGTTCCAGGCGCGATTTTAGCGATCGCGCTTTTCGGTAGCCTCTGGCTAATGTACCAACTTCTCAAACACTCCCGATGAGCAGCGTTTTTCCAATTAACGCGAATCTCACCTTCCATCTCCCCACAGGACAAATCGTGACTGACCCCGAAACGGGCAACGTCACCCCCGTCCTTGGGGATTTGGTTGTTGAGGCGTATTTAAAGCCTGATGGGGTGCAAGCGAATCGGGCGGTGCAGGACACATCACCCGGAGTGCAAACACCGATCGAGGTTATGTCGGGACGAATGATCAATCCGATGTTCGTTCCGCCCTCAATTCCCGATTTGGCTGAAGCTGACGCGATTATTGGCGGTCGAACAGGAAAGTTTCTGATTCGGGTGCCGACTCAGAGCGTTTGGGGCGATCGCGAAATTCTGGGCGATAAAATCTATGGCACGTTCACTCTGATTAAAGGAACAAGCAGCAGTACGCCAGAAATTCCAGCGATCGAGAGTGGTTTGATTGCTGGTGTGAATTTGTCGGCTCTACGAGTCGTTGCCGTTGTTGATGGGCAGTTGGTGTATGCGGATCATCGGATTGAGGCTCACGCCTATACGATCGCGGGATTGACGCGAGCAGCCGCAGCGGTCGGGCAGTCGCCCGTGTTGCTAGGTGAAGGAGTGGTGACTGATGCATCGTGGCAGTGGACGGTGGGAGCACCAATTTTCTTGGGGCGAGATGGCTATCTGACGCAGGACGCAAGCTTGATTGATTCTGGCTTCTTAGTGAGCCTGGGACGGGTACTCAAACCGACTCAAATCTACTTCGACATTGATGAGGAGGTCACTTTCTTTGAAGATTGATTTGAGCAAGGTCAACAGAGCGATTGAGGGCGCATTCAAGGCAACCGTTGAGCAATACGCTGAAAATTGTACAGAAGCGATCGATGCTGAGATTTGGCGGTGGGATGGAATCACCTTGCGAAAGTCAGGGGAAGTTGCCACATCTCCAAGAACGATTCGGGATACAGATGAGCTGCGGGATTCGCAAGAAGTGAGCTTTCCAGATGCAAATACTGCGATCGTTGAATACACCGCTGAACATGCAGCAAATGTTCACGAGGGAATAGACAGCAACGGTAATCCTACGCCTGCTAGACCGTGGCTAGAGCACGCCGCAGCTAACACCGATTTTCAAGGCATAATGACAACTGAGTTGAGAAAACGATTGAAGTCATGACCCAGTTCTGGCGAGTTGAAACATATCGATACAACAATGACCCCACGGAACTGTTCGCAACAGTTAGCGACTCAGCCGGATCGCATCGAATACGAATCCATGAATTTAGTTTTTCGCTTCGCACACTCACCTTGCGGTTCCATCCAAGTGCGGGAGAGCTTGTGTTCAGAGATGGATCGGTTTTCCTCGGTGGACTTCGACTTGAGAAAGTAAACGGATATCAAGTCAATTGCCCAGTAGATGTCATTATTACAGCTCGGCTTGATATCGCGATCGCGAATATCGAACAAGAAATTCAGCCTGCTCAATACTTTCAAGGCATTCCTGTAAAAGCAGAAACGCATCGCTTTGATTTTCTGGTTTCAGAAGTGAGCAGGATTGGTGTTCCTAGCACCAATGAACTTGAAGCAGAGTATTTAAGATTTTCCTGTATGAATGGTGGGATTGGGATAGTCTTTCCAACTCCACATCAACATCCTCTCCAATGCAAGAATTGCCGAAACTTTCACGGGAAAAGCTATGGTGGCACTTTTCTTGTGTGCGGAATTCATCCCTACGGCAATGGGGAAGACTGTTCAGATTTTGAGGGGCAAGAGTCTTGAAGGTATTAGAACTACGATCGCAGATTCAAGAGCTACTTACAGACGAAATCGGGAGCTATACTCTGCCCGGTGGTGTTGAAACACCTGCGATCGCGGTTCTCGATAGTGGCGAAACAATTAGCGATCGCACTGTCACTGGGTTGGAAATCATTATTCGTCGCGTGCCGATTCGTAATGACGGCAAAGCGATGTTTGACTGTGTAAGAGCAGATCGACTGTGGCAAATCTTCTTAGTTCAGTGGCAAGGTGATCACACGATTCAAGATGCACTGGACAAATTGACACAAAAGTTCCCGAACACCAAAGCCATTCCAGTTAGGTTTGAAAAAGGCAGTGGGATTCGGGAACAATTCTCGGTGAGAATTTCAGACGAGTTAGACGCTCTCGACTGGATCTGAGTCTTCAGCTTCCTCTTCTAGGTCGATTTCGTCCTCTGTGGTTTCCGTCTCCGGTTGAGTGGGGTTGCTCAATCCAGCGATCGCATTATGCAACTGCTCGATCATGTCCCCAATTTCTTGTAAGCGCTTCGTTTCAGTTGCTTCAAATCCAGTTTTCAGAGCTGCATTCTCAGCTTCTAGCTCAGCAATTCGGGCATCGCGCAGAGCAACAATCGATTCGAGTTCGCCTGCCATTTGCAAGGCTTCTTCTTTATCTGCGCGTTCGCTTTCGACCAAGTTCTGAAAGCCATCAATACTGCGGTTCATGGATTGCAGCAAGTTGGCGTAAAAATCGAGGTTTAGGTTTGACTTTGACATTTGTTGTGATAGCTATCAACGTTTGAGAGTTCCTATCCAGCTTTTCAATTTGCCGATCGCGCTTGGCTCTGTCAGGACTTGTATTTTTAACTCAGCTTTGAATAACTCATTTTTGAGCTGTGTATTTTCTGCGAGAGCTTCTTCAAGTTTGTACTGCAATCGCCCAATCTCATTCTGTGCCGCGAGAATTTGCCGTCTTTGAGTATCACGGACTTGAGAAAGGAAGGTTAGGCAGCCTGTAGCATTCTCGATCACTTTTTGCTGCTCATCAAACGTGTCTTGAAGGAATTCAAAGTTGTAAGTTTTCATCTGTTGCCTCGCTCAGCTACTGCCCTCCTAGAGTCCCCTAAACAGTAGGAATCCTCCCTCTGATCAATCCAGATCTGGAGACAAGGATTTAGATGAGTAAGAAGTTTCTCACCGGGGCAGGCAACAAGATCAAGCTGTATGTTGCATTGCTCCCTTTGGGTTCTCGTGAAGAGCCGGAAAATATTAACGGAATTGCTACCACTAGCTCAGGTATTGCAGCAAACGCAACAGCTGTTAACTTAGGTGCTGCGGTCGGTGGAAACGGAATTGGTGCGGGTACTCCGCTTGAATTCGCAAACTCATCGGGTGTGAAGCGCAAGGTTTACTTGACCGAAGATGCGATGCCTGACGATACAACTTTAGCGATCGAGCCGATGACGGGTGGTGCAATCTCTGGAATTTGTACTGCGACCTACACAGCTAAATTGCGACTGCAAGGTGGTACTCAATCGGGTTCTGAGATCAGCGCTGAACGTCAACAGACTCAGGTATTTGAAGATCCGCAAGGCTTCCAGGATGGCGTTGTCACATCTCAGGCGTGGAGCATCCCGATCACAGCCAATCTGTTGCCTGATGATGACTCTTATCGTCGCCTCTACTATGCAGCAACGAATGCTGTAAGCGGTCGTGAAGTGTTTGTATGGTCGGAAGGTCCTGCGCCTGCTGGCTTTACCACTGGCGATGGTCTGAAAGGTGCGTGCATCGTCGAAGGGTTCAGCACTGAATACCCTGCCGATGGCATCTTGTCTTACAACACCACGCTGCAAGGTCAAGGAAGCCCAATCATTACTCGGTACGCATAGAAAAGTTAGCCAGGTCGAGCGAGGATGACTGGCTAACACTGATGAGGTTCCTACAATGGAAGATTCTGTATCGTTCGTTTTGTTGTTGTTGTTTCTTGTCACGATCGTAATCGGTCAGTGGGTTGTATTATTTGCGTCAATTTGGTTTTTGTTTCATTTTCAATTTTCAACGGGATTAGCATTGCTAGTAATCTCGCTGATCATGAGTTGGTTGCATAACGAATACAAGAAAGACCAAAAACACGGTCGCTAGACGGGCGGAGGGAACTATTGAAAGTAAATTGAGCGAGGATCGTTTGTATGTTGCCTTATGTTGTTGAACCCACCAAGGCTTACGAAGAAGTATTAGTTGGAAGTGAAGAAATCGGGGTTCTCAAATTCCCCAAGTACAAAGGGATCACTCCCGTTGAACACGACTTCATTAAAGAGCAAGATTTATTTAGCTATACAAAGGCTCTAGCTGCATTAGCGAAACAAGTGTCTAGAGAGCATGGCGCAAAATTCTCTTATGTCAACGATCGCATTAATGCGTATGTTTTTGGTGGCGTGATTGAAGACGACACGGTGAAAGTTTCCAGCAACGCAAAGCACCTCAAGGCTGTCAATGGCAAAGAAGGCAAAGTAACGGCAGTTAAATACGACGAGAAATTCGCGATCGTATCTTTCACGGCAGTCATTGACGAAAAAGAAATCGAACTCACTTTGGAACAAATTGAGCTAGTTAATCCTGAGTGGCACGCTCCGACCTATCAGGACATTCAAGAGCTTACAGACGAGTTTCTCGAATCGCTCAAAAGGAAAAACATTGTCTACGCGACCGCAGTGATTCGCTTCCGACTCGCTCCCGAATGGACGATCGAGCACACGATCGATCCAAACGTGATCAAGCCTGACCTTGTGACAAAAATTGCTGAGTTTGCCTACAAAGAGCAGGACGGCTGGGAAGAAGCTAAACCCGAAGCGCCGAAGCCATCGACTGAGGAAGAATTGGGAAAATCCTAGCTGGCGAGTATGACATAGAGCCTGACTGGACAGGAATGTTTTGGAAAATTCAGCGGTATTGGGGATTTGATCCGCGCTTTAGTGCTGAGAATTTCGGATTCCAACCTCTCTGGCTCATTTTGCAGGCTTACGAGTATGCGGAAAAGCTAGAACGGGAACGTCTACACAAAGAAGAGAAGGGCATTGCTCAGCTTGCAATGCTCTATCTCAACTCCAAGATTGATCCGAAGAAAACAGACCCATTTACACCAGAGCAGTTCTGTCACTGGCTTCCACCCACTGAGCAGGATAAATCGATTTCATCATCTGCCTGCGATGCGTTCTTTAGCTTGATTCAAGATAGTCTCATGCCTGCTTGGGCGGTTTCATCTGCACCGATCGCGAAACTGAAAGCGAACCAGGCGAATGCAACGGTATCGCGTCCGAGAGCATGGGTAGGTGAAGGCGTGCTGCTGCTGATGCCTCGGATTGTTGGCAGAGTAGTGACGGCTGAGTTTGCGCTGATCGAAGGTGCATCAGGAATTGTCGATATCAAAGATGTCGATTCTGGGCGATGGTATGCGATCGACATTCCAGCAGAGGATTGCTATGTGATCGATGCTGAGTTCCCGTTGGTTGAATCGCGGCTGATTTTGTAGGAACTCCAGAGCGCGACTATCTTGGGAGCTTTCTATGACAACTGACTTGAAAACGAACATTGCGGGCGCTGTTGGTGGTGCTGCAATGCTGCTGGGTGCGTTCGGTGTGCATCTCCCTGCTGAATTACAGACGGGGATTGTAGCGATCGCGTTTTTCTTTGTGAGTTGGTATATCGGTAAGCCATCGGCGACTCGCTAGTAGGCTGGGCGGTAGGAACTCAAGGGGCGATGAGTTGAGCGAAAATCTCAATGCCCGCTCCCTACCTGCCTACCGTCCCCACCGACGAAGAAAAGTTTGCTTTTATAGAACCGCGCGGGAGTTGGCTAGGATTGGTCGGATTGATCAGCCTAGCCACTTTTTGTTTGATTACGGTTCGCTCGTTTCATCCAAATTTACTCTTTGCCCTCTATGCCTGTTTTGCCGCACTCTATTTTGTGAGAGTTGCGTTTTGGGCATTTGGTGCATTCTTTGCCAAGTCGTTTGACTACGATCGACATCAGAAATACAGATCAGTCTTTGATCAAACGCCATCTGTTGATATCTTCTTGCCGAACTGCGGTGAAGATATCGCAGTAATCGTGAATCAATTGAAGGCTGTTCGTGACATTGACTATCCGAACTATCGGGTTTACGTCCTGGACGATAAAGGGCGCGATGATGTTTGGTTTGCCACAGAAGCATTGAGATTCCATTACATCTCTCGTGAGGATAAAGGCTACTTGAAGAAGGCAGGCAATTTGCGCCACGCTTTCGCCCAGACTTCAGGAGAGCTAATTTTAGTCTTAGATGCTGATTTCGTTCCACGTCCTGACATTCTGACCGAGACAGTGTTTCGGTTCCAAATGAACCAGGAATTAGCGATTCTGCAAACTCCGCAATATTTCAACAATGCCACTTCCCAGAAAAATCAGACCCCAGCCCAACTCGGCTTAGGTTTCTTCCAGGAAGCGTTCTACAGATTAGTGCAGAATTTCCGCGATCGCGCAGGAGCTGCAATCTGTTGCGGCTCATGTGCAATCTATCGACGTACAGCGTTAGAACCGCATGGCGGTGGTGCTCCGGTCGAACGAAGCGAAGATGTGCATACGGGTTGGATGCTGTTATCCGATGGCTGGACTGTTGAATATTTGCCTTTGAATCTTTCAGCAGGACTATCCCCAGAGGGCATCAAATCGCTGTTCAATCAGCATTATCGCTGGTGTAGCGGTTCGTATTCCTTGACCTGCTCGGAGGGCTTTTGGGGTAAGCCGAATATTCCATTGCGCGTCAAATGGATTTACTACAGCGCGTTTCACTATTACACAACGAGCGGATTAGGAGTATTGCTTCACGCGATTCCGATTTTCTTGGGACTGTGGATTGCTGCGGATATTCCAAACCCGTTTGTTGCTCGAATTGGTTCTTCGTCGATCGTGTTAGTTCTTGTTGCCTCGGCATTATGGGCGAAATCCCGATGGGGGCTGTTTGTCCCCGTAATGGGCATGGCTGTGAGCTACACGCATCTAGTCGCTTTGCTGGATGTAATCTTTGGTGAGATTGCGCCGTGGGTTCCGTCAGGCGTGAAAAGTGCCTCGAATGGACGGTTTGAACGATTTATCTGGCTGATTGCGACAGTTCCCGCATTGCTATTTGGGATTGCTTTGTCGATCGCGCTTTATCGCCATGTTGAATTTCAGCGCGCAGTGTTTCCGGTCGGCTGGATGGGATTGCAGATGGTTGTTTCGTGGCTTGTCCTAGCGGAATTACGACACGAAACGAAATAGCTCGGCTACAATGCAAGCAATTGCAACAAAGTAAATTGTTCACGCACCATCGCGAGAGTGGTGCGTTTTTTGTGAATAGGAATCCTAGCCCGGAAATTAGCGAGGTAGGATATGGTTGTAAAGCACGTGATTCTAACGGTTGATCCAGATGCGAAATACGACTGGGACAAACTCAACCTACGCGATCCAATCACACATGAGCGTCCTGATCTGGCTACCATTCTGGGCGAAAATCTTGAACCAGGTCAGTACTTGCTTGAGTTGCATTTGCATGTGAAACCACTCGATCAGAAGCCTTTGAAAGTTGAGAAAGTAGATCTGCAAGAGTAGAATATCGATGTCCATTTCCAGAGATCGATGGCTCTGGGAAAGCGACGCTAGTATGTACGTCTAATCAAGCGCCACGCGAGTATGGCGCATTTTTCTTGGTTATACTAAACGCACGATCGCATTTAACCAATCACAACAAAAGATGCAAAACTTCCCTAAACCCGGATCGGTTTGGTTCAACAACCGACAACAGAAAAACTATATCGTTCTTGGTGTTGTTTCTCCCTGTGCTGAAATCGATGATTGGGAAGTGCTATATCGAGATGAAGATTGGGCAGAAGGACAGTACAGACGTAGACCGCTTGACGAATGGCATGGAACAAATCGAGACGGGCTGCCTAGATTTGTTACCGTGACGCAGGCGCAATGATGTAGGGATACGCGATCGCGTGTCAGAATAACTCTGGCGGTCGCGCAGCTTTGAGAGGTTGTCGTTCTTCAAATATTTGGAGGCTGGCGCGTTTTTTGATCTGTGCTAAAACCTCTACCGCCATCAAAAGCAATGAAGTCCCTACTCCCCACCTAAACTAAAATATTTCTGGTAGATGCACCCTAACGGGTAGCTAGCCCCTGAAGCTTTCGGGGGCTTTTTTCGCGTCTCAGGCTGATAGGAATCCTAGCCCGATGCTATGCGGGTTGAGAGATGTCTGAGATCGTCGGTTCTTTGGGGATGGAACTCGAATTAAAGCGCGATCGCTTTGATCGCGAGGTGCAGTCCCTTCGCAATCTCAAAGATGGGCAAATCCGATTCGCTGCAAGTCTCGACACAAGGGCACTTCGCAGGCAAGTCGAAAATCTTAGCAAGCTCAACCCGAAGATTTCCGCAACTGTTGCGGTTTCTAATCTCAATGCCGTCGAAGGACAGTTAAGGACGCTTACCCGCGATCGACAAATCAATGTCGGCATTCGGTTAGACGATCGCGCAGTTTCTCAGCAACTCCAAGCCCTCACTCAGTCGAGAGTCATTCGACTACAGGCAGCATTAATTAATTCAACTGCGATCGAGAATCAAATCGCTTCGCTCACCCGCGATCGCATAATCAAAATCGGTTTTGAATTTGATGACAAGGGAGTTTTTCAGAAGCTCTCGAAGTACTCAGACAAGACATTCAAGGTCACGGCTCAAGTTGATGATTCGAGGCTCACAGCACTCAACAAGCATTTAGACCTGAAGCAGAAGCACTTTGGTCAAGTCAATAACTACTTCAAATCCTCCCCATTAACCCCAAGAACAGATCTCACCCATCTAGACGTATTAGAGAAGCGGCTGGATGCGTTCAAGAATTCGTCGATCGAGATTGGGGTGAATGTTGCGAATGTTCGGAGCCAGATTGCGGATCTAAAAGCGCAACTGGCGAGCATCGAAATTCCTGTCAATATTCGCAATGCCAGTGCCAGCGCAACGCAGTCTGTGACTCAGAAAGTCACGGCAGACACAAGCGCGATCGAGAAGAATGTCACCCAAGCATTAAACAATTCATTCCAAGGGCTTGAGAAAACCGTTACGAATGCCTTTAGCAAGATTGGCAAAGGCAATGTTCTGGGTGGAATTGGAGACGTTCTCACAGCTCCGCTCAAATTAGCGGCAAATGCGGCAAGCGGCATCCTGTCTGGCGTTGGTCTGGGTATTGGGCAAGAAATTAGTAAAGACCTTGGGAAGGGCATCTCTGAGGGGATTGATGCTGAACTCGCTCCATTGATCGGAAGTTTTCGACTTGTCGGAAAGCAAGCGGCTTCTGCTCTAACAGGCGAATTAATCGCGTCTCTAGGGCAAGATGGGCAACTGGTTCAGAAAATTCTTGAGGACTTAGTTGGCAAAGACAACATTCTGATTGAGTCAGGAGCAACCCGATCAAAGCAGCGGAAACGCCAGCAACAGAGAACAGTCGAAGCAACACGTTTCTTTCAGACCGAAGCTCAGAGCACAGATCGCGGCGCAATTCGAGCCGAGGCAACCAAGCTATCTCAGCAACAGGCAGATGTTGAGAAAATCAGGGCAAACATTGCCGAGAAAACCGCAAGCGTCGCAGATCGCATGGGTGGATCGCGGATTAAGGATCGGATTAGCAAAGTCTCAGCCGATCTTCAAAGCGCGATCGACAATCAAAACACCCGTCTCGTCGAGCAGCTTTCAACCGAACTCACTCAGCTAGGTGAATCACTCGCTGAAATCAATCGTAGTGCTGCAACATTCTTTCAGGCTGAGATTGATCAGGTCAATTCGATTCAAGACAAGCTGGCAACAGCACGCCAGCGCCTAGAACGGAAGCTGCAACCTTTTGAAGCGATCGAAACACTCGGCACGATTCAGGCTCCCGCTGAAGTCAATCAGTCGATTCAAAGTAGGCGGAAATCAATTGCAGGATTGCAGGATAAGCAAGCTCGACTAAAGACCGGATCAGTCCGTGATGCTGAATCTTTGAAGTCGGCTCGGCAACTTAGAGATCAGCAGCTTGCAAACCCAGAGCGAGACGAAGCAGCGCTGGCAAAAATTAATCAGTTAATAGAAAGCTTGCAGTCAAGACAGGCTCAACGTGTCAAGCTTTATCAGTCGGTGAGTGAGCAACTTGCGAAAGAAGAATCACAGCTACAATCGCTGATTGCCCAGTCTCAACAGCCTCTTGCAGTTCAGGCTCAGACTGATGAGCTATCCAGTACACTCGCTGGACTATTCCAGCAGCTTGCCAAGGTCGAAGAACTTGCCCAGAAAGCAACGAATGAGCAGACTAAGGCGTTTGTCGATCGACAAAGAGAGCAAATTCAATCTGCGATTTCAACAACGCAGCAGCAACTTGCACTGTTAGGAGCGAATCCTGGAAAGGCTAAAGCACCTCAACCCGTTGCACCGAAATCACCTGTTCAGCAGTCTGCTGCACCGAAGCCAACACAGCCTGCTTCACAAGTCACGTCACAACCTACTTCACAGTCTGTACCCGAATCCGAGGCGCGACCGTTACCCCCAACGATTCGGAAAATCTTAGGCGAAGTTGCTGCAATTTCAGGCGTAGAAGTCCCTGAAAATCTTGTTCCGAAGTTCAACGTCTCAGATCAAATCAAGGGCACGGGTCAATATGATCCGGGCACAAACACGCTCAATATCAGTGCTGAAATTGCGAAGCAGCTTGCTACAAGCGGGTTCAGTGAAGAAATCACAGCGGTCATCGTGCATGAGCTTCGCCATGCGATTCAGTCGGGTTTTGGTCAGGTCGATTCATTTAAGAATCCAGCGATCGGGTTAATTCGACCGACCGAATCAGAGCTAGAAAATGCTCCGGTTGTCCGTGGCAGGACATTACAGCAGCGCATTGATGGATCGACTCAGCTTGCACAGCAGCGCAATCCAGGCAAAGAAGCTCTGGTTCGCAAAGTGGTCGAGCCACTCGAAGCGGATGCCTACGCCTTCGAGAATCGCTACGCAAGCCAGGTTTATCGCAATGTATTTAATCCTCCTGATGCGATTCCTGATCCTTGGGCAGACAGCGCACCGATTCAGAAAGTTGAGCCTGTTCAGCAGCAGACCAAGCAACGCAAAGGTTTAGATATCACGGTCGATATGGATCGACTGGGCGACATCGCCTATCAAGCAGGTGCAACGATTCAAGCAGTCAGCAACACTGGCAAAAAGGTGGCGAGTGTTTTCCGAGTGATGGCGAATTCGGAAGCAGGACAAGCCTTCATTGGTGGAGTTGGCAACGCAACGCGATCGTTTGTCGCGATCGCGAAAACGGGCTACAAAGTTGCGTCTGCAATGGAATCGCTCGCCCTCGATATGGTTCCGATGGGCAGGACAACCAAAGGCATATTGCAGCAGACCGCAGTACCTGCACTGGCGTTTGGTGCGGCAACACAGTTCCTTCCAGGTGGGCAAATTGCAGCCGAGGGATTGAATCAGCTTGTGGGAGGCGCGATCGCTCCCTTCGCTCAATCGGCAACCGGAGCAGCAACCGGAGCAGCGACGAATTTTATTCAGTCTGTCGTTCCGAATTTCATGGGAATGCAGGGCGCTGTAGGCAATGCTGTGACGGGCATGATTCAGTCTGGCTCTGCCACTGTCACAGAAATGATTGTGCAAGCAGGCACAGTGATTCTAGGCGGCAAAGTACTTACAGGAGTTGCAGGCAACGCAATGAAATCTGCGCTGCCACCGTCTCAACAGAATGCACTGCCACCGAGCCAGACGAGAGCCTTACCGCAAGCGACAATCGAGACTCAGCCCGTCGAAACGATCGCAGCATTACCTCCCGCACCCACACCAAAGGTCACACCTCAAGCTGAGATTGTCCAGAATCCATTTGAGGGTTTAACCCGTCCTCAAATGCTCGCAGCTTCTCGAAAGCTGGGGATTCAGGGAGTCAATTCTAAAACGACGAAAGGGGATTTAGAAGCTCGACTCAAGAGTTACCGGGATCAAGGCGAAGTCGATCGCGTTCTTGAACAAGTTCGCGCTGAGATTGGCAAAGATGGCAAGCCGATTGCTGGTGTAGATAAAAAAGCTGAATCTGCGGCAATTAAGAAATTAGCGGCGGCTGAGAAGTCGATTAACAAGAAGATTTCAGCGCTTGCCACCGCGACTGGAAAGAAACGCGAAACGCTGATTAATGAGATTCTTGCGGGAACTCAGAGCGCGATCGCAGAAATTGATCAACTGAAAGGACAGAATCTTTCAGGCGAAACGATTCGCTCTCTGTCAGGGATTCAAGGCAGATTAGAAAACAGCTATCGCAACAATCCGACGCTGAATGACGCTCGCAACGAGCGAATTCAGACGGCTCGCAGTGCAGCGATTCAAAGTGCGAATCAGCGCAACATTACAGGACTGGCGCGGGTCACGGCTCCGGCTGAGGCTGAGACAGCTACGTTAGGTCGAACGCTGAAAGAGGGAGTACGCAAGCTCACAAACTTTACCGCGAAACAGTTCGATGTCATTCCACAGCCGACGATCAAGGGGACATTAGGCGCGATCGCCAAGTCTCCCAGAGCGAAAGACTTAGCGACTGATTTAGCTGTCAATACCGCCGGATTTGCTGCTTCAAAATTGGGCGAACAATACGGCATTGTGCCCGGTCTGGCAGGTGATTTGATGGGTGCGCTGGCAATGCGGCAAGTCATTGCGCGGGGTCGCCCATCTGGAAAAGATTTAACTGGGGACTTAGCTGGATTCGCGATCGGGAATGGATTTGCCTCTGCTGCAAATGCTGGATTAGATGCGCTCTCCGGTGTTGTGCCCGGCGCTGGATTATTAAAATCGATTCCGCTGAAGGGTGCGATCGCTGCAATGGCGACGGTTCCCAAAGTGCAGCAAGCGACCGAGAAGTTTCAGCAACCGCAAGGACTGGCACGGGTTAGCAGTGGCGGACTGATTGAGAAATTCAAATCTTTACTCCCTAGCAATCAGAAGAAATCTGATCAACTCAAGGCAAATTACGAAGCAATTTATCGAGAGATTGCCAAACTCTCAGGCGCTGCATTTGATCCGAAAAATCTCCCCAAACTCTCGATCGATGCAAATCGTCTCAAGGCAATGGGCGCAGAAGCGTTCTATGACCTTGAGAAAAATACGATCGTCATTGACGAATCACTCGCACGCATCCTCTCAGGACGTGCGGGGATGCTTCGCCGGAATGCAGACAAGATTGCAGGCTTGGTGCATGAGGGACGGCATAGCGTCCAGCTTGATCAGGGTCGATTGAGTCTAGAGCAAGCGGCATCGGGTCAGGGTGTGAGCTTGATGGACGGTCGCAACTTAACGCGATCGCAGCGTCAGCAAGTTGAAGCATCAGTCGGTGTTGCGCGCGCATCCGGTGCAAGTGCGGGTCAACTCAATGCAGCGAAAGCACTCGAAACCGATGCCTATGCGTTTGAGGCAAATACGGGGCAAATTCTTGCCAGAGTGACAGGAGAGCGCAGATCGCTCTTACAGCGTCTCACCCAGGCATTTAGCCGACTCACGGGGCAAGTTTCTCCGGAAATCACAGCACGGCTTGAACAGCTTGATCGGTCTGTTTCTACTGCGGTTGATCAGCGCGTTCAAAGTCAAATTAAAGAAATTGAATCGCAAATTGAACTCGGTGCAATTCAGCCAGAAGGACGCACTCCCCGCGCTGCTCAGCGAGTCAAACGGGAGCGTCGCAAAGTCGGGTTAACGCCTGCACAACAACGAGATTTAGACAATCTCGAAACTCAAGTCAATGTGCAGTCATTTGACAATGATTTGCCCGTTGAAAGCTTGCGATCTGCGGCAAGGTTTGATGCAGCGGCGGAACGGATTCGAGTCAGGAGCGATCGCACATTTGAACGCGCTCGTACGGGAGAGCGCCCAGGTGTTCGAGAAAGAGCAAGAAATCTGCGACAAGATCTTGCGCCGGAAGCGGCTGAGTATTTCAAAGCCGCACAGAGAGGATTGCAGCAGCTTGGGATCGCACCTGATAAGGCATCTGAGGCGTTTGGTCGAGTCAAGGAAGCGTTGCCCGGTCTGAATAACGGACTGAAGTTCCTGATCGGCAACGCAGGTCTAGCAGTTAAGGGCTTCCTGGGCTTCACGGTTCTGTCGAATATCCTTCCTCAGATTCAGAACTTTGCAGCAGAATCCCTCAAAGCAGCGATCGCATTAGACAAAGTTCGGACTGCTCTGAATTTCTCCACAGGCGGAAAAGCAGCAGATGCACTGAAAACGGTCGGAACTGAAGCCGAACGACTCGGCATTCCGTTGCAGTCGGCACAGGCGGGATATTCTAAGCTACTGGCTTCGACTCGTGGCACGGCAGTCCAGGGCAGAGCTTCAGAGGATTTATTCAAGGGTTTAAACTCAGCCGCAACGGTACTGGGTCTGGGCGATGAAGAATATAGTGGTTCGATTCTGGCATTGAGCCAAATTGCCTCGAAAGGCAAAGTTCAGGCTGAAGAATTGCGGGGTCAGCTTGGTGAACGTGTCCCAGGCGCGTTTGGGATTGCAGCCCGATCGCTGAATATTTCCGAAGGAGAGCTAAACAAGCGATTAGAGCAAGGCAGTGTCACGGCTGAAGAATTCTTGCCGAAGTTTGCTCGTCAGTTGCAAGTTGAGTTTGGTGGAGCCGCAGAATCGGCATCCGGAGGCACTCAAGCATCGCTGAACAAGCTACAAAACTCAGTTCTCAAAACTCAGCAATCATTAGGAGCATTGTTTACGCCTGCGGTATCAGCGGGTGCGAATGCGTTATCGGGCATTATCGAATTGCTTGCCAATAATCTCGATAAAGTTGCGATCGCGGCATTGGCTCTCACGGTGCGAATGACTGGGATCGGAGCACTTAATCTTTCAGGCGCAATTCAGCAGGTGCTTGGGTTAGGGAATACGATTTCAGTTGCTTCGGTAAAAGCAGCAGCGTTCCAGGCGTTGAAATTTGCAGGAACGATCGCACTCATTGCTGCGGCTGTTGAGTCCGTTCGCTCGATCGGGGAAGTGTTTGCACTGGATGAAGCGGGCAAACAATTCGAGCAGTTTGGCAATGCAGGCGAAGCTTCTCTTAAACGAATCGAAGAAGCGGCTAAACGTGCCCGTGGCGAGATTTCTAATGTTTCACCCAAACCTAAGACCGAATCAAAAGGTTTTGACCTGACTCTGGGCGCGGGTAAAGCTCTGGGATTAGGGACAGTTACCACTGATGACTATCTAAAATTTGCGCGTGAGCTTCCAGGATTCAAGCAGATTCGAGAAGGCGTAAGCAGCGCAACGGGCGGACGATTCACACCTGGCACGACAGTCGGAGAACTACAACAGCAACGCCGTTCTGAGGAGTTCCAAAGCTTCGTCGGCACGGGTAACGAACTGCTAGGACAAGCATTCAATACGGGCAATGCTCGCGATATTCTCAGCCGAACTTCACAGTTTGATAATCAAATCACGGCACAACAGAATGAGCGCAATCGACTCGCGGCACAACCTAAGACAGATCGAAACGCGATCGCGCAAGCAGATGCCGAAATCAAGCGACTGAGTGAGGAGCGCTCCAAGATTACCGCTCCACTTACTGAACTGCAATCTGGATTGCAGCAGCAGCTCAGCAATGCTCGTACCGCCCTAGAACGAACTGATCTCACCGGAGAAGAGAGACAGTCATTACAGGCTCAAATCGCCAATATTGAGAAGGCGCAAGGGGCGCTTGGCAAGCTTCAGAATCAATTCTCCACATCCGCAGATCGCGTTCGCGAATTGTCGATCGCGCTGGCTGAAATGGGTATGGAACTTGAAGCAGTTCAGCGCAATGCCGAAATCAAATTCAACATCAACAGCAGAGACGAACTCAAAGCCAGAATCGCGAATTTTGGCAGAGACGAGAATGCGTCGCTGAATGCAGGCGTGAGTACTGCCCAGTTGCAAGCGAAGCGCTCTCAAGAGCAACTAGTCGGGACTCAGCGAGTTCTGGACAACATCAAACCGAAACTTGAAACGCCAGAAGCAAAGCAAGTTCTCGAGTCGATTGTTAATCCCACAACCGGAAAAGCTCTCAGTACCGATTCATCGATCGAAGAAATCCAGCGCGCTAAAGCAGGTCTGAGTGATTCTGACCCACGCAAGAAGCAGCTCGACGATTTGATCGAATACAAGAAAGCTCTGGCAGAGTTGCCCAATCAAGAGCGACAAGTCGAAGCAGATCGATTAGCAGTACTCGAAGCCAATCAGCAGAAACGACTCGGACTGGTTGAGAAGGAGGCAGCTAAGCGTGACCTATCGAACCGCAAATCACTCAACGCTGAGCAAATTGCGCTCGTTAGGAAACAGCAGAATAAATCGATCAGTGAAGAAGATGCCGCGATCGAGTCGGCTAAGCTTGCCAGCAAACAAACTGACGCAGATCTCAGCAACACTCAGACTCAGCTACAGGAACTCAATGCAGCCTTTAACGAAGGCACGATCAGCGCTGAACAATTCGCCCAGAAGCGGATTGAGTTAGAGGGCAAAGTAAGCGATTTAACACTCAAGAAAGCTCAAGATGAATTGAGCATTCGTGAAGCCATCAACCGCAAAGTTCTCGAAGGGTTTGAGCGTCGCAATAAGATCGCTGCTGCTCGGATTGATGCAAGTTCGAGTGATGCGATCGCGAATATCAGAACCACTCAGCTCAATGGCGGTCTGGTGGGCGAAGGTGGTCAGACCGAGATTGCCAAGGTCGAACTATCCACCACACAGCAGCGAATTGGACTGAAACAGCAGGAACTCGCAGAAGTGAAGAAGTTGCGAGATCAGCGAGTGCTATCTGAGAAAGAAGCAGCGGATCGGACGTTAGCAATTGAAGCTGAATTACGCGATGCGCGATCGCGAATTATTGACCTGCAAACTCAGGAAGTTTTGCGTGGCATTCAGAAGGAAGTAGATGCCCAGAAACGCGCTTCTGATGCCAAGATTGCTGCATTAGACCGTGAGAAAGTTGCGATCGAAAGCACGATTTCATTGTTGGATGCCAAGCTCAAACGAAATGAGCTTGATCAGCAACTCTCACAAGCAACTTCTGGATTGCGGCAAACTTCACTCAAGGGTGGATTAGACAGAGCTTCCGAGGCTTCCAGTCTGCAACAGCAATTGTCGGGTGCTGGTCAAAATGAGAAGGCGGTAATTCAGAATCAACTTTCTGAATTGGGCTACAACGGCTCGAATCAGGTTCAAATCCTGCAACAGCGCCAAGCCATTCAAGCTGAGATGGATCAAGAGCGAATCAACGCGCTTCGGACTCAGCAAGAGCTTGAGAAACAATCCCTTGCACTCAGTTTCCAGAAGGAGAAACAGCAGGCAAAAATCAACCTATTAGAAAGACGAAGTGCGGTTTTCAAAGCTGAGCAGAATGTTTTGATCGCCCAAGGTGATTTGCGGAAAGCGCAGAAGACCGGGGATGTGAACGACATTCAGAATGCGGCTGCGATCGTTGATGTCAACCAAAAAATTCTAGAGGGTAGTCGCCAACAGCTTGCAAGTCAGGCTGAGCTTAACGGCTTCCTAGATGAGGAGTTTAGAAAGCGTCAGCAAATCTCCGATTTACAGCAGCAGACAGCGCTTGATGCAGCACAGCAAGAAGCGGATGCGAATCGCCGTAAAGGTCAGCTAGAGGTTGCAAAGGCAAAGGATCAGTTTGGGGGCGGTGTAGGCGGATCGATGCTTAACACTGGAACGCTTTCTGGTGGCATGAGTGGAGGGGGAGGCTCATCGGGGATCGGGGGCGGTGGTCGCAGTATAAGCCTGTTCGGTGAAGATATTGCGGCAAGTCGTCGAGGAAGTGGAGATGTCGAATACGCAATCAAAAATGCTTTTGGCGGTCGAAAAGGGCAAGAAGAAGCAGTATTAAGGGCGATTCAAGGCTTGTCTGGCAAGGATAGAGATTTTGCAGTGATGGCAGCGCAAGATCGCGGATTTGGCGACATTGTGAATATGGTCAACAAAATCGACAATGCTCAATCCAGCGCGTCACCCAACGCGGCAAGCAGTCTCAATTCTGCGGTGATCGATGCCCGCATGAGTGGGGATGTAGTTGGGGCGATTAAGAGTTTGGGCGATCGTATCGATAATCTCGCGAAGCGTCCAAGCAATGTTTCGATTTCAACACCTGATCCGATTTCGGATTACGCAAAATATCGAAATGAGGAGGCGGGTAGGACGCTTGGAAGTTTCTAGATATCCTTTCTACAGCGGTAACTTCGACTCTCCAGTTTCTACCGATGTCAACCGATTACTGAAAAGTTAAGATTAATCTTAAAGTAGTACGCAAAAACTATAGCCAAGGGGATGATAAAAATAGCAATATTAAACTAGGTGTTTATTGAAGGGGATTTCAGAGCGTCGCGTGGCTAAATACACAGACCAAAAAATAGCTGAGTTAATCAGCGAGAGAAAACCCCTTCCAGAAGACTGGCAGTTAAAGATGAGACCTAAATTAGGCAGGGGTATCAAGCAGGGGGAGTGTGAAGTACAGGGCGACAATGGCACAAAATTTAAAGTGATTGTGAAGCAAAATAACTTCTGCAAGGACAACTTTTCAGCCATTTTAGGGTGTACGCCAAAAGGTTCAAATAAACTCTTCAGGCTTAGAAGATATGACGGAAATCATTCTCATACAAACAAACTGGAAAAGGAAACATTTCATAATGCCTACCACATACACATAGCCACAGAAAGATATCAGGAGCATGGAGTGGATGAAGATGGATATGCCGAAACAACTGAAAGGTACTCTAATCTTAATGAGGCTTTCCAGTGCATGCTCGAGGACTGCAATCTCATACTGCCAGATAAACAACAACTTCCTCTACTAGGCTGGATTTAATGTTATGAACACAAACATCCTAGAGGCAAATTTCCAACAAAGATTTAGCGAAAAAGTTAAGCTCTTCGAGGACGGAGAGAACAGATTCAAAGTGTTTACACCCTTTCTGTTTGATGATGGAGATCATCTATCAATAGTTCTCAAGAAAGAGAGAGATAGGTGGTTACTGTCTGACGAAGGAAGCACATATATGCATTTGACTCTCACAATAGATGAGAGCGATCTGTTTGAGGGGACAAGAGAGAAAATTATTACAAGAACCCTATCATCAATGAATGTGCTTGATAGAGAAGGAGAGCTCATTGCTGAGGTTAACGAAGAAGAATACGGTGAAGCTCTCTATAGTTTCATTCAAGCACTACTAAAGATTGCAGATATAAGCTACTTATCTAGAGAAAGAGTTCAATCAACATTTCTTGAAGATTTCGAGGAAATGATACTAGAGGTGGTTCCTGAACACAGAGTAGAGTTCAAATGGTATGACAGACAACAAGATGAAAAAAGGCTGTATCAGGTTGATTGTCATGTAAATCATATGCAACGCCCTCTTTTTATCTATGCCTTATCAAATGATGACAGGGTCACAAACGCGACTATTGCAATCTACAAATTTAGAGAGTGGGGACTAGATTTCAGACCAGTTGGAATCTTTGATAATCAAGAAATAATTAGTAGAAAGGTTTTATCGCGATTTACAGAGGTTTGCGATAGGCAGTACGTAGATATCGCAAACAACAAGCAGAGAATTCAGGAAAACCTGAAAGAAATGATAGAGGCTGGAAGATAAATTAAGCCGTCACCGCGACCTATCCCTCATAATTCAAGGAAATCAGCGGTAGGAATTTTGGGACAGAGTTCGCTTTGCCTCATGCCTCTTTCCCTCACATTGTCGATCGAAGAATTCAATCTCTCCCTGACAAAGTTCGCTGAAAATGGTTACGAGCGGATGACAGCCGCACTGGGCGATGTGGAATACTCGCTGAACGGCAGCGCGATCGAGACTGGCAGCCTGCACGAACCGAAATTTATTTGGGTAATCAGCGCATTCGTGACGGTTCAGCAGTTTCGGCAATTGCAAGCCATTTATTTACACAGCGATCGCAAACGAGCAGCGCAACTCCCACACGCAATCACGATCGACGATGAGATCGAACCCTACGTCGAACCGGGCAACCGAACCAGAGCGATCGTTCCAGGCGGCACAACAACGATCGAGGGCGGACTGATTTCTTATCCAGCGCGATTTGGTGCGCGGATGTTTGAACCCAAAGCCGAGAAACTGAAAAACTCGCAATATCCCTATTTGGCGCGATTCACCCTGAAAGAATTGGATCGAGTTGCGCCATGACGATCAATCTTTCGATTCGCGACTATCAAATTACGATCGCTGGTCTTGACTGCACGCCTGCACTCGTCTCCTTCCAGGGCAGTGACTCAAAACTGGATGAAGGCGGACTTGTGATTTTCACGGGCACGATCGTGCTCGGTCGCCCGGATGGATTCGAGTCATTGGACGATAGACGTAATACCCGATGGAGCCGAGGCAATCCGATTCTGATCAAGATTGCTGACAAATCCGCAACGCTGCGGAATTCACCGCGCTGCTCACATTTGCATATTCTGAGTTCGAGTTTTGATCTCAAGACTCGCAAGCTCACGCTACAAGTAGGCGACATTTTTGCGCTGCTCAACTTCAAAGAGGGCAAAGGCGATAAGTCTGGGATCTGTCTCGGTACGTCAGCTACAAAATCCGAAGTTGTTTCAAGATTGCTTGCCGCAGCCGGTGCGCCTGCTCTAAGTGGATCGATTCCAGGCAATTTGCAAAGCCCGACTCCGAGACTTTTAGAAGGCTCGTATATTCAGCAAGCAGGGGCGATCGCTGCAAGTTCTGGATGTTTTCTCTACGTGCATGAAGGAATCCCCACGGTCGGGATTTTGGGGCAAGGTGGAGCGCCCAGAGTGTCGATCGACTTAATGACGAGTGCAGTTGAGTATCAGCGACTCGAAGGCGAACAGGCTCCCACGCGCATCACGGTTAGAGCCTCGGCAAAAATCGTTCGACAAACCGAGGATGAAACCGAGACATTAGCTGAGGAGTTTGGACCTGCTTTAGCGGTTGGTAGAAATTCGACGAATGAAATACTACTGAGACGAATTCGCACGATCGATAAGTTCGATCGACAAACAAAAATTCGCACCATTATTACGAGAACCGAGCAAGCAGCAGGACTTGCTGATCCGGTTGAGCGCAGGGGAAGCATCACGCTGATTGATGCTGAACTCAAACGTGAGTATTACCATTACGAAACGAATTCGCCTGTTCAAGATGGCGAGACGCAATGCGAAAAAGGCAATAAGGGGCGATTGCTGCGGCATGAGATTGAAATCTTTCGCCCAGTCGCGATCTCGTTTCGTCCAATTTTCGAGACGTATCCAAATGGCGTGATTCCAGGTACTCGCACCCCGACATTCCCGATCAATCTGGAGTACTCTTTCAGAGATGATTATTCGCTCGTCTTAGTCGAGTTTCAGGAGATCATCTATCAGTACGAAGGTAATTTGGTGTCAAGACAAGGTGGGGGCGGATCTGTTCCTGACGATCCTGAAGAGACAAACCTTGAGGAACTCGAGAAACTCGGAGTCGGTCCAAAAATCATTACGACGACATCGAAAGCGATCGGCACTGTCCTACCCGAAGAATTTGCCTTTGATCCGAGTGCGAGACATCAATTACTCAGATCGTTTGGGGGACTTGTTCCAGTGGAGCGACAAACGAACTACTGGGAGGAATTGAAGCGTGGGGAGTGGGAGAAAACTGAAACCACTGAGAAAGGCTTGGTTCTGGCTTATCCCGACATTCGAGACGAGTTAAACGAGCAGCTCAAGCGTGAATCATTAGCTTACGATCCGGCATCAATGCTGGTCCTCACGACGGCAGAGCGCACCGTAACTCGATCGAACTCTGGACAGGCTCAACCTCCGGCAGCCGATACGTACAATCCTACGTATTCAGTTCAAGATGCCACGGTAAAAGGTCGCGCTGTTCTTCCGGTCGATACTGCATTTCAATATCGGCAGCGAGAGAGAGAATTGAGCTTTGAGTATCTTTCGGCTCAAGGCGACAATCCCAGACAAGCACTCTCAAATGCACGTGAGCAAGCAAATCGACTGGCACGGGTTTGGGGACAAATTCTTTGGGGGCGCTATAAAGGCGTTTCGGTAATTAGTGACCTTGCCGATGGCTGGTTCAACTATCGCCCACTCGATCGCGTGAATGTCACAGAGCCAGATGGCGTGGCAGTCTATTGGGCGGATGGATTCAGTATTGCAATGGCTGAGGCAAGATGCGCGATCGGATTCGATGGCATGTTGCTCGGTTGGACAACGATTGATCAGCCTGAAAGTTTCACTCCGATTTATCAGCAGCGCAGAGAATCAGAAGCAATGCTGGCATGGAGTGCTAGAAGCCGATTCAGAAAGTATTCGCTTGAGCCTGTTCGGATTGCCTCGCAAGCCAATCTTGCCTGGATGTCGAAGCCTCTCCCGAATGCTTCTGGTAAGGCGAATTTTACTTGGATGGCGAAAAGTAGAACGAATCTGAAGCAAAGCAAGGCGAGACTTGTGCTGATGGCATCCGTTTCAGGCTCTCGCTATTGGGATGAACTAACAGAAGAGCAGTGGAATGAAATGACAGCGGCGCAATGGCGCAACCTCTTGTAGGAATTTTCGATCGACAAAACGGAGCGAGCTATGACATTTTTGTTTTCAAATCAGTGGTTAGAATACGTGGCGGAAACGATGTTTTTAGAAGGCACTCCGCCTGCATCGGATCAGTTTTACTTTGCCTTTGCTGACACGAATGCACTGAGTCGAACCTCAACCCCTACCGACGTTGCGATCGCTGAATTGAAAACCGTCAACGGCTACGCTCGAACAGCAGCAACCTTTGAGCAAGGGCTGATCAGTGTTTCAAATCGTCGCTATGACTTCCCAACCGAAACAGGAAGCCTTGAAGCAAGCGGTGCAACATTGCAGTTTCAGACCGTGATTTTGATGGCGAATGCCAATAGTAGAGCCAATACTCTGTTTAATGCAGCAACCGATGTGGATGCGACTGCGAACACGATTACGATCGCGAATCACGGCTTGAGTAATGGTGAGGATATTCTGCTCACAACCGAGCCTGCTAGCTCATTACCGAGTGGACTAGCCGCAAATACGACCTATAAAGCACTAAACATTACAACGAATACATTTCAAGTTTCTTCCGATGGGTTGAACCCGATCGACATCACAGCAATCGGATCGGGACAACTTCGCCTGCGCTATGTGCCGAAAATCATCGTCGGACTAGAAGAATTTGACGAGCCGCAACTGATTCAGGTTGGACGCGAATTCTTCTACGATTTGTCGATCGCGACTTCTAATGCAGCGTATGGAGTGGGACTATGAGGGAAGGTTACAGTCTCAATTCTTTAGCTGATCTGCGCGCCATTCCGCCCGAGCAGCGCACAGCCAAATCAGCGCGGCGTGTTGCTTCTAAGAATGCTTGGTATGGCTTCAATCCACTGTCCACAGCAGAGGATGATAATGATTTAGCTGTTGCTCCAGACGATATTGCAGACGACGAACCAGGACGATGGGAGATGATGATCTCTGCTACCAGGGGTGATGGGGGTGGCGGGGGTGGAGATGGGGATTTAAGCGATTTACTCGATCGTGTTGTTGCCCTTGAAAATCAGACCTCATACCTTTCGGATGAAATCTTCAACTTAACCAATACAGGTTCTCGACTGGATGATCTTGTAAACGGCTTGCCGGGTGCAATTGCACAAATCCTTGCCGCATTACTCTTTGAAGAAGGGGTGCTGTTCGATGCGAGCTATGATTCCGGCACAAATGAGACGACAGCTTACACGAACTATCTAGACTCAGATCGATGGGTTGTTGTAGAGGTTCGCGATGGTAACGTGACGCGCCCATTTGAAGTTGTCTACGAATCCAGTGGTTCATGGATACGTGCCAAGGTTGTGCTGTCTGGAGACTATAGCAGCGCTACTTTACGAGCATTCATTGTCCGTGTCCCCTACGAATATGAGATTGCAGCGATCGCTGAAGATGCAATCCAAGATATTGGAGGTAGCTGATGAGCGTCGATTTTGTTTTTCCGGTCTATGACGATCAGGAGCTAGTACTGAGGCTGATTGCTGATCTTCGACAGTTGTATCCTGATGCAAATTTGATTTGTGTCAGTGATGGAGCGATCGAGAATCCAGAATTTGTTGAGCAATGCGATCGCGCTTCGGTGAATTTGATTCAAACCTCGCAACGGCTAAAGCTACCGGAATTTGGAGGACTGTGGCTAGAGCGACTGTTAAGCTGTGCGCTGGAACACTCCCAAGCTGAAACGATTATTCGGACAGAGGGTGATACGAGGTTTTGGAGAACGTTTAGCAATATTCCTGACGCTGATATCGCTGGCAATTTGGGTTTTCGATACGGATTTCGATTTGCGCGCGGTGGTTGTGTCGCTCTGAAAAGAAGCGCGATCGCGCAAATTCTAAACTCTGAGTTACTCAGGGATTCGGAATATTGCAACAATCCAAAATACAGCTATCAGCGCTATGGCAAGTTTCGCTATCCAGATGAGGAGTACGATCAGGCTCCACTTCTTCTAGGAGATTTGGTTTTAGGTCATGTGGCGTATCAGTTAGAACTGTCGATCGAGCAATGGAATGAAGTGAATATTCGATTTCGTGGCGCTCTAGCACCGATTCACAACTACGCAGCAACGCACCCCCACCGATGAACGCGATCGATATTCTTCGCAAGCAGCAAGCCCAGAACAGATCGAACTTTGCAGAACGAAAAGTAGAAGTTTCGCCTGCATTGTATCGATCGATTGGCTTTGATGCTGAAACTGGAATGTCGATCGTCAGCAATGGCTCTGACACGGTTAGCGCAAGTCGCAATACTAACGGAGCCATCAAACCAAATCAGCCTGTCAAAACAACACAAGCAGGAAGCAGAGCAGTAGTAGATTCGATGCCGTCTCCTAAGACCCGGAAATCGACTACGGCTCCACAGTCAGGCAAAATCAAAGCACTGTTCATCACCTATCAAGGTGGGCTAGAAAGCGCAGATGGAACCATGTCGCTCTGGGTCGGAGGCTGGAAAACCAATGCTGTCAAGATTGCGGAATATCCTCACAATTCATCGCGATTCACTCGGATTGAGAATGCTTCGCTCAACAATCTCGGAGGGGATAAATGGATCGCAAGTTGGCAGTTTATCACGCGCAACGGACAGCAGAGATTCGAGCAGAATTGGGTGACTCGATCGAATAGCGGCACATGGAGATTTTCTGATGCTGAGCTAGGGAAAGAGTTGCGACTGGATGAGTTAACAATCGAGCATCATGGCTTCGGATTCTGGAGCTTTAGAATGCTCGATCGCGAAATTGAAATCGGTCTAGGATCTTCTCAGATTGGCATTACGGGCTACTGGCTCAAAGATGAAGTTGAAACAAAGCCCTGGTCACGGCAAGTCAATGCAACACTTGAAGACGTTTCTACAAATATCGAAGAAAGCATTGCACTCTATCCAGGTCGATTCGAGTCGTTTCGCAGCTTCAGCCAAGAAAATCAGACAAGCTCGTCAGGAAGAGTCGAGCAAGGCAAAATCTTCTTGATTAACGATCAATACAATCAAAGTTTTGGGGCGCAATTTAAGGTGTCCGTCAATTCGTCCGTTAGCTTTTTTGATCCGGATTGCGGTTACTGGCTGTTTTCAGAGGCAGATCAGCAACTCAAATTCAGCACTGAGGATGATCTGTTTCCTCCAGCGCAACTCGCTCCAAATCAGCATCACAACTGGATTGGAAATCGGCTCTATCGAGTTGAACCCCCTGCACAATCAATTTATCGTTCTGGGGGCGATGTCCGGGTGTTTGTGAATGAGTTTGATAGCGAGGATGAATCGCTGATTCGACAAGTGCGATCGCTCAAATCGTATTTGCACCCTCTCAAGCCCAATGCCGACGTTCGAGCGCTTTCCTACTATGCCTAATCCAATTCAACTTTTACGTGAAACTCAAGCTGACAATCGATTTCGATTTGCTGAAAAGGTACGATCGACAATTCAACGCACTGAAGAAAATATGTCAGGTCGCGTACTTGGCAAAGATGCCACAACCGGACAAATGATGATTCAACTCGATCGCGGTGGCGTGATTCCTGCAACGGGCATCACGAACGGGAATTTGGACGGCAAGAACGCGATCGTCTCTCTCAATGGTGGAACGGCGTGGGTTGACGGAATGCCAATCTAAGCCGAGGGAATTCCAGAGTGCAATCGACTGGATGCCCTGAATGTCTACGAACAAGTTTTTAACCATTATTGGTGGCGCACGGAAGCTGGTGAGTGCAATTTTTCAGTCAGCAGGCAGTGCGGATGCTAATAAAATCATTTCGACAAATTCCGCAGGCAAATTAGACGCATCGTTTCTGCCTTCAGGGGTTGCGATTCAGACTGAAGCGATCGCGGCTTCAGAAGCGTTAGCAGCAGGCGATTTTGTTAATATTTTTGATGATGAAGGCACTCGCAAAGTCCGCAAAGCAGATGCCTCAAATAGTCGGCTGGCAAATGGCTACGTCTTAGAAGTCGTAGTGAGTGGACAGAACGCAACAGTCTACAAGACTGGTTCAAATTCGGCGCTGTCAGGACTCACACCAGGGCAAATTCGATATCTTTCCGCCACAACAGCGGGACGGTCAACCGCGACGGCTCCTAGCGCTTCAGGGCAAATCATTCAATGCCTCGGATATGCCGAGTCAACTACTTCAGTTTTGTTTGAGTTTGATGAGCCAACCACGATCGAGTAATGAGCAAGTTTCTCACCTTTATTAATGGAGCGAGGCGGCTTGCTACTGCAATTACGCTAAGCCTTGGCTCAGTTGATGGCAACAAGATTGTCGCCACCAAATCGAATGGCAAATTAGACAACTCTTTTGTTGATTGGGCAAACCCAAGCGCGATCGGCACGGACACACCGAGTACAGGCAGGTTTACTACCCTCACCCTCACAGGAGGCAACGCATCAACAAGCACAACAACCGGGGATATTGTCGGGGCTGGCGGGGCGGGTTTTGGCGGTAATATCTATGGGGGTGGCTCACTGAATCTGCCGGGGTTGATGATTAACTCAAACGGCGCGATTCAAACTACGGGAGTTGGGGCGGGATCTGTTGTTGGGAATGCGCGAGGGTCGGCAGCGGTTGACCTGCAAACAATTCGATTCTCAGCCGCTAGGGTTGCATCAGGAACTCAGTCTGTCGTAGTTGGAGGATCTGACAACCAGGCGAGTAGTACGTGGTCGATTGTGATTGGTGGAGTTGGCAACCAAGCAACAGGCTTTGCGTCAACCATCTGCGGCGGAGAGAACAACCAAGCCACAGCGCAATATGGCGTTATTATTTCAGGGACTTGGGGGCTTGCGAACAAATTTGGGCAACAAGCTCAAGCCCCAGGAAGATTTTCAACTCAGGGAGACGCACAAAAATCCTCGCTAGTCGCATATGGAGCAACCGCCAACGCAACCCCCGCTAATATACTTTTAGATAACAATATTTCCCGCTGCACGTTAGCTAACAATCAGGCTTGGCGGTTTACGATCGAGGTTATTGCAAAACAAGTATCCTCAACGAATCACGCTTCTTTTCAGATTGAAGGTACGATCGTGCGTGGTGCTAATGCAGCTTCGACAACGTTAGGAACAACAAATAAAACAACGATACTAAACGGGCAATCCTGGGACTTTAACGTGAGCGCCGACACAACCAATGGTGCTCTCACATTAACGGCAACAGGCGCGGCAGCGACTACAATCCGATGGGTAGCCGCGATTAGTTTAGTTGAAGTTATTGGGTAATTTTTTGGAGGTTGGAGATGGCAATCGAGCTTGGCACAAAACAAATTGAGGTTAAAGAGTCGTTTCGGATTTGGCGGACTCAGATTGAATCTCGTAGGGGACAAATCCCCATTGTCGAAGTGTTTCACGAGCGAGTTGCCGAACCTTCGGAGGGAGAAATAACAACTTATCCCAACTTTACACCCGCACAAATTGCAGCCGACAAGCTGCATGAACTCGCTCCATTCTGCGTGATTCCAGATGAGTTAAAGCAGATTATGCCGAATCAACAGGCGATCGTGCAATATCTGAAACTCTTACCTGCATTAGTGGCGATCGCTGGAGACGCTGCCAAACTCAAAGCAGATCAAGAAGCAGCCGCGAGAATCGCCCAGGAACAGGCGGCAAGCCCAATCGAAGGGAATTCGTCGCAAGCCTGATTTGCGCCATTTTCAGCCGCAATCTCGTTTGACGGGTCATGTAGAATTTTTCAAAACTCAAATTAACGATTTCACTGAGTTTTCGATATTATCTTGCGAGAGTTATTACTCGCGATTTTTTGTCTCAACTTGAGATTTGTTGTCTCAAAAATTAGCTGGACTAGCAATGGACTGATTCTCAATAAAGCAGTCTCTGAAGCTCAGTAAAATCGTGAGACTGAAAGCTGTAATTTAGTCCTTTCAAAAGTCGCTGGAACGATTGCAGCAAAAGGCATTAAGACGTTATTCAGAGCTTAGAACTTCTGCGGACACCGCAGCTAATCTTGAAGATTTGAACTAGGCGATCGACATCACCGATAGATCCGGATAGACTCGTACTAACCGTACTAAATTCGTCGTATCTTTTAGAGGGTTGCTATTCGTGGCGCGACCGATATCCGAGAAATGCCGACAGTGCAGCAAGTTGAGCGCGAATGACGCGAAACAGAAAGAATGTTGGGACAGTGCTCTTTGTCCCGATCGTCGCTACAACTATCGCAGACGGGATGCAAGGAATGCTCAGAAAAAAGCGGCTCGCAAGATGGTTGCAATGCCAGAATTGCCTTCGCTTTACCCAAACGTAATCTACTATCGAGAAACGAAAGAGTCTCCAGTTCACGCGATCGCTGCTGAGCTACGAGAAAACGGCAAACAGGTTTTAATGACTGAAGTTTTTCACTGCAAAGGTGCGACCGAAGGAGACATTCACGACTGGCTTAGATTAGCTCTCAGAAATTTTTCAACTCAATATGGAAGAAATGTCGGCAAATTTGTTAGAGGCGGAACCGAGTTTCATCCCTCACTCTGCCCTCTGTGCAACAGATCTGGATCGAGTTGCGACTGAGGTTGTGAGAGATGCGATCGCGCTTTTCGAGAAAGCCCGGTCGATACGCTTGGAGTGGGATCAGAAATACAACCCCACAGAACCAATTCTGAGCAACCTGGAAGATTGCGTGGAGCTATTCATCCAGTCGCAGCAGATTCGATTCCCGTCTGATTTGTTTGAAGAGTCAGATGAGCATTACTATCCCGAAAACAGAGAATCCGCAACGCGAGGCTCGAACGCAGAGCGAGGTGGAACCCTCGTTGCGGAAGTCGAGTCGGGAAAGTTGGCAGATGCTATTGCTGAACTTCCAGAAGCCCAGGTGCTAGAGCAAGCGATTTCCCTGGCTCACTCGGAAGATATCGATACGTGGATTGAAATTGTTGCGACTGCCCTAACTCAGCCAATGGGATTGAGTGAGTTAGTTGAGAAGCTAGACTTATCAGTTGTTCAGGTTTGGATTGCCCTCATGTTTGGAGAGTTCCATTTAGAGCGCACGGGCGATTTCTATGAAGGCTCGATCGTCGTTTCTCCATCAAAAGATCCGCCCCAAGCTCTCTAGGGCGGATATGGCGTTTTAAAGGAGGGAGAAACTTACTCGGCTTCACTTGCGCTACTCTTAGCAGCAGGCTTCTTAGTCGCAGTCGATATTCTTTGCAGCTACTTTCTTTGCTAGAGACTTTGCCACAGTCCTTGGAAGCGGAGCTAGTCGGGTCGCTTCTTCGTACAGCGCACTTGATCCAATAGCTTCTTGGGTGATTGTATCCTCTCGTTCAACGGTCATCGGGTAAATGTGGTTGAACGGGATCTTAGGCAGAATAGTACAAGCTTGCTTTGAGAAGAAATACGGAAATTTTCGGTCTAATTCCCCTGTCGATGGGTAATATGCGGAACGTGAGTCGATCTAACATTCCAAATCCCGGTATTAGGCAGAAAAAGCCGGTCTAATCCTTTAATTTGGGATGTTATGCCGACTTTCATCAGCCTAACTCGCCCTGACGGGATGTTATGCCGACCAGATTCGGTCTAACGTCCGCATCTGGATGATTAGGCGGAAAGAGTCAGACTAATAAATAGTTATATGGAAAGGTAATAGAGGGTAAATGGAGATCACCACAACCTATAAAGCAACTGATAGAACTGCATGGCGTTCTTGGCTTGAGCAACATTACGCTATAACCAATGAGATTTGGTTGTTGTTCGATGATGGTTCTGAGTCTTTAACTATCTCCTATCTAGATGCAGTTGAGGAGGCTATCTGTTTTGGTTGGATCGACAGTGTACAAAAACGATTTTCAACCTATGAGCGTGTTCAACGATTTACGCCTCGGAAAAAGCGAAGCAACTGGACAGAATTAAATAAGGAACGTGCGCGCCGCCTAATTCGACTAGGAATGATGACTGATGCTGGATTTGCAACACTCCCTGACCTAACCACCAAGTTTGAAGTTCCCAAAGATATTGTTGAGGCACTTAAGGCAGAACCTGATGCTTGGTCTAATTTCCTTACATTCCCAGATCTGTATCGGCGAGTACGCATCGGATATATTGAGGAAATGCGAAAAAATCAAAGTGAATTCGGGCGGCGGCTTCGGAATTTTGTGAACAAAACTGCCCGCAATCAAATGTTTGGTAACTGGAATGATGAAGGAAGACTCATCTGAAGTAGACACAGGATCTCAATCCACATAACAACCGGGGTGCAGCGGGACTGTCTCAAGCTGCTGATGCTGAGTTCAAAAATGCTGACAGCTGCTGGCCACAAACGTTATGCTGTTCACACTATATTTTGTTTTAGCTCATTCTCATTTAACAATTGCAGGCGATTCATGGGCATGACGCTTTGGATTCACACCCTCGAAGGTCGTGATATGTCAACAGACAGTGAAGATCACACCTTGATGTATAGGTACTCTGACGACCTCGATTCGCTGTGTGACAAACTTGGGGTGGCTAAGATTTCGTCCTTCTTTGATAGTACTGATCTTGAAATATGTATGCGAGGAGACGATGATGAGACCGGCGAAGATCCTGAGATTGATTCTGAAACTGAGAATTCCTATGGAATTGATGACATGGTATGGTTTGATGCCGCTGCTGGGCTAGCTACTTTTCAGACTCTTAGAGCATCAATTGCAGAAAATGAATTACCGAATTTAAACGAGGAAAATAAAACCTGGCTGCTGGAAGAGCTTGACGATTGCATTACAAAGCTGAAAGGCCCATCTGAACGGGGTGGCCAATTCAATCTTCCTATAATTATGTAGGACTTATGGCATGGTTCCGCATTTGTGCTCGGCATCCCTTCCGTTCAGCCCCTGCGGAAATGCCTAATTGTAGTTAAAAAGGCAAGCGACTTCCATGTTCAACAGAGACTCCATTTTGAGCTTTCTCGATAACGCTTTTCAGCGCATTGACATGCCCTGTTTTGGCAACATGAATATTGACTATGTGTCATCGCGTTTATCGACCTATCGCAGTTCAGATCAATGGTTGTTGCTTTTTAATTCAGTGGTTTGGTGGCCCGCTGGTCAGGGACTTACAGCCACGGTTGAAGTTGTGGGTACAGGTGTAGTCGGCAGGCAGGGGTTTGATAATGATCGATTCCTTGTGCCAGGATGTATCCAATTGGATGATGATCAGAACATTCTAAGCATCGTCATTCGAGGAGAAGACACCAATCCGACTAGCTTGGTCATCCAGCCAAACTATGATGTTCAGCCAGAATACGGCTTCTGGGTCTCTGTTGCTCTAGCTGAAACATACAAGGAGAGCCTGTTAGCCTCGCAAGCTGAAATTCAGCAATTCATCCCCCCAGGCTTTCAGCACTTGCTCACCATTGACGAGTGGGATCATCCGACATGGGATATGCCGCCGAGTCGGACAGTTGCTTTCCCCCGGATTGCCAATGTTTTAGTTACATCAGATCCATCACTTTGGATCCCCGTGGAAGCGCCCAATACGCACTGGTCACATTGGCTTCCAAAATAATCGGTCAAGCCTAACGATAAAGTTGAACGATCGTAACCTTACAGTCCTTGTGAAGCGCTGTAGAGAATGGATAAAAATTAGATCCTGCTGTTCTGAAATGGGTGGTGACGAGATTGTCCTTGTGGTATGAAAGGTACGATGGTCTACTGGGTCTGTCAGGATGTAGTATATGGTGTTGCTCAAACTTCTAGGTTACGCGATCGGCAGTGTTGTGATGTACTGGGGCTTGCTATTCGTACTCGTTGCACCCTGGGTGTTGGCAGTACTGTTAGTTGTGCTGATCAACGGAGCTTGGAATCACATCACTGGCAAGACTGACGAATGGAAATGGTTTATTAATTGGACTGAATCCGTTGCACAAACAGTTCATCGATTTCAGTTTGAGTGGATTGGTTGGATTCCTGGCATTTTGATTCAGACGTGGTATGCCGGATATGCCGCGAATTTAGTGCACACCTCAGCTTTAGGAAAGACAACAACTGATGTGCTCATCCTTCAGTTAATGGGGGTCATTGGCATCATTGCAGCCGCAGTGATTTTTTACTGGCTTTATCGCTTGGTGGTGCAAGTTAAACTGAGTCAATGGATTTACATACTGGTGGGTGGCATTTCTTTAGTTGCCTATTTCGTATTTTTGCAACATCCCCAAGTGGCTCAGATATTGAGCGAAAGCTGGCAACACATCTTTACAGCCCTACTTTCCGCCATGATGTCGCAATGATGAAGTGTTCTATGCAATCGCTACTCACAGGTTGATAACACAAGCTAACGCTGCCTATGCACACCAGCCGCTGAGAGTTTATCGGCTATGATGCGAAGGCGATCTGCGGCAGGTGATGGGCAGTATTAGACTGCAAGAGAAGCCACGAGCAACTATCGTTATTGACTTGGGCAAGTGAATGCTGGATTTTACATTGAAGATAGAAGAACGTACCGAATATTGCAAAGATAAATCAATGTGAGTGACAGTCCAGAGGATGACTCATAAGATTCATAAGGGAAGGTGATCAAATTCCTGATTCGGAGTAGCGATGTCTGAGTACAAGCATTTTCAGCTATTAGCTGAATATAACCAGTGGATGAATATCAAGCTCTATGATGTGTGTTCGAGATTGTCCGAAGAGGAGCTTCGGCTGAATCGAAAGGCGTTTTTTGATTCCATTTATATGACGCTTAATCACATCATGTACGGGGATTTGGCATTTTTATCTCGGTTCACAGGAAATCCAGTGCAGGTTCCTGAGTTAGGACAAGAGTTGACTGCTTCATTTATGGCTCTTAGAGCTGAGAGAGAGGCGTTGGATCTTCGGATCATAGATTGGGTTTCGGCACTAGATCCCATTTGGCTGGACGAAGCGCAAACGTATCAAAGCAAGGTTGACGGAAAAATTCGCACAGTCCCCCGTTGGGTTTTGGTAACACACATGTTCAATCATCAAACACACCATAGGGGTCAAGTAACGACTCTGTTGTCGCAAATGGAGTTAGATATTGGAAGCACAGACATTCCATTCATGCCTCAGTTTGTTGCGACCTGATAATCGTTGAACGACACAACGTCAATCATTGCTATCGAGCTAAAAGCTGTTGCGCTCAATTTGATCGAGCTAGAAGCTTGATCAAATTGAGTACTGAACAATTAACGAAAGGAGTTCCCAAGATGCAAGGGATCTGCCACTGTGGACGCGTCACTTGGACGCTTGATACGTCACCCAAATCCGTCACAGCATGTAACTGCACGATCTGCCGTCGCTATGGTGCCCTCTGGGCCTACGGCTACATTGGCAATGACATCTGCATATCCGGCGAAACGACCAGTTATCGTCGGGCCGATGGTGGAGCAATCGATTTCCACTTCTGCAAAACTTGTGGTTGTGTGACACACTATGTGGCAACCGTTCCAGAAGAGGACGGACGGCACTGGACAGCCGTCAATCTGCGTCTGACCGAGCCAGCTCCCATTGCTGATCTACCGATCGACCACTTCGATGGTCTTAACAGCTTCGACGACTTGCCCCGCGATGACCGTCGCGTTTCGGACATGTGGTTCTGAAACATCGCGTGTTTCTTTATTAGTCCGTCAACAATTGTCATTTCTAGCCCCAAGCAGACAAAAGTGACGGAAGCGGAATGCCGTCCAAACTCCTAGGCAGCAGACGGTATCAAAAGTTCGGCCGTGATATGAAGCTAATCTGCCGCTGCTGACCAGAACCGTTTTAGGCAACACAGATGAACGATCGCATTCCGCCACCAAATGCTGCGAATGCTGGACTGCTGGCCTATCTTCGTGTTGGTGAAGAATCTTCGCGTGCAATCCAAACCGTCGCGGCGGTCGCGGATCCTTACATGCGCTGCGGCTGCCCTAACTCAGCCAATGGGATTGAGCGAGTGAGTTGAGAAGCTGAACTTATCAGTTGTTCAGGTTTGGATTGCTCTCATGTTTAGAGAGTTCCACTTAGAGCGCACGGGCGATTTCTATGAAGGCTCGATCGTCGTTTCTCCATCAAAAATCCGCCCCACGTTCTAGGGCGGATAGTGTAGTTCTTTAAGGAGGGAGAAACTTATTCGGCTTCAGTTGCACTGCTCTTAGCAGCGGTCTTCTTAGCAGTCGATTTCCTTGCTGCAACCTTCTTCGCTGGAGACTTTGCCACAGTCTTCGGAATCGGAGATGGGCGAGTCGCTTCTTCGTACAGCGTTGCTTGAATGTCCCCCGAGACAGCTTCTGCCCAGCGATTTAGGATGGTCGGAATGGTTCTTGCTGAAATCAGAACTTGTCCACCCATCTTGAATTTTGGGAAACGTAACAGCTCGATCGTTTTCTGAATGGATTCAGAATCCATCCCAGTCCTAGCGGAGACGTGGGAAATTAGCTTATCGACCGGATAGAGCTGCTCTGGCTCAGGTTGAACATCAGCGATCGGGAGTGAAACTTGTACAGGAGTGTTTTCGACAGGCTTTTCCAGTGTGGCGACCATAGCGGAGACTTCTTCGACAACAGGCTTTGAGTGTAGCGTAATTTCCCTTTGAAGGACACATTTATCCCCAAAATATACATAGAGCCGAGTGCGACCGGTCAGATAGTAGCTCGTTTCGAGTAGTTGTGATGCGATCGCTCCTAGCTCTTCAACCTGGAATAGCTGATCACACTCGATCGATATAGCTTCGTCTAGCAGAATGAAATCGATCGATTCTAGGATCGGGAACCGCTCCACCAGTGTCCTGTGTCTCTCGATTTCAAGCAATATTGCAAACTCGTTAGGAAAATTATCCATAAAGATTTTATGAAGCGTTTACAGGGAAAGATGGAGCTTGAAATAATAAATCAGCCCCCTTGCTGTATAGATTTCCCGATTTACGCTTACTTAAAAAATTCTTGTGGAGTTCCGATCGACGATGAGTAGTAGAGATGCCCGAAACTGTTTCGCTCCTGGCTGTCACACCGGGAGATTTTTCTGATGATGTCTTGGTTGAAATTATTAAAGCAGTCGCGCTGTGTGGAGAGCAGCCAATTGCACAATTAGCAGCGTTCATCCGCAATTTTCGGAGACTGGAAGTACCGCTAGAAACAGAGATTTCACGAATTTGGAGGGACTCTTATGTTGAGTCACTTTGCAATTCACTGTATCTAGCACTGATGCAGGAAGAGTTGCTTGATTTTTTGGGGCGGCTGGATTTGGATAAGCTCAGGGCTTGGGCACAGCGATCGCGCTAATCGATCTGCTCAAGTTTTCTATCAAGACAGATTACTGAGTTTGGAGCAAAGACACGGAAAAACTCCGTTTCAGGTCTTCATTGAAAACTTGCTGCCACTCACCATGAAAACCAACACCCACTATGTAGCGATTTTTCATACAGCAAATTATTACAGTCAGTCCTCGCTCTAGCCAATCTGAAGCAACTGCGTAAGCATGGTCACGGTGTTGAGACTGAAAACAGGCGGCTTGATAGAATAGGTGTGCATCATAAGTAATGCCATCACAAAGGCGATCCTGAAACCAAAATCTGAAGAAGTGGCAGTCGCTTTGATTGGCAAGAAGCAAGGTCATAAGAGCAGCTAAATTTACACATGGATCAAAAAAGTTCTTCTTATGGTGCAATCTTTCCCAGACTGCTATTGACTTTGCGTTCTTTATGAAAACTTCTTTAGAAGACACGTAAACTTTAAAGAAACGGCATAATCGATGTGATGTTAGCAATCGCGTTAAAGCAACACAGAAATTCCAAACAGAAGCACGATCGCGCAAATAACCGCCCACTTCAGCAGCAACATGCTGCCACGAAGCATGAGCAATTCGTGGCAGCATGTTGGGATAGAGTTGCTGCTGTGATGGGCGTTTGAAGCCACTAAGAATCCTATGGATGACCTAATCGTGAGCAAATTTGGATAGCAGCACAACGTCGAGCCAAATTTGCTCACGCCCCAAATTGCGATAGTGCATATGGCGCATGTTGCACAAATAGTGCTTGCCTCATTTGCCCTCAAACTTTGGAGTGCCAGACGTAGGGTGCCTGTTCAACAACATCATTGCGATGTCAGAAGAAGACTACTTCTGGAAAGCGGAGAGTTAGATATGGCTTTGAGTTAAGTTCAGCTTGCTAGCACAAGTGGCAGATGGAGTGCTGGAAGTAGGATGTGCTGCAACTAATTCGACTTTTCCAGTTTGGGGATTACGAGACCAAGCCGTCGCTTCTACGAGCGTGGCAGTCTGAGTTGAAGCTGGCGCGATCGCAGGTTTGTGAAAAGCCGAGAGATCACGCATATCATTCCAGGAACGATCGTGTCTCACGTTCTGACTCGGATTTTGTGGTACTCCGCCTCGTCCTGTGACCACAAAACTACTGCCTTGAGTACCGGAACAGCCCGCCGCAACTTTTTGATTTGAATCAATCAGTGTGGTGGATAACTCGACTAAGCCAGAGTTCGGGTCAACTCCCACATTGTTGACCTCAACGGTGCCATTCACACCGAATTCAGAACTAGCCGTAATGTCGTTTTCTGGGGTTAAGCGATCGCGATACTGCAACCCAATAATGCCCTGAGTGGCGATTTGAATGTTTCCACCTCGTCCCTTCTCAGCATTGGCGACAATATCACTATTTTCTAGGCCAACAGCGATCGGAGCATTCAGAATGATATTACCGCCATTTCCAAATTGGCTAGCTCTGGCACTAATCAGGCTTTGGTGGCGCATGAGTAGTAGATCGCGCGTTGTGATCTCCAAGTTACCCCCATTACCAACCGCAGTGGCAGTTCTAATTTGACCTTGATTGTCTAACTCAATCGAGTTGGCTTGAATTTGCAAGCGTCCAGCATCTCCACTGCCTACATTCTCAGCCGCAATGTATCCTTGATTCCTGACCCGAATGTTGGGTGAAGTAATCGCTAAGTTTCCACCATTGCCAGTTGGTAACGCTGGTAATCCGTAAATTCGTCTAAACGTGGGAGGTAAGAGTTGTCCTGAAGCTGTAATCCGGCTTCGCTGGCTTACAACTGAGCCAGACCCATCGATATCAATGAATTCACTGGCATGAATAGTGAGGCTACCCGCATTGCCAGCTCCAGACGTACTCGCAGAAATGAGTCCTGAAGCTCCTAGAAGTAGCTGTTTTGTGTCGATCAAAATTGAGCCAGCATCTCCACCAAACAGTGTCGTTGAGACAATGTTGGAGCCTCCAGCAGTACCGGAATTTTCACCAAACAGGGAGATTGTATCGGCGCTGACCTGCACATTTCCGCCCCGAGCACCGCCCAACACAAGCGATGTAATTCCAGCTCCTTCTCTCACCGATAAATTAGAGGTCGTTACCGTTGTGTTTCCACTGCGACCGCCGCCGATGTAGGTTCGCGTCAGAACTCCGCCTGCACGGGATGGATCAAAGGCAGCGAATCCAGAAGCCAGGATAGAGTCGGTTGCATTCACGACAATATTGCCACCGCTGCCTCCATTTTTGTAAGTCGTCGAGAAAATGGCGCTGCCCTCTCGGGTTACAACTTGTCTTGCCGACACATCAATATCTGCTCCGTGGCTACTGCCGATATTTTCTGACAGAATCAAACTTTGATCTTTCTTCGGCAAGGCTCCGTTGATTTCTAATACGTCTGCATCGACTTTAATCCGACCCGCAGCTTGTTGTCCCTGGTGCTGAATAAATACGGCAGAACTTTCTTGAATCCGAATGCCTTTCCCTTGTAAATGAATTGATCCACTCGGGTTGCCACTTGCATCAATCAGTGCAGCACGAGTGAGAGCAATGTCTGAAAAACTAGGAACAGCATTATAGTTGAATTCCCAGTTGGGAGTTGCGGTGTTGAACTTGATCGTACCTGTGCTTACACTTCCTAATTCCAACTGTCCACTTTCAGCAATGAGAACTCCTCCATCCAAAAATACTCCATTGCCGAGCAGGACTAATTTTTGTCCTGGTGGAACCTTTAGTCCTGCAAGATTTGGATCACGCGTGACAGAGCTTGTGAATGTGGGTGGATGCAGAAGATTGTGCCCTTGTCCTTGGACCCGAATACTGCTTGAGGTTGCGCCGAACTGTACACCAATTGGCGCACTCATCGTCAACAAGGGCAGACTACTGAGATTGACTGCACTAAACTCAGTCCCATCAGCAAACTGAATGCTGTTGGCAGTCGTTCCAACAAATGATCCGCCAATATTCAACTGTGCATTGACTCCGAACAGAATGCCGTTGGGATTAAGCAGAAACAGACTCGCAGTGCCATTGGCTTTGAGGAGTCCATCAATATTGGAAGCGCCGCCTCCGGTAACGCGGGCAAAGATAGTCTGAACCTCTGTAGCGTTGTTGAAGAGAGCGGAGCCACCTGTAGGAACGGAGAGTTGGCTGAAGCTATGAAAGAGATTGTTACCGGAGCGAGTGCCGCCATTGATGGTGAAGTCGAGATTGTTAGGCGTTGTGACTGTAGTGGGCAAGGTACCGTCAGGAATGACTTGTGCCTGAACGCGATCGACCCCGACAACAGCTTCACCATGCGCCAGTGAGAGGGTACTTATTCCAATCCACATCAATCCAACGACAGCCTGTCTCATCACGTTCAACCTCGAATACTGGAGCTTCAAACGTAGAGTGCCCGTGTGTCAAAAAATCATTTCGGCTGTAAAAAAGGATCTTGTCGTAAAGCGGAGACTTAGAGAGAGCTTGCAGTTGAGTTAATTGTGCTGGCACAAGTCACAGATGGATTGAAGGTAGGGTGTGCCGCAATTAATTCGACTTTGCTGGTTTAGGGATTGTGATACCAAGTCGTCGCTTCTACAAGCGAGGGCGATACCTTAGCGAGGCTGAGCGATCGCGTTAATTGATCAAGTCGAACGATTCAGAGGTGATTTGCACACACAAAAAACTCCGCAGCAGCATGTCTCGGAGTTTTGCTAATCTTTGTTACTGACAGATAGCTATGCCGCGATCGCAAATCTCTCAGCTTTACACCAAGCAATGTAGATTGCTTTGTAGAAGGACTGAGTTTGGGGCAAGAACTCATCGAACGAATCAATTACCCAATCCGTTGCAACAGGCTGCATCCAAGTTGGATGCTCGGTTGCTTCATAGTTCATCAGTCGATCTCCCACAACGGGAGCTTGACCTAACATATTGAAACCGAACTCAAGCTCTGGCTTGCCGACTTCATCTAGAGCAATTTGAATTGTGGTGTCCGATTCAGATGCAGAATCCCACTCTGAACGAGATGGAATCTCAAGCGCATCAGGATGAACGTAGACGATCCGTGGGCAAATATCTTGTGAGGCTTCGTACTGAACCTGCTCCACAACTTTCCAAGTCTTTCCTGCGCCCATTGAAACGAGTTCATTCCTATCAGGTGTTCCCCAACGCACAACGACACCCGTTTCATCCGGATGGCAAAACTGTTCTTGACAGGCCAAGTAAATTGATAAGTCCATAGTCTCTCTCACTAGCGACGATACCGATCGTAATATCCATACTGTGCATCTTCTCCTTCAAATACACAAATGTATCGAAGGACTGCACCCCGATTTGAGGAACGAATCACACGGGCAAGACGTACCCTTCGTCCCTGTTGTTGAAACTTGTGCTCCATTTCCTTGCAAGCAGAGCGTTGAGTTACGCCATGCGTTTCTTGCTTTCCTGGAACATTTCCAGGGTCAGTGCCTTGAGAATAAACAGGCTGGTGATATCTGTCTCCGGTCTGGCTATTCTGCCAAACGTAATAGGACAGACCGCCGATCACAGCAACGCCAACAAAGACGCAACCAACCCCGGTGGAACAGAGAGCAGGCGCAGCAACCATTGCCGGATTGGAGTGGGCAGGACGCGCAGTCGTCGCAAGGATTAATCCAGCCAGTGCAGCACTGATTATTTTTCGATTCATTTATTCCTCCGGTGTTTGTTCAATTGCGTCTCGAACTTGATCAGCCGTTGCAGTTTCGCCTTCGGCTTCGAGTTCTGCGATCGCAGTTTCAATTCGTTCTGACCAGCTTGGGTGTTGTGTCATTGCACAAAGCCCACCCATTCAACCGTGTCATCTAGTAGCCGTGGCTTGGGATTGAAGTTAATCTGAATCGTCCCGTCTGCCGTTGCATAAGTTGCAGTCGTTCCAGAGTAGTTGCCCATATCTCCAAGCTTGCTAGCGATCGCTTTGCGAGTTGTGCCAGGTGCAACATTGAGCAAGACCTTTGCCTCATAGCTTTGAGGAGAAGCATTCTTATCCCAATACGAGCCAGTAGGACGACGGGCAACAGGCGCAGAAGTCGTATCAGTAGCTCTGAGTTGATATCGAGGTTGAGTTACCTGCGGTGGGGGAAAGCATGGACTTCCCGATTGAGATTCTTCATACCGTCCCACAGGAGCAGGGGCAGGAACGGGAAGAGTCTCAGGGTTTGCACTCTGAGCAATCTTGTTGATGAGAGTGCCTGGACTAACATCGTCCATCGTGAGTGAGTCAACGGGACGACTCGCCAAAAGATAGGCGAGCAGGGGACTCGATACGATCATGCTCAACGACATCCACACGGGGACTTTGCTGAGATTGGGCAAAAGTTTCATAGTCATTCACCAATTGATAAACAATCCCAAATGAAAGGGCAGGGATGAGAAACCGTGCCCAAGGTAAGGTCATGCGCCGGGAAGTTCTAATACTTCCGAAACTTCTGGAAGTTCTGTGCGGGAATAGGTCACGTCAATCACTTCGTTGATGCCACTTAACTGACGGCGCTTTTTCAGGCGTTCGCTCAAACTTCCCATCATTCGCAACGGTGTGCGCTCAATATGGTCTGCCAACTCATCCATCTTGGTGTCGGCATAGGCATCAATCTTGGACTTTGCCCGCTCCACTTCTTGGTCAATGCCGCGTGTAATCGCTGCCAATTCTGCAACTGCCTGATCCTCTTCCACCTCCGCCTGAGTCGGTCGTAAATTCTGGAATTGTTGAAACTCTGCGAAGTGTCCCTCTTGCCGCATTCCCCGAATCTTCTTGATGAATTCGTGAGACTTCAATCGACGGGTTTCGCCTGTCTCTGCAAAGTAGAAGCTGGACTTGATGCTGATGTGTTTGGCTGTAATTTCCAGAAGTCTCACACCCCATTCTGGATACGGTCCAGCGCTAGGCAGCAATACATCGAAGGCTTGGTACACAAACTCAACCCAGTTCTTAACTTGTTTCTCACTCACGCCCCAAGCGTTTGCAATATCCGCGATCGGGGTTAGGGTTACACGTTCTTTCGAGGCAACCATGTCATTTCTCCTTTGGAAGTTCTAGAAGTTTTGGAAGTTAGATCAAGTCCAGAAGCAACTTGATAAAGGTTAAGAATTCATCCTTGTGCATTCGCTCTCGTAGATCGCGGGCAAATGCTTTCAGGTCTTTCATTTCTTTCTGTGTCATTGGAAGTTCCAGAAGTTTTGGAAGTTCTAGAAATGACAGTAACAAGATTCTAAGAAGAATGCAAGAAGAATCTATAAAACTAATAATGTTGAGAGGTATCTATCAAAACGACCTAAAATCATGACTAAAACAAGCCTGCAAGAAGAATCCATGCCCCCTAGACAGAACGAGCCAAAGCGACAATTCACGCTAAGAATTGAAGAATCAGATGCGCAGAGGCTTGAGGCGTATGCTCAGCGTAAGGGAATTGATATGACAGAAGCTCTGAGGCGGGCAGTCGTAGATGGAATTCCAGAACTTCTAAGAAAGGAGTCGATCGAGATGGAATTTGAAAATCGGCTGCTGGTGAATAAAAAACTGAAACTGAGTATTGAGCGCCTGGAGAATGGGGAGGCTCCGGATTAACAAGAAAGAGCGATCTACATCGACAACTATCGCCCAATACAACAAAAGCGCGATCGACAAACCATCGATCGCGCTTTTTTGATATTTTCTCCCAAGCGTCGAACCCAATGAGAGTTTTGGCGGATTTCTCCCAATCGTCACGCCGCCACTTCAGCGCAGCATAACCTAACGCTTGCAAAAAACCCAAGCGTTAGGTTATGCTATATGATAATCAAGCAAAAAATGAGGATTTTTCGATGCTGTTAATTGAAATCAACCGATATTTTCAGGACTTTTTCGATGGGCAAAATTCTCGAAGATTCGACAAACAACCTGTTCGTTTACATTTACTCCGATGATCATCTTCCGCCGCACGTTCACGTGTTCGTAGGTAGGAAGAAAAGTCGGGGAGATAAGAATATAAAAATCAGTATTGGTGACGATAGCAATCCACCAAAACTACTGCAAGCGCACCCAGATCTTAAAAGCGCTGATATCCGCAAAGCGTGGCAGCTCGTGGCGGATAACCAAGACAAATTATTAATTGAATGGAAGAAGATCCATGACAGAGAAGAAATGGAGGAACGAAATCAGTGAAGCCGAATTAGAGAGCCAAATTACCCAGGCGAAGGCGGCTTGGGTTCAAGCTGCCTCGACAGAACCGCGTGCTGAATCTGTGAAGTTCTATCCGCGCAAATTGCAATATACGATCGAGCTAACTAATCGTGCTCAGTTCTCGTTTCCCGTACCCTTGATTCGAGAACTTGCAGATGCCTCAAAAGAAGCGCTTGCTGATGTGCATCTTTCAGGAGATGGCAGCAGTATTCATTGGGAAACACTGGATGTTGATTTCAGTGTTCCTGGGCTGATTTATCGAATATTGGGCACTAAGCCTTCAATGTCTGAACTAGGACGGCAAGGTGGTAAGAAGCGATCGACTGCGAAGTCAGAAGCATCTCGGCAAAACGGGAAAAAGGGCGGACGACCTCGGAAGAAAGCGGTTACAGTCTAGCGATCGATAGCTTGATAGAGCATCACAAGAGCGATCGATGATTTATCGATCGCGAGTACAGAAATGGATTCAGTTGTCGGAGAAACACAGTGTCGCAGAAAGCAAAAGTAGCGGACGGTCTTCCTCCCGATCCTGACAACCCCGGTTGGGTAAAAGGGTGGGGAGTAGTCAGAAACAATCCTTGGCATCTGTATGCAGTTTGTATGACCGAGGGTGAGGCTCATCAAGCGTTGAGAGAAGCAGGAAGCGAGTACGAAGTCACCTATGGCTCACACGAGCTTGGGTATGACAGTTTTATGTCTGAGAGTTTTTCTGTCGAACCATAAGCAACAGCGATCAATAAAACCGCAACAACCTTGATCGACAAATCATCGATCAAGGTTGTTAACGTAATGAATTTGATAAAAACACTTGTAATCCATACATTTGTTCTATATACTTTTTATATATAACGTATATAATTTCAAATATTGCAGGAGGAGAAATGAATTTTGAGCAAAAAAACCCTGATCTCACTCAACCTTACGGAAAGCGAACTAGAGCTTCTAAACGATTTGAGTGAAAAGAAAGAGATGAGCAAATCTGCCGTTCTCCGACAGGCTCTCAGGATGATGGGGGTGCTGGAGCATCGAATTGCTCAGGGTGAGAAGCTCTATTTTGAAACCCTGGACAAAGACAAATCAGAACTTCTACTCCTGTAAGTTCTGACGGAAATGGAGAATAGACGTTGCAGAAAGCAATCAGACTTCTTCGCGTTGCAGACGATCAGCCTGTTGATGCGGTTTTGACTAGTCTCACTCAAGAGCATTTAGACTCTTTTGAAACGTTATGGAAGCCCCGGCTTCAAATAGCAACCGAAGAAGATAGGCATTGGGACTGGATTAAAAAGAATAGACTCACAGCTTCGTGTCTCAGCTATGAGAAGTACGTAATTGAGTATGAGCGAATTAACCAAGGAATGATGATGATTGAAATTGATGGGCATCGATCATTGCTTGAGCCAGGCAAAAATATTGTCTATGTAGATCTCCTGGCAACAGCTCCTTGGAATCGCCAACCTATTCAAAATCCACCGCAATTTCGAGGTGTGGGAAGGGTTCTGCTTGAATTTGCCAGGTTAAGGAGTCTTGAACTGGAGTATGGAGGGAGAGTTGCTCTTCACTCACTGCCCAGAGCTGAGTCCTTTTACACAAAGAACGGGATGAAAAATTTGGGGTCAGACCCTGATAAACAAAATCTGGCTTACTTCGAGTGGGGACGTGTTGAGATATAGAGTAAAGAGACTGCGAAAAACACCAAGCAGGAGGCAACAGGAATGAACTCTAACTTAGATATTTTCGGTGACGAATGGCTGAGAGAAGCTGCTCGTATTGAAGAGGAAGCAGGTGGAGATATTGGGGCAGGATTTGACTGGGGTACAGGGTTAGGCGCTTATGTCGCTAGCTCTAAAAGCTTTATAGATCGCGACAAAGTGATGACCGTTTTGCAGGAGACATTGACTTGGCTGGATCAAGAAGAGTTGGAGGCAATGATCAATAGCCTAGAAGATCAAGCACGGAATCATTGGATTGAAAAGTTTCAGGCTGCTCAATCAGCTTAAGGAGTAACTGATGCCCCAAGAGGATGCACCCAAGCCTATTCCCATTTCTCAAGCTCGATCAAAACGAGAAGCTAGCCCCAAGATTGAGACAACTACAGATGAAATGCGGCAAGTAATTGCTGAAGTTTTAGAGCAAGGACTTGCCGCAAAAATCACAAGGCTAGAGGTGAGCATCAATCGAATGATGGATCACATTGAAGGCGTGAAAAATGGTACTGCGGAAGATGCTGCTTTGCGAGTGACTACTGACTCCAGCGCAACCGATCTCGCTCTTGCTAAAGTTACATTAGCTTCTGAAGAGTATTACATTTACACGTCTGCTGAGCTAGCGGAAAAGTTAAATGTGCGACTACATGATGTGCAACAAATGGGTCGGGTGCTTGGTCTTAAGAACGACAACCAGTATCACAAAGCTGTGAAGACTGGGAAAAAGACAGAAGTTCAAAAATATTCTGAGGCGGCGCTACTACGAATGAAGGAGGCACTGGCATCAAGGGAATACGTGGCTGTCTTTAAAGAGTGGTGAAGAGTAGGGGTTCGTTAACCGATGCGTGTCATCAAAAAGCTCGATCGACAAACCATGTGATCGAGCTTTTTGATACTTTCTCCCAGTCGTCGTATCAAGTGGGAACTTCGGCGGATTTCTACCGATAGCCACGCCGTAGCTGTAAAGACTTAATCTGGGATAAGACCGCGTATCGCATCTTATCTCTCATAATTCAGCTCAATCGTATTCTCTAAACAGCTAAAGGTGTTCCCTGAATTCGCTTCTCAAAATCCAAGACTTGATGTTTCTCAGCTTCTCGCTTTAGTTCTGAGATGACCTCTCCAATCCTGCCAACCTCGTGGATAACAACCTGTCCTTTGTTTTTCCCTGAAGCTGTGAGAACTATCGTTCCAAACTGCTCCCAGTTTTCGATGAGATATAGCTGTTCATCAACAAATATAAGCTTGCAGTCAAACAAGGACTGCTCATAGTTTCGTTTCTTCAGAAACTCGAGCACTTTCCGAATTTCCTGGAGAGACAGCTTCTCTCTTAATCTGCTAATGACCTTTAACTCAATAATCTGCTCTACGGAGTAAATTACCTTCGGACGTTTGGGATTACCAAACTTCTGTGGGGAAACCAGTTCTGTCTCATCTAGGTAGGTCAATCGCCCTGCGGTTATTCCAGTTATTGAAAGAGCCTCCTGTCTCGTGAATCCACTAATCATAATGAGTTCCTTATTGGGTGACTCAATCTTACATTTGTTGGCACAAATATGTCATCAGTATTAAGATTTATTGATAACGTCAGAAATACTCCAGAAATTTGATCTTTTTTCTAACGATCGTCAGAGTAATAAGGTATATTTAAAGCAGAAGTCCCACTAATGCTACAAACATTAGTGGGACTGGATCAAGAAAAAACCGAGTCCACAAACTCGGTGTCGTTTAATTTGATTACTTCCATTATGACCACAATTCTCACTTTTGCTCAAGCGAGCAAGGCTGGACGGGAGCTAAGAAGCTCCTCCTCTAATGCCCCGGTTAAGTCCAATGCTGGATACATTCTAGCAACTTGGCGGTGGCAGCAACTGGCTAACGCAATGTAGCTAGTCAACTCGTCGATACCGATATCGGCTAACAAACCGCGATCGATGATTTATCGATCGCGGTTTTTTAATTTCCTTGTGTATGTTCTGGGCATGTGCACAAGAAAAGTCAATTCCTTGTGCACATGCTTGTGGTTCACTTGTTAACAACAAATCGGTTTGTCGCGCAAAAATCGCAAAAAGTGAGCGAATCAGAGCGATCGACAAATCCGAAGATCTATCGATCGCTCTGATTCGCTATTCTTCGTTCTCTTCTAAATCGGCTGAACTGAGTCCGATGCTTTCGAGAGCAACTGCTGAAAGCTCGCTAATTCGAGGCTGAAACATGGCTCAATTCCTCGTGATTAACGATTTGAATTGAGGTTGCCACGATATGACCCCATTGGCTTGAAAAGCACTAGAGGGCGCGCCGGGGGCTGCTGACGGCGGATAACCGAGCGTTTTCCTTTGCGATTAATACGAGTAGTCGATTTCAGTTGCCCATTACTATCGAATTTGGGACAGAGTGCATCACCGTTAAGCCGACCAACGAAGCAGCGCACATCGGAAGAAGCGATCGCAGAAGGAACGGAACCAGCGAGCATTAAAGCAACAGAAGCAGCGATCGAGAAAATTTTAGAATTCATGTGACAAGTCCTGAGTGTAGAGAAGGAAAGGCAGATTCGGGATCTGCCTGTACGCAGCGATGAATTTCCGCAACGGTTGCGGATTTAGAACTGAAGAACGCGATCGACGAGTGACTGACTTGCACAGAGCCAATATTCTCTGAAGTCGGTCATGAAGGTGAGTTCGACGACTTCTCCGTCTTGAGCGCGGGTTGCCCAGTCGTTTTGTTGAGCGATCGCATTATCGATGTCAGTCAATTGCAGAACGACGACTAAACCTCGATCGAGGATTTGCTTTTTCTTGTAGTCGGAATAGCCAAGCTTCCAGCCTTCGTCGTAAAACGGGTTATCGCAGAAGGATTGAGAATTGACACCGCGAAATCCGTCTTGATAGCCTTTGTTGCGGAGTTCGTCGGGTGAGGGATTGCGGGGAAAGGTGCGGTTCTTTTGGGGACAGTTGGAGCCGTAGAGAATATTCTCAAGCTCTTCAGTGCTGAAACGCAGATCGACTTCGAGATGTTTGATCTCGGAATAGTCGATCGGTTTTAGAAGTTGTGTCATGATTATTTTAGAAATGTAAGGTTTCTCGGAAGGAGCGGTGATTGCTGTCCAGGCGTGCCGCTCTTTCTTGTATTTAGTATTACCTACTGAGAGTAGGTTATGCAATAGTTAGATATATGAAAGTAGGTTATCTAACAGTTATCTAGGCATAAGGCATATCAATAGTTAGACTACTGGGGTTCCGTTATACTCTCGGTAGGTATTTGAGGATATGCCAGTGGAGGTAAGACTTAAGCAATTAAGAGAGGCTAAAGGGTTGTCCCAAAATGCGCTCGCAAGAGAGCTAGAAATGTCTCTCGCCAATATTCAGAAGATTGAATACGGTAAAGCCAAATCAATCCCTCTAGACACACTAGAGCGGCTTTGCCTTGTTCTTGATTGTGAAATTGGCGACTTGCTAGTCCTCATCAAACCAGCGCAGTTAATCTCTGCGTAAACATGGAAAAACGAAGCGACCGCGCCTCCTTCCACAGAATCGCGATCGCTCCCGTACTCCACCTACCGTTTAGAGTAAAGGTGAAGCCTAATGACATTATTTCAGGGGAGGGCAAGCGAATCATGACAATTTCGCTCAACTCCATCAATTCAATAAGCAACAAAAAACGATCGCATTTCTACGATCGCTCAAAGAGATTATCAATTCGGCTTAGTCCGCTACTGTCCTTCGTAAGCCACGATGCAGTAAGGACGAGAAGAATACTGCTCTCTGTTTGGAACAATGGGTTTTGGAGCCTCCACAGGCTCTTTTCCAGCTGCCTTCAGTACTTCATTCGCCTGCTGCATAACGCGCTGTCCGTCTCGATTGGACTTGTCAAACATCCGTTTGTTGCGCTCAAACAGTTCGGTTGAATTCCAGACCTTGAAAATCCAGGTGCGATCGACAACCATTCCGCCCAAGCTTTTCTCCTGAATCTTCGCCCGTACCAAGCTGTACTTGCTGTCTGGGTCATCGGATTCAGTCTTTATCTCTTTGTCAAGAATCTCCCATTTCTGGATTTCTAGAAGCGGTTGCTTGGCTTTTACGCCTTCACTTGCAAAGCAGGCGGCTTCCTTCTGTTGTTGAGGTTGCTGATTCTGCAACCCTCCCAGATAAAGACTGACTACATTTTCTGGGCTTGAAGCGCTTTGACAGCCAAGCAATGGCAAAAGCGCGATCGCAGGAATCGCAAAAATTCTTTTCATGTTTGATTACCGGGAAGGGTTTTCCCCAGAGTGCCCGATCGACCAATAAGAGCAATCAGCCGAACTTCCCGGTACTGCTGACTACTCTTATTTCTCACCCTTTCTGGTGAGGCAAATCTATTGTCCCCTCAAAATCTATGAACATTCAAATTTCAGCTAGAGATCCACCCCTGCATCCGTGAGGAACGCGATCGAACTTACTGCCAGTCGGATAAGTAGCGACAAGCATTTAGTGACGCTCTTACCCCCAGTGAGATTCTGATGCCCTCGTAAGGCTTAAAACTGCCTCCCCTTATTTCGTTTCGATTATTTCGGCTAGATACGAAAAAACCCGTAACCCCCGATTAGCCTCTGCTGATCGGGTTTTTCTATGCTCATCAGGAGAAAACCATGATCGACACCGAACAACCCGAAGAATTCGAGCAACAGCTCCAAGCCTTCCTTGCCGACCCCACACCCGAACCCAAGTATTCGCTCTGGCAAATCGCAAGATTTTGCCAGTCCAAGCAAGAATCCAAGCAGGGGCGAATCTGCGGCATGTATTTCACTAGAGTCGCGATTGCCTACGAGACTGGAACCTGTCCCGGCTGGTACTACTTTGTTGAAGTCGATTTCGAGCATGTGATCATTCACGAAGGCGACATTATCGATGCCAACATCCAACAGAATCCACTAAGCTTAGTGGCATAGAAAAACGCGATCGCATTTCTACGATCGCGTTGCTTTTTAGTTAGAATTCTCGTTTCCCAGAAACGAGAACTACTCTCATTATCGATGCCAACACTTACCAGCATTCATTAAGCTTAGTGACATAGAAAAATGAGATCGCTTAAGCCGCTTCTACCACACGCTGAGGCTGAGGCAAAGGCTTTCCGCTTGCCTGATAATCCTCAACCAACATTTCGATTACCTCTTGCCCTCGCTTAGCGGCTTCCTCGTAGGTTTCGCCATGCGTCACGAATTGTTGAGAGGGGAACTCAGGCAGATGTACCAGATAGAGACTGTCTTCTTCTGACCACTGAATCACCATGCTGTACTGAGGTTTCATTCTTCTGAGTCCTCCAACGATTCCAAACGTTTTAACACAACGACTTATTGAGTTCTACCAGTTTCTTCTTAAGAGACGCATTTTCTTCTTTGAGATTAAGGTTTTCCTCCCTGATCTCTAACAGCGACTCTTTCACATCCAGGAGCTGCTCTCTAAGCTCAAGAATCCTCTCCTGCAATTCGACGCTCTGGGTCTGAATCGCTAAGTCTCTTAGCTTCGTCAGAAGTGCCCAATGCTCCAAATTCTGTGGGTCGAAGTAGGTGTCCATAGATTCGATCGAGAAACTTTCAGCATCGTGCCCAAACGATTGAAAAATCTCGCGATCGTACAATTTGTTATCGAAATATTCCAATTCACTCAGTAATGTGATTCTTTTTTCAGCACGTTTGTACTAAATTACAGACATCCTGAACGGCTCTATTGCTTTCAATGAATGAATGACTTACACACCGGAACCGCATTCACAGCCTGGTTTGTGGATCAAGCTCCAATCCTTATCAACAGCACTCTTTTAATCATGAAAACAGAACTACAAATCGACTGCATGAAAGAAGCCGAAGTTACCAAAATTGCTAAATCGATCGACCAAATTGCGATTCTGGCAGAGCAACTCGGCATCAAAACAATTCGGATTTTACACCGAGGTATCTCTTGTTATGTTCTACCCGTCCGACTAGCGCTGATATATCCAATCAAATAGGCTTACGCGGTTTTAACTTATCGATCGGTGCATTCAGGTCAATCCCCAGTAGCTTCGCGAGTGGGGCGGGGTCTTGATCTTCAAACATGTAGGCTCCAAGCTGCATCAACTCAAACAGCGTTGGAAATCGCCCCTGAAGCAACTCACGAAATTTTCGCACTGGGATTTTGGATTCACGGGCAAAAGCTAACTCGTCTTTCCCATGCAACTGCATCCAGCGCTTAATTTCAGCCACAAACGGTGCATCTGCCTCAACGTAGAGCGCAGGATCAAGTACAACCTGCCCACGGGCAATCCTCAAGAATTCTTCCGACTCAAACGGCTTTCCCGATCTCGGATCAATCAGTAGTGGGGCAAGTGCTAGCAGAATATCAGGATCAGGTTTGTAATGAACTTCGTCGATATTGGTGCGATTGCGGCGAATCCCCTTAATCGTGTTCCCAGCAACGCCAACCAACTCAGCTAAAGAATTCTGACTGTAAAGTTTTTTGGCGATCGTATCGTCGATCAGAAGCGCGATCGTTCTCAGTCCTTCAGGGGTATAGAAACTCATTCAAACTGCAAAACCTACTGCCCGTGCATCATGCAACACTGCTGCTGATTTTTCTAGCTTCACACAATTTGCAGTTTGCAGCAAAGTTACCAGTGCAAATAATTTAGATCTTATTTATTGAAGAAGAGTGTATGATCCTTGGGTAAGAAGTTAACTGCAAGGTAAACATGTCGTCAATTGAAGATTTTGTCGAAACACCTTGTGCCGACCTTGTTCGACGAACAGGGATAAGCCATGCACAACTTTGTCGATACGACAACGGACAAGCCCTTAAAGAAACGACTTTGATTCGGATTGGGAAAATTCTTGGGTTAGAGCCTTGGGATGTTCTGCGGCTTTATCATTTGCGCCGCCAACGGCATGGGGTAACCGAACTGAAGAAACGCAAGCAAATGAAAAAGCGTTTACCAGAAGCCTCCTAGAAAAATTCACAACAAAAAAGCTGCTCTCTCGGTTTGGCGACGCGCGAAGCAACTTTTTTGAATTATTTAATCTAAACCACCAACCGCATCACCGACCGCTCGTTTTTTTTTGAATCACAAAACAAAGCTAACCGCTCGTTTCATAATCCTGCACAAGTCAGGGGGGGGCGAAATAGTGAATCTACGGAATAACCCGCGATTCCCTCCAGATTAGCGAAATCTTAACAAAGTCGCAAGACTCAACAGCCCGAAATCCCTCAAAAGTCTCAGTCCGCACAACTTTACACGAATGCCAATCGACCTATGACGACCAGCCCCCAAACCTCAACCACCCCACTGCTGAAACGACTCGACGCTGTTTTCTATCAGATGCGAGCCGACCGCCAGCCGTTGACGATCGAGGAAGTTTGCAAAAAAGCGGACTGCTACCCGACCGAAGTATTTCGTCCTGCAGCAATCATTCACTATCGCATCGCCATGCAATACGTCGGTGGATGGGAGATTTATCGGTCTGAAATCCTGGCTCGAGTTCAGATGGTTTTGGGGAGGATGTCAGCAAAAGACATCACGACAGGCGCGATCGCATCGCAGGTCGGACTTAAGACCAGGCAACTCAAAGAAGACGTGCCGGAAGCGATCGGCTTAATCGAAGAAGCGGCGAAACGTACCGCTCAAAGAATTCAGACATCAGGCACGGCGAAATGCTCGCGATGTGGGCAACGTCGCTCAATCCACAAAACAATCCCTGGCGAAATGTGGGGAAAGCCTGTTCTGCTCTGTGTCTGTGAAAGTTGCTCTCCCTAGATACTCAGATTCGCATCCACTTACCCACCAAACATCATGCTTTACGAAATTACTGGCACTCATAACGACTGGATGATGGTTCACGCTGCATCGCCCGAAGAAGCGATCTCAGAATTTGAAGAGCACTCACCCGAGTCGATGTTTTTGAGCATTCAAGAAGTGAGATCGACCTTTGAAGCGGTTTCGATCTCTGGCGAGCGAGTCAAAGTAATCGATCGAAAATATTTAACTTGCTGGAATCGCAAGCAAACCAAGAAGCGGATTGTCCTGCACTACAAAACGAGCAGTGAGCTAGGTTGCTGGGTTCCGGCTGATGAATTTGTAAGAGCGGAGGTGGTCGCCGCATGAACAAGCCACAGTTACCAAAATTTCTAATTCGCAGATCAATCCCGACCGAGCTTTATTTACTCAGATTGCAGCTTCGACAGTCGAATGTTATCCCGTTTCAGCGTAAGGAGAACCGTCATGCGAAAGGCTGAATACAGAAAAGATTTGAAGGTCAGACAGAGAGCGCAACCCCTGCACTTCTCTGGGCAGAATCCATATCCACGCAAAGAGGGCATTACGGTTTCAGACGAATTGGTGGTTTTCCGGGTCGGGAAACCTGAGTACGCGCTTGTCCTTTGGGACGGGAGCAAAAAGGCAGAGCATGTGCATTTTGCAGTGATCGATATTGTTCAGGAGGTAGCAGATGCTAGCTGAACTAGTTGCATTGCTCAAAGCCTACATCAGCTATCTGGAGAGTCAAAAGTCATGAATAAGCAAAAAGCGCGTGGGGACGCGCTCTCAAAAAACTTTGAATGTGACTCAAGTTTACTGAGCAAATTCAGCAATTACAACTGTGACCCCAAAGTATTTTTAGAGACAGGGAGCGAACAATGAGCAAGAAAAATAGCAGTAAGATAACACAGCTTGCTCCCGTCCCATGCTCCCCTGAAGATCCGTGCAAAGTCTGTGGAGGGGTGCATCACCCCTGCTACACACGCGGAGAAGAACTTTGGTGCGCTTATATCGAAAGCGAAGAGGATGTCCAGCGATTCACCCCAGAAGGGTATGAGTTTTTTGGGACAGTTCCTGGCAGCGGACAAGCTGTCTTTGTTCCCATTAAAATCGCAGACCAAAGGAAGCAGCAGATCGAGCACACCCCAGGCGAGAAAATTGAACCTTCAACCCTAAAAGAAACGATCGAGGAATTAGTTCAGGCAAGCTTGCCGAAGTCAGAGCTAGAAATCAAGATTCCGCTTGTTGCAAAGCGATTTCAGTATTTTACAAACGATGTCTGGAGACTCTATCACACCAAAGAACAAGAGATCGAAGAAGCTGAAACTAGAAGCGATCGCGTTACCGAAATCAATCAACTTCTAAAGATTGGCAACTACGAGCTAAAACTCTCGAAATATCTCCGACCAAGCCTCGCAACTCCGCTTGAAAAGATTGCCACCTATCTTGGCAGCAACACAGCCGCGATGCTAACAACTTTACTTCCTGTTGCAGGCAGCTTGCTTAAAACCGGAACACAGCTTGAACTCATTCGAGCTACCGAGTTCTATGCTCTACCCATTCTCTATACGGGCATTGTTGCAGAATCAGGTAGTAGCAAATCTCCCACACAAAAAACAATCCTTAAACCGCTGTTCCGAATGCAGGCGCAAGCTGAAGAGGATCACGCCTATGCACTGCAAGACTGGGAGGCAGAAAACAAGCGGGCGCGAAACAGTGATGAGACACCACCGGAAAAACCTGCGGTGCATGAATACTACACAACCGACGCTACACGAGAAGCGATCGTACTGATTCAATCTCAACAACCCGATCGCGGATTCCTGGGTTGGTTTGATGAGCTATCCGCTCTCATTGGGGGACAGAACCAATATCGCAATGGCAAAGGAGCGGACAAAGAGGCGATCCTGTCTGGGCGAGATGGCACAGGCATCAAAATGAATCGCGCCAGCGGTAAGCGAGCATTTGTTCAGTCAAGCGCGTTCAGTATTACCGGATCGACTCAGCCTGACACGCTCCGAAAAATGATCGGGGACTTCTCTGACCCGACTGGGCAATGGGCGCGTTTTCTGTGGACGGTTTTACCAATCAAGCCCGCAAGATTTCCGGAAGATGAGACGAGCTACGACATTTCGGATTTTCTGCACGGGGTCTATGTCCGACTCGAATCATTTGAGCCAAAAACTTACCGAATGTCTACAGAAGCCAGATCGCTTTACGCGAGATGGTACAACGAACTGGACGACTTACGACTAACACAACCCCAGCAAGGCCTGCGGGCTGTATACGCCAAAATGAAGGGCGACACGGGCACTCTAGCGCTTTTGCTGCACTGCATCAACTCGGCTGTAGACAGCGGTAGACAACCGAGTGAAGAGATTTCACTCGAAACAATGAAGGCAGCGATCAGTCTTGCGAAGTTCTATATCGGACAAGTGAAACTGATTCACGCTGAAGGTGGCAACGAGTCGGGAGAACTAGAGCAAAGCTATACCAAACTGATTCGACTGTCAGAGCGCAAGGGATGGATTAAAGCCCGTGACGCACAGAACTTATGCCGAGAGTTCAGAAAGTTGTCACCGGATACTGTGCGATCTCATTTCCGTGAACTCGAAGCAATGGGATTGGGTTCAACACGCGGAACTGGTAGACAACTGGAATGGCAAGCGTCTACATACGCTTCAGAAGAGTTTCCTGATATCGATTCAACACTGCCTACAGCGTCGCGAAATGGACCGGATTTACGACAATATACGCCAGATGTTGTCACCTCTGTAGACGGTCAAAGTATTGAAAATTCTGAATTTGCGCCAAATAGACAAAATGGACACTCCTCAAACGGATTGACCAGTAATGGACACCTGAACGGAAATGGAAAGAAGAGTGAGACAACAACGACAACTTTAAAGCCACAAATAAATGGAAAGCCACTGCTAGCAGCAGATACAGACCGATTAGACCTGTCTACAGAAGCGGATACATTTAGCCAACAAGCCTGGGAGAATGGCGACAATGGGAGAGGCTAAACGGCGCAAACAACTTGATCCAGATTTCGGCAACCCCCCAATCAGACTGAAAATCTTTGAAGTCGGATCGATTGAGTACGAAACTGCGATGACACAGGCACGAGAGCGCTTAGGCGGAACCGCATTTCAGAATCTGACGGGTGTTTTGTTCTACCTGTTTTCAGCAACCGATAATTCAGGCTCATCGTTTCTGGGATATGCGCACCCAACGGTAAATAATCGAAAAATTTATGTCGATTTACTTCTGTTGCTTGAAAACAAAGACAGCAAGAAACAAGTGCAGCCATGGTGGAGAAAAGTAGAGGCGATCGCAGCAGAAAAGATTGCAGAACGTGTAAAAGCCGATATAGACGATGCTGAAATTGTTCTGGTTAAGGAGGGCAACCCATGACTACTAAACCCTCCTGGCTCACCCGAAACGCGATCGCACTTCACAAGGACACGGCATTTATCCCCGTGCAACTCAAGACCGACGGCAAGCATAAATTCGCGATCGACGGATTGAGCAACCTTCATCCGATTGACGAGCTGCAACCCGCGACACCTGACAGCTTCAAAACCCCTCGCCAGTTCATCCTCAAAGATGGGGCGGTGGTCACAGTCGAACGAACTGCGAACGGACTCAGCATCAACGGAATTGAGCGGGTGCAGATTCCTGATGAAGTTGACCTTGCTTGTCGGAGGCTGGCTCAGATGTTTGATGGCGCGATTGTCAAGGATGTGAATCTCGCTCAGTTCGGCATTGTGGAGGAGGTAGCAGACGATGATGACTGGTAAAACCGCCACGATTATCCGCGTCGGAAAACCATTGTCTCAGTCACTTGTGGGACAGCGAGTGGAAATCGTGCGATTGTTGCTCGACAAGTTCCCGGTGGTGCGAACTACCGACGGACAAGAATTCACGCTCGAAGCATCAAACCTCGAAATTCACCCTTATTGCCCTCCGGCATTTCGAGTTTGGCTCGAAGCAAGAATGCGACACTTTGAGCGGATGATCCCAAAGCTCGCAAAGAACCCGAATCACTATCGACTTGTGCAGGGACTGCAAGCGGAATACGAACAAGTTTTAGCAATGCTTGGAATCAACGATGAGGAGGTGGAATTTTGATTCACTGGCTTCAACCTTATTTACTTCGCATCGATCGCACTAAAGCCGAATCTGATGGTGCGACACTGCTCATTAGCGACTTGCTCACTTCACGCAAGATCGAGCATGAAATCAACTATGGGATTTGTCATCGGCACATGCCGTCAGGTAATCCCAAAACAACGTTGCCGCACTTCTGGATTAACCTGCCGAATTTCGAGCGGATTGATATCCGAGCGCGATCGCACTTCGGAAGTGAGCCAGAAGTACCACATGGTGTGTTTCTGCCTGCGGACTATCCATCGATCGAGTACCAGGTGCGCGGCTCTCTGAAGCCAAGAGAATTGCTTTCGAGTGAAGTGCGATCGTTGATGTCTGGAAGTCGAACCACAGAGCATCACAGATGGTTTGAGGCGCTGAGAAAAGGGCTGCTTCAAGAATGGTTGAAAGCGAGGGAGGTGGAGCCGTCATGCCGATGAATCGCGATCTCTACCCTTCCAACTGGAAAGATATTGCTCTTGCTGTGAAGCAGGGTGTGAAGTGGCGATGCGAACACTGCGATCGACCATGCCGACGACCCAAAGAAGATTGGGCAGCATTCCGCGATCGCTTGCTGAATGAAGAGGACTACAACTGGTATGCCGAAACCGCAGACGAGGTTTCTGATGATTCGGGATTAGCAACACTTGTAGAGCGACCACAAAGATTCACGCTCACAGTCGCGCATCTTGACCACGATCCAAGTAACTGCGATCGCTCCAACCTCAAAGCGCTGTGCTCCGGCTGTCACCTCGCCTACGATGCGGAGCATCATCGAAAAAATGCAACTGCAACCCGCTATCGAAGGCGAGAGGAGCGAGGGCAGTTAAGTTTTTTAGCCCCCCCCTGAACTAGCAGGGCACGGAAAAGATCCAACGAGAATCCAACTTCGACTACTAAAGGACTCATAAAAATGGCTGTGAAAGAGAAAGTAATCGCAAAAGATATCGACGGCAATGAGTTACAGGAAGGCGATCGAGTTCAGATTGTGGAGCTTGGAGGTATGTCGTCAATCTGGCTGAACAAAGCAGTCACGATCGCGGAGTTTTCGAGCAAGCCGAACGGAATTCACTGCAAAGTTTTTTCAGAATGTGCTCCCGACACCAAGTTTTCATGGAGGGCAGATCATTTAAGAAAAATATCGAGCGCAATGATTGAGCAATCTGAACTTGGTGCTCTCGCGGCTGAAATCATGCGGCTTCATGAGGAGTGTGAGAAGGCACTGAATGTTGCCCGTGTAGCGAGAGAGGCGGCTAGAGAAGCGTCGCGATCTGCACTCGAACACGCCAAGCTTTGCGGAGAGAGCCTCGTTATAGCAAAGCGACGAGTTGGGCATGGAGCGTGGGAAGCGTGGCGTGGTGAAATGCTCAGAATTCCGTCGTCAACCGGGACGCTCTATCAACGTGTTTTCGAGCGATGGCATGAACTAGAGTCCATGACAAATATTGAGGAACTAAGTCTAAGAAAAGCCGCTGAGCTGCTCAAAAAACCTCGAAAACCTGCCACGCTGAAAAGTATTAGTCCTTCACACAACGAAGCGGATTTGCCAGCGACGCAATCTATCGAGCATTTGAGTGATAGCTCCGAGCATTTGAATGATAGCTCCGAGCATTTGAATGATAGCTCCGAGCGTTACGAAACAACCCCTGACTATGGCGAAGCGGTGAGCGAGGAAATTGCTGAGTCATTAATGAATTTGGGTGTGATGCCATGCAAGCCCTCAATCAGTCCAGAAGAGTTCAATCGAGAGATGGCGAAGTCCGGACTCATTACTCAGGACGTTAAAATCATCAATCCCAGGCTGAAGCGATGCGAATTCCTCTGCAATGGAGTGCTGAAGAATGGCGTAATTTCTGGGGTCTTATTCGATTGGAAGCGGATGACCGTTGCGGCGGTGCTGATCGATTATGACGACGGCAAGCAAATTCAAGTCCCATCTTCAAACGCATGGCTGATTGATGAAAGCAATAGTGAATCAAACGATCAGCCGATTAATCGATTTGCAGCGATCGAAGAAATCGAAGCAAAGGGTTGGTACTGGGATGTGCGGCGATCGTTCTGTAAGCACCCAGGGGACTACTGTTATTCAGCGCACCTGACTACGCCAGACGTTAAGAAGACGTTCTCCGCTACGAAGTACGAATGCCTGGAAGATGCACTAGAAAATTGCATCGAACAAGCGAAAACAGCAGGGCTGTGGGAGGTAGAGGAATGCCAGAAACAGTAATTATCCCGATCGAGCTTTATCAGCAACTACTGGACTATCTCAAGGATCGAACAATCCTAAGCAATCAGGCAAAAGAGCTAGTTAAACAATTAGAGCAATCCAGGGAGGCGAAATGAGCTTGATTATTACCTTTCTAATTGCGATCGCGCTGGCTCTGATTCTGCGATGGATTTATCGGAGCTTGCTCGGGTTAATGCAATCGTTCAGCGATGAGTTAGAGAAAGACGATGAGAGGAAAAAAGATGGCAGAGATTGAATTGCAACAGAACTTAAGAGCAGGAATTGCTCAGAAGATGATCGACTCAAACGAAGTTGCGAAGCTTCGACTCAGAACACTCAAATCTGTTCTTCCAGTAGAAATCAAAAGCTGGCTAGAAGGAGTCGCAATCTATGCTGATTTCTGGGGAGATAAAAGCGCGAATCCGCCCGTACTCTATCCCGTGATTGCGTTTAATCATGGCAGTCGTAGATCGGCGTTCTTGGAGCCAGAGAACCTGGTCTGGCTAGAGGCACTGACGTATCGAACTTACCAGTACACAGGAATCGCTCACATTCTGATTCAGGACGGAAAACAAGTCCAAGTTTCAAGCTATTGCCCATCCACGCATAAATACACGTTGTGGAGCGTTTGACATCGATGAGCGAAATGAAGGAAACAGATTTATGTCACAAAGCAGAAGCAGCAAAGATCCTTCAGTGCCACCCTGACACCCTGAAACGATGGAGAGGAAAGAAGTTGATTGAAAACATTCACTATGTTCAACGATCGCCTAGATCGATTCGCTACGTTCGCCCACTGATTGAGGATTTGGCAATCAATTGGAACAATGAAGCAGGGCATCAAAGAGCGATCGAGAACTATCGAGCAGGACTACTGAGTAACAGGAAAAAGAAGCGATGAAAAAAAACTTACCGAAGTCAGCTTGTCCAAGCTGTGGCTACGTTGTGGATGCCGCGACAGGAGTGGGTCACAACGAACAGCCAAAACCAGGTAGTTATGGAATTTGTTTGCGCTGTAGCACATCACTCATATACACAGAATCGCTAACCGTCAGAGCAGCAACGTTTATAGAACTAGAGCGACTTAAGCAAGGTAACCTAAGCAGTTACCAAGCGATGCAATATACGATCGCAAAAATTCGAGAAGAGGCAGCAAATCGCAATTAACCTCGATACAGTGACCGAGCCTTGGGAAAACCCACAAACCGGGCATAATACTCGAACATTGTTTTGGGATCATGGCCCGTCATCGCACAAACCTCTAGCGGATTCTGACCATCCATTAATGACAGCGAAACAAAGGTGCATCTCGTTTTACTCGGAGGCAATTGCTGAACATCCAATGTACTCACCACTGCCCACCATGCGTCATTGAACGTGCGATAGCCAATCATCCCACCAGTGCGACGCGACGGAAATACTAAATTCTCTGGGCTGTAATTCGGAGGACGACGGGCGAGTAAAATAGCACTCAACTCGGGCGGAACCTCGAAATAGCGAACCTTATGGTTCTTAGTCGATTTGCGCTCCTTAGAGCGATTCACTGCTTCAGAAATGGTGATTTTGGAGCAATCCCGCGAAAGTGCGCCCCATCGCAATGCAGCCGCTTCCCCAAACCTGGTTCCGATGGAGAACTGGAAAATCACTAAGTCGAGATAAAAGCTGTAATCCGGACTCTCTCGAAATGCAGCAATGATCTTTAACGCCTCGTCCGCTTCAAACGGCTGCGGCACACTCTGAGACGGAACCTGCATCGAATCCGCAACAACCTTGCAGGGATTCTCTGAGATGAGTTTTTGAGCGATTCCCCAATCAAACGCAGCCGACAGCAACACAAGCCGTTCATAAGCGGTAGAAGGTTGCTGTCTTTCTAGTAGCCAGTCTCGAAAGTTGAAGCAGTCTTTCGAGCTAGTTTCTGATGCAAGTTTTAGTCCGAAGAACTGTTCTATGTGTTTTTTGAGAACTGAATATTTTTCAAGAGAAGTAGAGCCTATAGATATTTTTTTAAATTCAATAAATTGAATAAATAAATTTAAAAGATCTATATCCCCATTCTTTTTAGAATCCGGCTGATATTTGCTCAAGGTCGGATCAAAGTGACCTGTTTCCATGTCGCGCTGGATGACAGCAGCTTTGTTTTGCGCGATCGTCTGATTCACTGCGTCGTCATACAGTCCCAGTGAGAGCCAGTAACGCTTACCGTCTCCACCAAGCGTTTTTGTCCAAGTCCACTGAAGCCGTAAGCGATCATTCACAGTCTGAACGACAACATTTCCTTTCCTTTGGGTCATGCGTTCTCCCTCAAAACTGAGATCTTACGATCTCACTTGATGCCCCAAACCGCCCTGATTCGTCCCAATTTGCCCCTATCTTTTAAGAATTGGGTGATTTAATTTTCGTGGTTCCAAAAATCAAAAACCCGCTCTTAGAGCGGGTTCTGATTCAATCGGAGCGGCGGGATTTGAACCCACGACCCCTACTACCCCAAAGTAGTGCGCTACCAAGCTGCGCTACGCCCCGATATAAGGTTTCAGCGATCGAATCATCATTTAAGGATAATCCAACAGCAGAAAGTATCGGATATTTTTTATGAGTTATCGCTTGACCTTTTTTAGGATATCACAAATGTCCGCATAGGCAACATTCGTTTTCCGCCAAATTGGCACCGAGGTGCTGCGAGACTATTCAACCCAGTTGGGGCCTCGTTGGAGACATCTCGAAGAACGTTTATATTGATCAGCGTAATGGTTATACGTCTGCGACTGCAACCTGCTCCCTTTTTCCCGGCTCAATCGATCTTGAGATCGGGTTATGATCAGTTACGACGTAGAGTATCAGCTAGATAGACTGCGTTCATTGTGCTTCCAATTAGGGAGATTCTACTGTTTTTGGGAATGGTGTAAATGTTTGGATCAAGCTCACTGATTGCGGCGGATTGTCCTCTTTCACCGCGATAGTAGATGACGATCGCGGTTCTTTGGCGATCGAGGATGTGTTCGAGATAGGTGACTCGTTTCTAAGAACACAATATTCGGTTTCTTTCTGAGCCAGTCTGATCATCAATGACGGTTGAGCTTCTCTTTTGAAAAGTGAGATCGCGGCAACACTGAAAACAAAGTGTAATATGGCTCGTTTACTGGGTACTCAGTTTAGAGTTTGTAACTTAAGCCATATACTTGCTCCTCAATAAAAAATCTTTTTACTTTAGTAAAAAATGAAATACAGATTTTTTCGTTGAGCGATCGTAATCTCAAAAGATTGAGTTGGACGCTAGTTTCATTCAATCCTCAAGATACATGCACGTAGTAAACCAATATTATCCAGCAGCAAAAAAGCTTGATGCACGGCTTAGCAGTTTGAACAGCATATAAAGTATCGCGAAATGCTCAACTGAGAGCAGCATCCGCACCATCAGAAGAATGAGTGAGCAAAGCACATTGTTAGACAGCGAACGTCAGCGGGAATCTTATAGACATCGCAAGATTGACTGTCTGAGTAGGAGTTACGTTTCATGCACTGAGAGACTTTCCGTGCTTTTGTAAAGACTTCCTGCTTGAGTGCACAAAGAAACTAACTACAGTGCCTGTAACTATGTATAGCCTAACCAAGTTTACCCTAGGAGATATGACTGAGTGTGGTGCGGCTCTGCGCAAGCTAGGCACCGGAGCAGACAGCATGGAAGAAGTTGCAAACCGGACGGCACGCTATTTCTACGAGCACTTTCTAGACCCAGAAACAGGTCAAAATGCTTTCGCGCTAGTTCGATTCTTTAAAACTCATGCCTATCATGATCTAGATCCAGAACTTCGACACTTCGCTGATCGGATGCTGAGCAATTCACCAGCACAGCCAGAGATGAAGTGTCTAACTCTATTAGCAACAGCAGGGGATCAACTCGAATGGAACGATCGCGCTGCTTCAAGGGGGCATCAAGCCATTCCATTACCCAGTGAACAAATCGTTGCTCAAGCTCCAATGATTTCCCAATTGATCTCCCAACTTGGGCTAACCATTAACAACGTACTGTCTCCTGATCCCGATCTGCTAGTCAACTTACAAGAGCGCACCTACAACGTTTTTCATATTCCAGAAGCCAAAGGCTCGATTCATATTCCGGCTCAAGAAGACTTTATTCACCCGTTCCAAATCAAATCAGTCCTTGGTTTTGGAGGCATGTTGCCTTCTGGAAACCTAATCGCAGTTATTTTATTCTCCAAAATAGCAATTCAGCGGGACATTGCTGAGCTTTTTAAGCCTTTAACCCTCAACATCAAAATGGCAGTCTTACCATTCGACCAGCAGTCCGTTTTTCGTTGTGTAGTCCGTGCTTAAGTAATTGTCGTGGAACCAAAAAACAAAGTCGTCGAAACCGATCGATCAGCAGAAATTGAACAACTCAAGGCACAGATTGTAACCCTAGAACAATTGCTGGAAGTCTATGAACAAGAAACTTCTAGCAAATCGACGAAGCTAGAACAAGCGCTCGCACAACTTCAAGAACATACACAACAGCTGAGTCATGCAGAAACAACCCTAAAAGCCCTGCGGTCTATGTTAGACAGTATTGGTGATCCAGTTGTTGTGACTGATCAGCATGGTCAGTTTGTGTTTCTGAATCCTGCCGCTGAAACAATTTTAGGGATTCGCGCAAGTTCATCTTTAACGAATTGGGCAAGAACCTGGAGAGACACCCAAGGTCTGTTTTTACCCGACCAAACCACACCTTATCCAATCGAAGAATTTCCTCTCATGCAAGCACTTCGAGGTGAGTCGGTCGATGCAACCGAAGTTTTTGCCCGCACTGCTGAGCCACTGGTGGAAAATTGGTTGAGTGTCACTGCACGATCTCTGCCAGATGAGACTGGCAAGATCCAAGGTGGAGTTGCAGTTTTTCACAATGTTACAAGTCTCAAGCAAACGGAAGTTGCATTACGTCGATCAGAAGCCCATTCGCGAGAACAAGCCCAACAGCTTCACCATGCCCTCCAAGATTTGCAAAAAGCTCAAACGCAGCTTATACAGACAGAAAAAATGTCAGGAATCGGGCAGCTTGTCGCGGGTGTAGCACATGAGATTAATAATCCGATCAGCTTTGTTTACGGCAATATCACACCTGCGAATGAGTACTTCCAGAGTTTGCTGCGATTACTGCGTCTCTATCAAAAACATTATCCAAATCCTGATCTAGAGATTCAGGCAGAACTCGACGAGATCGGTCTCGATTTTCTTGAGGAAGACCTGCAAAAACTGTTGAAGTCGATCCGGTCAGGTGCTGAGCGCGTCCGCCAAATTGTGCTGGCATTACGAAATTTCTCGCGGTTGGATGAGACAGGGATGAAGCCTGTTGACCTTCACCAAGGACTAGATAATACTCTATTAATTCTGCAAAATCGTCTGCAATCCAAGAAAGGATTGCCTGCAATTCAGGTATTTCATCAGTATGGTGAGTTGCCGCTAGTGAACTGTGATGCTAGCCAACTGAATCAAGTCTTTATCAACATCTTGTCCAATGCGATCGACGCGATCGAGACAAGATTGCAAGTATCTACAACGTTCGTTCCGACCATTACGATTACAACAAAACAGCAGGGGGGTGCTATTGTCATTTACATTCAAGACAATGGAGTTGGCATGATGCCTGAGGTCATGCAACGCCTATTTGAGCCTTTTTTCACGACGAAACCTGTGGGTCAAGGGACAGGTTTGGGGCTTTCTGTTAGCTACCAGATTATTGAGAAACATGGCGGAACTATTCGAGTTACATCCGAGCTAGGTCAAGGAAGCCAATTTGCAATCATATTACCGATCAAGGAGCCATCAGATTCACAAAAGCAAAACCTTGCTATTAGAAGCGAAAACTAGCTGCTCAAGGATTCTATGCCTGCAACATGTTGGGTGAGTTCTGAAACAACACGCTCCAGTTTAGAGAGTCGATCGAGGGGTGAAGATGCAACATCATCTTTGACCCGATTTCAGAATGAGTTTGACATCCTAATGTCCGCTCACTAGACCGGATGCTGCTGCAAAAAGTGGATCACACCCGCTTGTAACAAAGCAATTGTGCCATCTGCAATGTATTGCACTGCTAGTGCTGCCAGCAACACTCCTAAAATTCGAGTCACCACATTCACCCCTGTCTGTCCCAACCATTGGGCTAAATACTTTGCCAGCATTAACAATCCGTAAGCAATCAACAGTACGATCGCGGCATCCGTTAAGACGATCACTTCTCCCAACACATGACTTTCAGCTTCCTGAATCAGAATCAGCATACTGGCGAGTGTACCAGGACCTGCAATTAAGGGAATTGCTAACGGAAAAATACTCACATCCTGACGCATGTGTGCTTCTTGTTCTTCTTCTTTGGTTTCTCGCTCACGATGGGCAAACACCATATCAATGCCAATCTTGAAGAGTAAGATTCCTGCGGTCACCTGAAATGCCTCAATGCTGATGTCAAGATAGCGGAGAACAAAGGCTCCAGAGAGAGCAAATGTCGAAAGAATTGCGGCGGAGACGAAAATAGCGCGTCGGGCAATCCGCGCTTGTTCCTCTAGCGATCGACCCTCAACCAGCGAGATAAACAGGGGAACTAACCCGATCGGATCGATGATGACAAACAGCGTTAAAAAGGCTTTGGCGATGAAAGCAAGGGGAAGATGTTGCGTGAAAGCGTGCCAGTCGGCAGGGAGCGACACAAATTGAGCATCAAACATGATGGCTTTGAGTGATCGTTAAAACTATCTCCATAGCTTGCAGGATTTTTATCTATCCCGAATCGGCATAGATAAGTAGATCACATCCCGAGTGCGACTACTTTTGATCGTCAAACGACAGCTTCATGCTTGTTTAGTTGGCAAATTGGAATCTTGATTCTAAATTCTGTTCCCTGACCTGGCAGAGAGCAGCATTCGAGTTTGCCACCGTGTTGGTCGGTGACGATCTGGTAGCTAATCGACATTCCGATACCTGTCCCTTTACCAATCGGTTTTGTGGTAAAAAACGGGTCGAAAATCCGGTGCTTCACCGCTGCGGGTATCCCTATTCCATTATCAGAGATGGCAATCTGCACCCATTGCGTTTCAATGACGGAAGTCCGAATGTGGATTTGGCTGAGTTGGCTCTCTAGATATCGTAATTTGGCATCTCGCTCATCTAACGCATCGATCGCATTCACCAAAATATGCATAAACACCTGATTGAGTTGTCCAGCATAGCATTCGACAAGCGGCAAGTTGCCATACTCCTTCTTGACTTGAATTGCTGAACGTTCCGGAGTCGCTTTCAAGCGATGTTGCAACATGAGTAGCGTGTTGTCGATCCCCTCGTGCAGATTGACTGCTTTGAATTCCGATTCGTCGAGACGTGAGAAATTGCGGAGTGACAGCACAATTTGACGAATTCGTTCTGTCCCGCTTCGCATCGAACTGAGAATTTTGGGCAAATCCTGCTGAACAAATTCCAAGTCCAATTCCTCTACTTGAATTTCAGCTATAGAGGGAGGACAGGACTTCTGGTAGAGACGCACACAATTGAGCAGAGTTTGGCTGTACTGATCCACATACTCTAAGTTGGCATGAATGAAATTCACGGGATTATTGATTTCGTGAGCAACGCCCGCCACTAATTGCCCCAGACTCGACATTTTTTCAGCCTGCACCATTTGCATTTGCGTATTCTGCAACTCGATGAGCGTTTGCTCTAGATCCTGAGTTTTTTGCAAAATTTCTGCTTCTGCTCGTTTGCGCTCTGTGATGTCTCGGAAATACCAAATTCGTCCCCAATTTTCTCCATTCTCTGCATTCACCGGAACTGACGTTCGCTCTAAAGTTCTGCCGTCTTTGAGCAGTAATTCACAATGATCAGATTCATGAATCTGATCATAGAAATAGATGACTTTCTCGAAAAATGCTTGGGGATCTAGCATTTGTTCAGCGACATACGCCAACATTCGATGGTCATCGCGGGTCGTTCTCAGATCGATCGGGACATGCCAGAGGTCTAGAAATCTTTGGTTATGGGCATCAATCTTGCGATCGCAATCGACGACCAAGATCCCATCTAACGAAGACTCCCGCTGGGCTTGTAAAAAAGCACGACTGCGATCGAGTTCCGCCATTTTCAGTTCCAAGCTGTGGCTATATTCTTGGAGTTGCTCAGATTGTAACTGCAACTGGCTTTGCGTCTGTTGTAATTTATGTAGAGTTTGCGCAAGACGTTGGGCTTGAGTGCGATCTAGAAAGGCGCTCAGGAGAACCAGACTCAGAATCAGTCCTACACCTAGACCAATATCGATCGCTAAGATTCCAGCATTAAAGTTCGATTGGATGGGGAGGGCTGAATCGATCACACGGAAGGAAACGGCTGCCATGCCTGTGTAGTGCATCGTTGGAATGGCAAGCCCCATCAGCGTACTACTGGCAAGTCGTCTCAGTGCCCAATTTAACGAGTTTTGCTCTCTCAGCCGAAATGCAAGATACAGTGCGGCACCTGAAACTGCGATCGCGATTCCAACCGATGCCGCAACCAGTTTGAGGTCATAAACAATTGTGGCAGAAATCTGCATTGCTGCCATTCCGCTGTAATGCATCACGGCAATGCCCAATCCCATACAAATGCTGCCTAGAGCCATTTGGGTGAGGTGAATCTGGGGCTGACTCACAATAAACAATGCCACTCCAGAAGCGCCAATGGCGGGCAGAATCGACAAGCCAACCATAGACCAGTTGTAACTGACGGGTATGGGAATACACGAAGCTAACATACCGATAAAGTGCATTGCCCAAATTCCGATGCCCATCGACACCGCACCGCCGAATAGCCAAGCAAATCGGGTTTTGCCCTGGGTCGCTGTGACTCGCCCTGCTAGATCTAGAGCGCTGTATGAGGCAAGAATGGCAATGACGATTGACAAGCCAACCAAGCCAAAATCATAGTGATGGATCGCGACGTGCATGAGCAACTAACTCCAGACTTGTCCATAAGACATACTGGAGTGAGGATTCCCAAGAAATCGCAATTGTATAAGAGCAAGGTAAGACTCAGAGAAAAATCTGAGTGTATGTCTGTACGATATCTGGCTAGAGAATTGCAATCGCTCGAGTCCTGAATCTACAGCGCGTTTCACACAAATCTGGAGTGCAAAATCATTCAACTGTCGTTCAATTCAGGACTCTTGGGCGAGCGAACCGACGTTCTACCTGCTCACTTACCTCACACCTGCCTGGCGAATCGGTAGCTCAACGACAAATTCAGCGCCCTGACCAGAGGTTGAGTGGCAGTAGAGTTTGCCATGGTGCTTTTCCGTCACAATTTGGTAGCTAATCGACAGCCCCAAGCCTGTTCCTTTCCCAATCGTTTTCGTAGTGAAGAAGGGGTCAAATAGCCGAGACAATGCTGCTTCATCGATTCCCAATCCATTGTCCGAAATCCGAATCGAGATAGAATCTTGATCGATCATCGCGGTGGAAATACGAATTTTGCCTGGGGATGTTGCAAGGCTGTCTGGTGATCGTTCAACATTTCGTTCTTCGATCGCATCGATGGCATTTGACAGCAAGTTCATGAACACCTGATTCAGTTGACCGGGATAACATTCCACCATAGGGAGTGCATCGTAGTCTTTGACCACCTGAATCATCGGGCTATCGATCGACGGTTTCAAGCGATGCTGCAAAATCATCAATGTACTATCGATACCATCGTGGATATCTACGGTCTTAAACTCGGCTTCATCCAAGCGTGAGAAGTTCCGCAAAGATGTGACAATATCGCGAATTCGCTCTGTGCCCACCTTCATCGATTCCAACATTTTCGGTAGGTCTTCGACTGTAAACTCTAGATCCGCATTCTGCCAATGCGCTTGAATCTGGGGAATTGAATCAGGGCAATGCTCTCGATAGAGCATCGTACAGTGCAGTAACTCTTGGATGTACTGTTCAGCGTGTTCTAGGTTGCCGTGAATGAAATTAATCGGATTGTTAATCTCGTGGGCAATACCTGCAACCAATTGTCCCAAACTCGCCATTTTTTCGGCATGAATGATTTGAAGTTGAGCCGCACGCAGTTCTCTAAGGGCTTGGGCAAGTTGATCTGCTTCTTCTCGCGTTTGTCCGAGTAGACTCGATTGCTGAAAGAGATTAGCTTGGCGCAATGCAACGCTGATTTGCGCTGCGACTTGGGTGACAAATTCTAGTTCAGTCTCTTCCCACTGGCGAGTCCGACCACATTGATGAATACATAGCAGCCCCCAAAGGGTATCGCCTTCCATGAGAGGAACTGTAATTTGTGCCTTCACCTGGAACCACTCAATCACATCGAAATAGGGCAGCTTCGCCTCAAGTTTGGTCGTATCGGAAATAACTTGGGCAGTTCCTTGAGAAAATTGGTCGAGGTGCTGATCGCCATAACGATCGTGCACCTTGACATTGAGGGCAGAGTCCAAGTTCGGCAGCACATCTTCGGCAATAAATTCTCCACTGCAATATCCAGAATCTGGATCGAACCGGAGAATTCCGACGCGATCAGCGTTGAGTACTCGCCGCACTTCTGGCAGTGCTGCTCTAACGAGCGTTTCCCAGTTTAGTGACTCCCGCATCTTGACGACGATATCAAACAAGATCCGGCGTTGTTCAGCAGCTTGTTGTAGTTCATTGGCGCGAATTTGAGTTTGCGTCAACAAGTTGGAACTTTGCATTGCCACACCCAGTTGGCTCGCAACTTGTCCCAAAAACTCAACTTCGACTTCACCCCACTGGCGTGTTTCAGAATGTTGATAGGCAGCAAGCAGCCCCCAAAGATTGCGTCCGACAAAAATCGGGGTTAGCGCATACGCTCGAATCTTAAATTGCTCTAGAATTTCGAGATGGCAGCGCGAATGCCCAGCTTGGTAGATATCATTGACGGCAAAATGCTCATTGTTGCGATAGCGTCCGCCCTTAGTGTCTTGCAAATGAGTATCTTGCCAAACCAAGTTTTGTCCAAAAGGATTGATGCTGTCCCATTGAGGTTCGACCATGCCAAAGTTGCTGATAAATTCCCCACTCCAATCCTCATTGAAGCGATAGACAGCAACGCGCTCAACCCGCAAGAGTTTGCAAACCTCCTGGCAAGTCATTTTCAAGATCAAGTGAATGTCGAGCGAGGAGCGAATTTTGCCAACGACTTCGGTGAGGGCACGTTGACGGGCGATCGCATCTTGCAGCGCGATCGCCCGTTGTTTCGATTGCTCTAAATTCTCGGCTTGTTGGATGGCGACGCCTAATTGGGCACCCACCTGTTCTAGAAACTCAATCTCAAAGGGTTGCCACTGGCGAGGGCTAGAGTGCTGATAAGCGGCGATGAGTCCCCAGAGTTTGGTTCCGGTAAAAATGGGAGCCAGGACATAAGCGCGAATTTTGAACTGCTCCAAAATATCCAGGTGACAGCGCGAGTGTCCGGCTTGATAAATGTCCGCAATCGCAAAACTTTCATTGTTGCGGTAGCGTCCGCCTTGAGTTTCTTGGAGGTGTGTATCTTCCCAAACCAAATTTTTACCAAAGGGATTCGTCTGCTCCCAAAACGGTTCGACAATCCCGAATTGGCTGACAAATTCACCGCTCCAGTCCTCATTGAAGCGATAAACCGCAGCTCGCTCTAGCTTGAGCAGTTTACAGAGTTCTTGGCAAGCTGTATCCAGAATGATGTGAGTATCTACAGAGGAGCGAATCTTTCCCACAACTTGAGTGAGGGCACGTTGGCGCGCGATCGCGTCTTGCAATTCGGTGTGACGTTGTTCTGCTTGCTTCAGAATCTCTGCCTGCTGCATAGCGATTCCCAAATGCGCACCCGCTTGGGCAAGAAAGCTCACTTCATGGGGATACCACTCGCGAGGGGCGGAATGTTGATAGGCAGCGATTAACCCCCAGAGCTTTGCGCCGACAAAAATCGGTGCGATCGCATACGCTCGGATCTGGAATTGCTCCAGTACTTCGATATGACAACAGGAGTGCCCTGCCTCATAGATATCTGCGACTGCAAACGGTTCGTTTTTGAGATAGCGTCCCCCTTCGGTTTGCTGAAGGTGCGAGTCTTGCCAGACCAAATCTTGTCCGAAAGCGGTTAAGGTATCCCACGGCGATTCAGCAAATCCCAATTGATTCATGAAACTGCCGCTCCAATCGCTGTTAAAGCGATAAATGGCAACGCGCTCGATTTTCAGTTGGCGACAAATGTCTTGACAAGAGGTAGAACAAAGCGATGCTAGGGGAACCGATGAACGAATCCTGGACAGAATTCTTATGAGAATTTTTTGATATTGAACAGAGAGATAAAGTTGATGCTGACATTCCTCAGATCTGGCAGGAAGAGGAGCATGAGAGCCATGAATTGTCATAGAAGGCATAAAGATAATAGAAGTATCTATAACAATTCCCTTTTTCAGCTCTGATATTTTATGTCAACATTAGCGCCTATCTGTACTGAACGGAGGGTTGACGGTGAATACATCACCAGTTGAACGCGATGTTGAAATGTCCCCTTGTCCAGTCGTGTTCTAGACATGTGGAGCAACATGATTGAATGGCTCTTCTGACGAAAATCTCTAGAAAGCTCGCCCTAGGTCTCAGCATTTGATCTCTGCTGCATTTTGCTCCATGGTTTTGATCGTGGTGCAATTTTTTTCGATTTAGAGCACGCTAAGAGTAGGTCGTCTTGAGGAAGAACACGATGAATCCGCTTACTCCAACTGGAATTTCTGAAAGGATGCAGCAAATTGAAGGCACTCTTTCAGGTGTGGGAGAAAAAATGAAAGAAACGGCGACTCTTCCTCTTCTCGAAGCTAGAAGTTTAAGCGATGCGATTACCGCGAATGTCCAAAATTCTGTGCACGCTTGGATCGATGCACATCCCATTTTTGCGTGGATTCTGTTGCATCCGCTTTGGAGCATTGGCATTGCGATTTTTGTCCTTTGGCTCGCATTCAGTTTGTTAACCGCGCTCGTGGATGCAGTGGTGCAATTAATTTCATCGATTCTAAAATTACCGTTGACTGGCTTCAAACGGCTTCTTTTGCCGCGTCGATTCGCTAAGTCTGATTCTTCTCAACGATTGATAGAAGTGCTCGATCGATTAGAAGCTTTACGACAAGAACAAGACGACTTACTGAAACAAGTGAAAACAATGTTAGCGTCGGAGCGCAATGTTAAAGAGAGAGCTGTGTCATCTGATCAAACCTTGTCAGCAAAACGCTAATCAAGTTTTTGCAAGTTTAAGTCTAGACAAGCCGTTGCGTACAGACAATACTTGAACGGATGCAACGCGAAACAATGCTTGACGGTTGAAGCGGATGCTCAACTGAAACGGCGGGCGTTTTGGAATCAACGGAATCTAGTGATGCCGTGGAATTTCCGCAAATCAAGCTAGCGGGCTTTGTCTCAACCCGCTCCAAAACCAGTCTGAAGGAAAGCGATACTTTCAATGAGGATGCTTTCTAGGTTTATCTTTTCCTAGACCGTACCTTCCTCCTCTCCAATCGGCTCTTTCTCACTCGTGGTCAGAGAGCCGTATCCTGAAGTGGTAGCGCCATTGCTACGGTTTACATTGATGTAAAGTTGAAGCGGTTTCTCTTGCCGTACTGTCGCCATAACTGCCTCAAAGCGACTCATCGGCATGTGAAGCACGATGTACTCTCCTATTGGGGCAGGATGCCAGAGATAGTCCTGAGTCAAGGCTGTTCCATCCGGGTAAAAATCAATTCGCCCGACGAATGAGTTGCCGCTGTAGCACATGAGCAATCCGACACGACCTTCAGCTCCGCCGGAAAGGGTGACCGTGTATTGGTCAAAAGATTTTGTTGTCGCCATAAACTACCTCCGATTTGTTTCTGTTTCAGAACTTTGAATGGTCGAGAACATACACGGGCAAGATCGGTAAGTTATGCAAATCCTTCTACGATCGCGCATCAATCAGATCAAGGATTTCGGGCGGGATGATTGACAAGTATTTAGCAGAGTTGCAGAGGCTCGTTTGAAACGGAGACTGTCACTGTTCACAGATTATGGAGCTAAGAGGATTCGAACCTCTGACCCCTTCAGTGCCATTGAGTATAGTCTGTTTCTCATAAGCTAGATATAGGTTGCATTCCAGGATTTGCAATAACCGCAATACCAATGTCGAACCAATCAGATTACACCCAAAATAAAAAATGTTTTATAAGAAATAGGTGGTAACGGTGGTAACAGTAACCCAAAATGCCCACAGATTAACGCTTTCGGCTGTTGCCACCTTAATTTACAAGATAGTCACAGGTAGTAACAGGTGCAATCATGATAAGTCACCAGTACTGACTGAAAGTCAACAATTGCGAGTTTTTCAGCGCTGTTACCACTTCAAAATAAGGTGTTACCACTCCGATCAACGAACTCTCTCCCTGGGAAACCTAACTCGTCCCCTCTCCCAATAGCCATGAAAGAGATCGCAGCATAGCTGATCCTGGCGTTAATGCTTGGGTTAGTGGCTCGGGGGTTTTGGTCAGAGCGACAGGATTGACGATCAATTGCAGGGCGCGCTCGCTAATTTTTTCTATTGGGCAAAAAGTCTGTGAACTGTCAGGACTTGTTACAACTATTTTCTACTCTTACAATCGACTCTGAATTTTCCGAATTCCTGTTTGGGCACACCCTTCGTCTCGTTCTCCAGCCGGTGCACCACCAATGCCGATCGAGCCGATCACCTCGTTGCCCGATCTTATTGGCAAGCCGCCTGCCAACGCGATCACTCCCTCAAAACTTGCCAAAGCTGGAGTCGTAGCGACCCGTTTCGCAAACTCGGCGCTCGGTACGCGAAAGGTCAAGGCTGTGTAAGCTTTGCGCCGTGCGCTATCTAGAGTATGCAAGCCTGCGCTGTCGTCGGTCATCGCTATTTTAGTATTTCCGCCTCGATCAAGAACCACAGCGCTCACGCGAAAGCCTTGCTCCCGACATTGCGCGATCGCCGACATTGCCGCTTCGCTTGCGAGTTCTAGCGAAATTTGCTTTTCATTTCGCACGGATTGACCGAAAGCGTGAGTCCCATTGACCGCTAAAAGCGAAAAGACAACTGTACTCACAACTGCCCTCGTACGTTTTTGCATCTGAACTCTCCTCACAATATTGAACCATTGAACTTCAGAAGCGCGATCGACAACCTAGCGCAAATTCAGCGATCGAGTTTTAATAAAAGTGCCTTGCTCTTTCATTCGGCTGCCCGAATGGAAACCAGTATAAGCATAATGGGCGAATCTCATCTTATTCTGGGCACTTCGATAGAAACTCTAGTGAATTGTTACTTAAGCGAATGATGAACGATACCGAATTGCAACATTTACGTCGCTGTGTAGAACTGGCAGCCGAGGCACTAGAGCTAGGCAATCATCCGTTTGGCTCTGTCCTTGTCGCTGCCGATGGAACCGTTCTTGCCGAGGATTACAACCGCGTGGCATCTGGCGACCAAACCCGCCACCCTGAGTTCGCGTTAGCACGATGGGCAGCGACAAACATGACTCCTGAAGAGCGAGCTACGGCAACTGTCTTTACTTCCGGTGAACACTGCCCAATGTGTTCGGCGGCACATGGCTGGGTGGGTCTGGGTCGCATTGTATATGCAAGCTCCTCGGAGCAACTGGCAACCTGGCTTGCTGAGCTAGGGGTTCCTCCCCTTCCCGTACGCCCCCTGCCGATCCAGGAAGTCATCCCGGATGTGGTCGTGGAGGGTCCGGTTGCCGAACTTGCAGTGCAAGTACACAATTTGCACCGCCGCTTCTATCGCTCATCCCCAACGGAGTGACGTTGTGTGATAGCTACAGTGTCAATGGCTTCACTGAACGCTAAAAGTTAGAAGAGATAGGCTTTATAGTCTTAATGACACTCATGCGTCACCATGACAAATAAAAAATTACTGTACATTTGGCTAAAGCGGCAATTCATGGGCTAGAAGTGGCGCTCAGTGATACGGAAAAGGCAATCCGGTAATTAACAGGAACAGAACCAATGGTCGATTTGCGAATCGTGAATGCTTGTTTGCCAGAGCAAGAAGGACTTTGGGAGATCGCAATTACAGATGGAATCATTACCGGGATCGATCGCACAGTCCAGGGAAACACCATTCTAGATGCCCAAAAGCAATTGGTGATTCCAGGCTTAGTCGATGCTCATATCCACCTCGATAAAGTCTTTTTGCTCGATCGCACTCCTGCTGTAGAAGGTACCTTTCACGAGGCAATGCGAGAAACCCTAAAAGCAAAGCAGGCTTTTACCGTTGCAGACATTCAAGCCAGAGCGCGACGGGCACTCTGGCAAGCGATTTCCTGGGGAATAACCCTGATGCGATCGCATGTCGAAGTAGATCAAGTCATTGGATTGACCGGAATGGAAGCTCTGCTACCCTTGCGACAGGAATTTGCTTGGGGAATTACACTCCAACTGGCTGTGTTTGCTCAAGAAGGAATCACGAATCAACCGCATCTTCCGAAACTTTTGCGTGAGGTAGTCGCTTTAGGAGCAGATGTGATTGGCTCTGCTCCTTACGTCGATCCAGACCCAGAGCAGAATGTGCGGATCGTGTTTGACATTGCTCAGGAGTTTGATTGTGATGTCGATTTTCACCTTGATTTTCTCGATGATGACTTACCGTTGATGCTGCCTTTTGTGATTGCAGAAACTCAACGGCGAGGATGGCAAGGACGAGTGTGTTTGGGGCATATGACCAAGCTCGCGAACTTGCCCCCTGAAGAACTCTTGGAGCTTGCTCGATCGATGCGTTTAGCGGGAATTTCGCTGCTCGCTTTGCCTGCATCTGACTTGTATATGATGGCGCGAAAAGATACGCATCGAGTCCGGCGCGGCGTGGCTCCGATTCACACCTTGGCCACCTCCGGCGCGACGGTTGGTGTGGCAACGAACAATGTGCAAAATCTCTTTACCCCCTTCGGAGATGGAGATGTACTAAAGATTTGTACATTGCTGGCGCAGGTGCTGCATTTAGGGACTGCAAGCCAGCAGGCACAATGTTTAGCGATGGCGACGACTGAGGCTGCCGCAGCGATCGGAGAACTCAATCACAGCATTACACCGGGTCATCTTGCCGATCTGGTGATCTTGAATGCTCATTCTGTCACTGAAGCGATCGCGGCTGCTCCGCTTGAACGAACGGTGATTAAGCGTGGGCGTATTGTCGCTCAGCGCAAATGTGAATCCCAGTTTTGGACTTCCAAATCTGTCTGATTGCTTATCTAGTGAAAATGGCAGCGTCTCTATCTTCTTTTAAGAAGATGAAATAGAAACCGACGATACAGCATTCCACATTGTTTAGAGGTAAGAGATTAATCATCTAAAAAACAATTACATGAGCAATCGATCTTACCGAATTATGAATCGCCGCACAGTCATTCGCGGTCTGCTAGCTGCTGGAGCATTTGGTGCAAGTTCTCGCTTATGGATAGGATGCACACCCACCTCGAATATAGCTACGAATCCGAATCCTACACCCAGTTCTAAACCCCTTGAGATCGGATTCATTTATGTCGGACCCAAAGATGATTATGGCTATAACCAGTCCCATGCTGAGGGCAAAGCAACTGTCGATAAACTGAGTGGAGTCAAAATTGTTGAGGAAGCGAGCGTTCCTGAGACGACGGCAGCCGAAGAAACGATGACAAACATGATTAAGCAGGATGGGGCGACGGTTTTATTTCCAACCTCATATGGATACTTCAATCCTCACAGCTTAAAGATTGCTCGTGAGTTCCCAGAAGTTCAACTTTTTCATCCAAACCAACCTTACAAGGATGAATATCCTAAGAATGTCGGTTTCTACTTCAGCGACTTAGTTGAACCTGCTTATCTGGCAGGGATTGTAGCAGCATTGACTTCTAAGACTGGCAAGCTTGGCTTCATCATTCCAAAACCTATTCCTGTCGTTTTACGGGAGGCGAATAGCTTCGCACTAGGAGCGCAAAGTGTTAAACCGAATATTGTGGTTCAGGCAATTGTGACAGGCGACTGGTCATTGCCTGTCAAAGAAGCTGAAGCTGCAAATAGCCTGCTCGATCAGGGGGCAGACGTACTGACCGGTCGAGTTGATAACATGAAAGTCATCATTACTACTGCTGAAAAACGAGGTGCGTTTTCCTCTGGCTACCATATCAATCAGGCAAGTTTAGCACCCAAAGGGTATTTAACAGGCGTGGAGTGGAATTGGGGCAAGATTTATAGCACTTATGTTGAGATGGTTAAAGCTGGCAAAACCTTGATGAATGGCGGGATTCCTCATGTTGTTGCAGGCGGACTGAAAGAGGACTTCTGTAAGCTCTCCCCGTTTGGTGCATCTGTGAGTGCTGAAACTAAAAAAGCAGTGGAAGCTGCCAAAGCAAAGCTTCTTGATGGAAGTTTGGCGATTTTTAAGGGGGAACTGAAAGACAATAAAGGAAATGTTGTGATCCCATCTGGAAAGACGTATAGCTTGCAAGATCCTCAGTTGCAGAAAATGGATTGGTTAGTGGAAGGCATATTAGGAGATGCAGGGACAAAATAGGTGTTGATTGAGGCTATTCTAGACAAGTTCTCTTCATGCCTTATGGGAGTTTTGGAATGTATGTAAATCGAGTTTTGGACTTGTCTGTGCAGGGGGCAAAGGTGCTGTTGCAAGCAGCGATCGCAAAAGCTGAAGCGATGGGTGTGCCTCAATGTATTGCCATTGTCGATCGAGGGGGCAATTTAATGGTGTTTGAGCGGATGGAGGGGGCTAAACTTCATAGCCAATTTTCTGCGATTCAAAAGGCTTATACGGCAGTTTCGGCAAAGGTTTCTACAGGGCAATTACCAACTGACTTAGCAGTGGGAATTGCCTTGGCATCGGGAAATCGGTTTGCCACAATTGCAGGAGGTTTACCGATCGAGATTCATGGCGAGGTGATTGGTGGTATTGGCATTGGTTCTGGCACAGATGAGCAGGATATTGAAGTTGCTGAAGCAGCAATTGAGGCTTTGAAAGCAGCGATCTCATCTGAAGCAGGTAGTTAAAAAGAATTGAGCAACGATAAATTTACGAATCGTCTAGTTTTTAGCCACAAACTTCTTAACCATTCTCTAAGAACTGAGTAAGCACTGGAAGTTTTTTGTGGATGAAACTCAGATATAGTTCGATATCTCTATTTCAGTAGTCAACACTCTACATTAACTATAGGGCACCTCGAAAAATTAGATTAAGCCCAGAGCCAACTAGGAAAAAGGATGTCAGGCTAGAAGCAGGGATACTGGGAAGATAGTACTGATGAGACAGGGGTTCGGGAAAGACAAAATCGAACAGCGTTAGGCGAAGTTGGAACAGAAGAAAGACTTGCTGGTGCGTTTAGGGGAAGAGATTGAATGGGAGAGCTTTCGGGCGAGTTTGGAAACAGTGCATGAGAAGCCGCGAAAAAGCAAGGCGTATTGAATAGAGTTGGTTGCGTCCCGATGACTGCAAGCGACATCAACCCCACTGTCCCCGCAACTCGGCAGCAAGAGTCATACAAGCTGGCAAAGGTTTCATAACGATTCTGACGGAGATCCATTCGCTGACCTTCGATCGGTTCGCGAAAGGGATGGATGTCGATCTCAAATCGTTCGATGCTATCTGTTAAGGCTGCATCGTAATCGTCCTGTGGCTGACCCGCAACGCTTCGAGCCGTCTTTCCCATCTGTCTAATGTCAGCAAGGTGGTAGCAGCAGATACAACCCCATCCACTAGTTCATCCGTGCGCCGACACTAAGCGTAGATTGCCCAGATTGCTTGGCGTTTAAATTGCGGCAGCAGTTGGCTACTGAGATAAAACGTGGTCGAATTCACGCAAGTGAGTTGACGACAGCGATCGTAAGCATCAGCAATATCAGACGGTGCGTTTTCGGCAAAAGTAAGTTGCAGCATAGAAGATTAGAGATCAGGGGGCAGAATCACACGATCGATGACATGAATGACACCGTTACTTGCTTTCACATCCGTAGAAATGACCGTTGCATCGTTGACCCTAACCTGATTATTTGCCACTTGAACATTCACCGGACTCCCTTCCACTGATTTCACCTGACCAGAGCGCAGGTTCTTTGACTCTAATGCTCCTGGAACCACATGATAGGTCAGTACTTTTCTCAGTGCTGCACGATTTTCGGGCTTCAACAACTGTTCGAGCGTTCCTAGAGGCAATGCAGCAAAGGCTTCGTTAGTCGGAGCAAAAACTGTTAACTAAGTCTGCTCAGACAGCGTTTTAACCAGTCCTGCGGCTTTGACTGCCTCAACCAGCGTACTGAAGTTTGGATTCGAGGCGGCAATATCAACGATCGTTTGGGGCTGACGAGCGGAAGCTTGAACGGATGTAGACGCAGTTCATAACACAGTAAATCCTTGTAGATAACAGCGAAAGATTTTTACAGCAAATATCTCAGAGCGATCTGAATCTTGGTGCTTTCTCCAGCGACGAGAAAGGCAGTGTCTCTGAAACTCGGCGCACGGGTTCCAATTCTCGGATTGCGCGAAAAGCCAAACCCTTCTCTGGGAATGCCGAGAAAACCAGTGTTGAGCTTGCCATCGTCGTTAGAGTCATGAATAACAGCAACGGCATATCGTCCCGGTGGCAGTTGATCAAAGGTAGCTGTCGCTTCTTTAGCTTCAATACAGCGAGAGGCAATGGCGCGATCGCTTTGATTTGGAAAGCCTTGTTCACTCGAAAACAAACTCAGACACAGCGTTCCATTCTGGTTTCTCAATCCGCTAACCTCAACAGTAAGACGGCTATTAGAAACGGCATCCACAGGTAACGTCATCATCTGTACTCCTAAGATTGATACGATCGCTAAACTGATCGATTGTCCGTTCATGTCTTTCTCCTGGTAGAATCTCCGTGAACTTGCTTCAGAAACTATTTCGGCATCCTTAGTCTTTTTGAATTAAGTAACCGTCTTCCATCTCGATAATTCGGTCAGCAATATCAAGAATGCGATTGTCGTGTGTAACAAGCAAAATTGTGCAGCCTTGCTCTTGAGCAAGCCGTTGCATCAGTTCGACCACATCGCGTCCTGATTTCTTATCGAGTGCAGCCGTGGGTTCATCTGCGAGAATAATCTTAGGATTCGCTACGAGCGCGCGGGCAATGGCGACCCGCTGCTTCTGCCCGCCAGAGAGACTATCTAGATAGTAAGTGGTGCGCTCTCTTAGTCCAACCGTCTCCAGCATTTGTTGTGCTTTCTGCTGGCGATCGCGCCAAGGAATCTGGGGATGCAACTCCAGCGTCATCTCTACATTCTCTTGAGCCGTTAAGCTATTGAGTAGATTGTATGCTTGAAAAATGTAGCCAATTTGCCGTCTTGCCTGAACTAACTGCGATCGTGTTGCTCCACACAGTTCTTGATCCATCGCCTTCAGCAATCAATTCCGCTTGATCCACTCGGTCTGAATCTCAGCAACCCCATTCGATTTATCATCTTTACGCTTGCCATCTACACGGCTGCCAGTTTCTTCACGGTCATGCTCAGCCAGATGATTGTGGTGCAACAGAAAAGCGATCAGAAGATCGAAGAACTGACCGAACAAGTTGAATCTTTAGCCGCTACCCTAGAGCGAACCCGGATTGCACGAGAAATTCATGACTCGCTCGGACATACCTTAACCGATTTAGATACCCAGCTTGCGGTTGCTCAAACCCTACGATCGCACAATCTCGATCAATCGTTTCAAGCTGTCGATACCGCAAAACGATTAGCGCGACAGTGCATCGAGGATGTGAGTCAAGCTCTCGATCGAATGCGTCAATCTGACTTCGATCTGAATCACGCCTTGGTTGCGCTCCTCGAACAACTCAGACAAACTTCAACAGTTCAAGTGCAATGGAAAGTAAACTTGCCGCATCTCCCTGTTTATCAGAGCTATCAAGTGTACTGCATTGTAAAAGAAGGATTGATGAATGTTCAGAAACATGCCCAAGCAACTCACGTTTACTTTTCTGCCGATCAAACACCAACAGGTCTAATGCTCAATCTCAAAGATGATGGAATTGGATTTGATGCAACAACACTCAAGCCAGGATTTGGACTTCAGGGTATGATCGAGCGAGTTCAACTGTTGCGCGGACAGTTCGAGTTACAAACCGCACCTACTCAAGGGACTCAAATCTCGATCATACTGCCGCTATGATTCGTCTATTGCTTGTCGATGACCAGGAAATTTTCCGGCAAGGACTCGCGACCATGCTTTCAGTCGAAGCAGATCTGGAAATTGCGGGTCATGCAGCCAATGGACAAGAAGCGATCGAGGCAGCAAAGCATTTACAACCCGATGTGATTCTGATGGATGTGCGAATGCCCGTTTGTGATGGCGTACAAGCTACCCAAGAAATTCATCAGTACTATCCGTGGATTCGGATTTTAGTCCTCACCACCTTCGATGACGATGAGTACATTCTGCGATCGCTTCAAGTCGGGGCACTCGGATATCTCTTGAAGCGGACTCCTGCCCCTGAAATTGCGACTGCAATCCGATCGGTCGCTCAAGGATATAGCCAACTTGGACCGACGATTGCACCCAAAGCTTTTTCTCAACTGAAACCACTGTCCTCGAACTACCATCTCGACGAATTAAGCAAACGTGAAATTGAAGTATTGAAACGAGTAGGTGAGGGGAAGAACAATCAAGAGATTGCACAGGAGCTTTTCCTCAGCGAAGGAACCGTCAAAAATCATGTGACTCAAATTTTGAGCAAGTTAGGAATGCGCGATCGAGTAGCAGCAGCACTGTGGGCGCAGCGGAATTTGATCTAAGGATATCGGAAGTTTCTCTACATCACAAAATTTTGGCAGAAGACGATCCACGGATGAAAGCGTTGTGGGAATGGCATGCCGCTAAAGAACTCGAATACAAAAGCGTTGCCTTCGAGCTGTTCCAACCCGTCAGATTTAGAATATTGCCCGAATTGCAAAGGCTGCTAAAAACTAAAAAAGGTATTCATAGCTTTTTATAGGAGCTACTGCCTTTAAAGGCTGTGAATACGCCCTTAATATTGCACTCCCGCTATTCATTACAAACAGCTTTAGAGATGATTTAGGGACGCTCCCAAGCTTGATCGCTGAAAGGTATGGAGCTAAGGGGATTCGAACCCCTGACCCCTTCAATGCCATTGAAGTGCGCTACCAACTGCGCTATAGCCCCCCAAGCTATTATTTATCCTACTGCATTTACTCCGGTAGAGTTGCAAAAACTTGTTCAACAATTTGTTTCGTTTTCTCTTCTAACTGATTCCAATCGACATCGCCTGTTTCATCAATCAAATGGGTATCGATATCAACGGGATGCTCATCCAGCATGGGAGAGCGAAAACAAATTCGGTAGCATAATTCCCACAGATCGACTTTGATTTGGCGATCGTCTTTCTCTAAATGCAACTCATATCCAGGATATGGTGAAGGCATCTGAGACAATTCGGCTTCAATCTCTGCGGTCTGCTCTGGTGAAGCCGTCTCAAGCTGTTGTCGAAGCTGCAAAACTCTGGCTTTCGTCTCATCTGAAATGTCATCTGCCCAGATTTGCACATCCTGATATGTTCCTCGCCAGGTAGAACTGTCTAACTGCTTGCGAAGATTATCAATCAGGCGGATAAAAGCAGGCTGCATTAGAAGTTCTGCCTGCTGCCAGGTTTCGATCGTTGCAAATTTAGGCTTCATGAGTTCAAAATATCAGCTTGAATTAGTGTAAGCGTCTGTCGGGAGCGAGACTCAAATTGATGAAAATTGTATTCTTTGGAACGCCTCAATTCGCAGTGCCCACGTTGGAAGCATTGCTGAAATCCAACTCGTTTGAGGTCGCGGCTGTCGTGACTCAGCCTGATAAACGGCGGGGGCGGGGAAATGAACTGTCGCCTTCGCCGATTAAAGCGATCGCGCTTTCACACGAAATTCCCGTCTTGCAGCCGAAGAGTATTAAAAAAGATGTAGAGGGATTAGAGTATTTGCGATCGCTCAACGCAGATGCCTTTGTCGTCGTTGCATACGGGCAAATTCTGTCGCAGGAAATTCTAGATATGCCGCGATTGGGCTGTGTGAACGTTCATGGCTCGATTTTGCCGAAATATCGCGGAGCTGCTCCGATTCAATGGTGTTTGTATCACGGAGAGGCAGAAACCGGAATTACAACGATGCTGATGGATGCGGGCATGGATACAGGGGCAATGTTATTGATTGCGAAAACAGCGATCGCGCCGTTTGATAGCGCGCATGATTTGGCAGTTCGTCTCAGTACAATTGGCGCTGATTTGCTAGTGGAAACCTTGTTGAAATTTCCGGAAATTACACCGATTCCACAAGACAACGAACAAGCCACTTATGCGCCCTTGATTAAAAAGCCGGATTACGAATTGGACTGGTCAAGAAGTGCGATCGAGCTTCACAATCAGATTCGAGGGTTTTACCCAAATTGCAACACTCAGTTTCGAGGAACTGGGCTGAAAGTAATGCAGACAATTCCGCTTGAAGGAGAGTTTTTGAATGAATTTGAGGAATTGCGCGCGTTAAACTTGCCGACTGGAACACCCGGCGAAGTGGTCGAAATTGTCAAAAATTGGGGAGCCGTGATTCAGACTGGAGCAGGGGCATTACTGCTCAAAGAAGTGCAGCTAGCCGGGAAACGCGCCCAGTCTGGATGGGAGTTTGCGAATGGAATGCGGATTACCATCGGTGAAAAACTCTAAGCAACGCTAGAGCGACTCGATCGCGTCCGCAGGCCCTAATAATGAAATGTAAGGTTCACCAAAATACCGACCAGCAATTTCTTGGGCGGCCTCTGCGGAAACCTTCGCGATCGCGTCTTGAAACTGACTGTCGAATTCCACCCCTAAACCTAGCGTTTCATACCAGCCAAAAATTTGCGCCAGTTGCGAATTAGTTTGTTTGCCAAGCGCGTATTGTCCGAGTAATTTGTTTTTGGCGACTTGGATTTCTTCCGCGCTCAGCGGTGCATCACACAGTCGATCGACTTCTGTCTTTAAACCAGACAGCGCGATCGCAGTATTGGTGGGTGCAGTGCCCATGTAGGTGACAAAGTACGACGTATCTAATCGAGTCGGATAGAAGGCTGAGACTTCGTAAGCTAAGCCTCTTTTTTCTCGCAGTTCCACGAATAGCCGACTGGATAATCCATTGCCCAGATAGGTATTCAGCAATTTCAACGCAGCATAGTCTTCCATCGTTTCGGGCGTAACAGAAGGTGCAAGATAGCCCAGAATGACGATCGATTGCTGTGTATCCTGTGGAACAGCGTTGCGAGTCGGATTAGAAGCGACGATCGGTAAATTCAGATTCGGCAAGGGAACTAAGGGCGCACGCCAACTGCCGAGAATGTCTTCAACTTGTGAGACTGCTTCTTCGGGTGTAATTCGTCCTGCAATGCTAATTGTCAGATTATCCGGACGAAAATGGGTTTGATAGTAGTGCTGTAAATCTTCGCGCTTTAGATTGGCAACGGTTTCGGCTGAGCCTAAGCCTGAGAGTGCGTAAGGATGATCCCCATACATGGCATGGCGTAAGCGATCGAGTGCCACTGTAAAAGGTTGTTCTTGTTGAGAGCGAATTGCCTGTAACGCTAAGCGACGTTCGAGTTCAACTTCTGATTCTGGAAAAGTTGCCGATCGCAGTAGTTCTCCTGCTAATTTCAACATTTCGGGAAAATCAGCAGAAACCGTTTTGATGCTGAGCAAAAAGTAATCTGAAGCCGCATCCGTACTCAGGCTCGCTCCGATCGATTCAACGCGTTCGGCAATTTCTAGAGACGAATGGTTTTCGGTGCCCTTCGTCATCACAGCGGCAACGAGGTGGGAGAGTCCAGCTTGCTCGATCGACTCCCAACGGCTACCCGCTTTGAAGAAAAGCCGCGCTGCAATGATGTCAGCAGACGGATTTTCAGTGACCAGCACGGTGATGCCATTGTCTAAAACCGTGCGATGAATGATGCGATTATGGGGCAAAGCAATAGTTGAAGTCACGATCGTTCTTAAAATTGACGTGTGTTGATTTTAGCAATCGGTCGGGAATCTGCCTTCTCGAATCGATTCGCGGCGACTCAAATCAAGTCTGTCTTGATAGACTCGAAGCGCGAATTCGATGAGCAATGCGATCATCAGTCGCCCGGTGTGACAACGATCGCCGCATAGTGATAAGGCGAAAGATATTGGCTGGCTAAATCGCGCAAGTCTTCAACCGTAAAGGACTGAATCAGATGCGGATAAGCCGCAGCAGCAGTAATTTCTGCCAGCGAATGGTAGTAACCATAGAGTCCGGCAAGTTGTCCAGGCGTTTCGATCGAGAACGCATAATCGTTACACAAAAGCCGCTTGGCGCGATCGAGTTCGGCTTGAGAAATGGGAACCGTCATCAATTGCGATAAGCGATCGCAGATCAAGGCTTCTACCCGTTGGAGATCATCGGCATCTAGCCAAGCCGCGATCGTAAACAAACTGGAATCGCGTTGAAGTGAGAAACTACAGTCAATTCCTTGAACTAAATGTCGCTCTTCTCGAAGCTCTTGTACCAACCGCGAGGTGCGTCCTGCTCCTAAAACGGCTGAGATCAAGTCGAGTCCACATGCTGCTCTGAGCGGATCTTGCTGATTTGCTTGTTCAAAGCGTTTCCAGGGGAGCGTTTCGTCAACTTGCCCTACCGGAGCTTCCACGCCTGGAGCCATCCAAGCCATTAATAATCTTGCCTGTTCTAAGCGAGGCAACTGAATTTCTTCACGGCGAATCGTTGTAATCGGGGGTTCTGCCTCGGCGATGTGAATTCGACATGCGTCTGCCTCTGGGAAGGTGTGAAAGGCTTGCTCGACTTGCTGTTTCACATGGTCTAGTCGAATGTCGCCTGTGACAACGACCGTCATATTTTCAGGCTGATAATGGGTGCGATGGAACGATCGCATTTCTGCCGCGGAGCGTCTCATCAGGCTTTCTTCTGTACCCAAAATCGATCGCCCATACGGATGCCGTTGATAAACTAATTCCGCGAGAAATTGAAATGCGATCGCGTCTGGATTGTCATAAGTCTGCAAAATTTCTTCTAAAACGACTTCCCGTTCTCGCTCAAATTCGTCTTCGGGGATCGCGGCATTTAAGAGAAGTTCGCCCAGATATGGCAGGGTGTCGGCAAAGTCTTGTGCCGCAGTCGTCATGTAGAAATGCGCGTAATCATAGCTCGTTGCAGCATTCGTCATGCCGCCCCGTTTCTCGATCGCTTGATCAAATTCGCCCGGTGCAATTTTCTCGGTTCCTTTGAAAATCATATGTTCGAGAAAATGCGCCATGCCTGACCATTCATCCGGTTCTACAATCGAGCCTGCATTCACCCAGACATCGATCGCAGCAATCCCGGTCGTCGGCAAGTCATGATGAATCAGCGTTAAACCATTGTCGAAGCGATGAACAGTCGCAGGCACGAAAAGAGCGTTTTGGGGCGATCGATAAATGTTCAAGGGCTTAATTGAAGAACGAAGGTTTGGGGATCGATTTCTTAAGAAAGCAGATTGTGATCTAGAAAACTGACAAGCCTGCTTCAAATATGAAAAGCTTAAGAATCATGCAACATCTTTGAATAATTCAGGATGAATTTCTTGCGTCAAAGTGCAGAAGATAAATCGTTCAAAAGATAGATCTCAATTAGATCATTCATTGCACAAAACCCATTGCAAAACACAGTTCAGAATATATTTTTGATAAAACGTAACCTTCGGGATACAGACGTTTAAAAATAAAAACTCCCCTACTAGATTCTAGTAAGGGATCAAGAAGTAGGATACCGCAACGCCGTCTTACCTCAGTTTTTGACCTGGTTAAAACCAGGTGGGTGTCGAAGTGGCGGATATAAAGTTTCCGGGTACAAGCCCGGTCTACTGCCATCAGCCTTTGTAGACTCCCAGATTCAAAAAACATAGATCATAAAACATTGTTGGCAGTCACCAACGCCGCAGCAAATCCTTCACTTATTCTAGCGGGTCAATCCGAAGTTGGGAAGCAGGGAGATTTTGGATAAAGAGAGGAAATCAGTTTTGGCAGCGATCGCCCATCTAGAGGGATGGAATGTCTTTGCGAGGTTGCAACTTTAGCCCTCTAACCGAGATTAGCCGTTCGCCGATTTGTCAGAGCTTCAAATCGCACTACCAATCCTCTCGCAGAATTGACCAGAGTTTCACATCTTCAAAGACTTGCCCTTTACGCACTCTTTGACGGAGCACGCCTTCTTGCACAAATCCATTATCTTGAAAGAGTTTTCCAGAAGCCGGATTTCTCACCAGATGATAGGCATCAATTCGATTCAGGTTTAAGTTTTCAAATCCAAAGCGAAGTATAGCTTGTAAGGCTTCGCTCATATATCCTTGTTCCCCAAGCGCAACTGCCAGCCAAAACCGCAGTTCTGCCCGAGCATGTTCGAGTTCGATCGAGCCAATTTCGATCACACCACATAATCCTGGTTCAGCTTTACGCTCAATCGCAAAGGCAAAGGATCGTCCTGCCTCAGCCGCCGCAATTTGTGCTTGGATGTATCGTTCTGCCTCGCCTTCAGGATACGGATGCGGCAGCGAAATCATCATATCGGCAACTTCACGATCGCTTGCCGCAGTCTGGAGCGACGGCGCATCTGCTAGAGATAGAAAGCGAAGACTTAATCGAGGTGTTTCTACGGGAGCGTGAGTTAGCATGAAACGCTTTCAGTTCGATCAACTGCTATGGGCAAATCCTACCACTGAAAAAGCCGAGTGCTCCTTTAATGCCGATACCAAATCTCTTCGATCGTGCTAGCAATCTCTAACGCTTGTTGCCTCAGATCAGTCACATCGTCTAGTAAAACCGTGACATGTCCTAATTTTCGACCTGGGCGTGATTCAGATTTGCCATACCAATGCACAAACGTGTTGGGCAATTGAGCGATCGCGTTGCGTTGTTCTAAATACTCGCTTTCTGCTTGCTCAAATCCGAGCAAATTTACCATCAACGCACCCTGACAATTCAAGGCTGGACTGCCCAAAGGCAAATCGCTCACGGCTCGAAGCTGTTGTTCAAATTGTGAGGTTTCACAAGCATCGATCGTGTAATGTCCTGAATTGTGAGTTCGAGGTGCAATTTCATTGACAAGAACGCGATCGTCTTTCGTCAGAAATAGCTCAAACCCGTAAATTCCGACGACATCGAGCTTTTCTAGTACTGTTTGAGCAATTCGGTGAATCTCTTGCTGAACACCTTTTGAAACTTCAGCAGGCGCAATCACTCGACGACAGACTTGATTTTCTTGCTGCGTTTCCACGATCGGATAGATTGCAATTTCACCCGAACTTGAGCGAGCCGCCATCACCGCTAATTCGCGATCGAACGGAATAAATTCTTCCAGCACGATCGGAATATTCTGCAATTTCTCGATCGTTGCTTCCCAAGTTGCCGCATCCCGAATGATAAATGTCCCTTGTCCGTCGTAGCCTAACCGACGAGTTTTTAAGACCACCGGAAATTCAACATCTCGCTCACCAAGTAACCAGAAATCGGGAGTCGGGAGATCATACGTTTTGAGAAAATTCCGCTGGACATACTTATCTAGCAATGGTCTCAACGCAGACAAGCTAGGGCGAAAGATCACATTCTGAATTTTAGCGAGCGCATCGAGATCGACAAATTCATTCTCAAACGTAATCACATCGACATGCGTGCTTAAAACCTCGGTTGCACTGGCATCATTCACCCGCGCAAACAGCGTTTCTTGTGCTACCGACACGGCTGGATCACTCTCATTTGGGGTTTGCACCACCAATGTTAGATTCAGCTTTCTGGCTGCCTCTGCCATCATCCAAGCTAACTGTCCGCCGCCAATCACACCGACTCGGTTCATACTTGCCTCCTAGGACGGGCAACCGAGCGACTCACGAGTTTCGACCCCAGTTTTTGAGTTCGTTCCTTGAGCCACCTTGCACAATTCTCGAATCTGATAGCGATCGAGAATTGCCCCCGTAAAATCTGCCCCAGTGATATTAACATTCAAGAATTCACTGCGCAGCAACATTGCATCCGTTAAAATCGCATCGCTCAGATTCACCCGCACCATTGGAACTTGATCGACCATTGCCTGTTGCAGATTTGCACCATGCAGATTCGTCTCTGTCATATTCGATGCACTCATCGCAGCCCCGGACAAATCCGCATTCGAGAAATCTGCATCTGTGAGATTGGCATTCGTAAATTCTGCCAATCTCAAGGTCTGACCTGAAAAATTCTGACCTTTCACATCTGCATTGCTATAAGACAAAGGCGGGCGATATTGCTGGTCGTAGCGTTTTCCTACAATCGGATCAGCACCAGCGCTTGCCATGATCCAGACGCTACAGATGAGAGTCAAGCATACGATCGCGATTCGCCGTCCCATAACTATCTTGCCGATTCAACACCCTTCACTGTAGCGAACTTTCCGCGATCGCAATCGTTACCCCTTGGATCACTTGTTTCGGCACTATCAAAATTTGCGTTTGTGCAGCACACATTGCCGCTGCTTCTGCCACACTCGGCGTGTGTGTGGTCATCGCAACTTGTACAGAAGGATTGGGAACCGCGATCGTACTCAGCCGATCTGCGGAGAAGCATCGTAAGGACAAAGCGTGATCTCGACAATATTCGACCAGTCCAATTTCATCAGATTTACGATCGAGCGTTGCAATTCCTGCGATCGTCCTATGCTCCAATTGATACAGATCGAGAACTTGATCAATTGCAGTTTGAATGATCAACTTGGTCGCACCTCGACGACAGCCAATCCCAATCCAGAGGCAAAGCGACGACTGTTTCAGGTTAAGCCAATTGTCGAAAAGTTCTTGAGTACGGATTCTCACTGCAGCCAACTTAGTGCAAAATAGAACAAATTAGGGTGCGTTGGGTACGGAAAATGACTTGTCACCAACGTTTTAGGGCAAAAAAGATGCAAGTTTCTAAGCAATCGGCTCTCCCCCTCCTTTTGACTCTAGCAGCAGCAGCACTCACCACCGGATGCGATGATGCTCGCGATGCGGTTCGTGCTTCTACTCCAGAACTTTCAGCAGATCTCTCGCTTGGTGATCCTGCTTATTACGTCAATTTAGGACACGAACTGCAATCGAGTCGCAAATACGAAGAAGCGATCGCGGTCTATCGCAAAGCGATCGTGCTCGACATGGAAAACTCTGAAGCCTATAACGGTCTGGGACAAGCACTGATCGAACAACGTCGAATTGCAGAGGCGATCGCCGCCTATCGCCGCTCGATTGAAATTAATCCACAAAATGCCTCTGCCTATGCCGGATTGGGCAATGCTCTAGCCGATCGCAGACGCAACGAGGAAGCAATCGCAGCTTATCGCCGCTCGATCGAGGCGAATCCGAAGCAGATGATGGCTTATGCAGGATTGGGAAATGTGCTGGCAGAACAGAAGAAAATCCCAGAAGCGATCGCGCAGTACGAACAAGCCTTAAAAGCACCCGAGCAAACCGAGAAAGCGCAAGCGATCGCGTATGTCGGATTGGCACGAGCCTTGCAGACTCAAAATCGCACAGAAGAAGCGATTAATCTCTATCGCAAAGCGGCTCAAGTTGCGCCGGACTATGCTTGGGCACATATTTTCCTCGGTCATGCTTTAGCCAATCAGAATCAGTTCGATGCCGCGATCACAGCTTACCGAGAAGTGCTGAGCCAACCGAGTGAGCGCAAAGGCAATCTCGGCAATACCCATGCCATTGCACTGAATGGATTGGGTTCTGCTTTACAGCGACAAGGAAAACTCAAAGAAGCGATCGCGGAGTATGAAAAAGCAGTCGATACAGATCTCAACTACGAAGCCGCACAGAACAATTTGAACCGCGCCAAACAGCGCCTCGCTCAAGAAGTTTCCAAAACAACTTCGGCTCGGAGTTAACTCGCCGCATAATGGCAGAGATGACTTAATTCCGATGCCTTATGCGAACTCTGGCTGAAATCAACGAGAAAATTCAACGCGGAAGTGCGATCGTACGAACTGCCGAAGAGGTGAAAGCTCAAGTAGCAGAAATCGGAGTCGCTGCAACCGCAAAGCTCGTTGATGTCGTGACGACAGGCACGTTCGAGCCAATGGAGTCTTCGGGGGCAGTGTTGAACTTAGGACAAACTGATCCCCCGATCAAAATTCGCCAGTGCTGGGTCGATGGAGTGCCCGCTTATGCAGGATTTGGCGCAGTCGATTTGTATCTAGGCGCGTCGCAGGTTGTAGAGTATCCGGGCGGATCAGAGCCGTTAGATCATGACGATCGAGAATCCCCAGATGCCAGACAGCGACAGCGCGGTGGAGGGCATGTGATCGAGGATCTGATTGCCGGACGATCGGTAACGTTGCGAGCACTCGGACAGGTGACTGACTGCTATCCGCGATCGTCTTTTGAAACCAGCATTACGCGGGACACGATTAATCAATTCTATTTATTCAATCCTCGGAATCTGTACCAGAACTTTATCGTGGGCGTGAATGGGGGCGATCGCCCTTTATTTACATATCTAGGCGCGCTACAGCCCCAATTGGGCAATGCTGTTTTCTCAAATCCGGGTGCAATTTCGCCGCTGTTGAACGATCCAGATTTGCAATTGATTGGCATTGGGTCACGGATTTTTTTAGGTGGGGGAATCGGCTATGTCGCTTGGGAAGGAACACAGCATTTTCCACTTCAAAAGCGCTTGCCCAATCGGACACCCATTGGACCCGCTTCGACACTTGCATTAATTGGTGATGCAAAACAGATGGATGCGCGCTGGGTGCGAGGCTGCTATTTCCGCGGCTATGGAGCTTCTTTGATGCTTGGGGTGGGAATTCCGTTGCCTGTGCTGAGCGAAGAGGTGATTGCCCATTGTGCGGTGCAAGATCAAGATTTGGTTGCTCCGATCGTTGATTTTTCGATTCCGCGCCGAGTCCGTCCCACCTTTGGACTGGTGAACTATGCCCAGTTAAAGTCTGGGAAATTAACGATCGATGGCAAAGTCGTGCGAGTCGCACCGCTGGCAAGCCTTTATCTGTCGCGCCAAGTTGCAGTCGAGCTAAAACACTGGATTGAGGCAGGCACGTTCACATTAACTGAAGCTGTTGCCGCCATTCCCAACGATCGCGCATTTATTCCCCAAGATATGCGAGGGATGTAAATCCGTTTGGTGACAAATTTTGAATGGGTTGACCTGAGGGGAGACAGGAGCGCTACACTGCGATGAAGTTTGACTAGGTAAAAAGCATATGGATACGAAAGCCGCAGTTGCCTACAAAGCCGGAGAGCCTCTCAAGATCGAAACGGTGCAGTTAGAAGCCCCAAAAGCGGGAGAAGTTTTAGTCGAAATCAAAGCGACTGGGGTCTGTCATACCGATGCCTATACGCTGTCTGGCGCTGATCCTGAAGGCTTGTTTCCAGCCATTTTGGGACATGAAGGCGCAGGCATTGTGGTGGAAGTGGGAGCCGACGTCAAGAGTGTTAAGCCTGGAGATCATGTGATTCCGCTTTACACGCCAGAATGTCGAAATTGTGAGTACTGTCTCAGCGGCAAGACAAATCTTTGTCAAGCGATTCGATCGACGCAAGGAAAAGGAGTGATGCCCGATGGCACCAGCCGATTCTCGATCGGGGGAGAGCCGATTCTGCATTACATGGGCACTTCGACCTTCTCAAATTACACCGTTCTGCCAGAAATTGCCGTTGCTAAAATTCGCGAAGATGCTCCGTTCGAGAAAGTCTGCTTAATCGGCTGCGGTGTGACCACTGGAATTGGAGCCGTGATCAATACTGCCAAAGTCGAACCCGGTGCAAATGTGGTGGTTTTTGGCTTAGGTGGGATTGGGCTGAATGTGATTCAAGCAGCTCGTATGGTCGGTGCAAACATGATTGTGGGAGTCGATCTCAATCCGAGCAAGCGGGCTTTAGCCGAGAAATTAGGCATGACTCACTTCGTCAATCCCAGCGAAGTAGAAGGCGATATCGTTCCGTATTTAGTAGACCTGACGAAAGGTGGAGCAGACTACTCCTTCGAGTGTATTGGCAATCCCAAAGTCATGCGACAAGCGTTGGAATGCTGCCATAAAGGTTGGGGAGTCAGTGTGATTATTGGAGTCGCTGGTGCAGGGCAAGAAATTAGTACTCGCCCCTTTCAACTCGTTACTGGGCGGGTTTGGAAAGGCACAGCATTTGGTGGGGCAAAAGGTCGCACGGATGTGCCGAAGATTGTCGATTGGTATATGGATGGCAAAATCAACATTGATGATTTGGTGTCGAAAATTTTACCGATCGACGATATCAATCAAGCCTTTGATCTGATGCATCGAGGCGAAGTCATTCGCTCAGTCGTAACGTTCTAAAAGTAACAAGCAGCTTGCAATGGATTTAGTTAGTCAAACCAAATGCTTCGGAGGCTCGATCGAGGTTTATTCTCATGCCTCGATCGCTTGTCAGTCTCCGATGAAATTCTCGATCTATTTGCCGCCCCAAGCAAAAGCGCGATCGCTGCCAGTGTTGTACTTTCTCTCTGGCTTAACCTGCACCGAAGAGAATTTCATGGCAAAAGCAGGCGCACAACAGTTTGCCGCAAAGTATGGGCTGATCTTAGTCGCGCCAGATACTAGCCCCCGCAACACCGGAATTGCGGGGGAAGATGAGGATTGGGACTTTGGAACTGGCGCAGGATTCTATGTCGATGCAACGGCTGAACCTTGGAGCCAGCACTATCGCATGTATAGCTATATCGTCGATGAACTCCCAGAGTTAATTGGTGAAAACTTTCCAGTCTTACGCGATCGACAAAGCATCACCGGACATTCAATGGGCGGACATGGTGCATTAATCTGCGCCTTGCAAAATCCCGATCGCTATCGATCGGTTTCTGCCTTTGCGCCGATTTGTGCCCCGATACAATGTCAGTGGGGACAGAAAGCATTCTCAAATTACTTAGGAGCAAATCAGAACGACTGGCGATCGTATGATGCGAGTGAGCTAGTTCGAGTCGGACAATTTCCCGGATCGATTCTCATCGACCAAGGCAGCGAAGACAAATTCCTCGCGAATCAGCTTTTGCCAACCGTATTTCAGCAAGCCTGTGCAGACGTTGGACAATCATTAAATCTGAGAATTCAACCCGGCTACGATCATAGCTACTATTTCATTGCTTCCTTCATTGAAGATCACATTCGCTTTCATGCAGAAATGCTTTGACGGATCGGAATTTCAATCCAAAATTCAGTTCCCTGCCCCGGTTCAGAATGACAGTTTAGACTGCCCTGATGGTCTCGCACGACCACTTCATGACTGATCGCTAATCCCATGCCTGTTCCTTTTCCGATCGGTTTCGTTGTAAAAAACGGATCAAAGATACGCAGCTGAGTTTGGGCTGAAATTCCGCATCCATTATCTGCGATCGAAATGAGCACGCGATCGTCATGAACTTGTTTTGTGCGGATACGAATTGTGGGATTCTCGACCGTTTCAAGCGCATCGATCGCATTACTTAGCAGATTCATAAACACCTGATTCAACTGCCCTGCATAGCATTCAACTGGGGGCAATTCCGCATATTCCCTAATCACCTCGATGCTGCAATCTCCCCCGTTTGGTTTCAAGCGATGCTGCAAAATCAGCAGTGTACTTTCGATTCCTTCATGGATATCAACTGGCTTCATTTTAGCTTGGTCAAGCCGTGAGAAATTGCGGAGAGAGAGCACGATTTCGCGAATTCGTTCTGTTCCGACTTGCATTGAAGCCAGTATTTTAGGTAAGTCTTGGCGAACAAACTCAAAATCAATCGATTCGATCAGATCAATCACTTCTGATCGAGGTTCAGGATAAGCTGCGCGATAAGCGTCAAGCAGCCTCAGCATATCGATCACATAATGATTCAAATAGTTGAGATTGCCATGAATAAAGCTGACCGGATTGTTAATCTCATGGGCGACTCCAGCGACTAATCGCCCTAAGCTCGACATCTTTTCAGTTTGAATCAACTGCGCTTGAGTATGCTTCAAAGAATGCAGCGTTGCCTCGATCTGCTGAGCTTGATGCTGAGTTTGCAAGAGCAATTCGGCTTGCTCAAGTCCGATCGTCAACTGAATCGCAACTTGTTTCACAAATTGAATCTCATGCTCTGTCCAATTGCGCGGACGATCGCATTGATGCACACACAATAATCCCCACAGTTCATCTCCTCGTAAGATGGGCGCAATCAAATGGGCACGAATCGCAAGGCGCTCTAAAATTGCTAAATAACAAGGTTCGATTACGAGTGCTTCCACATCTGAGATCGAACTCACCCGACCATGCCGATATTGGGTTGCAAACCGTTCTCCAAAGCAATAATCTTCGATACGCGTGCCCAAAACAGAGGAAAGTCCTGAAACCATATTTTCAGCAATCACCTGCCCTGTATTGTATTGACGATCTAAATCAAATTGATAAACGCAGACTCGATCGACATTCAACGATCTCCGAAGCTCTTCGGTTGCGGTCGCACAAATCTGCTCAACTTGCAGCGATTTCCGCATATTCGTCACCACACTGAACAGAACATGCTGCTGCTCAGTTGCTTTCTGCAATCGAGCCGTACGCTCTTGAACTTGAATCTCTAAACTGGCATTCAGCTTTTGCACATGTTGATGCGTTTCATATTGTTGAATCGCGCTTGAAAACTGATGAGCGATCGCGCAACCTAGCTCTAAATCTCCTGCTGTCCAGGGCTGAATTTGTCCCCGTCGAGATTCACACCACGCCTTAAAAGACTGACGCGGATAAAGCTGCCGCTCGTCGGAGCTAATTTGCCCCGCCCAAAGAATCTCAGTTTCAATTTCATCTCGAAAGATAGTGAGATAGCCAAGCAATTCTCGGCGATACCACAAGGGCAAAATCAGTACCCCTCGGATTTTGAGCGATCGGAATGCAGGGTAGAACTTTTGCAATGCTGGCTCTTGATATAAATCCGCGATCGCCCAAACTGCATCTTGCTCAGACTGAAACTTATCTTGCCAAGCACTGTCTTCTTCGAGCAGCACAAATTCAGCCGTTTCGATACGCTCATCTCTAGGAGCCATTGGCTGGCTCCCACATTGAAACAATCTGACACAAGCACTCGGCAGTTTTAGATTGCGAGGAGAATGTTCGACTGCCAATGATGTGGCATTCACCCACAGTCGTCCCCCTGACCCTGCGAAGGCTGAAACTGCTGTTTCTAAAGCAGCTTGAAGTTCAATCGTCAAAAGCGAATGCAGTAAGCAACTAATGCGACGTAGCGTCGATTCGCGATCGGCTTTAGCACGCGCTTGTTCGATCAAATGATACTGAGCAATCGCTACAGTCAGCAAATCAACGACCATCTGCAGCGCACTCACTTGTGCGTCTGAAAACGATCTCGCTTCAGCATGGTGAATGACAAACAATCCCCAAAGCTTGCCTTCTTGCAAAATTGGGACGACCAGCGAAGACTGAATTCCCATTGCCATCAGATATTCAGCATGACAGGCGTTCAGCGGACGATAGCGGATTTCATCGGGTGCAGTAGAATCAATTCCCGTTTGTCCAATGCGACGTTCAGCCACATTGACAATCGATCGCGCTCCGGTTCTTGCAAACAGTTCGCGTGCTCCAGGGGGAATATCATTCGCAGGAAATGTTAACCCTAGCAGCGAAGGGAGGCGTTGTTCGCAAATCCACTCTGCGACTACGGTTCCCGTTTCATCAGGATTAAACTGGTAGATTTTTACCCGATCACAACTTAAAACGGCACTGATTTCCTGAGCGATCGCAGCTAAAAGTTCAGATAAACTTTTCGACCTCCGAATCCAGTGTGTCACTCGCCCAAATAGTTCTGTATTCGGAGATGAAACATTCGTCTGAAACTCATCGCTCGTCATTTAATTCCGCCCTATCCGTACAAGTTAACTTCTATAGAAACTCTTAACTAGCGTGTTTCTATTTTTAGCCTCAGTATGGGCAGAGTTTTTTGGAAATCTACATGCAGAACGCAGGTTTTCGACTAATAATCATTCTTTTTTGAGCGATTAACGACCATTCTTTTTTGAACGATAATCTTGACATTCATTTGCGGCTGATGTCATCACAACATAAGGATTAACAGCACATTTCATGTAATGATTATTACTAAAGAATTGACATTTCTTACAGGGAAGTCGAGCGAGTTCACGGCTAACTCTCGTCGATTTCTGGTTGTACTTCCAAGTATCAGCAATCACATAGATTAAGCCAATCCAAATCGCAATAAAGCATAAGGGAATCAGCACCATTCCCCCGTCTGGCTGAGGAGAATTCGAGGGGGTAGAAGTGCGTTCGGGCGGGATTTGTGCGATTTGAGTGTTGGCAGTTGGGCTAGGTTGTTGAGGAGATAGGTAGAGAGACATAAGGCTAGAGGGGACGCAAAAAGACTGACCTACTCACTGTTTTATCGATCGAGCTTTTTGACTATCTCTATCAAGGGGACTGATTTCTATCAATGTGGGTATATCTACAGATGGACTTGCTGAAAGATGTAACGCGGATCAAAGGTCTGATAACGGATGTGAATCGCAGGTTGCCTCGATAAGATGGCGCAAAACATTGGAGATTAAAATGATTCAGCGACTTCTCTTGAGTGGATGTGTCTTGGTGATAGGTGGACTGTGTCAGATGCCTGTCCAAGCTCAAACTCCAACCAGCAAACCTGCTCCAACAAGCCAGCCTGCGAATCAGACGGTGACTCCTGCCGAAACTCGCCAATTTGCAAATGCAGTCAAACAGGTCTTAGCGATCAGCCGTGAAGCAGAAAAACAGGCAACTCAGGCAATTCAATCGGAAGGATTAACCGAGCAACGGTTTGATGAGATCTTCCGTTCTCAAAACAATCCGCAGCAAAAGCCATCTAAACCCGTGGAAACAGGGGAGCGGCAAAAGTACGATCGTGTGATTGCAAAATTGACCCAAATCAGCAAGGACAATGATTCTAAGGTAGAAACTGCGGTGAAAAAAGAAGGGCTAGAAATCCCCCGATTCAATCAAATTTTCCAGATTGTCCGATCGAATCCCCAATTGCGCCAGCAGGTTCAAGACATGATTCGCCAATAGGCAGTTTCGACTACACTTCTCAAGTGCTGCATACCAGCCAATGAGCGTCTGAAAGGAATAGAACTCAGAAGATTTCTATTTAGTCTGCAACTTGATCAAAGCCGATGAGCTTTGATCAAGTTGGTCGATTTTTTGCTATCCCAAAATTTTACTGTCCCAAATAAGCCTCTAGTACCTTTGAATTGGATTGAATCTCAGCAGGACTTCCATCTGCAAGATTGGTTCCTTCTGCCAACACCCAAACGCGATCGCACAAGGACATAATCACATCCATATTGTGCTCAATAATCAAGAACGTTAATCCTTGCCGATTCCAGTACTGGATGTACTCACAGATTTGCTGAATCAACGTTGGATTCACTCCTGCCGCAGGTTCATCGAGTAACACAAGCCTCGGACGCGTCATCAACGCTCGCGCAATTTCCAAAAGCTTCCGCTGTCCCCCAGAAAGTGCGCCTGCATAGTCATTTGCTTTCGTCGCTAAGCCGACTGATTCGAGAATTTCCATCGCTCGATCGCGGTTTTCACGTTCCTCTTTGCGAATCTGTCCCGCTAGTAACCAGGTGTTAAGAAAATTCTCCCCGGTTTGCTTCTGAGCCGCTAACAGCATATTTTCGAGCACCGAGAGCCGCGACAACACTCGCGCTACCTGAAACGTGCGAATCATGCCACGCTGAGCAATTTCGTGCGGTTGCAGTGATTCGATCGCCTCTCCATCGAATAGAACTTGCCCTTGATCGGGCTGAATGAAATTCGACAGTAAGTTAAACAGCGTTGTTTTTCCGGCTCCATTCGGTCCAATCAAGCCTGTAATACTTCCAGCGGGAACCTCGATCGCCGCATGATTGACCGCTTTAATTCCACCAAAGCTTTTGACCAATCCACGTGCAGAAAGGACAGGAGTACTTGAAGTCTGCATGATTATTTCCCTAGTGTCAGTTCGTCTTTGTTGCCCAAAATGCCTTGCGGTCTAAATCGCATCAACACCATGAGAATCAATCCAATCAACATAATCCGCAGCGCCCCAACTTGATCAGCCCCGAGTCGAAGAACTCCATCTAAATCGCGAGTAAATGCAGTGTAAGCCCAGTAGATGCCCGCTCCCAAAATCGTGCCTGCATTGTTCCCGGCTCCACCCAGAATCATAATAATCCAAGCTTGAAAAGTAACAATCGGTTCAAAATTCGTCGGATAAACCGTACTCAACTGCCAAGCAAAAAATGCACCCGCAATGCCTGCAATAAAGCCCCCAAGCATTAAGGATTGTAGCTTGTAGCTAAACACATTTTTACCTAATGCCTTTGCAACCTGCTCATCTTCGCGAATGGCTTTGAGAACCCGACCCCAAGGCGATTTTACTAATCTTTCTAATGCCCAATACACAATTGCTAGAGTAATCAGCGACAAGAACAACAGTCCATTGCGCGCTTGATTGTCCCGATAGTTATAGAGTGCTACCGCAGCCACACTGTACAGTCGCAGCGTCAGCAGAATCAGCACTGCTGATACGATCGCTTGAACCGTGTTTTTGCGAGATAAGATCCGCTGCACTAATTTCCAAATCACAACGGCAAAAATCGGAGTCACGATCGCAATCATGCCAATCCGAGTCGCAACAGTGGGGCGAAATTCTGCCAGCGGCAACGGAAAATTTTGAACCCCAAATGCGCCTTTGGTGAGCCAACTTTCATTCAGCGCTACTAATCGCACTAATTCTGAAACCCCAATCGTGACGATCGACAAATAATCTTCGCGCAATCGCAGTGTTGAAAACCCCATCAATAAGCCCAACAAGGCTGCCAATAGTCCGCCAATCAAAACAGCCAGGAAAATTGGCATTCCACTTAAAGTAAATAACGAGGTCGCATAAGCTCCGACCGTCATAAAGGCAACATGCCCAAAATTGATCAATCCGGTGTAGCCCCACTGCAAATTCAGCCCTAGGCTAAAAATTGCATAAATCGCAACTGAGACGAGGAGAAACACCAAATAGCCGATCAATCCGGGATCAAATGAGAAAAGGTAATCTAGCATAAACATGAACTGCGATCGTGTAAGCAAATCGTACCGTAAGCAGGAACATAATCTGTCTTGATTCGCACCAGTTGCGCGGGATTTCCGGCAAGTCGATGGGCATTCTCAAAGGGACTAGTTGCTCCTCCTTAGCTATGAATCTCTATCGCAACCGCGCTCACCATTTAATCGATCGCATGTCTGATGCTGAACTCGAAACGTTTTGGCCGGTTCTAGAAACAGCGTATTGTGATGCATATATGTTGAAAGCAATCGCTGATGGCAGACGGACTCACAATCCGGGGGATACCCTGACGCGCGAAGAAGCGATGCAACTCTTACCGCTCCTCCAACCCGCACCGCGCACATTATGAAACCGACGAAAGCCTCATCGGCAGGTAGCATGATTTTTCCAGCCAGGTTAGAAGTGCGCTACGATCGCGCCTTCTTAATCGATCTCAAAGGACTCGAAACAGCCACGATGCAGAAGCTGCACAGTTTTGTGTTTGACGAGTTTTACAGAACCCATCAGCTTCAAGATTTGCCTGAATTCCAACCGCTTGAGACAAGCGAAATTTGGTATCGATTCACGATCGAGAATTTTCTCATCAGTATCGAAGTGACCGGACAGATTATTAAATTCCTACGCATTTTGCCCAAGCCGAGCGTTTGAGTTCAATTCGTCAAACCCTTGCCAAATCTGCTTTCTGGACTCTTTAAAAGATTTTAGTACCCTCGTACTAAATCTGTGTTATCCTGCTTGCGTTAGAGAGAGTATCAGAACACGGCATGAGTATTGACGACACAACCCAACTGATTCAGCTAATTCTCAATTCGGTGCTAATGCTGCTTGCCTGTGCATTTGTACTGGGTGGTCTACTTCTACGACGCAGTGTGATCGAAAATCGCCTGCAAATTACGAATATCGAATATTTTCAAATTCTCGATCGGTTTGAGCAATCCAATCGCCTCGCCATGCTGCAAAAGCAACTGCGCCATCTCCAGCAGCGAGTCAAGACCGCAAACAATGGCATTTTAGTGATGTACTACGCACTGACGCTATTTGTTGCGAGTACGCTGCTGTTGTCGATCCGAACGGTGATTAGTGCCGAATGGTTAATCACTTCTTCAATGGCAGTGTTCGTGGCTGGGGTTGGAGTTTTGCTGTTTAGCGTTGCGATCGTCTTGCTCGATTTGCATCAATCGGATCGTCCGTTCTGGCAAGAAATGCGAGATATTCTCTCGACAGATTTGCCCAAAAAACGTCGAGTTAAGAAAATTCGCGTTGCCCGATCGATCCGTCGCGTTGCAGTTCGTTAAACAGGTTCGTTACGCTTCCGGTGCGATGACCTTGGCAGATTTGCCCGCAGCATCCACCACGATCCATCCGGTTGCCGTGTCGCTTGGTTCAGCTTGACTCACCCGAAACGGGACTTTTTCGCCCTTTGTACTAATGTAAAAATCGGCATTTTGAGTCGGCTGAACCATAAAACCGCGATCGCGTAAACAAAACATTGCCCAGCCTTTCAGCGTTTGATTGACTGGGTTAAATGACACAGGAGGGTTATCAAATACTGTTTGCATCACTTGGATCAGTTGCGACATATTTCCCAATAGAAATCACTATTTTCAGCGTAAACGGTTATGGGCTGAAAAGATGGAAACCACTCCCTACTCCCTAAATTTGGTACATTGGTATTAGACCTTGGACGTTCGCCAAATTTGAGGAGTTAACTCCATATGTAGGGTTAAAGCTTCAAAAAATTTATAAATATAGCGTTCAAGATCGGTTACGCTAAGACTCATTCCTTCGCGTGGGTTGAGTGAATTATGTCTTTCGTCGGTCTGCACATTCACAGCGATTACAGTTTGCTCGATGGAGCTGGACAATTAGACAAACTGGTCGATCGAGCCGTTGAACTCGAAATGCCTGCGATCGCATTAACCGATCACGGGGTGATGTATGGCGCGATCGAACTCATTAAAACCTGCCAAGGTAAAAATGTTAAGCCAATCATTGGCAATGAGATGTATGTCATCAACGGCGACATTACGAAGCAAGAACGCCGCCCCAAATATCATCAAGTTGTCCTTGCTAAAAATACTCAAGGCTATAAGAACTTAGTTAAACTCACCACGATTTCGCACCTCAAAGGCGTTCAAGGAAAAGGCATCTTCTCGCGTCCTTGCATCAACAAAGATCTGCTTGCCGAATATCACGAAGGTTTGATTGTGACGAGTGCTTGCTTGGGTGGCGAAGTTCCGCAAGCGATTCTACAAGGGAAGCCTGAAATTGCTCGGCGGATTGCGACTTGGTACAAAGAGCTATTCGGAGACGATTACTATCTCGAAATTCAAGATCACGGGTTACTAGAAGAACGAATTGTTAACCCTGAGATTGTCCAAATTGCAAAAGAGCTAGACATCAAACTCGTTGCAACGAATGATTCTCACTATGTGTCTTGCTATGACGTGGAAGCTCACGATGCATTGTTATGTATCCAAACCGGAAAGCTAATTTCCGAAGATAAACGACTGAGATATACCGGAACTGAGTATTTAAAATCAGCGGATGAAATGCGATCGCTCTTTCGCGACCATTTGCCGCAAGACATCATTGAAACAGCGATCGCCAATACCGTAGAAGTTGCAGACAAAGTTGAAGAATACAAACTGCTCGGCGGCGAAGCGCGAATTCCGAATTACCCGATTCCAGAAGGCTACACAGCCGACACATACATTGAAAAAATTACTTGGGAGTCTTTAGTTCAGCGGCAAAAGCTCAACTCACGCGAAGAAATCAGTCAAGAGTATCAAGACCGCCTCGTCTACGAGCTGAACATGCTGAAGCAGATGGGCTTCTCCACTTACTTTTTAGTCGTTTGGGACTACATCAAATACGCGAGAGACAATAAGATTCCAGTCGGGCCGGGTCGAGGTTCCGCAGCAGGTTCACTCGTCGCTTATGCATTGGGAATTACCAACATTGACCCCGTTCATCACGGTCTACTCTTCGAGCGATTCCTGAATCCAGAACGGAAATCGATGCCAGACGTAGATACAGATTTCTGTATTGAGCGGCGGGGTGAAGTGATTCAATACGTCACCGAAAAATACGGCACAGAACGGGTTGCACAGATCATCACGTACAACCGCATGAACTCAAAAGCCATTTTGCGAGATGTTGCCCGCGTGTTGAACATTCCGCTGAGCGAAGCCGATCGCATGGCAAAGCAAATCCCCGTTTTTCGTGGAAAATCCACAAAGCTCAAAAAGATGGTTTCTCCCGAAGAAACCCCCTCGAAAGAATTCAGTCAAAAGTACCAACAAGATCAAGTCATTCCTAACACCAATCCACCGATCACTTATCGGCGTTGGTTAGATATGGCAATCCGCATCGAAGGGACAAACAAAGCAACCGGAGTTCATGCCGCAGGGGTCGTGATTGCGGCTGATCCATTAGATGAAATTGTGCCCTTAGAAATGACGAAAGATGGCGGTGTTGTGACCCAATACGCCATGGAAGACATTGAACAACTGGGTTTGTTAAAAATGGACTTCCTGGGGTTAAAGAACCTCACGATGATCGAAAAAACGATCGACTTAATCGAACAAAGCCGCAACATCAAACTCGATCTCGACACCTTGCCGCTCGACGATCCAGAAGTCTACAAGCTCCTCGCAAGAGGTGAACTCGAAGGGATCTTCCAGCTTGAATCGTCTGGTATGCGCCAAATCGTGCGTGAACTCAAACCGGACGGAATTGATGATATTTCTTCTGTACTCGCGCTCTATCGTCCGGGGCCACTGGATGCAAAGCTCATTCCCAAATTCATCAACCGCAAACACGGGCGCGAGAAAATCGACTATGCCCACGAAATTCTCACCCCAATCCTGAAAGAAACTTACGGCATTATGGTCTTCCAAGAGCAGATCATGAAAATTGCTCAAGACATGGCGGGGTATTCGCTCGGTCAGGCAGATCTGCTGCGTCGAGCGATGGGGAAAAAGAAAAAATCTGAGATGGAAAAGCACCAAGCCATGTTTGTCAAAGGTGCACAAGAGCGCGGTGTATCTGCCAAAGTTGCCGAAGAACTATTCGAGCAAATGGTGTTGTTCGCCGAATATTGCTTTAATAAATCTCACTCAATGGCATATGGATATGTCACCTTCCAAACGGCTTATCTCAAAGCGAACTATCCTGTTGAGTACATGGCAGCGATCCTGACAATCAACAGTGGAGAGCAAGATAAAGTTCAGCGCTACATTGCGACTTGTCTAAGTTTGGGTATCAAAGTTCTTCCGCCTGATATCAATCGATCGGGTATCGACTTTACCCCGATCGGGGATGCGATTCTCTTTGGACTTTCTGCCGTGCGCAACGTCGGTATGGGCGCGATCGAAGCAATTCTCGAAGCCCGCAACCAAGATGGCAAGTTCAAATCATTAGCCGATTTATGCGATCGCGTTGATTCTCGTGCAATCAACAAACGCGCCTTAGAAGCCTTAATCCACTGCGGCGCACTCGATTCAATCAATCCCAATCGCCATCAACTCGCAAGCGATCTGGAACTCGTGATGGATTGGGCACAGTCGAGAGCACGCGATCGCGCCAGCGGACAAGGCAGCCTCTTCGATCTCTTAGGTGCAACCACTCAGCAAGGCAGCTTTGAAACGGCTCCAAAAGCTCCAACAGTTGAAGACTACCCCTCTCAAGAAAAGCTCCGACTCGAAAAAGAAGTCCTCGGCTTCTACATCTCCGATCATCCGCTCAAACAATTGCAAGACGCAGCAAAAGTCCTCGCCCCAATCAGTCTCGGCAACATTCAAACCTGTCGAGAAGGTTCAACGGTCAGCGCCATCATTATGATCACGGCTGTCAAACGAGTCACTACCAAAAAAGGTGATGCAATGGCAGTGATTCAAATCGAAGACCTCACAGGTCGATCGGAAGCGGTTGTCTTCCCGAAAGCTTTTGAGCGAATTGGTAGCTTGATCGAACCCGATGCACGCTTAATGGTTTGGGGCAAAATCGACAAGCGCGACGAAGATCAATATCAATTCATTGTTGACGATGCAGAGCCGATTCAAGATGTTCGCATGGTGATGGTCGAACTCGATGCAAAAGTTGCAGACGATGCAATGGAACGTCATCGCTTAAAGACTGTTTTGCAGCAGCAAGGCGATCGAGACAAAGCCAAAATTCCAGTGATTGCGATCGTAGGTACACCTGTAAAAAATCAAATCGTCCGTTTCGGCTCCCAATTCCGCGTCCAAGATGAAGCTGCAACCGTCGATGCTTTAGAAAAAGCAGGCTTCAGAGCGCATGTTTCCTCATTAGTTTAGGATTGAGATCAGCCCTTGAGGAATTCACTCATGAGTCAGACGACAAACAATTTTCGTTGGACGATTCGCGATATTGAAGCTTTGCCTGACAACGAGTGGATTCGCTATGAAATCATTGATGGAGAATTGTTTGTGACGAGATCTCCTCACCATAAACACCAGCAAGTAACCGGACGCATTTTTGCTGTTCTCGATCAATGGTCAGTTGAAACTGGACTTGGACAAGCTTCAATCATGCCAGGGCTGATCTTTTCAGATTCCGACAATGTTTCTCCAGATGTCACCTGGACAAGTCAGCAACGATATACTCAAATCGTTGACGACGCTGGGCATTACCAAGGCGCACCAGAGTTAGTTGTCGAAGTCTTATCTCCTGGGAGAGTGAATGAAGATCGCGATCGCTCTGCCAAACTCAAGCTTTATTCGACTCAAGGCGTTCTGGAATATTGGATTGTCGATCGCATCTCTCAACGCTTAGAAATCTATCGCCGCAACAATGCCCAACTCACTTTGGTTGCCACATTAGTTGTGGGTGATCAACTCACATCCCCTCTCCTGCCTGAGTTTCACTGCGATATTGCCCGTTTTTTTCTATAAAGTCTGTGGTATCAGATGTTGCGTTGAAATTTGACACCTAGCAATTCCAAATCTGAAAACAATCCGGGAAATCCAACAAATCCCGCCCCAGACGGTATGCTAAATCACAGATTTGAGGAATTTTCATGTCCTGGCAGCGTCCAGATGGTCGGCAATCCGATCAACTCCGTCCCACCCGATTCGATCGCCGATTCACCAAATTTTCGGCAGGCTCCGTTCTCACCCACTGTGGCGACACCCAAGTTCTCTGCACCGTCAGCATCAAACCTAAAGTCCCCCGCTTCCTCGAAGGCAAAGGACAAGGCTGGCTCACCGCAGAATATCGCATGTTACCTGGAGCCACCCCCGATCGCCAAGATCGCGAATTTCTCAAACTCTCTGGTCGCACCCAAGAAATTCAACGCCTGATCGGACGCAGTTTGCGCTCGGTTCTCGACATGCAAGCCTTAGGAGAACGCACCCTGACGATCGATGCCGATGTCCTACAAGCCGATGCTGGAACTCGCACTGCTTCTATTACAGGCGCATTTGTCGCACTGCATGACGCAATTGCCACATTAATCCAATGCGGAGAACTCGACCAGTCTCCCATTCGCCATCAAGTCGCAGCCGTTTCCGTCGGCTTACTCGAAGGCGAAGCCTTTCTTGACCTCAACTATCCGGAGGACGTAAGCGCAGATGTGGATTGTAATGTGGTGATGAATGATGCGCTGGAAATCATCGAAATTCAAGGAACCGCAGAGCAAGGCAGTTTCACCCGACAACAATTGGATCAGATTGTTAACCTTGCCGAGAAGGGGATCAAAGAACTGCTACAATTGCAGCGCGAAGCACTTGAATTCAATAAGATTTGTTGATAAAGCTCTATAGACATCGCCTGTTCTATGTATCAAAAAGTGTGCAATCTCACTGGCTCATTCGTAGAAAATCCAACGAATTGACAGAGAAAAGACACGTATCATAGTTAAAGTTAGGAACTGAACATTACACACCCAGACGCGCGATCGAGTGGACGAATCGGAGCATGTTTCAGCAAGATCATCTGTCGGTTAGTAGTAACCTTACAGTGTTGAACCACGTCCAGAAATGGTTCGAGAGATTCTGGTTTCAACACGATCCTCACTTTCCACGACGGGAAAATCAGCTTCACCGTCTCAATCTCGCTCTTGCAGAAGGCTTTACCAACGCCGTTCGGCACGCTCATTCCGGTTTATCCAACGAAACCCAAATTGATATTCAGGTTGCGCTGCATGACGATCGCATGGAGATTGAAATCTGGGACTGGGGACAACCTTTTGATCCCAATAATATCCGTGAACCCCAGCCTGGAACTCTTCAAGAAGGAGGATACGGCTGGTTTTTATTACGCCGACTCGCCGATGAAGTCAGCTACAATCGCCAAGGTCAGCGCAACTGCCTAAAAATTGTCAAATATACACCCGAAACCCGTCCTTCAGAAACTCGAGCCGCGCAAGTGTCCAAACTCTATTGAGAAGGCTAGACTAGGGACAGATTATTGTTACCGTCCCTTTACGGGCGATCTGCCCCTTTCGCGTTCCACCAGGCATAAGGCAATCCCATGATCAAAGGTTCTCGTCAATTCGCGCTCTCACTCCGTCTGACAAAAGCCAAATCGAAAGCGGCTAAATCCGCGATCGTCGGCTGGATGCTCCTGCAAAGTGTCCTGATGAGTGTCCCCGCAATGGCTCAAGCCCGCGAATCTCTCAGCTACACTGGATTGCTAAAAAAAATCGATGCCGGAGAAGTCGAGCGGGTCGAAATCGACGAAACGCAGAATGTTGCAAGAGTTCGGCTTCAAGGCAAGAAGCAGAGTGAACCCGATATCGAAGTGCAATTGCTAGAGCGAAATCCAGAACTGATCGATCGTCTCCGCAAAAACAAAGTTACGTTTGAATCGAAACCCACCACAGACAATAGTATTTTGGTGGGTTTGATTGCGAACCTGCTGCTATTTATGCTGCTCATTGCTGGGTTGCTGCTAATTTTACGACGATCGAGCAACTCACCCGGCGGTCCCGGACAAGCCATGAATTTTGGTAAGTCTCGTGCCAGGTTCCAGATGGAAGCCAAAACTGGTGTGATGTTCGATGATGTGGCGGGCATTGAAGAAGCCAAAGAAGAACTTCAAGAAGTCGTGACATTTCTGAAGAAGCCAGAACGCTTTACCGCAGTAGGCGCACGAATTCCCAAAGGCGTTCTCCTAGTGGGATCACCTGGAACTGGCAAAACCTTACTGGCAAAAGCGATCGCAGGAGAAGCCGGAGTGCCATTCTTCTCGATCTCGGGTTCAGAATTCGTCGAAATGTTTGTCGGTGTCGGCGCTTCCCGGGTTCGTGACCTGTTCAAAAAAGCAAAAGAGAATGCTCCTTGCATCGTCTTTATCGATGAAATTGATGCAGTTGGACGACAACGCGGAGCTGGAATTGGCGGCGGCAATGATGAGCGCGAGCAAACCTTGAATCAGTTGCTGACTGAAATGGACGGGTTTGAAGGCAACGCAGGTATCATTATTATTGCGGCAACAAACCGTCCAGATGTTTTGGATTCTGCATTACTTCGTCCGGGACGATTCGATCGACAAATTAGCGTCGATTTACCTGATCGTAAAGGTCGCCTGAAAATTCTTGAAGTTCACGCCCGCAATAAGAAATTAGCCGACGAAGTGGATCTCGAAAAAATTGCTCGGCAAACGCCTGGATTCTCCGGCGCAGAATTGGCGAACCTGTTGAATGAGGCTGCGATTCTCACGGCACGTCGGCGCAAAGACGCGGTGACGATGCTAGAGATTGACGACGCGATCGACCGAGTGTCGATTGGGCTGTCCAAAAATCCCTTACTCGACTCGAACCGCAAGCGCATGACGGCATATCACGAAATCGGTCATGCCCTGCTGACCACGATTTTAGAGAATGCTGACCCCTTGAACAAAGTCACGATCATTCCACGCGCAGGCGGAATTGAAGGGTTCTCTCAAACTATTCCAAACGAAGAAACGATCGATAGTGGGCTTTACACCCGTGCCTGGATGCTCGATCGCATTAAGGTAATCTTAGGCGGTCGCGCCGTTGAAGCAGAAGTATATGGCGAAGATGCGATCGATACGGGAGCCGCAAGCGATATCGGCAAAGTCACACAAATTGCCCGCCAAATGGTGACAATTTTCGGAATGTCTGATCTCGGTTCAGTTGCCTTTGAAAGCATGGGCGATGAAGTGTTCTTAGGACGGAATTTGATGCCTCGATCAGAATACTCCGAAGAATTGGCAAGCCAAATTGATACCAAAGTCCGTGAAATCGCGAAGTTCTGCTATGCGGAAGCGCGGCGCTTAGTGAGTGAAAATCGTCCTTTAGTCGATCGCTTAGTCGATGTCTTGTTAGAGCAAGAAACGATCGAAGGCGACCAATTCCGCAAGATTGTTGAAGAATACCGCCAATCTATCCCCACCGCGAACGTCAGCAGTTAGGAAAAATAGATACACCGATTAAAGGCGGATGATCCTCGGATCATCCGCCTTTATTGCAGTTCGCGTTTACATACAAATTTAACCCGTCAGGCTTGAGGCGAAATGAATCAATCGCCTACTCGAAAAACTTACCCCTGCCGTGGAAAATGCGTCACTTCCGCATATCCACTAAAAATCAGCTTATCGCCCTCCGTATCGAGTCGATTCAACCGCATCGTTACCCCATCCAAATTAAATCGATCGAGATCCACCATATTGTTCAAAATCTGAGCAAACGCATTCGTCAACAACTCTGAAACTCCACGCTGGGCTTCAGGAATTCCCTCTGCCGAAAATTGCGGATTTTGAAACAAAATGCGACGACGACGTTCGATTCCAATCGTCGCTGTCAAAGAAATTGGCACAATACCATTCGGCAAACTCGCCTTTGCTAAAATCCGAATCTGATTCTCCGGCAATAATTTCAGCTCAACATCAGAAAAAGCAACAGGTTCCCCACCCGATAAATCCATCAGAGAAGACTCTGTAATATTTTCCATCCGGGGTTTCACCAATTCGGATTGAAATGCTTTGTTGATTCCAGCTTCAGTCAATATTACCTTCGCCACAGCCTGCGCTGCCTGCTTCAACCGAATTTTCCCAGACAATACCGAGCCAAAATCGATCGAAACTGCATCTGTTTCAAACCACATCTCCTCGACCCAAAATTCGCGACGGATCAAAAGCCCGCGACCGCTCATTTTGAAGCTGTCAATGCTCCCTTGCAGCAACTTACTCGATGGAAAACATTTGAGCGAGACATCCACATTCTCGCTCTCTGTAAATAGATGACGAATGGACTGACTCAGCACTGAATTGAGCATCTGCTCTCCAAAATCGGTTTGATTGGAAGGGGGCTTAAAGCCAGTAAATCCGCCAAACATAAGCACTTTTTATTTCTTCCTTTACCCATTATGTAACACAATATTAAGACTAGCAATCAAGAGTCATTGGGAGACATGATGAAACCCTTCAATGATCCAAATCAATCGTTAGTCAGGAATTCGTGTTCCCCTCGCCTGCATGAAAACTCTGTGAACTTAATTGACGCTACCCGGATATCTAAGCGAAATTACGGAAGTAGGTGATACATTACGTGTCACCTCGTCGAGAATTCGAGCAACAAATCAGCGATCACGCTTAGGTTTGTCTGAATCTTGCAGGGTTCGGTTGAATCTCCCCACAATTGGGTTGCATCACCTTCAACGTAATCAAACGACAACGAACTCACTGAACCGGGAATGCAGTGAAATCTGGAGGTGCTATGACAAGTATTAGCTGTGATACAACATTCAATCCGTCTCAAGGTTGGTTGGGACGTGCGATCGCGCTGAGCCAAAACGGCTGGCACGAAGCCGCGATCGCCTGCCTGGATCAGGCGAATTCAAACGATCCTGATACTCTACACTATCGCGGCTATATTCTGGGCAAATTGAAGCGCTACGAAGCTGCCATTACGAATTACGAGACTGCCCTGCAACTCAATCCAGCTGATCCGAAAGTCTGGTACAACTGCGGACGAGCACTGGCAAAACTGAAGCACTACGATCGAGCGATTGCTTATTATGATCGAGCGATTGAGCTTGATCCGACCCACCTCAAGTCCTGGTATCAAAAAGGCAAAGCCTTAGCGTATTTAGGTCGGTATGCAGAAGCACTCCGCAGCTTAGAGAAAACGGTCAATCTCCAGCCCGATTACTACAAGGCATGGGGCTACCAGGCGCAGATTCTCGGCAAATTGGGCAATTACGAAGATGCAATCAACCGCGTCGATCAAGCCATCAAATTCGAGCCGAACGATGTGCAGTTATGGAATTTCCGCGCCTATGGATTGTGGAAACTCGATCTTTACCCTCAAGCGCTCACCAGCATCAATACAGCGATCGCGTTGACTCCAGACCGTTTCCAGCCTTGGTGTATGCGGGGCATGATTCTTGGCTCAATGGGCGAATTCAAGCAAGCTCGATCGAGCTTTGACGCAGCCCTTCAGATTCAGCCGGGTGAAATGTCAGCTTTATTCAATCAAGCGATCGTGCTGCGCAAATTGGGACAATTGACAACCGCACTCAGCTTTATCGAGCAGGCGTTATCGATCGATCCGCAAAACTTCAAACTCTGGGTGCTCCGCGCTTTGATTTTCTGGGAACTCAAGCAACCCGAAGAAGCCATTCAAAGCCTCGACCATGCTTTGATGCTGCATCTGAATCATCCTAAGGTGTGGCAATATCGCGGCACGATTCTCGATAGCATTCACCGGCATGATGAAGCGATCGGCAGTTACATTCGCGCCCTGATGATCGAGCCTTACGATTCTCAAGGCTGGATCTCACTTGGCTCAGCCCTACAAAGTGCTGGACGATACGAAGAAGCCATCGCCAGCTATGACAAAGCGCTCGGCATTGAACCCGATGATGCAGAAGCTTTTTACCACGAAGCGTGCTGCTATGCGATGCAAAACAATTCAGAATGGGCACTAGAGCACTTAAGACGGGCGATTGCGCTCGCTCCAGGCTATCGAGAAATTGCCGCCAACGATCGCGTCTTTGCGAGACTGCAGAAAGATTTGAGATTTCAAGCCTTGCTGCAATCGCGTTCTACCACAAGCGTGATGACAGGCTCTTGCTGATCCACGTTTAATCAAGTTAAAGATTGAGCATTGATTCAGAATGAAAAGGCTGCTCGTAATCCTTAGCAGCATTGCGCTAATGCTGCTTACCCTTCAAACTTTTTTCCCCGCTCAGGCACAAGTTGGACTCGTCGAATCACGACTTGCCCGAGTTGAATCAGAATTAGCGGGCATTCGCTCGCAATTAAGCCAACTCTCTGCTCTTCGTGCGAGTCCAGGAGTTTCAGTGCCTGCTCCGAGAAACGCCCTGCCCCCGCAACGCCCAACGAAGTTTACAGATGCTCAGTTTGATCGGCTTGCCACCTTGGTGATTGAATCGCGCGATCGCATCGAAGCACTCGAAGCAAAAGTCGCCCAACTCGAAGGTCGCTAATTTTTCTCCGCAAGTGCAAGACGGCAAGGTATATTAAATTGCGCTTACCACAATAGACTTTTCTCTGGAACTAAATTCAGAAAAACTCTATCTTGTTCAACAGCACGCAGTATTTCTTACATACAGTAATTTTTTAGGCATGAAGAGGTTCTTTCAAGCATTTGCGATCGCGATTATTGGACTATCCGGTTTCTTAATTGCGATGCAAGCCGGTCAAGCATCCTGGCTAGACGGCATTCAAATCCGGAATTCGCCATTGCAATTGATCGCACAGCGTCAACCCATTGCCGATACAACTGACCTCTTATCCAGTGCTTGCGCAGTTAAACCAAACCCGAACAAAAATAAACTGAGAAATCTGCCTGCAATTCGAGGCACAGTCCCTTTGACTCGTTTCCGACAAGAGTCTCCAGACGCTGATTCTACTTATCGTCCCAGAGAAGAAGTTGCACTCGCCCATCCTTCTAACTTTGGACGACGATTCACCCAAGATTTATTCGGTCGCCCTGTAGACAATGAACCGATCGTGGTTCTGCACGAAACAGTGGGTTCAGGCAGTTCTGCGATTAATTATTTTCAAACCCCGCATCCGAGAGATGATGACCAAGTCAGCTATCACGCCCTGATTCGGGAAAATGGCAATGTTGTCTATTTAGTTCCGCCTGAGCGACGCGCTTTTGGGGCTGGCAACTCGATTTTCAACGGTACAAAAGGCGATGAAGCGGTTAAAACAAATCCGGTATTTCCCCCTTCAGTCAATAACTTCGCCTATCACATTTCGTTAGTCACACCACCTGATGGTCGGGGAAATGGATCACGCCATAGCGGATATACGCGTGCTCAGTATCAATCATTGGCATGGCTAGTTGCAAAAACAGGGGTTCCGAATAACCGGATTACGACGCATCGATTGGTGGATCGATCGCGCCAACGTCTCGACCCGCGCAGCTTTGACACTAAGTTATTTGCTCAACTCTTAGAGTCGTTCCCCAAAACAAACGATATTTCGATGCAATGTACGATCCCAGCGATCGCCCAAGAAGAATAAAAAAACAGGAATGCCTTTGCAGCATTCCTGTCTTAACTCAGTTCTTGCGCAGACTAGGAGAGCGTGAACTTGAGGTAGTTCTTACCTAGGGTGTCTTCCGCCGTTTCAGGGTTGAGTTTGTTGTCGAGGGGATCGTCTAATGGAACGCTGTTGTTCAGCGGATCAATCCAAGACGCAAGGTAGAAGGTCGTCGATCCATCAGTCCATCCACTCCAGTCTGCGGACGGCAGTTTCAGGTCAACCATAAAGGTGAAGGTATTCGAGACTCCACCCGCACCATTCTTGCCACCCAAAGCAGGCACTGGAACCGGATTATTCGGATCGAGAGGACGGCTCACTATGTAGGAGGAGAACAGATCTGAATCCTCCACCACCATTGCAGTGCGATCGCCACCCTCTGCACCCTGTTGAGTAATTACAGTATCAGTTGACAAGAGAAACTGGATTGGGATACCGACACCGTTGGGGGATGATCGGTTGCCCTGATTTTGGAGCGTGAATTCCACTGTCACAATTCCATCGGGTGCGAAGGTCGATGGATTTGAGATCAGAGTCATTTGTGAACCGACGATAGCAATTGTGTCTGTGTCAAGAATCTCAAGTGTCACTCGATCGGTTCCCAAAGCACCATTGAAGTTATTCCTTTCATTAGTCTCAGTCAGACGATTGTTTGGATCGACGACTAAACCGATCGTATATTCACCGTCCACAAACCAGAAAGAAGAGTCAGTATTCGGCAGCAGCAGTTGAATATTCTGAAATTCTCGTTCTTCGCCTGGGTCTAACGGAGTTGCGATCTTGAGAATTGTCTTATCTGGAGCCGTTGAACCCAAAAATTCCAAACGAGTATCCGTTGTGCCCGTATCCAGATCAATCACACCATCACGCGAGATGACAAAGCCCACTTCAATGTCGCTGATTGCCATTGAACTATTGTTCTTCACCTTGAACGTTGCGGTAATCACGTTCGGCGTTTGGTTTTGTCCAGACGGATTGAGATTCACCGTGCTAACCGTTGTCGTCAAGCCTGCGGTCGCAATATCAGTAGACTCGGGTTGCCCAAACACTCTCAATTCGTAATTGGTTGGTGTACCTGTGGTCGTGAACACGCGAACCGCATAGGAACCAAGCTCAAGCGCCATGTCCTTGCTATAGGTCAGTGCAGATCCTAAGGTGCCGTCTGACAGAATCGGGAAGAGTGCAAACTGTACGGACGGACTGTTGAACAACTCCAATCGAATATTCGATTTCACAGGGGTTGTGAATTTGAAGTAGTCATCAAAGCCCGATCGCACATCATTTTTGTACGTACCGCGCCCTTCAAGCGTTCCCATATCAAAGGCAAGCGCACTGGCAAATCCACCGGCTGAAGTGCGATCGCTAATGTCGAATGGTTCCGAGGAGACATTGCGCTCCATAATTCCGCGCACTTTCCAACCCGCACCAATTCCACTATAGGATTGGATGTCAATGATAGTGGTTCCATCCATCAGCAGCACTTCGACAAGTCCTTGCTGCTCATTGCGATAAAGAATGTCTGCTTTGCCATCATTGTTAAAATCGCCCACGCCTGCGATTGTCCAGTCTGCACCTTTGTTGAAGGCAGCGCCATTTAAGGTAATTCCTGCTTGCTTGGTAAACCCAGTCCCTTGTGAGTTAAACAACCAGATGCCCATCTCGCCGGTTCTACGATTGCGCCAGAGCAGATCTGCATTGCCTCCATTGGCAGTTCCATCAAAATTGCCAATCGATTCAATTTGCCATTCCTGGCTGATCGCACCGGTCAGCCAAGAATTTTTGATGGTGACACCATCCATTTGCCAGAACGCGATCGCGCCACTGTTCGTGTCGCGCAGTAGAATATCGTCCTGCAGATCTCCGTTGAAATCCCCATAGAACTGAGGAATCCAAGTCGGGCCTGTGTTAACGATCGTGCCTTCTTCAATCACAGTTCCATTCAGCTTCCAGAACGCAATCTGCCCTCCCACTGAATTGCGCAGAACAAAGTCAGCTTTGGTGTCCGCATCCAGATAAGCAGGTGCAAGAGGCTGCCAACTTGCACCCACATTAATCGTACTCGAGCTGATTAATGCCCCAGCTTTGAGCGTCCATAGCCCAATCAGTCCAGCTTGAGGATTATGCCAAACCAAATCCGCATTGAGGTCACCATCTAGATCTTTTACAGCAACAATTTTCCAATCTAGGGGAATCGGCGCACCAAAAGAGATTCCCGTCGAAACGCGTTGCCCATCCTTAAACAACCAGTACGCAACATCACCAGATTTCATGTTGCGCCAAAGCAAATCATCTTCTCCATCTCCATCCAAGTCTTCAACGCCTTGGATTTCCCATTCTGCTGGAAGCTGACTGTAAAGCTCTGTGCCAGCAATATTGATGCCGTTCATACGCCAAATTGCGGCTTGGGCAGCAGCAGAATTGCGCCACCAGATGTTACTGAGGTCTGCTTCAGCTTTGGCAAGAACATTCAGGGTGTAGGTCGCGTTGCTCGTTCCTTCAGCCAAGGTGACTTCGATCGTATAAAGATCAGGCGCAAGGAGATTTTGCTGGGAACCCAGCAGAATCGATTCGGACAGCTTACCAGTGTTTTCAGAAGATGCAAGAACCGTGCTGTTTCGGAGCACTTTGAGATTGACATCATCAGACAGGTTCGTTAGGGAGAGGCGAGCCGAACTGCTGCTAAAAGAACGTAGATCAATCTGAAAGGTATCTGTTCTGTTGCCAGGGCTGAGAGAACCGTCCAGTGCCGAAGGAATCAGAGGATTTTGAATCAGTTGTGGAGAAGACATAGTGGGTTGGTTTTAGGCTGAATTGTTACTGACTTCTGCTATAGTGTTCCCTGGTTTGGGAAAGGCAGAAGCTTTTGATATGGACGCGATCAACTCAGCCGAACTCAACAGAGCAAAACAATTGCTTAGAAGAATTTATACATATAGAACCGGAATAGCTACAGAATAAATACTGACGGATTTTCATAAAAAATCGCATCGCAGTCTTTCAACCAATCTGCGGTGCGAGTCTAAGTGCAGTAAATTGCAATTTAGAATTCGATGCCGGGCTGTGCTTTAATCCCTTGTTCTCGGAAGGGATGTTTTACGAGAGTCATTTCAGTGACGAGATCCGCTCGATCGAGCAACGCATTTGGAGCACCTCGTCCGGTCAAAATGACATGGGAATCTTCTGGCTTTTGATCTAATCCTGCGAGGACAGTTTCAACTTCTAGATAGCCAAGCTTGAGAGCAATATTCACTTCATCAAGTAGAACTAAGCGAAACTCAGGGTTTTGGATAAATGAACGTGCTTTTTCCCAAGCGGCTGTCGCGTGGAGAATATCACGATCGCGATCTTGAGTTTCCCAAGTAAACCCTTCTCCCATTGCGTGAAATTCGATTTGATCGCCCCAAGGTGCAAAGGCTGCTTTTTCAGCAGGTTCCCAGGCTCCTTTGATGAATTGTATGATCGCGACTTTATAGCCATGCCCCAGCGATCGTAAAACCATGCCCAAAGCCGCTGTTGTTTTACCTTTGCCGTTGCCTGTGTTGACGATAATCAGTCCTTTTTCACGCGTGCGATCTGCTATGCGCTGGTCTTGAACTTCCTTGCGGCGCTGCATCTTGAGGCGATGCTGTTCGGCGTTGAGCGTATCAGACATATCTAAGCCAGAATGACGAGAAGCTGATTTTAGCGCAGTGCTGAAGCACAAGCCAAGATTCTCACTCAGGATTGATTAGGGCGTTTGAGGCGCGACAGTCCCTGGAGCAGTTTGAGGAGCAGTACTATTTGGGGATAAGGAACTTCCGGGAACGGTCGGCTGAGGAATCGTATTTCCGGGTGCAGGTTGTACAGGTGCTCCAGGAGTCAGCGTCGGATTTGTACCGGGAGAGGTAGGAAGAGAATCTGTTGGATTTGGAATCAGTTGGGGAGCAGGGGTCAGTTGGGGAGAAGAACCCGGGAAAGGAGATTGACCCGGTTGCGGCTGTTGTCCAGGCTGATTGTTAGGTGCAGTGGAGAGGGCAACACGATCAGCAGCGACTGAGCGCATCACATCTAAGACTTGAATCACATCGTTATAAAAAGCCGTTTGAGAGGCTTCGAGAACCAGTAGACCTTCGGGCTGTTGTTGGTGATAAGACTGCACGAGTTGAAAGAGTTGAGTGCGATCGATGAGTTGTCTCTGCCCTTGATTCGACAGATAGGTTTGACCATTAGAATCGATGCCAATGATCAACATTTCACTCATCAAAACACTGCTCGTCTCAGCTTTCGGAAGTTCTAATCCGATGCCTTGCTGACGAGTTAATTGCAATGCAGCAAGGATAAAGAACGTCAAAATACAAAAGATCACGTCGATCAGCGGAATGATCTGGATCTGAGCTTCATCGGCGGGAGAGTCAAGATTGATTTTCATAACGCTGACAAGAAGGGTCTATAAATCGTTGGGAGGCAAAGCTTGATCGTGAGTAATCTGCCATTTCTGACGGTACAGCAATTCTAAATCGTTGCCTGTCCGGCGGAAAATCTTTGCTTGGTTGAAAATAAGACCCTGAAAAATGCGATAGAACGCAAGGCTAAAAATTGCGACAACTAGCCCGGTTGCAGTACTGATGAGCGCTTCACCAATCCCAGTTGTTACGCCAGCCGTTGAAGCGGTTCCAATATCACCAATCCGGATCGATCGCAGTGACAAAATTAGACCGATAACTGTCCCAAGTAGACCCAGCAACGGAGAAAGCGCGATCACGGCTTCTAAAATTTTGTCGCCACGACGCATAGAGGCGATTTCTTCATCCGCAGAGGATTCTAGGGCGAGACGGAAGAGTTCAGGATCTGGATTTTTCAGCCGCATCGGGGCATATAAGAACCGTCCGATCGGTTGATCATAAGATTGACGTGCAATTTCAACTGCAGATTCCCAATCTCGCCGGGAGGTTTCGAGAATTCTTCCCGCAACTTCTTTCTCTTTATTGAGGACGTTAAACCAAAACCACGATCGCTCAATAATGGCTCCTAGGGACAAGATTGAAAGAACAAACAGCGGGAGCATCGTCACGCCGCCTTTCTGAAATAATTCGATGATGTTCATGTTCCGCCTTCCTGCACGTCCCTCTTTGATCTGAGTGATTTTAAAAAGAGTCCATAAAATCTTACTGCGCGATCGAAGCGATTTCCGTCGATTTCTCAAAGAAAAAAGAACTTCAAGCTAGAAATTCCAGCTTAGAAGTTCTTTTTCAATCCCAAAAACCCGTTAAAACGATCGATTTAATTCCTCCCAAGCTGCGATCGTTTGCGGAACGATCGGCTGGATTAACTGCTCGATCGCACTGGCATAAGTATGGATTTCTTGCTGTGCACCTTCGCCTTTGCGTAATCCAATAAAGTGCAAGACGGTTTGCAAAGAAGCTGTCCAAACCCAAGACGTATAAACGCTTGGAACCAATACACCTCTTGCCTGTTCCCGTCCGACTCCTAGCTCAAGCAGGTCTTTGTAAGCTTTGTAGCTGGCTTCGCATTGTGCCTGATAGATTGCCAACGCCTTTTCGTTATTATCTTCAGGAATTTCGCCAAAGGTCGCTTGGCGGTTGCTCTTTGACTGTTGGCGAAACGATTGCGGAATGTAGAAATCTTCAGAATCCTCGATCGCGACATAGCGAAAACTCTTTTCATTCCAGCCGACTTGCTCATCGTTATGGCTACTTGCGATCACATGCTTCCACCATTGGCGCGCAACAAACAGCGGGGCTTTGACTTTGAATTTGAACACAACGCCTCGGAAAGGAGACGTGTGATGATGCTGAATCAAGTAGCGAATCAGTTTGATATCTTTTTCATCGAGTTCGGTTGAGAGTTTGTCAAAACTCGCTCTCGCATCATTGACCACATCGAGATCGCTGCCCATATGTGACAAGAGCGCAATCCGGCTTTTGCCATCGTTGAGCGGATCAATCTCAGGAACCGTAGAAATTGAATCATTCATTTTAGGAAGGGTAATCGATTGAACCATGAAAGGATTCCTCAAACGATGGAGAATTTAGTGACGCTAGATGTAGCGTGTAATTTACCCTTACTTTCGGAAAAGTTCAAGATGTAGAGTTCAAATTTAATAATCGCGCCGATATTCCCTGAGCGCTAGCCCCTTGAAAACGAACTTCTTTCTCGATTCCAGCGTCCCAAACTCAGTAAGATCGATTAAGCTAACGGAAAGTTTCATCTCTCGTCGTTTTTCAAAGGCTTTGTTGTGCCCAAACGTGTCTCTCTCTTCTCAGCCTGCTTGATCTTAGGGTTGTGGACAGCCCAACCCGCTTTCGCTCAAGCTCTGATCCCCCATGCTCCTCAAGTTGATTTTGAAAAACTTGAACAGCAAGGTCTTGGCTTAGTTCAGGAAGCGTCGCAGTTGGCGCAGTTCAATCAGAATCAACTGGCGCTAGCACGAGCGAGATTAGCAGTTCAATTGGCTCCGAAGCGACCCGAAGCTTGGGCGGTTTTGGGTGGATTGTATTTAGAGACAAACCAAGCAGAGCAAGCGATCCCCGCTTTGAATCAGGCGGCAGCGCTTGATCCCCGCAATGCCGCGATCCCGTTTGCGTTGGGAACTGCATATTTTCAGAAGCAGCAATACGAAGAATCGATCAAGCATATTCAGGCAGGGCTGAAACTTAAGCCGAATGTGCCAGGGGCTTACTTCGATATGGGCAATGCCTATCTGATGTTGAAGAAAAATCGAGAGGCGATCGCGAGTTACGAAAAAGCGATCGCACAAGAGAAGCAGTTTTGGCCAGCGATCAACAATATTGGTTTGATTCGGTACGAAGAAGGCAAAATCGACGAGGCAATCAAGCTGTGGCGGCAATCGGTCGCGCTAGATCCCAAAACGACCACCGAGCCGCAATTAGCGATCGCAGTTGCGCTTTTCCGCAAAGGCAATCAAACCGAAGCAACGACCCTAGCTGAAGCCGCGCTGAAAACCGATGCAAGATACGGCGAGATGAAATTTCTCAAGGATAATCTTTGGGGTGAAAAGTTATTAGCAGATACGCAGAAATTCTTTGCGTTGCCTCGGATTCAAGCCGCGATCGCTCAAGCTCAGTCCGAACAAGCTGCTCAAGAACGTCCGCGCGGTCAGTAATCGCTTGAGAAAAGCCAAACTCTCTGATAGGTTAAGCTTGAGTTTTTTCAATCCGTAGGGGTGGCATCGTGCGCTTGAGAGCCGTTTCGCCGAATCAATTTCATCAGTCCGCTCGAAGACGAAAGCGCTCGTTTCCTTTGTTGCTCCTACTTACACCTTTTTTTCTGTGGATGGGAGTGCGATCGCTGAGATTACACTTTGAGAAGCCCGACGCAATTCTGGTGCTAGGTGGCTCAGAGGATCGAGAGCTTTTTAGTGCCCAATTTGCGAAATCGCATCCCGATTTACCAGTTTGGATTTCATCTGGTGCGCCTCGCGATTATGCGGAACGCGTTTTTCGCAAAGCGGGAGTTGATTTAGAGCGTTTAAATTTAGATTATCAAGCGGTCGATACGGTCACGAACTTCACGTCGGTCGTCGATCGTCTACGCCAACAAAATGTTCGCAGTGTCTATCTGATTACATCCGATTACCATATGCGACGAGCACAGGTGATTGGAGAAATCGTGTTAGGCAGCCGTGGGATCAATATTCAGCCCATCTCGATCCCGTCTACTCAGACAGAAGAACCGATGAGTAAAGCAGTTCGAGACGGGGGGCGAGCCGTGTTATGGGTTGCAACTGGAAAAACCGGAGCAGGGTTTTCGATGCCGAAGTTTGAACTTCCTACAGAGATTAAGCAGCTAGTTCCTGAACCAGAACATAAGGCTGAAGAATAAGGGCTTTGAATCGTTTCGTTTGATCGCTATCCCAAACGATTTTTTGCTCGATCGACGGCTTGTAGAGCAAGCTATCTTGAATCCATTGATTGACAGAACTCGCTTGATCATTGGCGATCGCGTAGCCAACTTCTACCAAATCGAGCGATTTCGAGACAATAATGACAGCATCGCGATCGGCGTGCGGGATCAACCATTCCCATTGAGCTTCATCGATCGCGTCTTTTAGTTCGTCTTTCAAATCTGACATCTCAAAAATGATCCGAATAATTAGAGTGATGTTAGCGATTGCAGTCGTATGTTTCTGCGTTCTAGCTAACCCTAGCGCACTTTGGGCAGCCACAGAACCTGCCGAAATCTCGATCGTATCCGATGCAGTTGCTAGTCCGGGGATCAATGCAGATACGATCCCATCTGAGAAGTTAAATCAGTTCGTGCAAGCGTGTCTACAAGTCGTTGCCTTAATTGAGCGCCGAGAAGGAGAACTACAAGCCGCAGAAACCGATTCAGAATCCGTCAGAATCCAGCAAGACATCGAAGCCGACGCGATCGCCATCATTGAAAAAGCCGGACTAACCCGTCAAGAATATTTGCAACTTTTAAGCCTCGCCAACGTCGATCCAGATTTCGGAGAAAGAGTCGCCACCCTACTACAAGAAACCCCAAGCTAACCCAGTCCCCACTCCCTACTCCCCACTCCCCACTCTCTTCACTAAAAAACCTTGCACTTTCAAGGAAATCGATTAAAGTAAACCTCTGAAACCCAAGACCGGAAAGGACACCAGGTTTGACCATTTAAACCTTGAGTTCCATCCCCAGTCCTGTCAGAATGGCTTCATTCAGTTTCAGTCCGCTCTTGTTGCCTCACGCACTCCATGACAAGCATCGCCCCCGTGTCTCGCATCGAACTTTCCCAGCGTCGCAAAACCTTGCGTCGTCAACGTCGGACTCGATTTTTTCAAACCAGTTGGCGCAATATTGCGATCGCATCGCTTGCCATTGGCGCAGTTTGGGTTGCAACTTTACCAGAATGGGTGATTCGCAAACCAGAGCAGGTTACAATCAAAGGCAATCGATTTATCTCTGAGCAGACAATTCGTAATCTGTTACCGATCGCCTACCCGCAATCGCTCTTAAAGGTTCAGCCACAAGCGATTTCAGATGCTTTAAAAGAAAAAGCTCCCATCGCTGAAGCGACTGTCGATCGACAATTGATGCCACCGAGTTTGACCGTCCGAGTGCAAGAGCGCATTCCGATCGCCCAAACGATCTCCAAAACCGCTCAGCCCGGATTGTTAGACGAAACAGGTATGTGGATTTCGCAAGACAATTACAAAGCCTTAAATCCCAATCTGCAACTTCCCCCTCTGAAAATCGTGGGTGATCCAGAGCAATATCGATCAGACTGGTCAGAGTTTTATCGCACTCTGCGCCAAAGTCCTGTAAAAGTGCTTGAAGCAAACTGGGAAGATCCGACAAATTTAATTCTCAAAACAGAACTGGGTGCGGTACAGTTTGGTGTCTATGGCTCTAAATTTCCGACGCAGTTAAAAGTATTGGATCAGATGCGGCGACTGCCCAACCGCGTCAGTTCGGGTCAAATTCTGTCGATCGACCTAAGAAACCCGAATTCTCCCACTGTGCAAATGAATGCGACGAAAACTCCGGTAAAATTAAGTACTCCATAGAGCAAAAAGTGTGGAAAAATTTCCATTCCAGTTGCCGCGAGTCCTGCTAAGCTAATGTGCTAATCGAGTTCAGTCGTTTTTTAGACTTCTCTCTGTTCATCTCCACCGCTTGTAATCCCAATGACGCTTAATCATAATGAGTCGAATTCCAACCCAATGACGCTGAATCACCCGCAAGAGCAAGGCTACGTAAGCTCGAATGTGGAAGGTCAGCCGAATAATTTTTCGAGTCCAGATAGCTCGAATCCTTTTAATTCGGGTCTGTACCATGCCCAAAATAATGCCGGTTTAAAGGCGGTTCCTGAAGATGGAAGGAGTGGGGATATCGTGCCAGGAAGTGTTGCAAAGATTAAGGTAATTGGCGTTGGTGGCGGTGGCAGTAACGCGGTCAATCGAATGATTGCCAGCAATGTCTCAGGCGTTGAATTCTGGTCAATTAATACCGATGCTCAAGCTCTTGCTCAATCGACCGCCTTGAAACGGTTGCAAGTGGGTCAAAAGTTGACCCGTGGCTTAGGTGCAGGGGGTAATCCTGCGATCGGTCAAAAAGCAGCCGAAGAATCCCGTGATGAGATTGCAGCAGCTTTAGAAAATGCGGATCTCGTCTTTATCACAGCAGGCATGGGCGGCGGCACAGGCACAGGGGCAGCACCGATCGTGGCTGAAGTTGCAAAAGAATTAGGAGCTTTGACCGTTGGAGTCGTGACTCGTCCGTTTACGTTTGAAGGTCGTCGCCGAACCGGGCAAGCAGAAGACGGGGTTTCAGCGCTTGCAAGCCGAGTCGATACGCTGATTATCATTCCAAACGACAAGCTATTGACAGTAATTTCCGAGCAAACGCCTGTACAAGAAGCATTCCGAACTGCGGATGATATTTTGCGGCAAGGGGTTCAAGGCATTTCCGACATCATTACGATCCCTGGCTTGGTCAACGTTGACTTTGCAGATGTGCGCGCCGTGATGGCAGATGCAGGATCAGCTTTGATGGGCATCGGGATCGGATCTGGCAAATCGAGAGCGAGAGAAGCAGCAGTGGCGGCGATTTCTTCACCGCTGTTAGAAGCGTCGATCGATGGTGCAAGAGGAGTCGTCTTCAACATTACAGGCGGTTCAGACTTGACCCTGCATGAAGTGAGTGCCGCAGCCGACATCATCTATGAAGCGGTTGATCCGAATGCGAACATTATTTTTGGCGCGGTGATCGACGATCGCTTACAAGGCGAAGTGCGGATTACCGTGATTGCCACCGGATTTACGCAAGAAGCACAGCCTCAAGCTGTGGGTAAAGGGGCAGCAGCTCCCGCAAAACCGCGATCGATTAGTGCGCCTGCGGTCAGTCCGAATCCTGTACAGCCTGCGGCTGAACCCCAAAAGCCTGGAAGTGGTGGTTTAGATATTCCTGAGTTTCTACGTTCTAGAAGAAAACCGCAATAATTCCATATTTTGCAGAGTCAGAAGTCGGGGTTTTAGTAAAACTCCGGCTTCTTTGCTGTTTGGTAATCAAATCAGATGTTCAAATCAAAAGAAATTTGACCGCTTCGCCAGCATTGATCGCAGTTTCCCCAATTGCCATCACACCTAGCGCATTCGTTCCTGCTAAATGAATCAGATTCCCGGATAATCGGCTGCCTCCAGCAGGTGTGAATTGAAATCCACCTTGTTCGATCGATACAGATCCCCACAAATACAGTTCTCGCTTACCATCGGATTTCAAATCATGAGTTGTCGTTGCCGTGAGAAATTTCGGCTCCCATCCCTGCGCCAATCCTGATAATTTTTGAATTGCAGGTTTTGCAAATCGCCAAAACGTGACGAATGCGGAAGCCGGATTACCCGGAAGTCCAAAGTAGAGAGCCGCATTCGGAAATGTTGCAAAAGTCAGCGGTTTACCCGGCTTGATTGCGATCGCTCTGACCTGAATTGTTGCACCCAATTTTTCTAAAATGCGATCGACATAATCGTAATCTCCCACAGAAACCCCGCCTGAAGAGATCACGACATCAGCCGACTCGATTGCATGAGCGATCGCATCTTCTAAGACTTTGGGATCGTCTTGAACAATCCCAAGCGAAATCACTTGCGCGCCCAGTTCAGCCACCAGCGCTTCTAATCCGTATTGATTCGAGTCAACAATTTGCCCAGGTTGCAGCGGTTGATTCGGCAAAACTAATTCGCTCCCCGTCGAAAGAATTGCCACGCGGGGACGGCGAAATACCGGAACCTCAAGACATTGAGCCGCAGCAAGAATCGCGATTTCAGGTGCTTTGAGAACCAATCCAGGCGACAGTAATGGATCTCCCGCTTTGCAATATGTTCCTTGATAGCGAACGAAAGCCCCGCGATCGCGGGGTGGCGTCAAAATCGAAACTCGATCGCCTTGTCGAGTCGTATTTTCTTGCATAACGATCGTATCTGCCCCTTGAGGGAGCATCGATCCAGTGAGAATTCTTGCAGCTTGTCCTGATTGAATCGTTTTTTGAGGGGGAGAGCCTGCCGGAATTTCTTCAATGATGTCAAGCGTTACAGGCGTTTTCACATCCTCGAATCGCACAGCATAGCCATCCATTGCGGAGTTGTCCCAGTGGGGAAAGTCGAGCTGACTACTGATCGACGCTGCCAGAATGCGATCGCGTATCCGTACAGCAAAGCTATCGCCACCGTCCTCTAATTTCACGACCTCCACATCCTGAATCACCTGAACCGCATCAAAAATAAGCTTTTCTGCTTCCTGAACTGATAGCATCAGCATCAACCCCAAATCGCCGTAAGATAATCAATACTTCAGAGTAAAGCGAATCTATGCTGCCGAATCAGGTTTATCCCGTTGTTTGGAATCACGATCGCGTGTTGCTGATCGACCAGAATCGTTTGCCGAGCGAGTACACCTTGGTTGAAATTAGCCGCTGCGATGACATGGCACATGCGATTAAAACGATGATTGTTCGGGGTGCGCCCGCGATCGGCGTTGCTGCCGCTTATGGTATGTATCTGGGTGCAAGAGAAATTGAAGCGACAAATCGAGACCAATTTTTAGCAAAATTAGAGCGAGTTGCAGAACAATTGCGATCGACTCGTCCAACAGCAGTAAATCTATTTTGGGCGATCGAGCAAATGCTGAAAACAGCGCGGCACACGATCGGATCGCTCGATCATCTGAAGCAAGCTTTACTCGATGCAGCACAACGAATTCAACAGGCGGATTTAGAAACTTGTCGATCAATTGGCGATCACGGACTCGCAGCATTGCCCCCCGGAAAGTTGAGACTTCTAACCCATTGCAATGCGGGTGCTCTGGCAACGGCGGGATATGGAACAGCATTGGGCGTTGTGAGATCGACTTGGAACGCAGGTCGTTTGGAACGACTTTATGCCGATGAAACTCGCCCCCGCTTGCAAGGTGCAAGACTCACAGCTTGGGAGTGTGCTCAAGAAGGAATTCCAGTCACAGTGATTACCGATAGCATGGCGGCTCACTGTATGCAGCGAGGCATGATTGATGCAGTAGTTGTGGGAGCCGATCGCATTGCCGCAAATGGAGATGCAGCGAACAAAATCGGAACTTACAGCGTCGCACTGATTGCGAAAGCACACAATATTCCGTTCTTTGTAGCGGCTCCCGTTTCAACGATCGATTTCAATATTGCCAGCGGAAAAGACATTCCGATCGAGGAACGCGATGCGTCTGAGGTGTATCAAGTCGGCGAAACAATGCTCTGTCCCCCTGGAGTCGAGTATTACAATCCAGCGTTTGATGTGACTCCAGCCGAATTAATTACGGCGATCGTGACCGAATTCGGAGCCTTTCCACCGGAGCGAATTCAGGCAGAATTAAGTCCGATCAGTTGACACGTCGCGCACTGGAATCACGGGTTCGACGGGTTCGATCGGATCTAAAGTTTCGAGCGGGGGTTCGGGTTCGATTTCGACTTGAGGAGCAGGCTGAACTGGAGGAACTTCTGGCTCGATTGGAGATGCAGGTTGAGTCTCTTCATTTCCAGAGTGGCGAACGATGGGCGCATCCTCTTTCGGTGTCCAGATTGGACGTTGCGATCGCGCAATCTTCGGCAATTCTGGCAAATTCTGCTCTATTTCTTTGAGGGGCTTCTTAGGTTCAACTGGATTTTTAAATGTTTCATCGCGCAGTTCGCGATCGCGCTGAATCTGCTGGCTCAGCGAATCGTACTGCTGGTTCGCCCAATACTCATTGTCTAATTGCCGTAATTGCCTTGCAGTTTGAAAAGCCTGTTGCCATTCGCGTTTTTCAACCTGAGATTGGGCAGTTCTCGTCAGAGATTCGCCCTTTTCCCAAACAGATTTCCAAGCTTTGATTTTTGGATCTTGCGGCAGCACTCTCAGCATTGAAATTGCTTTATCCAAGTTTCCGGCTTGAAATTCGGATTCTGCCTGAGTGATCAATTCCAGTGACCAGCGTTCGATCAAGCGTTGACTTTGCTCGTAATACGGATCGTCAGTTGCAACATTGTCTAAAAGCTCGATCGCGGCAGCTAGACTTTCGGGAGTTTGGCGCTGAGCGCGTTGTTGAGCACAATGCAGCCGAGTCGAAATCTCTGTGTTTTCAGAGAGAGAATCACATGAGATGGAAACCGGAGTATTAAGAAATCCGAATGCGATCGTACCAATGCCCAATGGCAAACTCACCAACCCAGTCAGACAGGCTTTTTCCAACCGATTCATCGGCTCTGCTCCTGAAACGCTTGCTCTCAGAGTTGGCAATTTCAGAAACGAATTCTCTATACAATCGTTAAAATTCATCTTGACTTTAACTGATCGCCCTTCAGTAGTTCGCTGCGATCGAGGATCTTTTCAACGAAAATAGCCCTGTCGTCTCCAATACTGATGAACCCGCGCTTCCCACTGCTGCCAATACTCTTCGATCGCACTTGGCTCGAACCAAAACACCTCCGCAGGCATCTCTGGAATCGCAACGACGAGCAAAGCATGGCGAATATTCAGGTCATAGTCGCGATAAAGCTGGTTCACTGCGCCACAATACGCCACAATCTGCAGCGGGTAGTCAAACAAGCGATCGACTGTTTTTTTGGGTCGATCGCTGGTCTTCCATTCACAAATACAAGGCACACCCTCATAGCTGGCAACGCAATCGACGACACCTGCGTAACCCAGTTGATCATGAATCACGACACCTTCGACCAGCCGCACTGCTTCTACCGCTTGGACAATCGGCTCCACACTTTCCCAATACGGGCGAATCGACTCAGGACACTCCACCTCCTGACCTTGCAGAAATTTTTGAATATAGCGATGCGTTCCCGTACCGCGCCGACTCGCTGATTTGGTAATTTCTGCCGCCTGTTCTACTCCAATCCGTTGCTGCCAACTGAATAATCGATCGCGATCCTCACGGGACTTCGTTGCATTCAAAATCGTCGTCACACTGGGAATCCGCAAGCCTTGAGAATTCACATAAAACTGCTTCCCCGCTTCCCGGACAGATTTCGACTCATAGCGAGGCAATTCAGACACCGATTTCTCCTTTTGAAAACATGCTCGATCGTATCGGAAAATGAAACGAAGAAACTGCAAAACATCGAGTTTCTTCAACCACTTTGGAAAGTGTCCTAAGTTTAGAAACTTCTTAAGGAATCGAGCGGTCATAGGTGAATATAAAGAGTAGATAACTGAGCGAAGAAACCGCATCTCCTACTAAAGAAATAGAGATCAAATTGATTATTTCTACCGCAAGATGCAGGAACTTTTCAACTCAATCAAACATCTACTTAGTTAACAAGAAAAAACACTCTCTCGCTTGGGGAACCGCTACCTATGTATAGCTCTGTAAAATCTGGTTTGGCTCTAACTTTAGCACTCGGCACAATCGCAGGCGCAGCGGCTCCAATGGTAATGACCGCACCTGCTTCAGCACAAGCTGCCTTCTCTGATGTCGCGTCTGATAACTGGGCTTCTCCTTTCATTCAAGAACTCGCTTCTCGTAACATTATTGCTGGATTTCCTGATGGCACTTTCCGACCGAATGATCCGGTCACTCGCGCTCAATTTGCAGCCTTGCTTCTCAAAGCATTTCCCAATGCTCAGCGAGTGAATACTCCGATCAATTTCGCAGATGTTCCTAGCAATTATTGGGGTCTTCAAGCCATTCAAACTGCGTATGCAACTGGCTTCTTAGCAGGCTTCCCCGGTGGCACTTTCCGACCCAATGACAACATTCCTCGCGCTCAAGTCCTAGTATCCCTCGCGAACGGTTTGCGATATGCCAGCACTCAACCGGCTGACAGTTTGCTTGACCAAGCTTATTCTGATGCTTCCAGCATTCCTGGTTTTGCGCGCAACAGTATCGCGGCTGCAACTGAACGCCGCATCGTCGTTAACTACCCGGATGTTCGTTTCCTTAACCCGAACCAAACTGCAACGCGTGCAGATGTTGCTGCGTTTATCTACCAAGCCCTTGTTAGTACTGGACAATTAGCTGCGATTCAATCTCCTTACATCGTCGGTCAAGTTGCACCTCAACCGCAAGCGATCAACATTCCTGCCGGAACTGCCATTCCTCTGCGCTATGCAAATGCTGAACGGATCTTGCTGGCACAAAATGAACCGCAACCCACTCCGATCACGCTTACAGTTGCTCAAAACATTGTCACTGCTGATGGTACGGTCTTGATCCCATCAGGTAGCCAAGTCTCTGGTCAATTAACCGTGTCTCAAGGTGCAGCACAGTTTACTGCGTCTGAACTGACGTTGACCAATGGTCAGAAGGTTGCGATCGCAGCGACTTCTGATCCGATCACCACAACTGAATCGATCCGCCGTGGCGCAAACACAGGCACAATCCTCAAAGATGCTGCATTAGGTAGCGCTGCTGCTGCGGGTATCGCAGCTGTTACAGGCGATCGTAACGTCAGAGCAGGTGAAGTTCTTATCGGCACAGGAGTCGGTGCATTAGCTGGCCTGATCTTTGGCGGCGATCGCATTGACCTGATTTCAATTCGCCCCAACGCAGATCTCAATCTCCGTCTCACCAGCGAATTGATCTTGCCTCGCTCATAATTCGTAGCGACTCTGCTGACCAAGATCTAGGGCGATCTTGAGCTGTGAATACTCAAAAAGATCGGGAGTGGGGAGCCACTCAAAGAACGATTCCTCCTCCCCACTTCACAGCTCAGGACTGCCATCGGTCTCAATCTTCTGAGTTTCAGAAGACCCAAGACTTAGATCTCAAGACTCACGCTCGCGATGAGTCTGAAGTATCACTAAAAAACTTGTCCCCTGTTTAGGGGGCTGGATGCCTTGAGGAATCCAGCCCTCTTTTTTCAATGGGCTGAACCCCTGAATCGAGCCATTCATCTGTTCCACCAATCGACGCGCGATCGCTAACCCCAACCCCGTGCCTGGAATATCTCCCTTTGCCTGCACTCCCCGATAATGCCGCTCAAACAAGTGCTCTAAATCTTCCGGTGGAATTCCCAATCCGGTATCACTGACCCAAATACAGATGCGATCGTAATGAGAATATGCCCTAATATGCACTTCTCCGCCGCTAGGCGTATATTTCAATGCATTATCGATAAGATTACTCAATACCTCTCTTAAAGCCCCAGAATTGGCGGAAACAAGGGGCAGAAATTGTGGTATTTCTGTTCGCAGGAGAAGATTGCGATCTTGCGCGATCGCACGAGCCGTTTCCACTAAGGGCAGCAAAATCTCGTGAATCGAACAAGGCGCTAATTCTAAACTTGATGCCGTCAGCACTCCAGCCGGAAGCAAGGGAATCGGGCGGATTGGATTTTCTGATAAAGCATCCACGGGATTTAAATCGATCGCTTGGTCAAATTGCTGTAAGAGTTCCTGCACGCGATCGCTCTCCCGCAAGATACTGCCTGCAATATTGCGATTCGGATCTTCCGGCTGTAACCGCTTCACTAACAATTTGCCAAACGTTCGCAATGCTGTGACGGGACTTTTCAACTGATGTAGCAAATTATCTAAAACGTCATGCTGCTGCGTTTGCATCGAGCGATGTTGTCGCTGAGCCTGATCCAACCACTGCGCCCGTTGATCCATCACACAAGCGAGGGCTAACGTACTCGCAACTCGTTCAACTTGCGATCGCTCCCAAGTTGTCCAAGGTCGATCTTCGCGCTCTGTCACTAACAACCCAAAGACTAATTCTTCATGAATCAACGGCAAGACGAGTTGCCGGGGTTGAACCAGTCCTGTTGTCACTAGATCCAGTTCTGGAATGTCCGAGGAAGGAAGAGCCAAACGGTTCGATCGCTCCAATGCCACAGAATTATCCGGATACGCTGCAACTGGGATCAAACGGGCTTGAGAACTTTCAACTAATTCTTCCGTTAGATAGATTACGCTTAGTGAAGCGCCTAACGCCTGAGTCAGCAATGCAATTTGTGATCGACACAACTCAATGAATTCGGAACTTGTAGGCATTAGCATCGACTTTTCTGCCGGATGAATCTAAGAAATAGGATTGACGTTGAGTAATTTTTCTTATTAATTTAATAGATAGTCCTGATCCCCAACTCTTTCGCACCAGTTTTTCTTAACTTTTGCCCGACTTTCCGCAACTTTTGCTGACGTAAGCGCTCATTTTAGTCGTTACATAGCAAAAGAACTCGGAAAACAACCTTAAGAAATTATGTAGATGCGTTAAGAGAAGTTGAAATCCAGGGCTGAAGCTGATATATTTTCGACGGATTTTGTAACGATCATTACAACTTTTAGGCAGTTTGGAACTTAAGGAGGTACGGGGTTTGGCAAGGAGACGTAAGCGGAAAAGTCGTCGTCGGCAGGAAGGAAGACGGATCTTAGAAAGCGTTCCTCAGTTTAGCATTGAGTGTGGCGAAGATAAGCCCGTTACCGCTGCCCGCAAGTTTATCCACGCTGAAGGCATTCTGCCGCCTGCGCTGTTACTGGTTAAGAGAAACGAGCATACTACAGATCGCTATTTTTGGGCAGAGAAAGGTTTGTTTGGCGCACAATACGTCGAAGAAAATCACTTTTTATTCCCAAGTCTGAGAACATCTGAGGATGAAATCGATGCGGTTGCTGTTCCTTCACGGAGCCGCTAAGCGTTCAGATCTCGATCCGGATCAAGTTCGAGTTTTCCAAATTTTGCTTGCCCTGAATGCAGATTTGGTGGTAGTGCCAGTCGCTACTGACCTAGTTGGGCAAGCTAAACTCAGTTACCCAGCATTCACTTCATCAAAGCTCTCCTCAACGCAACGAGGAGAGCTTTTGTCTAGAAATTCCCGTCTAAAAATTTTCTATTCCGCTTGCAGTTCCAACGATCGCTGCAATTCTGCCAATTCATCACGATGTGCTCTGACAGTAATCACACTGCGCGCATCTGTGCCCCCTTCCAATTTCAGCGAAACCTGCTCCACTCGCTCTGCCCCTTTCCAATAAAAAACACCAGCTAGAGGCGACACGAACAACAAGCCCCACCAGAAATTCGACCCATCGGGTAGCACCATCGTCAGGACTAACGCAAAACACAGCGCTCCCACCGAAGCAAGCAGCGACAAAAATACCGCCAGGAAAACGCTTGGACGGACAACTCCTTCAAACGTCACCTGATTTAAATCGGCATCGATCGCAGCTACTCGGTAAGAGCGCTGTCCAAAATATTGGCGCAGTTGCGCCATCAGAGAATCTTCAGGCTGCTCAGAGAGCAATCGCATCTCCTGGGTTCTATCTTTGACTGAGGCGCGAATGAAGAAAAACAGCCCAATCATTAATAGAACCGTGAGGAGAAACGTCGAGGCAATTATAGGCTGATTCATGGCGCAAGAAGACAAAATCCCAGTTACACCACAAGTTTAGACAACAATGGGGATCATTCTCAGATCTCCACTGTTATTTCTCAGCCCCACTGACTGCGGGCACGCCCGAATTTTCTCGTGCATTTTCGCGTTTAACGGCATACTCTCGCCAAAGCCGAGCCAGATCTTGCGCCTGCTGCATTGCCTCAGACTTAATCTGATACATGCGGCGAGGACGACCCCGACCTTCGACTTTTTTCCAGTAGCCGGTGACCATTTCTTCGTCTTCAAGAAACTTTAGGGCACTATAGAGAACCGTATCCGATAAGCGGTACAGCGGATATTCGGTTTCGAGCAATTGGATTAGCTCGGTTCCGTAGGAGTCTCCGCGTAAGAGAACCGCTAACACATAACAGACCGCCAGTTCTTTATTGAGATAGAAAGGGGGCGGATCTTTGAAAAATTGATAGATATCCTCAAATTTCATCTGTCTGATTCCAGGCATGTGAGAAACGACTTGTTTGAGAAAGCGATCGATTAAATCAATTCAATCAATCGAAATCACAATGAGTAGGGTCATAACCCTACATTAACAATCACGCGATAGGGTTTGCCGTCCTCCCAAAGGATTAATCCTCCTGCGTGAAATATTAAATTAACGCGAATTGCCGAGATATGTAGGCGAGTTTGGGAAACTCTACAATTCGCGGAGTACCCACATCGCAGGATCAAGTTAATGATTCGCGAAGTTGGGGGTTATCATCGCAGCACCGTTGCTTTGAACGAGCCAAAATGAGAAATCAGTGGTTAAGAAGCAGGAAAGCAATGTGCCTTTCTGAACTTGTCTATTCGTAGATCAAGCTGCGCATCTCAAATCGTCTTCTTAAGCAGTAATTTCTTTAACTGGCTTAACTGACTACAAATTGTACATCTTGATTCTAAACTTGGATCGTTAATTTGTGGGTCTTGAAGTAAATTAGTTTGTACTGTAATCGATGTTGGGTTAGGGATTTGATGCTATTTGAAGAATTATTGCAATTCTGGTGAATCTTTTTCATGATCCTTACGGTCGATTCAGGATGTTTATGGTCGAGCTAAGCTTATCTTCTGCCGTTTTGGGACTTCGGATCGACATTTCAGAAATTCCAGAATCGCGCCTGCTCATCAGCGGTCTTTCTACCGAGAAAAATGATGAATTTTTGGCAAATGCGCCACAGATCGGGAACAAACTTTAAAGAATAGCTTCAACAATTTGCGCAATTCGGTTTAAGCTTCATACCCGAAACAATCGAAGAAATTTTATTTTCTCTAAAGCTAAAATTTTCAGACTAATCCTGTTCTCAAAGCAACAACCGCAGCTTGAACTCGATCGTCTACTGCGAGTTTATTCATGATGCCTCGTACATGAGTCTTCACGGTGTTGGGACTGAGATAAAGCTTTGCGGCAATTTCTGGATTGCTCAAGCCATCAACCATTAATTTGAGGACTTGATGTTCACGTTGGGATAATTGCCCGATCGTATTGTCCGCTGCGGGGGGTTTGAGATGTTCGATCACGCGACGGGCAATTTGGGGATCAAGATAAGTCGCGCCCTCACAAGCTGCTGCGATCGCAGCAATTAAACGCGTCACATCTGCGCCCTTAATACAGTAAGCATCCGCTCCACTTGATAGCGCTGCAATAATTTCGTTCTCAGACGTATGCGAAGTCAGCATGACGATCCGAACATTCGGGAGTGCAGCTTTGATCTGCTGTGTTGCAGCAATGCCATCCAATCGAGGCAAGCCAATGTCCATGACAACCAGATCGGGGCGATGTTTGAGCGCCGCTTCAACTCCCAAATAGCCATCATTGGCTTGATCGACGATTGTTAACTCTGGATAGTCCTCTAAGGACTGCTCCAACCCCAATTGCATCATAGGGTCATCTTCTACAATCAAAACCCGTAAAGCTGGAAGGGTGATTGATGACATAGAGCACGCTAAAAAATGGCTATCATCCATGATAGCGGGGCGGATTCCCAGAAATTAAAAGCGTCGCCCTAAAAGTCGCTGCTTCACGCCTTCGGCAATCTTCTGACCCAGATATTCTGGAATCAAGCTTTCGTTTGGTCCTAACAGATATAAAATCAGCCGCGTTCGTCCCCGCCAGACTAGCAAATTGGCATTGACAACCAGCAAATCTTCTTGCCAAATCGCATACATCACCTTGTAGAAGAGTCCCGGCTGGTTGTCGGCTTCGATCAGCAAAGCAGGCAAATGGAAAACTGGATCGACATAGAACTCTGTCTCTACCTGTTCTAGACCTGCATCTAGATTGAACTCAACCGCCAGCATTTCTTCGACTTCAAACCGTCCCGCGAGCGCTTCTCGAATTGCCCGACAGACGTTTTCAGAGGTTTTGTCGGTGAGCGCTTTTCCACTGCGAGACACGATCAGCTTGATAAACACCAGCATCGGGGGATAAATCTGCCCGTACAGGCTGAGGCTGTGAATCGTCAATCCATATGCTGCTAAAACCCCAAAAATATCGCTGAGCAAGAACGACTGATTTCGGTAGGCAAAATGGAGCGCGCTTTTTGTGCCCTCAGATTTCAGTTCAATCACCGCCTGCTTCGACTTATAAAGTTGATAAGCCAGTCGTAGATTTTGCAGTTGGATTTCGCTGCTGACAAATTGCTCATAAAACTGCGGAAACGCTCGGTTGAAACGCTTTAACAGTTCTAGTGTGGACGATTTTAGACCCAGAGCCATAGTGGTGGAGACTGACCTTAGACGACACGCGGATAGAAATTTGGGGTGGAATTTAGAATGGAGACGATATTGGAAAGCGCAACCCCAAGATACGAATTGCCAACATTTCCATAAAATCGGCAGAATGCAACCTAAATCCGAGAGATATACTAACTATTACTGCTTCACTGTTATCACCACGCTTGCATGGGTTTTTGGAAAAGCTTATTTAGTAGTACGGATGCTTCGATCGAGAAACCGACTTCGACGGAGAGCTATGTTGTCCCCGGCTCCGGTGAGGGAGCGAGCGATCGCGCCACTCCTCGGATTTTCTTCTCAACAGAGCGAGAGATCGATTTGTATGAGCTTGAGGAATTGTGCGATGCAGTCGGCTGGTCGCGCCGTCCGCTGAGGAAGGTAAAAAAGGCAATTCAGCATAGTTTTTTGGTGGCTTCGATGTGGGAGCAGCGAGGAGTCCAACGACGGTTGGTCGGATTTGCGCGCGCCACTTCTGACCATGCGTTTAACGCGACGATTTGGGATGTGGTCGTGCATCCGGACTTCCAGGGCAAGGGGCTAGGTAAGGCTCTGATGAAGTTCATGATTAAGAAGCTTCGCAGTGAGGATATCAGTAATATCACTTTGTTCGCTGATCCCCATGTTGTCAATTTCTACCGAAATTTGGGTTTCATGCAGGATCCAGAAGGAATCAAAGGGATGTTTTGGTATCCGGATTAAGGTTATATCCGCGATTCCACTTCAATAAGAGTGCCCACTTCCTGCTAAGTCTCTCGATTTGCACAAAGGTGTTTGGCTTGATGAATCCATAGTCCAATAGAGTCGGCGCTGGGGCAGAGATCACGGCGCTGCATCGTAGAAACATGGAGACGGAGTAGTTGGCGGTGTAGCGCTGCGATCGAGGTTTGAGCCAATTGAGCGGGAGAGGCGATCCCGGCATGCAGCAGTAAGCCTGAATATTCGCATCCTACACTGGGAATTCGAGCCAGATCAGCCAGCGCAACCCACTTATTTAATTGACGAATTGGCACTTGAAGATGGGTTGCCAGCAGATTTCTTTTGTCTTGAGTTTGACCGAGCTTGAGTAACTCTAGCGTCGTCCGAATTTCATGATCCATTAATCGAGTTGCATCGTCAGCAGCAAGTCCCGGTAGTTGCACGATCGCCCAGCTAGCAGAGACGAGTCTCGCTCGTTTTGGAGGATTAGAAGAGTAAGCCACAAAAAATCCGCAAGAATTGAGATATTTCAGTGTAACGAACTCTCTTCGTGAAAGGAATCATAAAAAGCAAAGTTGTAGCGATTTCGCTTTAGCATGTGATAGAAATAGGACAGATAATTGATCATCACGCAATTGGTAGACTCTTACTTTAAGAGTTACAAAATAATTTGACTCTACACTGTTTCAAAATTTTCAATCGATCGATAAACAACCTACTTCAAATCCGTATTGCTCACCGATGAACACTGAAACCTCGTCAGACCTCAAACCGATTCGTTGCCTAGATGACGCGATCGAACGCTGTCAAGTCTTGGGAATGCGTCTGAGCCGCCAGCGCCGCTTCATTCTGGAATTGCTGTGGCACGACCAAGAACATTTGTCAGCACGCGAGATTTACGATCGTTTAAATCGGCAAGGCAAAGACATTGGGCATACCTCGGTGTATCAGAACCTAGAAGCTCTCTCTGAGCAAGGCATCATCGAATGTATTGAGCGCTCTGATGGCAGACTCTACGGAAATATTAGCGATGCTCACAGTCATGTGAACTGTATTGACACTCAGCAAATTCTCGACGTTCACATCCAGCTTCCAGAAGAAATTATTCAACAAGTCGAAGCGCAGACGGGTGTGAGAATCACGGAATATCACATCGATTTCTATGGTTATCGAGCGAATTAAGCTGTATCGCAATAGAGCGATCTTTTATACGTAACCTGTTGCGTCTTTCGGAGTGCAGATCGAGAGATTCGTGTTTCAATGAAGCAAAACTCGGCTTTCTCAAAGTATCCGCATCAATGCTTACAAAACTTGATGTTTTGTGAGTACTGTTTTGCGAGATTATTCCCGGAAACCGTGATCCCCCTGCGGATCACGTAAAAGCATTTAATGTCGAGGGTTCCATCGGCAAAATCGCTTGTAAAATAGCCGAGACTCTGAACTTCCGCTTGATATACGGTTTCGCAGCGATAAATGGCTAGAAAACTCCCAACCCAATGGCTTCGGGCATTCCAGAAGCCGAAAGCTGACATTGAGCATCCACCTGCCCCGATCGAGAATTACCAGCACCAGCCTTACAGTGACCATTCTCCAGTCTTGCTGGAAGATGATCTTGATGCCGAAGCGTTGCCTGAGCCGGAAACCGAGAAGTCGTCTCGTCCGGTTCAGCATCGGGTTGCCAAGTTAGGACATCGCGCCGCTAGCACTGCGTCCTCCGCAACTCAGGTCACTGCACGTCGCTTGGGCAAGTTTGCGAAAGCTTGGAGATGGCAACTGATCTGGTTAGGGATTTTTGGCGTGTTTGGTGGGACTGGTGCGATCGCGCTTCATTGGCTATCGAGCGCTCCGCCTGCGGTGGACTGTCAGCAAGTCACAGCGCAATCTCTAGAAGCGGAGCAGCTATTTTGCGCTCAGCAAGCCGCTCAGACTGGAAATGCGGATCAGATTCTTGCGTCGATCAATTTGGTCAAGGGTTGGACGACAGAACATCCTTTGTATGGGCAATCTCGACCGCTGCTGCAAGATTGGTCGAATGCGGTGTTGATTTTGGCTCGCGATCGCGTTGCTCAGCGAGACATCAAAGGGGCTGTGAATCTTGCTAGTCAGATTCCTCAAAGCAGTCCTGTTTATAAAGATGCTCAAGCCGCGATCGATCGTTGGCAAGCAGAATATCGTCGCGGCGAAGCCATTTACGCCAAGATCCTGGAAGCCCTGAAGAAACGAGCTTGGGAGAGCGCCTCACAACAAATGGCGCAGTTGGCACTGGTCAATGATCCCGGTTGGCAAGAGCGCTTAGGCGAAGTTCGAGAACGATCGAATCAAGAGAAAAAAGCCTGGAAATTCCTGCAAGATGCGCGGAATTTTGCGAAAGCGAATCCGCCTGCTCAATTAGGACAAGCGATCGCGATGACGGATGGGATCGATCGCAACACTTTTATTTGGACTTTGCAGGCGAATCAGGAAGTTCTGCGCTGGCGGAATACGATCATTGGATTAGCGATCGCGCAGTTTGATCAGCAAAATATTCCCGCTGCTGTCGCGCTGGTCAATTCGATTCCGACTAGCGTTCAGTTGACGACTGCAAACCAGGATTTGATTCGATTAGTCCGCGCCAGAGAAATCGAAACGGTTGATAACTATAGAGCGCCTGGATTAGAGCGAATTGTGCCGCTGATCATGGCAACTCAGATGGTCAAACAGATTGACGCTCAAAGTCCGTTTGCCAATCGCGCTAAAACTTTGATTCCCAGGTTGGAGCAAAAAGTACAAGACCTGACGCAGTTGAATCTGGCGAGTTCTGTTGCAAACTTACAACAGATTCCCATGCTGCATTTTGCGATCGCTCAAGCGAGTACCATTTCGCCGAAACGTCCCGGACGGCTCCATGCTCAAACCCTGGTCGCACAGTGGCAAAAAGAGTTGGAATCCATGCAGGATCGTCCCTTGCTCGACCGCGCAAAACAAGTGGCAAAATCGGGGAGTCTTGGCAATTTGAAATCTGCCGTGGCAATGGCAACGTTGGTGAAGCCGAAGCGGAGTTTGCGGATTGAGGCACAAACTGATATCGCCAATTGGAGCAATCAAATTCAAATCATCGAAGATCGTCCGATCTTGAACAATGCAAGAGCGATCGCGAGTGCTGGACAGCTTGGGCGCGCCATCGAGGTTGCAGGTAGTATTCGACCGGGACGGGCACTATACGCGGAAGCACAAGGGTTGATTGGCGAGTGGGTTTATCAGATTCAGATTGCAGAAGATCGATCAATTCTGGCTCAAGCAAATCGCTTGGCAAGCCAGGGATATCTGACACGCGCGATCGATGTGGCTTCAGGAATTGGATCGGGTCGCCCCTTATTTGGTGAGGCACGAGGTGCGATCGCGCAATGGGCAGCAGAACGGGCAGCGATTTGGCGACAACGAGAGGAAGAGTCTCAATCTGTTCCCAGTGATGAAGATCCAGAGCAGAGTTCAGGGTTTGAGTCGCCGATACCTGACCCGACCCCACCCGCTTCAGAACCGACTCCGCCCTAAAACTGCGGTAGATTAGAGTTCTCTCTTAAAAAGAGCTTTATATGAAGCGAGCAGTCAGAGTTTTTAAAGAACTTTGACTGCTGGTTAGGCATTCCTGACCTAGGTGTTCTTGCGCTTTGGGAGTGGGAGTTTGTTGGGATGCGAACCTATTCAACATATTTCACCCAACCATTCGCCTAATTCTATATTGCAAATCTTGTATTTGAAGTTTTTAGGATGTTTAATCGATAGAAATGCGCTGGCAAATGGATGAGTAGTTTAAGTGGAATAGCGCGACTAATGCTTGTGGAGCAAGATCCGGTGTTTCGATCGGGGTTGCTCAACTGTTTGAGTCGGTTTGCAGAATTTCGAGTCGTTGCAGAAGCAGAAACCATTCCAACGGCATGGCGCAACCTGACGGAACTGGCACGAGACGAATTAGATGCCGTTTTAATTGGAATTGGGGGCGAATTTGCTCAACAGGTGAAAGCCCAGTATCCGGATTTGCCTGTTTTAGTGATTGAGCCGTTAGCCGAACGGGAGCTACTCGCGGCGTTTCAGGCAGGCATTGAAGGGTATTGTCCCAAGGGAAGCTCAATTTCTGAATTTGTTGCTGCCGTTCGACAGATCACAACGGGGCAAAATTATTGGCGATCGCAAGTCTTAGATCAGATTCGACTTGTCAGTTCACGGTCGCAGTCAGTCAGTATTTTGAAAGTGATTCGGCAAAATTGGCGATTGTCAGGGTTAGGGCAGATTGAAGCTGCCTTGAATGAGATTAACGCTCAGCTCAAATCGACCTCCCTGTCTAACCTCGATCGCGCTTTTTTAGCTGGACGAAGACGAGAGTTAAAAGCGGCGCAGTGGTTAATTCAGAAAACACTTCCGGCTGAGGAGATTGCACCGACCCCGCGCACGATTGTGCCGGTCGAGTCATCGCTTACTGTGTCTGCACAGGAGATCGAACCTGTTCTAGAAATGCCGCGCCCGAAGGCATGGCAGGGGGAATTGTGCGATCGCATTGCAGCAAAACTTCAATCAAATTTAGAAAATTTAACCGACATACCCCTAGAAATTGACATTCTCAAATTAGAAAAGAAACGGGAATTATTTTTTATCATCCTGCGGCAATTTGAAGATTTGCTGGACGAATTGAGATTTTCGCAACTTTTGCCCGACCAATTTGCGGCAAAGCAATCGCATATTTTGCGCGATTTGTGGCAAGCCATTGTGATGCAATTCTTCGGGCGTTATTCCACAATTCGAGTGAAGAATCGCGACTTTGAAATTGTTGCGACTTTACTTGAAGAAGGCAATACGGTTCAAACTGAAATTCTGGATAAAATTCCCTTGGTTCAGGAGATTTTTGAGCATTTATTGTTTGAAACGCCGCTGATTGTCGATCAAATGCAACATGAAATCGGCACGATCGAAGCGCGCGATCGCGCCCTTGATCTTCTAGAAAATCTGATCATTCAGCTTGCAAATGCGACGATTCAGCCTTTATTGAATCGGTTTGCTACCTTAGAAGCAATTAAACAAGGCTTCTACGATCGCCGACTTTTATCCACTCGTGAAATCGAGCGATTTAGAAATGATTTATCCTGGCGAGTGCGATCAGAGCGATTATTTTCTGAGCCAAAAGCCATTTTTGAAAGTCGATATCGGCTGTTTGTCTTAGAAGAGTATGGGATTAATCGCATCGTGATTTATTCGCCTAGAACTGAAGAATTAGCAGAGCTTTCTGGTCTACAACTTGCAGTCACTCTCGCCCTAGAAACGCGAGATGCAATTTCACCCCGATTGAGGAGTGTAATTGCATTTTTAGGCAGTGGAATTGTCTATGTTTTAACCGAAGTGATTGGACGTGGGATTGGGCTAATTGGTCGGGGAATCCTCAAAGGGATTGGTAAATCAGTTCGTGGCTAGCAAACGCAACGACCAACAGGCACAATAATATCGGTTAAACCTGCCAAAGGTCTTGAATTTCAGCCCCGAATCTGCAACATTTTCAGGTAGAGAGATTAGACTAAACTTGCAACCTCTATTTTGAAAAAGTCATCGATAATTTGGCTCGGCGGGAGCACAACATATGATTGAGATTACTGGTGCATTGTGTCTTATTGTTTTGGGTTACATCATAGGTTCTATCCGCATCGTTGAACAAGGCGATCAAGCGATCGTGCAACGTCTCGGGCAATATAAGCGCATCCTCAATCCAGGACTCAATTTTGTGATCCCGTTGTTGGATACGGTGTTAGTCGAGACGATTCGGGAGCAGTTGTTAGATATTGAACCGCAACGGGCTTTTACGAAAGATAATGTGCCGATCGAAGTCGATGCGATCGTGTCTTGGCAGATTCTCGATTTGAGAAAGGCTTATTACGCTGTCGAAGATCTCGAAGAGTCGCTGAAACAGATTGTGATTTCGACGTTGAGAAATGAAGTGGGGCAATTGACTTTAGAGGAATCTTTCTCATCGGCGAGCAAGATTAATCAGGCTTTGTTACGTCAACTCGATAAGTCCACGGCTAACTGGGGCGTAAAGGTGATTCGCGTGGAGGTGCAAGAGTTTATGATTTCTCAAGCGCTGCGAGATTCACTTGAGAAAGAGCGGGCAGCGCGAAGTGAGAAGCAGGCAGAACTGACTCGAACAGAAGGAACGGTGAAGTCGATTCAGCAGCTTTCAGCAGCCTTGGAAGGACAGAATGCGGATGTGTTGCGCTACTTGGTTGCGAAGGATTACGTCGATGCAAACCGCGAACTGGGTAAGAGTGAGAATTCCAAGATTGTCTTCCTTGACCCGCGAGCACTCAATGAAGCAGTGACAGATTTGATGGGACATACGGGCGTAATTGACGCGCGCAATCGCGGGAATATCGATGGGGATATTGATACTTAATGGTGTGAAGACGAGATTTGGAATTTGGAGGGAGGCAATTGCCTCCCTTTTTTAGCGGCTTTTTAGCGCCAGATCGCATCTGCAACGCGGCAGGCATCTCTGAGTTCGGCGACATCGTGAACGCGAACCATATCGGCTCCATTGGCGATCGCGCTGACACAAGCGGCGGCAGTTCCCCACACTCGTTTCTGAGGATCAGGTTGGTCAAGAATATGACCAATGAAGCTTTTTCGCGATGCACCGAAGAGAATCGGGCAATTCAAGGATTGCAACGCTTTGAGATTGCGGATGATGTCTAAGTTTTGATCGAACTGCTTGGCAAATCCAATGCCTGGATCAATGATGATCTGGGTGATGCCATGGGCGATCGCGCTTTCAATTCGCGTGTTCAGGAATTCATAAATCTCTGGCATCAGATCTTGATACTCGGTCAGCGATTGCATGGTTTTGGGAGTTCCTCGCATATGCATCAAAACGATCGGAACGCCTAATTTGCCGACAGTTGAGAGCATTTCTGAATCGAACACGGCTCCAGAAATATCATTGATCAAGTCGGCTCCTGCCGCGATCGCATGTTTCGCAACGACAGCACGAGTTGTATCGACTGAAATCGGGATTTCAAAATTCTGCCGAATTGCCTCGATGATCGGAATGACGCGATCGAGTTCGGCTTGAAGTGAAATTTCTTCGGCATTCGGGCGAGTAGACTGTCCACCGATATCGAGAATATCTGCACCGTTTTGAATCATGTGATCGGCTTGAGCGATCGCGCTTTCCAACGTGTTGAACTGTCCGCCATCACTAAAACTATCGGGTGTGACGTTCAAAATCCCCATGATGTAGGTTTTCTGTCCCCAATTAAAAGTCGATCGCCCTAGATTCCAAGCTTGCATATCGAGTCGATTGAATCATTGCCTTAAAATTATCCGTCTTTGTGCAGAACTCAGACCCCGCATTCAGAAAGAGGTTCGCTTGGGAGAGCGCACTCATCATAGGTGCATCCCATCTATGGAGTTACTGTACTATGTTTGAATTGCCTCCTTCTGGTGAACTGTGGAACTGGCAAGGTACGCCGTTTATTGTCGGTGCTTGTTTGCTCGTTCTATTAATCGGTTCGCGGACTATCAAACACCCTCATACGGGTGCAAAGATGCCGCTGCCATTTTCTAAATCTTTATTCAATAACATTAGTGTTGCTGGTTTTCTCGCTTGTATGAGTTTCGGGCATATTTTGGGCTTTCTCCTAACTCTAGGCTTTGCGAATACCGCATTAAGATAGACAACCAAGTAAAAACTCCGAGTCTTAAACCGCTCGGAGTTTAAGCCGTATCAGCGCGAATCTATTTGAGCAGAGTGATGATCTCATGAATCACCTGACTCGGTTCAATGGGTTTAGCTAAGTGTCGCTGAAATCCGGCGGCTAAGATTTGATGCTGATTGGTTTCTCCTGCATAAGCCGTTAACGCGATCGCAGGCACATCACTCTGCTGCCGAACTCGCTGGATCAACTCATACCCATCGAGATCCGGCATGGCAATATCGCTGATGACTAAATCTGGCGAGAATTCAGACAACTTTTCTAGCGCCAGTTTTGCACATTGAACCCCTTGTACAATTGCGCCTGCGGCTTCGAGCACAAAGACTAAGAAATCCAGATTATCTGGTTCGTCATCGATCGCTAAAATTTTCACCCCTAGAAGATCCTGGGATACTTCAGATCCGCGCTCAGGTTGATCAAGTTGAGTTTGAATCATGGCAATCGGCAATCTGACGGTGAAGGTGGCACCTTGATTTTCTCCTAAACTTTCCGCAGAGATCGTTCCCCCATGCAGTTCGACGAGATGACGTGCGATCGCAAGTCCTAACCCTAACCCGCCAAACTGCCGAGTTGTCGAAGAATCGGCTTGACGGAAGCGCTCGAAAATATACGGTAACACTTCAGCCCGAATGCCTTTGCCCGAATCGCGAATCTGAATCTGAGCTTCCGTCTCAGCCTGCGAGAGCGTGACTTCAACGCGTCCTGAAACCGGCGTAAATTTCACAGCATTCGATAGCAAGTTCCAAAAGACCTGCTGCAATCGGTTGGCATCCCCTCGAACTGAGCCAAGCAGTGGATCAACCGTGAGCAAAAGCTCGATCGCCTTCGATTCTGCGGCTAAGCGAACCGTTTCGACTGCGGCTGTCACCGTTTCGGCAAGATTGATCCAATCGCCGTTGAGGACAACCTTTCCTTGCAAAATCCGAGAGACATCCAGCAAATCTTCGATCAATTGAGCTTGCAACACTGCATTGCGCTCGATCGTGTCGAGCGCTTGGGGCACTCGTTCTGGGGGACATTTCCCGCCTTTGAGCATTTTCACCCAGCCGAGGATCGGATTGAGGGGCGTTCTCAACTCGTGCGAGAGAACCGCGAGAAATTCATCTTTGATCCGATTCGCTTGTTCGGCTTGTTCGCGCAGCAGCTTTTCTCGATCGAGCAGTTCTTGTCGTTCCGCTTCACGGCGTTTGACTTCGGTGACATTGAGCAATGTGCCAACCCACCGGATCGGATTGCCGACGGAATCCGTAAAAACTTTACCGCGACAAGCAACCCACCGCTCAATCCCATCCGAGAACCCAATGACTCGGTACTCGATCACCTCATCGCCTGAGCTTTGTCGAGCGAGTACGGCTTGGACAAATTGATTGACGCGATCGCGATCATCGGGATGCATTCCAGCTTGCACCGTGTCGAAGGTAATTTCGTCCTCGCCGGTTGTTGCGAACATTGCCTTACAGCCGTCATTCCAAATGATCCGTCCGGTCACGAGATTAAAATCCCAAGTCCCGAGTTCTGCCGACTCGATCGCCAGTCGTAATCGCTCTTCCGTCTCTTGTAATGTCGCTTCGATTTGTTTGCGCTCGGTAATGTCAGAGAGCGCGCCTGGAAACGAAATGGGCGTTCCGTCTGCGTCATATTCGACCCGTCCTCGTGCTGTGACCCAACGCTCTGACCCATCGGCTGAGCGCACTCGATATTCTGTGAGATAGTCTTCTCGGGTCTCGATCGCAGTCTGAATCGCGGTTGCAACCGACTCGTGATCGTCTGGGTGTATGGCATTTAAGAAAATTTCGAGCGGTAATCCCCGCATTGCAGTTTCAGGATCAACCCCCAATAACTGCGCCAATGCAGCGTCCACTGAGATGACATTTTCCTGCATTCGCCAGCGCCAGGTATAAATCGATCCGGCAGCGAGCGCTGAAGACAGAAGCGAGTCTGCTTCTCTTAATTCGGCTTCGGTTTGCTTGAGTTGAGACAGATCGATCGCAAAGAAAAACCCACTTTGAGACGCTTGATCAAATTTGCCGCCCCCTAGCAAAATTGGAACCCGATGCCCATTTTTGTGAATGTATTCTTTCTCAAATGCTGTGCAATAACCTCGCGTCATAATTTCTTCAACGGCTTCGGCATCTCGCTTTTCCCATTCAGGTGGGGTCAGCGATTTCCAAGTCAGGAGTCCGGCTTCAAGTTCGGCGCGGGTATAGCCAATGAGATCCAGCAGTGCATCATTCCCGTCCGTTAAGCCCCCGTCTTTTGTCCAAATGCCGATCGGAATAATATTGCACTCAAACAAGCTGCGAAATCGGACTTCGCTTTCAAGTAGGGCTTGCTGCGTTTGTTTGCGCTCGGTAATATCCGACACAAACACAGATATGCCCGTGGCTGAAGGGGAAACCCGATTCAGAAACCAACGATTCCAGGTGGAGTAGAAGCATTCAAACTCGATCGTTTTTTGCTCAGCCAGACTCCGACAATATTCGGTATAAATCGGGGTGTGAATCGCTTCGGGAAATACCTCCCAAATGCAATGACCCACTAATTCCGCTTCAGACTTGAGAAACAATCGGGTTGCCGCAGCATTGACATAAACATAGTTCCATTCTCGATCGAGCACAATGAATGCATCGGTGATGCTTTGCAAAACTGTTTCAGCTCGTGTTTTTTCGGCTTCTGCTGCTTCGCGCAGGAGGCGTTCTCGCTCAGCGACTTCCTGCTGCATTTTTGCATTAATTTTCTCTTGGGTAATGTCTCGAACTTCGATCACGGTTCCGATCGTTTGACCGGCTTCTCGAATGGGACTGGCTGTATAAGCAACCGGATAAAAATGTCCATCCCGATGAACAAAGACTTCTTCGCCTTGCTCTTGGTTGTTTTGCGGAAAGACTTGATCGATCGGGCATTCACATAATGGGTAAGGGCTACCATCCGGGCGAGTATGGTGAATCGCATCATGTAAAGCCCGCCCCTGAAGCTCATGCAGCGCATATCCAGTGAGCTTTTCAGCCGCAGGATTCATATAAACGCACTGCTGATGTTCATCCATCACAAACAGCGCTAGGGTTGCATTGTTGCAGACCGTTTCTAGATACTGCTTGTAGTACCGAGAATCTGCTGATGAGTTTGGAAATTGCTGAAATTCACTCAAAGACTGGCGAGGCTGGGTCATGAATCGCGGAGACGAGAATCGCAAATCTATCATAAGATAGAGCACTGTGGCTTAGAGTCTACCGATCGATAGAATTGACTAGGGTTTGATATAGCTCAATATAGCGCTGTGCTTGAAGTTCTAGCCGATATTCTGACACTGCGATCGTTCGGCAATTCTCGCGCATCTGTTGACGCAATCGGTCGTTTTCGAGCAGGACTAAAATTCCAGTTTTGAGATCCTGAACGTCTTCTGAGTTTGCCAAGTAGCCTGTGATATTGGGGCGAACTAAATCAGGCACCCCTCCGACACGGCAAGAAATCATCGGCGTACCACAGGCAAGACTTTCTTGAAGCACGAGCGGTAAGTTATCGGCGCGGGTCGGAAATACGAGCAGATCTGCGGCGGAATATACGATCGCTTTTTCTGCGTCATCTTGGATATAGCCGAGTGAGACAGTTTGAATTCCAGTCTGCTCGGTGTCGCCACTGCCGAATGTGACAAGTACGAGTTGAGATTTAATCGCGTCTGGTAACTGTTGCAATGCGGCTAAAACTAAATCACCTCCTTTGCGGCGTTCCTGAAGGTGAGTCGCGACAAAGAGTAAAACTCTTTTGCCGTTTGGCAGGTTTAATCGCGATCGACAGTACTCTGGATCAAGCGGTTTATAGACATCCACATCTATTCCGTAAGGAATATGATGCACGGCAAATCGTCTAAATAGTGGGCTTTCTCTGGCAACGGTTGCCAGCCAGCGACTCGGAGCGACGATCGTTAATCGAGCTTTGTGATACGCCCATTTTTTCAGCTTCCATTCCCAATGGCTACTATCGCGCCGCATCGGTGGAAAAATGGTGAGATCGGGACAGTTACCACAGCCAATTTTCCAGCGATCGCAGTCATAGCTAAATGAACAATGCCCGGTCATCGACCACATATCATGCAGAGTGAGAACCGCAGGCTTGTGTTGGGTAAGATGTGCGATCGCTAAATAGTTAAAGTAGCCGTCATGTAAGTTATGAAAATTGAGCAAATCAGCACTTTGATAGCTCGGATGTTGTTTGAGATTGAACGTCGAAAGTAAATGAATCTGAGCAAATCCCAATGGATCAGTAATGCTTTGAATTCGTCTCTCTGTCCGTGAAGGCGAAGGAAGTTGAGTAACGCGATCGCTTTGAGTAACCTTACGAGCAACGAGGAATCGAGAATCAATCTTCTGATCTAATAGTCCTTGATGCAGTCGATAGCCTGCCAGTGCTGCACCTCCTGCTACATCCGTTTGGTTGAAATGGAGAACTTGCATGGATCGGAATACTATCTCTAAGGTGAAGTCGATCGCACATCAAAATAGCTCGGGTTCTTGAGACGGAAGCAATTTAGCTTAGAGAATTTTGAGTGTATGGACAATCAGTTTTTGAGCGATCGTTCAAGTTTTTTGAGCGATCGACAAACGCAGATTCAACTCATTCAAAAGATCAACAAGCATCAGGAGATTCGGCATCTCTCCTTGTTCTAATAATTCATAGCATTCTCGCCATTTGACAGCATTTGATAGCTCAGTCAAACTCGCACGTGCCTCAGCAACGTTCTTCAGGGCTAGGCGAATATGCTGCGGATCGCCATCTTCTAGAACAGAATCCAGGTATGCTGCGGCTTTTTCTGGATCTTGCAGCGAACTAACTAAGAACGCATGATAACTTTTAGTCGTTGGCATTGGCTTGAATTTACTTATGGAGAAGCGCAGCCTAGAGCCTAAGCTGCGCTTCCACAGGTTAGAGCGGGCGATAAACGCGATAGTTAATATCGGGGAAGATATTGTCGATCGCTTCTACTTTTTCAACCCAGCCCGAATCAACCTTGCCGTGGTTGATATCTTCATAGAGCTTGTTGAAGCGCATTAAATGCGATCGTGTTCTTCTAATCGCATACGGAACCATCGTGCCCGTTCGCATGATAAACGCCCAATCCGAAGACTGTGCAAGCAACAATTCGCGGGCAGCTTGATTCAGCGCTTTCCACTCTAGTTCATCCGCAGGCTCACGTTTTGCAAGTTCGATCATGCGTTCTGCGGCTTTGTGCAAATGCGGATAGATCCAAGCATTCGTCTCATTTAACCAGTATTCGTGGAAGCCCTTGTATCCCCAACTCGATTGAGACGGGCGACACACTTGCTGAGTCGGATGCGTTCTCAAATAGTCAGCGAGGTGAGTCATCTCAAAGGTACTTTGATCGAACCACGATTTGCGGAAGAGGTAATCGATGAACATCGGACCTTCATACCACCAGTGCCCGAAAAGCTCTGCGTCATAGGGCGAGACAATGATCGGCGGACGGTGCATGATGCCAAATAAATGCTCGACTTGGCGTTCGCGGTTGTAGACAAAATTCGCGGCATGTTCTGTGGTTTTCTCACGTGCCCAGTAAGGATCGTAAAGCTGCTTATCGCCCAGACCTAAGCCTTTTCCGGTAATTTTGTGGTACTTGATGCCGACATTTTTACGCTGACCGTTGGGCATAACGTACGGTTTGATGTATTCATAGTCCGCATCCCAACCTAAATCGCGATAGAACTCTCGATATTCAACCGCGCCCGGATAGCCGACTTCTGAAGACCAAACTTGCTGCGAGGATTCGTGATCACGTCCAAATGCTGCGACCCCTGGCTCTGTGAAAATCGGTGCGTAGCTGCCATAACGCGGACGAGGACGGGCATAGAGAATTCCATGTCCATCCGTGAGGAAATAGCGCAGACCTGCATCGGCGAGCATCCGCTCGACCCCTTCGTAATAGGCACATTCAGGGAGCCAAATGCCTTTCGCAGGACGACCAAAGGTTTTTTCGTAATGTTCACAAGCGACCTGGATCTGTGCCCAGACGGCTTGCGGATACATTTTCATCAGCGGCAGATATCCGTGGGTTGCGCCGCAGGTGATGATTTCGAGGTTGTTGGAGTCGAGAAACTGTTTGAAGGCGTTGATTAAATTACGATCGTACTTCTCCCAAGTATTGCGAACCCCGTTGAATTCTTTGGCGTTGTATTCCGCCAGATATTTCATGTGCCCAGAATGAGCGTGACGCTCGACTTCCAGTTCTGCTAATTCTTCGAGCTTGGACAAGTGCTCGTCATAGCGTTCTTGGAGCAGTGGATCTGCCAACATCGAGCAGAGCGGCGGGGTCATGCTCATGGTGATTTTGAAGTCTACGCCGTCGCGTTTTAAGCCTTCAAAAACTTGAATTAAGGGAATATAGGTTTCAGTAATTGCTTCATACAGCCATTCCTCTTCTAATACAAAGTCACTCTCCGGATGACGGACGAAGGGCAAGTGAGCGTGCAGAACGAGGGCAACATATCCAATACTCATAAAGACGCTGGGGTAAGTGGGCGGGATCGTTGCCAAAATTGTACGGCAAAATTGAGACTAAGTTTTGTTAAATGGGGAGCAGATTTTTAGATCGGGGATCAAGTTGCAAAATTGGGGATCAAAATGATTTGAGACGCTAGAGCCGCAGGTGGACTGCCAAAAACTAGAGGCAGCGATTTTCTCACTGCCTCTAAAAGCGGTATGAATTTGAATGTAGGCGAGTTTAGGCTGCTCAATCTCCCATTCTGGGAAACACAAAGAACTACATCCGGTTAATAATGTTCTGCACGATTCCCACGCCTGTGACAGCCTGCCAGCCAAACAGTCCAGTAATCACTACGTTGATAACGATGTGGCTGAGTCGCGCCCATTCTTGTCCTTTCTGCATGAATGGTGTAAGCGAAGCTGACATTGCAATCAGACAGGTCATTCCTAATCCTGTTATCAAGTGCGGATTGACAAAAAGTTTACCGCTATTGATATAAGTCGCACCCATTGCCCCGACTGAACCAACCACCATCAACGTGAGTACGATCGCACCGATTTGGTGATGCTTGATGTTGAATCTTTGCTTGACGAGCTCTTTCTTCAAATCACCTTGAGCCGATCGAGTGCGTCGCCATTGCAGCCCGGTATACATTGCGTAACTGGTCAGCGCTAGCAAAACCCACATCAAAACAGGATGGACAAACTGACTGTAAACCTTGAGGGTGTGAAGGATATCGGCAGACATAGAAACGTGTTCTTGAGAGGAATGTAATAGAACTTAACACAATCAATGTAAGAAGTGCCGAATTCCTGTGAGAACCATGACAATTCCAAGTTCGTTGGCAGCTTTGATCGAGTCTGCATCGCGCATACTTCCACCGGGTTGAACGATCGCTTTAATTCCCGCTGCGGCTGCCGTTTTCACGGAGTCATCAAATGGGAAAAATCCGTCCGATGCGAGAATTGCGCCTTGGGCTTTTTCGCCTGCTTGTTCGAGGGCGATTTTGGCAGAGCCGACTCGATTCATTTGTCCAGCCCCGACTCCTAAAGTTGTGCGATCGTTGCTCACAACAATGGCATTCGATTTCACATGCTTACAGATCTTCCAGGCAAATAAGAGTTCTGCAAGTTCTTCAGGGGTTGGCTTTTTCTCGGTGACTAATTGCCAAGCATTCGGATCTGCCACAATGTCATCTGCGGCTTGGACTAAGAATCCACCTGCAATCTGTTTGACGTTATTCTTCGCGCCGTTGGTCAAATCTGGAAGGATCAGCACTCGAAGATTTTGCTTGGCTTGCAGAATGGTTTGAGCTTCGGAATCAATGCCAGGTGCAACTACGCATTCTAAGAAGGTTTTGGTGAGAGACGTTGCGGTTGCAGCGTCGATCGCTCTATTCAGTGCAACAATTCCACCGAATGCGGAAGTCGAATCTGCATTGAACGCTTTTTCGTAAGCTTCAGCGATCGATGATCCCATCGCTGATCCACAAGGGTTGTTATGTTTAATGATCGTTGCGGCTGGATCATCATTGGCAAATTCTGCAATGATCGATCGGGCTGCTTCTAAGTCAACCAAGTTGTTGTAGCTGAGTTCTTTGCCTTGCAATTTTGTAGCGGCTGCCCAACCTGTCGGGGTTGCTCCAGTTTGATACCAAGATGCAGGTTGATGCGGATTTTCTCCGTAACGCAGTTCTTGGATTTGGGTTCCGGTGAGGGTAAAGGTTTCCGATTTCTGTTCGAGTTGCTGTTCGAGATAGGCTGCGATCGCTGCATCATAACTTGCTGTGTGTTTGAAAGCCTGAAGTGAGCAGGCTTGCCGGAATGCGATCGAGGCTTCTCCATTTTTGCGGAGTTCTTCGAGGTACGTGTCGTACTGATTGGGATTGCAAAGGATGGTCAGGTTGGCAAAATTCTTCGCCGAAGCGCGAACCATTGCAGGGCCGCCGATGTCAATTTGTTCGATCGCGTCTTCTAATGTGACATCGGGTTTTGCGATCGTTTGTTCAAATGGGTAGAGATTGACGACGACTAAATCGATCGGGCGAATGTTCTGAGCTTCCAAATCTGCCACATGCTCTGGCAAATCGCGTCTTGCTAAAATTCCGCCGTGAATTCGAGGATGTAGGGTTTTGACGCGTCCGCCTAAAATTTCGGGCGATCCGGTGTAGTCGGAGACTTTCGTCACGGGTAAGCCTGCTGCTTTCAAGGCTTGAGCCGTTCCACCGCTGCTGATAATATCGAAGCCAAATTCTTCGACTAATTGTTTTGCAAATTCGACTAATCCTGTTTTGTTGGAGACGCTTAATAGTGCCAAACGTGCCATCGATTTAGTTCCCAAGTAAAAAGAGATCTCTAAGCATACAATCGACTGGATGAGATAGGAATTTTATGCTGAATACGATGACAATTCCCGCCAAGTCTGGCACTGCAACTGCTGCGATCGTCATATTGCATGGCTGGGGTGCAAATGCTCAGGATGTGGCGTTTCTCTGTTCTTTGCTGAAATTGGATCAGGTGCAATTTATTCTGCCTGATGCGCCGTTTCCGTTTCCTTATAGTCCTGAAGGTCGGATGTGGTACGACTTGAGCGAGTCAAATTTTTCGAGTGATTTTGGTCAGCGATCAGATTTAATCAGCAGTCGCCAGCAGTTAAGGGATTGGCTCAATTCTTTAGAGGCAACAACCGGAATTCCTTTATCGCGCACAATTTTGGGTGGCTTTTCTCAAGGCGGGGCAATGACGTTGGATGTGGGATTGTCTTTGCCGTTAGCGGGGTTGATGATTTTGAGTGGGTATCAACATTCCACGCTGCATCCTGGGGCGACGGTTCCGCCGATTTTGATGGTGCATGGTCGGCAAGATATGGTGGTTCCTCTGGCGGCGGCGCAGCTTGCGAAGAAGAATTTAGAGGGATTGGGTATCGCGATCGACTATCAGGAATTTGATATTGGGCATGAGATTTCGCCGTTGGTTTTGAATGAGGTTTATGAGTTTGTGCAGAAGATTTTGCCGGGAGTGGGGGGAAATTAGTCGGCAATTGCATGAATTTTGTGGGTTGGGAGTGGGGCGATTGTTTCGCTGCGTTGCGATTCCGCCCGTGATTGGAAATCCGGGCTAACAGAGAAAAGTCCACTAAAGGGACTGAAAGGCTCTCATACTGGCTGTTTTAGTCCCTTTAGTGGACTTCATTTTATTAGCCCGGATTTTCAATCACGGGCGAGGCAGAATCGGAGCTTAGGGACTTTATTAAACTGTAAGGCTTCTATCTCCCTATCCGTTTTTGGTGAATCGTTCTAGCGAGACTTGTTGCAACAATGCGTCTGGGGTTCCTTTTGACTGAATAGCAAATCTTCGGGCTAAAGGAGGAACGATCGCTAAAGGGTTGCCAAAGCCTGAGAACACATGCAGCGTCTCGTGTCCTGGAATTTTGCCAACTAAGGGTAAGCGATCGCCGCTGAATGCGACGAGGCAATGTTGCCAGGTTCCGGCTAGTTCGCTGACTTTGGGTAAGACGCGGCTGATTTTTTTTCGCAGGTCGGCTTCACTTTGACGGGCATCGATCGCGGCATTAGGATCAGTTAAAGTTCGGCTGACTTGTCCAATTAAAATGCGACTATCTCGGAACTGAACTGCTCCAGCATCGAGAATGGCAGGGGTTGGTTCTTGTCCGGGTTGATCCCAGATTGCATCATCACGGCTGGCATTTGCTTCTAGGGTGAATCGCTCGGCTTCGGCTGGCATGACCAACGTACTAAGCTGCACGGAACTAGAAGGGATTTCGATAATTTCGGCGTGGGTGAAGTACTGAGCGATCGAGATGCCTGAGTTTTTCAAGAATTGGCGCGTTAAGGCTCCCATGCAGAGGACGATATTGGCTGCAAAAAATTCGCCTTCGGTGGTGAGAACGCTGGTTTTGAGGAGTTGGGTGACGGTTGCGATCGTATAGGTTCCGGTCGAGCGCTGCATGGCTTGGATGTAGGCTTGTGCTGTTTTTGCGGCATTGATGTGTCCGTGTTTGACGGTTAAGGCTCCAGCGATGCCGTTTGGGTCGAGTAAGGGTTCTAGCTCACAGGCGGATTCGATCGTGAGAAATTGCGGAGGGGTTGCAAAGTTGGCGTAGGCGGCAGTTAGGGTTTCGGGGTTGGATTCGGGGGCGATCGTTAACAGTAGATCGATCTCGCGAAATTCGGTGTCGGCATCGAGTTCGGCGGAGAGGTTTTGATGAATGATTTTTGCTTCGGTGCAGAGTTGGCGGGTGAGGTCGGTTGTGCCTGACCAGTAGGCGATGCCGCCATAGCTAAAGCGGGTTGCTGAGGGGGGATTGCGATCGACATCGAGTAAGAGGACGGAGTAGCCTTGTTGGGTGAGTTCGTAGCTGAGGGATGCGCCTGTGATTCCTGCGCCGATGACGATCCAATCGTAGGTTTGCATAGGTGAGTGTGTTGTGGATGGGTGTGGAGTGCTATCACTGCTCAGAACTATGAATCTCAGCAGTGATAGTGAGTGAGTCTGGCAAGCTTTTTCATCGTATTGGGTAATTGGGTTTCAGTTGATAGATCAATTCTGCGGTGGAGCATTTTCTTCTGCTCTTTCCTCCGGATCAAACTGTAAGCTTTCATCGATCCCTTGAGCTTGGTGATATTTGGCGATCGCGTCTTCAATTTTGCCTGCTTTTGCTAAGCGATCGGCTTCGTCAAGCAGTTGAGCAGCAGTTGAAAGATTCTGGGCATGGGTTTTGGGGTCAAAGGTAAGGTTGGGATTCCAGGATTTGGCGAGGGTTAAGTTGGCGATCGCGTCTTCAATTTTGCCTGCTCTGGCAGCATCTTCGCTCTGGTTGACTAGGGTTAGCGAACTGGCGAGGAGTAAGGCAGGCTGATGGCAGGTGGAAAGCGATTTGAGAACCTGGGGATTGACGATCAAATAGTTTGTTAGCCATCGGCAGCCACGAGCTAAAAGCATGTTGAGGTCTTCTACAGGTACAATCTGTGCTGTGTGGTCGAGTGAGGCAGTCAGGATGCGTTGTCCATCGGGGCTGAACTTGGCTGCACTTACCCAGGATTGATGTCCGGTGAGCGTGGCAATTTCCTGTCCGGTGTTTGCATCCCAAACTCGAGCTGTGTTATCAGCTGATGCCGTCACGACGTGTTGTCCATTGGGGCTGAACTCGGCTGCACCCACGCTGCTTTGATGTCCAGTGAGCGTGGCAACTTCCTGTCCGGTGTTTGCATCCCAGACTCGAGCTGTGTTATCGGCTGATGCAGTAATGATGCGTTGCTTATTCGGGCTGAACTCGGCTGCACTCACACTGCTTTGATGTCCAGTGAGCGTGGCAACTTCCTGTCCGGTGTTTGCATCCCAGACTCGAGCTGTGTTATCGGCTGATGCAGTAATGATGCGTTGCCCATCAGCACTAAACTTGGCTGCCCACACTGTGCCTTGATGCCCAGTAAGCGTGGCAATTTGCTGTCCAGTTTTTGCGTTCCAGACTCGAGCCGTTTTGTCGTCTGATGCAGTGAGGATGTATTGCCCATTCGGGCTGAACTCGGCTACCCACACAGCGCCTTGATGCCCGGTGAGCGTAGCAATTTGCTGTCCATTTTTGGCATCCCAGACTCGAGCCGTTTTATCGGCTGAAGCAGTCACGATGCGTTGTCCATTCGGGCTGAACTTGGCTACAATCGCCCATCCTTGATGCCCAGTGAGCGTGGCAATTTGCTGTCCAGTTTTTGCGTTCCAGACTTGAGCCGTTTTATCGGCTGAAGCAGTCACGATGCGTTGTCCATCAGGGCTGAACTTAGCTGCCCATACAGTGCCTTGATGCCCGGTGAGCGTAGCAATTTGCTGTCCAGTTTTTGCGTTCCAGACTTGAGCCGTTTTATCGGCTGAAGCAGTCACGACGTGTTGTCCATTGGGGCTAAACTCGGCTGCACCCACACTGCTTTGATGTCCAGTGAGCGTGGTAACTTCCTGTCCGACGTTTGCGTTCCAGACTCGAGCTGTTTTATCGGCTGAAGCAGTCACGATGCGTTGCCCATCGGGGCTGAACTCGGCTGCCATCACCGTGTCTTGATGTCCGGTGAGCGTGGCAATCTGCTGTCCAGTTTTTGCATCCCAGACTCGAGCTGTGTTGCCCCACGATGGAGAGAGGATGCGTTGCCCATCGGGGCTGAATTTGGTTGTCATCACAAAGCCTTGATGTCCGGTGAGCGTGGCAATCTGCTGTCCAGTTTTTGCATCCCAGACTCGAGCTGTGTTGTCATCTGATGTAGTCAGGATGTGTTGCCCATTGGGGCTGAATTTGGCTGCCATCACAAAGCCTTGATGTCCGGTGAGCGGGCCAATCTGCTGTCCAGTTTTTGCATCCCAGACTCGAGCTGTGTTGTCATCTGATGTAGTCAGGATGTGTTGCCCATTGGGGCTGAATTTGGCTGCCATCACCGTGCCTTGATGTCCGGTGAGTGTGACAATCTGCTGTCCAGTTTTTGCATCCCAGACTCGAGCCGTTTTATCGGCTGATGCCGTCACGATACGTTGCCCATCGGGACTGAACTCGGCTGCTCCCACACTGCCTTGATGTCCGGTGAGAGTAGCAACTTCGTCTCCGGTGTTTACATCCCAGACTCGAGCTGTGTTATCAGCTGCTGATCTAGTGAGGATGTGTTGCCCATCGGGACTGAACTCGGCTGCTCCCACACTGCCTTGATGTCCGGTGAGAGTAGCAACTTCGTCTCCGGTGTTTGCATCCCAGACTCGAGCTGTGTTATCAGCTGCTGATCTAGTGAGGATGTGTTGTCCATCGGGGCTGAACTTGGCTGTACTCACACTACCTTGATGTCCGATGAGCGTAGCAACTTCGTCTCCGGTGTTTGCATCCCAAACTTGAGCCGTTTTGTCATCTGATGCCGTCACGATGCGTTGCCCATTCGGGCTGAACTCGGCTGCCCACACATTGCCTTGATGTCCGGTGAGAGTGGCAACTTCCTCTCCGGTGTTTGCGTCCCAGACTCGAGCCGTTTTATCGGCTGATGCCGTCACGATGCGTTGCCCATTGGGGCTAAACTTGGCTGTTAGCACATTGGATTCATGTGCTAACAGTATTTGTCTTTGAAAAGGTTGCCGCGATCGATTTTCCACCCTATCCAAGATCGTTTGTAGTGAAAAAATCGGACTCGCCGCAAATCCATCTTGCCCCTTCGTTTTGATCAAACCCTGTAGGCGCTGCCCTGCTTGCATCGCATCTATTAGCCCTCGGATTTGTTCGACATTAGAGAGCTTTAGCGCTGCCACGCCGTCTTTCTCCAAAGCATTCGCAGTCAAAATCGTATTGCGTTTATCCTCAGCTACCCTAAGACTCGTCTCTGCCCGTTCAGTCTGTTGCTGTGCGGCTGTCGTTGCGGCTTGCGCTTTCCCTAACTGCACCTGTGCTACCTGAATCTGCTGCTGTGCCTGTTGCAATTGCTGTTCCGCCTGCTCTTTCGCCACAGCCACAACTTCCTTCTCCTGGTTCACCTGCGCCAACTGCTGTGCTGCAACCTTCGCCTGCTGCTGCGCCTGAGTAAATTGCTGCTGCGCCACCCGTGCTTTTTCTGCCGCCTGTTTTGCCTGCGTTTCTGCTGCCTGCTTCTGCTTTTGTGCCTGCTCAAATTGCTTTTGCGCTAATTGCGCTTTCTCATTCGCTGCCTTCTCTTTTTCCTGAGTCTGCACTAAACTCTCATTCGCTTCCTGCATCTGCGATCGCGCTTCTGCTGCCTGCCGCTGCGCCTGGATTGAAGCTGGAATTGCGATCGCTGCCACAGTTACCGCTGCCCCAACTGCCAATAAACTCAGCAAACTCACCCGCTTCGCTTTCGCTACCGCCTGTTCTAGAATCCGCTTTGCCTCTGCTGTCGCATCCTCCGTCGATCGACTCGCCCGAATATAGTTCTGCTGCAACTCAGTCGGCTTCGGCTCTTTCGCTTCCCCCTGACTCAGCCATGCTTCCGCCGATCGCAAATCATCGCCCTTCAGCCCAAAACTCTCATTCCGCTTTTGTTCTTGCCACTCGATCGCTTTTTCCAAAATCCGAGTGTGTGCTCTGACATACTCCAAATCGGTATCGATCGCCTTCAACAAAACCCGCATTCCTGACTCAAACTCATCTGTTTCGCGAAAAAACAGCCAATTATGCATCGAGAGGTTGGGATGTACCTTTGCCATCTCAAAATCATCTCGGCGCACGATTGGAACCAGTCGCTTATTAACGTGAGTTCGACACGCTAAAAGATGGCAGGAGGCAAAGCAGGCAACCCTTTCGGTTGCAAATCGAGCGACGGTAACTTGGGCTGATAGGTGTAAGCAATCAACCCGGCCATCAGGTTGACCAGAAAATTCCAATAACTGCGATGACGAGAATGCTCAATCTGACAAATGTTCTTCAATTGGTCATTCACTGACTCAATGAGGGAACGCTTTCGCAGCAGAATCTTATCCATCAGCGTGACGAGCTTCTGTTTCATATTGCGCTTGCGTTTGGTGATCAGTTTCAAGCCGCGCTCGTACAGTTCCTCAAACAACTTCTGTGAGATATAGCCCCGGTCTCCAAACAGCTTGCCGAAGATGCCTTCGGTCATTTCAGCCACAGGAGCACGGTCGTCAGTATTGGCAGGAGTCAGCTTGAACGCCAGGAGTTCTCCGTGTTCGTTGATGATCAGATGCAACTTGAAGCCGAACTTCCAGCCCGTTGAGCTTTTGCCCCAACCCACTTGATGTTTGAACACCTTGTGACTGTGGGCACGGGCGGGATGGCACACCTCAATTGGAGTGGAATCGACAAAGGCAATCCCCGTCATCTCGCCGCGTCGGGTCATCAGGAAGCAACACAACAGCATCAAGCACCAAGGCATCAGTTCCACAAATCGGGTGTAGCTCACCAAATTCGGAAACGCTTTGCGCCAATGCGGTAGAACGGTCAGGGTATAGAAATCCTTGAATGTCCTTGCACCAGAAGCATGAAAGGCAATCACGATGGTCATCACTTCACTCAAGCGCAACCGGGAACGACTGCGTTTCTCTCCAGGCATCGACGGCAGTTGGGGCTGGTGTGCCCATGCCCATTCAAAGGTCTGGCAGAAGTCGTCTACGTCGCAGAACAAAGCTGTCAGGTCGAGGCGCGATACGATAGGTTCCATAAGCTGAGACTCGAAAGATTTTGATTACTCTTTCAAACGTAGTCTCAGCTTTTCTTTTGCGCTACTTTCCCTCGTCGAACTCACGTCTTATTATGCTGAACGGCGTGCTCAATTTCGTCTCGACAAACCTTCGACTCGATCGAATCGCGGCTGATCACAAACACAAATGTATTTGCACTTTCGATGCCACGCTGAATTTCATGCCACCATTCTGCACTGAGGGGAATATCTTCCCAATCGACCCACGCATCCCGATTCTGCGCTTCGAGTGCCTGATGTAACTGTTCTACAAATGACTTATCCTTCCGGGAGTAGGAGATGAAAACGTCACGCATTTTGCCCCTGATAATTTCTGATTTCTCAGCTTTTTAGACTATAAAGCTTTCGTATTTAATTAATGAATTGGGTGCTAAGTGTTTTGACGGGCGAAACACAACTGAACTCTGCCGATCGTATTGAGTTGGATCGCGATCAAATTAAGTTAGATCATGATCGTATCGAGTTGAATCACGATCGCATTAAGTTGAAACGCGATCGCGTCAAGTTGAATCATGATCGTATTGAGTTGAAACGCGATCGCATCAAGTTGAAACGCGATCAAATTAAGTTAGATCGCGATCGCATCAAGTTGAATCGCGATCAAATTAAATTTAGCTAAGCGGGTACTTCAAAGTATAAAAAACTCTTCGCTCACGCTGTCCTCCCACCCCCGAATTCATTCCGTGGCGAGATAGAACGGAGCGAGGAAACTACTGATACTTCTCAAACACCCTCTAAGCAACTGCCCAATAGAACAATTCAAATCGCGATCGCATAGAGCAAAACGACTAAATTTTCTCTCGCGGTCGGCTACTCCTTACTTGCCTTAGACATTTCTACTCAGCCTCCTCAAAAGCGACAAACAGTGGAGTGCAGAAAACATTAAATTTCTTGAGGAGTAACTCATGGCAAGACAAAAACGAGGCTCACAAATTCTCGTCCAAGCCGAACAGCGCGCCGCAGGCTTAACCACCATCGATCCCAACCTAACCCTCAGCGACGAATCGACCCTCTCCAACTATTCAAAGCTGATCCAAAAACTGCGGACTCAAATCGACACCTACAACGCCACCCTTTCCACCCTCGACGAACTCACCCGCGACATCAAAGCCACCGAAACCCTACTTACGCGATCGTTCCGAACGAATGCTCGCAGGAGTCGCTGCCAAATACGGTAAAAATAGCAACGAATACGGCAAAGCAGGCGGCACACTCAAAAGCGAACGCCGCCGCTCAACCAAAAAGAAAACGCCTATCCTTGCCCCTGTCGAAGAATCCCCCGTCAAAGAGAGCGACTCTCTGCAAATGCTAATCTCTGCCCTCAAAACCGAAGAAGCACCCACTTCAACCAACGGCAACGGTTACAAACCTACCCTATCCGAGCTTCAATAGTCCAACCCATCAAACCCAAGAAAAAGCACTGCGAGAGTTTGATCTCAGCAGTGCTTTTTCTTATAAACCCAATTGATAAACCACATCCAAGATCAAATCAGCTTGAAAAGTATCGTTTATCGTATTCACCCGCTCCCGGATTGGATGTCGGGGCTAGTTGAACGAAGTCTACTAAAGGGACTAAAAGCCAATTAGAATCAGGTCTTCAGTCCTTTTCAAAGGACTTCGCACTGTTAGCCCCGAATTCATTCCGGGGCGAGATAGAACGGAGCGAGGAAACAATTGATACTTCTCAAACATGCTCTAAGCGTTCTTCGGCTCCACCAAATTCTCCAACCCATCAACCACTTTCATCGACTCAATCTTATCCCCCGCCCGCAGCTCTCTTAAAACATCTGCGCCTTCCGTCACAAATCCGAAAATCGAATAGCGACCATCCAGCAGATTCGCACCCGCAGGCGTTAGCTCCGGCTCAAACAAGAAAAAGAAAAACTGAGACGATCCCCCATTCGCATCAAAATCAGGACGCGCCAGAGCCATCGCCCCATAAGCAGAAAACGGCAGCACAGGCGGATCAAGATAGCGTCCCGCATCCTCTAACGTGATGCCATACGTCGGAACCTTATCGCCTTTGACTAAAACTTCCAAAGGAATCGCCCGATACTTCTTCGTCTTCGGATCGACAAAGCCAACCTCATCTCCAGGTGGATCACCGACTTGCAACACGTAAGACTCTTCTGCACGAGTAAACGGCAACCCGTTATAAAAACCACGCTGCACCAAATCAACAAAATTCCCTGCCGTTACAGGCGCACTAAACCCATCTACCACGATCGTTAAATCCCCTTTCGAGGTCTTCGCTGCGATCGTTGCGCGTCCCTTTAACTGCGGCAAATTGCTATACTCTTGCGGCACTTCATACGGGAACTTAGAAACCATTGCTGCTTCCAAGTCGCCTATTTTATCTAATAGTTCTGCTCGCTTCTCTAGCGTTTTGGTTTTATCTTTTGCAGTAGCAATTTCGGTCATCTCCGCAATCCCAGCTTTCAGTTGCTCGATCAACTGCTCCGCTTCAGACTTGCGATCGTCCACCACGCTTGCCAATAATTTGTCACTTTTCTTCGTCAAAATGTTATTCGCACGACTCAAATCCGAATTCACCGCACCCCAGCGTCGATTTGCCCGCAACTGAGCCGCGACATCCTCCAAACTGTCCTGAAGTTGACGCACTTCAGGATTCTCGATCGGTAACGCATAGCGCAACAACGCTTTCGGATCTTTAATCGCATTCCCCTGCGGCAGTGCCAACACTGGTGGCTCAAATCCCACCAAAATCACCACCACGCAGAGCAAGGCAACTCCGCATTGGCTCAAGCGCACGATCGCGCGTTTCCATGAATCATTACAAAAAGACATACAGCTTCAACCCTAGAGATCAGTCAGCCACTCCGATTGTCCCATGTCGAGTCGCGATAAAAAGCGGTCGGGGGACGGTAAAATGAAGTGCCGAATGTTCTCCCCCAATTAGTAAGTTAAAGTCATGATTTCCAGTAACGATTTTCGTCCCGGTGTCAGTATTGAGCTAGACGGCTCAGTCTGGCGTGTAGTGGAATTTTTACACGTCAAGCCGGGTAAGGGTTCTGCATTTGTTCGTACCAAGCTCAAAAACGCCCAAAATGGCAACGTGGTCGAGCGCACATTCCGAGCCGGGGAGACCGTACCGCAAGCAACGCTCGAAAAAAGCACGATGCAACACACCTACAAAGAAGGTGATGAGTTCGTGTTTATGGACATGGAAACTTACGATGAAGGTCGGCTCAGCGCGGCTCAAATCGGCGATCGCGTCAAATACCTCAAAGAAGGCATGGAAGTGAACGTCGTCCGCTGGAACGAACAAGTTTTGGAAGTTCAACTTCCAAACTCCGTCGTGCTGGAAGTGACTCAAACTGATCCCGGTGTCAAAGGCGATACCGCAACGGGTGGCACAAAGCCCGCGATCGTTGAAACGGGCGCACAGGTCATGGTTCCGTTATTCATCACCATCGGTGAAAAGATCAAAATTGACACTCGCAACGATACATATTTAGGTCGCGAGAAAGAATAGCGAACCCCCGATCTGAGATCAGAAAGATCCTCTACATATCTTTCTGATCTCCCATCTAATTTTTGAGGAGTATAAGAACTGTGCCACTTGATCTGACTGAGCTACGCGAATTATTAACCACGTTAAATCAAACTGATATCTCGGAATTAACGTTAAAAGCAGACGATTTTGAATTAGTCGTACGCCGAGGAACGCGAGTTGAAGTTGCGCCTGTTGCCGCGATCACAACGACTGCCTCTACCCCTGTTGTGATGTCCCCGGAACCCGCGAAGGCAGAAACGCCGGTGGCACCCAAGAACGATCGTAAATTAGTCGATGTTGTCTCGCCGATCGTGGGTACGTTTTATCGCTCTCCTGCGCCCGATGAACCTCCCTTTGCCGATATCGGCAATCGCATTCAGAAAGGACAAGTCGTGTGCATCATCGAAGCGATGAAAGTGATGAACGAAATCGAAGCCGAAGTCTCCGGCGAAATCGTCGAAGTCCTCGTGCAGAATGGACAGCCCGTGGAATATGGACAGCCTTTGATGCGCGTCAATCCGGCTTAGTCTTGTCGAGCATTGCCGGGGTCTCAATGCGATGGACACGAATCTGATGCAAGCGTGGCCCCTCCACCGAAACCACGGTTAATTCATAATTGGCATATTGCAGCGTTTCTCCAGGCTGCGGAATTTTTTGCCATTGGTAAAATAGAAAACCGCCTAAAGTTTGATACTCCTCGATCACAGGTAGATTGAGATCCAATCGATCGTTAATTTCTTCTAGATTCATCTGTGCCTGAATCATAAAGGTATTTTCATCGATCGTTTGAATCGGCTGCTCCTCATCGCTTTCTTCTGTCTCCCCAATAATTTGAGTCACGAGATCTTGAATCGTGACCAATCCCGCTGTGCCGCCAAACTCATCGACCACTAAAACCATATGTTGTCGATCGCGCTGCATCAGCGTCAGTAGCTCTCCCAAACTCGTATACTCCGGGACAAATCGCGCTGGCTGAATCCAAGACTTCAAGGGACTATCCATGTTTAACGTCCCTTGCACCAAAGGCTCAGCCAGCTCTTTCAAATGCACAAACCCACAAATATCATCCAGCGATTCTCCCGTAATGGGAAATCGCGAATGTCCGCTTTCCGCCACTTCGACCAACAAGTCGCGCACCGTTGCCTCGATCGGTAAAGTAATCATGCTCGGTCGCCGCACCATCACTTCTTCCGCCGAAACTTCCGCAAATTCAAACACATTGCTGAGCAATTCGCGTTCTTCCTGCTCCAACCCGCTCGACTCGCTAGAAGTCGCAATAATCAGCTGTAATTCTTCCGGTGTGACCTGGTTGTACCACCCTTGCCCGGTATACTGCACCCCAATCAAGCGCAATAAGAACTGAGTCGATTGATTCAAAATCCAGATAAAAGGATTGAAAAATCGCGCGATCGCCAAACTAAACGGACCCAAAAACCGCGCAATTTCCTCGGAGTACCGCATCGCCAGAGACTTTGGGCACAGTTCACCGAGCACAATTTGCAGATAAGCAATCAGCAAAAACGAGATCGGAATCGAAGCCGAGTGTGACAAAGGCTGTATCCAGGTTTGCGGCAAAGGAAGCTGAGTGATCCACATGGACACGATCACCGCCATCGATGATTCACCAATCCAGCCCAGCGCTAGACTCGATAACGTAATGCCAAGCTGAGTGGTAGACAGTAAGCGATCGATACTTTGTTGTAAAGACTGTACGGTGCGAGCTTGAATATCCCCCGCATCGACCAATTGATTAATTCGAGAGCGACGCACTGACACGATCGAGAACTCAGCCGTCACGAAGAACGCATTAATCGCGATCAAGAGCAGCACCGAGAGAAATCGCAAACTGACATCGGTAAAATTTAGAGGCTGAAGCACTACCGCTAGAGCAAGCGGAATGGGGGCAGTCATTGGGCAATCAGAGTAAGAAAATTCGGGCTGAGAAGTTGAGTTTAGCGTTATTTAATGGGAATGTCTGCCATCTTCAGTTGCAGTTTTTGGTCAGGATAATCACTCAGTTGAATTGAGAGCTTCTGAGCATCATCTAGCATCGAAGTTGGAATACTAATCGTCCCACTTAAGCGATCGCTCTTGGCAGGCAATTCCGATGGCAATCCGGTTGTTTCTGCAACGATCAGGCGACCTTTATCATCCGTGACATTCAGGAAACTATAGAGAAATTTCACGGGTTGACTGCCATCATTTTTCATCGCTACGTCGAGCAGCATCGAATCACCCTGTTTGCGAATCCCCGTTACTTCCATCGCAACATCATTCGATCGTGTAAGAATGGGCAGCTTTGCCGTTGTCACAGTCGCCACAGATTTCTCAGATTTTGCTGGAGGTGCTGCGCTTGTATTCGAGCTTGTACTCGCTGAACCTGCCCGACCCGTCGCATTGATTTTTTCTTTGACCGATTTGATGATGTCTTCTTCTTTCAAGATCACCAATTCTTCTCGTCCACTCGAATTTTTGGCAGTGCCCTTATTCGTGGGGCGAGAGTCGGGTTGGGTAATGCCTTTGAGTGCTTCTCGTCCGATCGCGTATCCCCAAGTCGCGGTAAAAACTCCTGCTCCTAACATCAGGGCAAGTAACGTAAAGGTTAGGGCAACGGTGGAATTAACTTTCATGGGCGATCCAACGCAATGGGAACTGGAAATTTATATCAGCAATTGTATGCTGCAATTCTCATTCTTGGACAATTTGAATTTTTGAGGCTGGACAGAGCGAGAGATAGGTGAAGCGCGGCGTTATCAATCGCAAAAATCGATCGGTTCAATTTTTCTAAGCGAGGCGTTAAAACCGAAAAAGTCGAGTTAAAATACGGCTAATTCCCAGGGTTGGCCGAGCGGTTTAGGCAGCGAACTCATAATTCGCCTCAGGCGGGTTCAACTCCTGCACCCTGGATTCAGTTAATTTTGGATTCAGTCAATTCAAGAACTGAATCCAAACTCCAAATTCCTAGTATCGCTGCGGCAATAGTGAATTCGGCGGGGTCATCGGCTGGACTGGAAATTGTGGATCGAGTGGCTGTTCGATCGCAAATTCACTTCCCACAACGCGATTGCCAGAAGTTGGCAGCGTTTGCACCGACAGATTAAATGGGTTGGGCAAATCGGCTGTCCGAATCAACGGATCGCTTGAATTTTGCTGATTCATTAAGTCTAAGTAAATGCGATGAATCCGCTCCCCATCGCGAGAAATTTGATTTTCCGGATACCCATAAGGCGTTCCGATGATGGTTTGGGTATACCGTAGGGGATTGCGATCGGAGAATTCGCCGAGTGCTCCGAAATAGGCACGATCGATCGCATTCGGAATGGTTTCGTTCGGACGAAATACGGGTGCCTCTTGCGCGCTGGCTGCGATCGCCATCAAACTAGAAGAGGCACTGAGCGCAATTGCGCTAAATAGGCTCTTGATCCTCACGCCCATAGTTCTTTATCCTCAATGATTGGCTAAAAGGTAGAAAAGATTGGGTGGTTTCACAATTAACTGCGTGTTTTACCGCATTCATGTATGAAATTTAACCAAATCCATGCTTTTTGACACGTAATATTCATTAGTTTGCCCGCATATGACAAATGTGACTAAGTTCGACGCAAAAACATTTCCTTGGTCAACGGCTGAGATTGAGGAAGTGCGCGATCGCCTTTTGGATCTGTTCTGTTTGGGTGCTTATCGGGAGGGAGATTTTCTCTTGTCTTCGGGTCAGCGCAGTTCGTATTACATCAATGGGAAGCAGGTGACCTTGCATCCCCAAGGTGCTTTGGCAGTCGGACGAGTGTTGTTAGCGTTATTGGAGCCGGATACCGTTGCTGTGGCGGGTTTAACGTTAGGGGCTGATCCGATTGTAACGGCGACGAGTGTGGTCGGGGCGTATGAAGGAAAATCGATCTCCGCGTTGATTGTCCGTAAAGAGGCGAAAGGGCATGGAACGCAGGCATATATTGAGGGGTTGACGTTACCGGAGGGAAGCCGAGTTGTTGTTTTAGAAGATGTCGTGACAACGGGGCAATCCGCGATGAAGGCGGTTGAGCGATTGCGCGATGCCGGATATCAAGTCGATGAAGTGATCTCGCTCGTCGATCGTCAACAGGGGGGCGCAGAATTTTATCAGCAGCAAGGGTTAAAATTCCGAGCGGTTTATACGATCGAAGATCTCCAAAAACGTTGGAAGCAATTGCAAGCTTAGACGCAGAAGAGATTCAACTTTCTGCATGAATCCCTCCGAAGTTAATTTGCAGAGGCACTCATGCAGAAAGAAATGATTTGCACGGCTTGACCCATTGTTTGGTCGCAAGCCGTCGAGGCATTTTCACTTGAAAGATCGAGTTCACGCCTAACCCGAATTACCCCACCTATTCCTTCTGCTTCTGCTTAATCTTGATGTTCTGCGATCGGGACTCCCCATCAACAAAGCTGAGATTATCATCCTAATTATTACAATTTGTTATACGAATGAAATCACTTGATCGTTGCCGCATTCCAGCGAAATGACGGCAGGATGCACAAATCATTCTTGAGCTATATACCAGGGATGCACAACAAAACTCTATATTTGTGACTATGTTTAAAGTGTTTAAAGTTGAACATTAGTAGCCGCACATCCGGTTAGTGGTCGGCTGAACAACTGTACAAAGAATCGTTATTTTTCTATGCAAATTTGATATTTTCTAAACATTGTGGGAGTCTTCGTATATGAATGATATTCGCATTACGCTGATTGAAGATCATGATCTAACGCGAGTCGGTATGAAAACGGCTTTACAGCAAAGACCCGGCTTTCAAGTGGTTGGCGAGGCTGCAAATGGCACAGATGGGCTAAAATTGCTGCTCCAGCATAAACCCGATGTTGCGATCGTCGATATTGGTTTACCGGATATCGACGGCATCGAGTTGACGCGCCGCTTCCGCCAAGCTCAAGCTGCCTCGGAGGATCAATCCGATACGAGAGTCTTAATTCTTACCCTACAAGATCAAGAAGATACGGTTTTAGCAGCATTCGCGGCAGGTGCAGATTCTTACTGCATGAAAGATGTCAGTCTCGATCAGTTGGTCGATGCATTGCGGGTGACGAATGAAGGAAATTCTTGGATTGATCCTGCAATTGCGAGAGTCGTGCTCCGTCAAACTCAGACGCAGACCCCGCCTACCCCGATTACAGACGAACTACAGCAGGTTGCGATTACCGCTGCCGAACCGGAATACAACCAAATTATTGAAGCCTATCCGCTGACTGAGCGTGAGTTAGAAGTGCTGCAACTGATTGTCGATGGCTGTAGTAATGCTGTGATTGCAGAAAAGCTCTACATCACAGTAGGTACAGTCAAAACACATGTCCGCAATATTCTCAATAAGCTCTGTGCCGACGATCGGACTCAAGCAGCAGTGCGAGCGCTGAGAGCAGGATTAGTTGGCTAACGTGAATTCGAGATAAGAGATTTCGCCCATTCGCCAGCCGCCCAAACGTTAACCCGAGCTGACATTGACTAGGTTACTCAACTCAGATTAAATACGACTGATATTCTTTAATCGATCGCAGTTAAGCCGCGATCGCCAATCGGCAAGATCTTCCGTTTCATTCCGGTTAGATTGTCAAATCGAATGGCTAATGTTGCTTTGCTTCCACTACCAAACACATTCGTCACTTCGCCGATGCCAAACTGACTGTGCATGACGCGATCTCCCACGCTCCATTCAACATCACTCTGTAAAACGGGTGCAGGCTTAGATTGAGGTTTCTTTTCTGTGAATTTCTTAGGAATCGCAGCTTTTGTATTGCTATCCATCAATTCACGCGGGAGTTCTCCCAGGAAAAGCGAAGGACTCGCAGGTTCGCGGTTTCCATACAATCGACGTTCGCGAGCATGAGAGATAAATAACCGCTCTTGAGCACGGGTAATGCCCACATAGCAAAGGCGACGTTCTTCTTCGATCGCGGCTGGATCATCAAGCGATCGATAACTGGGAAATAACCCTTGCTCTAAACCGACGAGAAATACGATCGGAAATTCCAACCCTTTCGACGAGTGCAAGGTCATCAGCGAGACTTTCGTCGATTCTTCCTCGGTGTCATCCAAATCGGAGGCTAAAGAGGCGCTTGCTAAGAAGCCGATCAAACTCTTGTCGTCTTCGTTTTCTTCTTCGTATTGCAGAACCGCGTTATATAACTCCTGTACGTTCTGTAAGCGATCTTCTGCTTCGTCGGTGCCTTGAGCTTTCAAATCTCTGACATAGCCTGAATCTTCTAAAACCCCTTGAACGAGTTCTGAAGCGCTTACGGTGTCAATCTGTGCGCGCCATCGCTGAATAATTTCGACAAATTGAATCACTCCTTTCGAGGATCGACCCGCCAGAGTTTTGATCGAGGTTTCATCGCTGAGAATTTCCCACAGTGGAGTACCAAGCTCGATCGCTGCTTTTTGTAAGGCTTCGATCGTGGTTTTGCCTACGCCACGACGCGGAGTATTAATCACACGCAGCAAACTTAATGAATCCGATGGATTTGCGATCGCTCTCAAGTAAGCTAGAACGTCTTTAATTTCTTTACGATCGTAGAATCGCAGCCCGCCGACAATCTTGTAAGGGACACCCCACCGCACCAAAATTTCTTCAAAGGCTCGGGATTGAGCGTTGGTACGATAGAGAATAGCAAACTTACCCCAATGCAGATCAGAATTTACCGCTTCTAATCTCCGCATTTGTTGAATCACGAATTCGGCTTCATCGATCTCATCTTGAGCGCGATAGCAGAAAGTCGGTTCGCCTTGTCCGCGAGTTGGTTTGAGAACTTTATCAATCCGTTCTGTGTTGTTCTCGATCAGGTCGTTTGCAAGTTGGAGAATGTTCTCTGTCGATCGATAGTTCTCTTCTAATTTCACCATCGTTCGCGTATCATCATCGGGCAGTCCATCGCCAAAGTCTTGCTGGAAGCCCATCAGAATCGTGAAATCTGCCATGCGGAACGAGTAAATCGATTGATCTGCGTCGCCGACAACGAAGATCGATCGATAATCCCACTCTTTAAAGCTGCGGGCAGATTCTCCATTCGTGGTCAGAAGTTGCAGCAATTCGTATTGTGTGCGATTTGTATCTTGATACTCATCTACTAGAATGTGACGAAAGCGTTTGTGCCAGTATGCGCGAATCTGTTCATTCTGACGGAATAGTTGCACCGGAATCCAAATCAGATCATCAAAGTCAACCGCATTGTTTTCAGCGAGTTTATCTTGATAAACGCTGTAGATATTTGCAATCACTTTTCCTTTAAAGTTAGATTGCTCTCGCTCGTAATCTCGCGGGGTTAACCCCTTATTCTTAGCGTTGCTGATTGCATACCGAACGCTGCGTGGATCAAATTTCTTATCGTCAATATTCAGTTGATTGATGATGATGTCTTTGACTAAGCTCTGGGCATCGGATTCATCAAAAATCGAGAAAGACTTTGTCCATTTCCGCCCTTTCTCATCTTGGAATTTCTCAATATCGAAGCGCAGAATCCGGCAGCAGAGTGCGTGGAAGGTTCCGATCCAGAGATCTTTCGTAATGGATTTGTAGACTTGCGATCGCAATTTCGTCTGCACATGTCCCGGAAGCGATTGCAGCGATTGCCCATACTCAGTCAATGCCTGCTGTTCTGCAAACAGTCGTTCGATGCGATCCTTCATCTCCCGTGCTGCTTTGTTCGTAAAGGTTACAGCCAGAATATTTTCAGGATCAACTCGATGAGTCAGCACCAAGTTGGCAATCCGATAAGTCAATGCGCGCGTCTTTCCTGAGCCTGCACCTGCAATCACGAGCAGAGGACCACAAAAATGCTGAACGGCTTGTTTTTGGGACGGATTCAGATGACTCAAAAAATCGACAGCCATAGGACGACTAGCACAAATCTACTTCCATTAGATAGGCTATCCTATCTCGCCCCAGAATGTTGTGCAATTTTCGGTACGTATCTCTCTACTTCCAAACTCGCTCAATGGATGACTCTACTGCGGATTGGAGAATGGAGTTTTATCGATCTCTGACTCAACTGCACTTAAGCGCGGTTGAATCACTCCACCAAGCTCGATGAAAGCTTTTGGCAAACCGCAGTATACGCATCTTTTTAATGGTTCAGCGTTTGTGTGAACTGAGCGCTGATTCTAGAGAGATGTGAAAAATCCAATGATTCCGTGTCCGGTGAAGACTTCCAGTGCTAAGAGGGAAACGAATCCAATCATTGCGAGACGACCATTCAAGCGTTCTGCATTAATGTTGAAGCCGAATTGGGGCTGATCGGTGACGTACATTTGAGGCTCGATCGCGAAATTGTTCAGTTTGCCTTGATCGTCGATGATTGAACCGCTTCTCATAATTTTGATCTCAATGAATATTTTACGTTGTTCTTTACAAAGCGTAACATTAAGTATTGAGATTTGTAAACAAAACTTAAAATGATGTGAGTTGATCAGCGATCGCATTGAGATTCAACGGCTGAAGTCCTTATAAATTGAGAAATTCAGGATCGAGCCTCATCAGAGATCAATCCTGAATTTGGTTAATATCTCGGCTCAATCGGCGAGGATTTCAGTTCTGAAGTGGTGAGCAGGGTCAAACTGCGTCGGCTTGGAGAGGTTGTTAAACCTGAGCGATCGCATCTTCAACGATCGCGATCTCTTGGGGATCGAGTCGAACTTCTGCGGCTTTGACAGAATCCGCAATACTCTCAGGCTTGCTTGCACCTGGAATCGGCACAATACAAGGCGATTTCGACAACATCCACGCCAAAATCAAGCTGTAAATCGAGATATTTTTCTCGTTTGCCAAGTCGGAAATTCCATGAATCTCTTTTAACTGAGACACACGCTGGCTGCCACCTAACGGACTCCAAGGCAGAAAAGTGATTCCTTCCGCTTCACAATATTCCAGAACGCCATCATATTCAGGATTGCGATGCCAAGGATTGTATTGATTCTGCACAGAGACGATTTCAACGACATCGCGCGCTTGCTTGATTTGTTCGACGCTAAAGTTCGATACGCCTACATAGCGAACAATCCCTTGGTGAACCGCTTCTTTCGCAGGCGTGAGCGCTTGAGCGATCGAATAATTTGGATCGGGTGAATGATACTGCCAAATATCGATCGGCTGATCTCCACCGAGGGCTTCAAAACTTTCTCGAATGGTCTGTCGCAGATGATCTGGATTCCCATTCTGTGTCCAAGCTCCGTCTGGACGCATCAAACCACCTTTGGTTGCAACCATGACTTGGCTTTTGTCACCCGAATATTGCTGTAATGCCTTGTAAATGAGTTTTTCGTTGTGATGCTTATCGGATTCATCGATGCAATAAGCATCGGCGGTATCAATCAATGTGACACCCAGTTCTAAAGCTCGATGAATTGTAGCGATCGCTTGAGATTCCGACGGGCGATCGCGGATTGACATTGGCATTCCACCTAGCCCGATCGGAAAGACCATTTCCCGAGTGTTTCCTAACTCTCTAAGATGTGCAAGTTCTGCAACTTTATCCTGAGTTGCCATGACACTACCTCGATATACTGTTTTTCAGTAAAATCGATATTGTTATGATCTCACGTCACACTCTAGAAAGAGTTTTGAAATGATTCAAGTGCAAGATACAGGAATTGGGATTGTAACAGCACAGTAGAAGCGAGTTTACGATCGCTGACCCTAATGAGCTAATGGAATCTCTACTATAAAAATACTCCCTTGCCCAACTTGACTTTCAACCTTGAGTGTCGCTTGATGATGGTGAGCGATCGCCTGTGCAATGGCGAGTCCTAGCCCTGTTCCACCTGTTTTGCGAGAGCGATCTCTATCGACTCGATAGAAGCGATCAAAGATTCGATCCTGATCCTTGGGGGCAATGCCAATTCCGGTATCTTTCACCGTAATGAATGCTGTGCGATCGCGAGCGATTAAGCTGATAATAATCTTTCCATTACTGGCTGTGTACTGAATCGAATTTGCAATTAGGTTTGAAACTAAACGGTAAAGTTGAGACTCATTCCCTAAAACGTAAACATCACGATCGGGAACCTGATGGATAAGATCAAGTTTCGCCAGGGTTGCTAACTCTAAAAATTCTTCAGTTAAGTCACTAATTAGATCATTTAAGCAACAGCGCTGCGAGGGCTTAAGTGACGAATGGTGCTCAAGACTCGTCAGAAAGAGCAGGTCTGCAATCAAATGGCTCAATCGTCTGCCCTGCCGTTCAACCGTGTGCAGCATGGTTTGCATCTCTTGGGGATCAGACTGAGGCACTCGCAAGATTGCCTCTACGGTTGCTAAGAGACTAGCTAGGGGCGATCGCAGTTCGGGTGCAGCATTTGCGGTAAACTGCTGCTGCTGTTGGTAAGACTGATAAATCGGTTGCATTGCTAAGCCGGAAAGCCACCAGCTTGAAACCGCGACTAAACCTAACGCGATCGGAAATCCAACCAGTAAGATCCATCGCATTTGCAGAATTTCGGTATCAAACACCTCTAAGTTTCGTCCAAGTTGGAGATAGCCCCATGATCCATGAGGTTCTGAAGGATTGTGATTGCCATGCAAGATGATTGTAAATTGGCGATAGCGCGTTCCTGATGCGGTTTGAAATGTTTGCCACGGAGTCGGATTGAGCGTTTGAGGCAGTTCAGTCGGGGGATTCGGAGAAAAAGCAAGCAGCTTACCTCGGTGATTGAACAGGCGAATGTAGTAGGTGCTGCGATCGCGGTGAAAATCTTCGGTCCTGATCTCGCTGAACTGAGAAAGATCGGGGAACAAGTTCGCGATGTGATTCAGCCGATTCAGGGTGTTGTAGACTTGCAGCTTGAACCTCAGTTGCCAATTCGACAAGTACAAATTCAATACGATCGGGCTGCCGCTGCGACTTATGGCTTGAGTATGGAGCAGATCTCGAACACTGTTGAAACGGCGCTCAATGGTCGTGTGGTTTCTCAAGTCGCAGAAAATCAACAGTTAATTGATATTGCAGTTTCGCTGACAGAACCCGCCCGTAACAACCTAGACGCGATTCGGGCGATTCCGATCGTTGCTCCAACTGGACAAACGATTTCGCTTGGTACTGTCGCCAAAGTAGACTACGGCATGGGCGCGAATATTGTGAATCGGGAAGATGTTTCTCGCTTGATTGTGGTTTCTGCGAACGTTGCAGAACGCGATCTCGGGAGCGTGGTCGGTGACATTCAATCGCAGATTCAGCAAAGGGTGAAACTGCCGAATGGCTACTTTATCCAGTACGGCGGACAGTTCGAGTCTGAGCAGCGGGCAACTAATAATCTACTGGTGTTTAGTATTTTGGCAGCCGTTATGATTGCTGTGCTGATGTTCTTCTCAGTTCGATCTCTGCCTGCTACGATCGCTATCATGATCAACCTTCCCTTAGCACTTGTGGGTGGTATTGTCTCAATTCTGTTAAGTGGGGGTGTGATGTCTGTTGCTTCTTTAGTAGGCTTCATCACATTGTTTGGGGTTGCAGTTCGCAATGGGTTGTTGCTGGTTGATAACTACAACAACAAGTTTGCGCAAGGAATGCCGCTGAAAGATGTTATCGTCAAAGGCTCGCTTGAGCGGATTGATGCCATTTTGATGACGGCTTTAACTTCGGCGTTAGGAACCTTGCCGCTGGTACTTTCGAGCGGAGCCGGAAACGAAATCCTGCAACCGTTAGCTATTGTGGTGTTAGGGGGCTTGTTTACGTCTACGGCGCTAACACTACTCGTCATTCCTGCCATCTATGCGAAGGTTGGCAAGCGATTGATTCCGAGACAGTGGGATTCTACTGTTGACGAAGGCTTTTCGCGCAGTTCAACTCAGCCTTCCGCAGACTCCGTGCTGTAATTCTGTTAATCCCAAAAGTAGAGGCGCGATTGTTTCTGGATTAAAGAAGCGATCGCGCCTCTCCATCTAGCATGAATCAGCGATTGCTATCAGCAAGTGGTTTTTGTCTGAATATTCTGAAGCGTTTAATGGACTTTTCTAGCAGATTAAAGTAACACGCTCCTGTTTTGAAATTGCTACTCTATTAATTTTCAAATAGCAATTCAAATTCGGTTTTGAGCGCATCAATATCTGCGACACGGCTGACTAAAAGACTGTCTTTTCCTGCATCTTGAAGTCGATCCTTCCAGTGAGAAATCGCATCTGAATTTTTCACCCAAAAGCTCACAACAGTATCAACCACTTCATCTAGATTCCACGGATGGTGAGGGCTGACCGTTTCCACGGAATAAATCAGTGCATCTAAAGTACACTCAAAGCTCGATAAGTATTCAACTCCTGTTTCTAAATCTTTTTGAAGAAGGTCTTGTTGTTGATTGAAGAAAGACAAAATTGGAGAGACTCCAACAATGTTAAACGTATACATCTATACTTTTTCTCCTCAAAATTGCGAACAATCTTTTTATGAGAATAGTTTAAGTAGTTCTAAATAGATTTGAATAGATTTGTATCACAAATTTAATGTTGATTCGTCACCCATGCATCTATCTCTAGGTATTGATTTCGGCACTTCTGGCGCACGCGCGATCGCGATTCGCCCCGATGGCAAAATCGAGGCTCAAGCCGCAGTCTCTTATACTTCTAATCTTGCCCAGACTTGGCTTGAAACACTGTGGCAATTGCTACGAAATCTGCCCGAAGTGGTGAGAAATCATCTCGATCGCATCGCAATTAATGGGACATCTTCAACCGTGCTACTGTGCGATCGCGCAGGTCGTCCGATCACTGAACCTCTGTTGTACAACGATGCACGTGGAGTGAGTGTTTTAGAGAGAATTCGAGCGATCGCACCTGCTGATCATCCGGTTGTGAGTTCAACGTCTACACTGGCTAAATTGCTGTGGTGGCAAGAGAACTGCGAGGATTTTTCCCAAGCGAGATATCTATTGCATCAAGCTGACTGGTTAGCATTTCAACTGCACGGTCAATGTGGAATTAGTGACTATCACAATAGTTTGAAGCTTGGATACGATGTCGAGCACTTCAACTATCCCAGTTGGCTTCCACTTCAAGAATTATTACCAATCGTCCAAGAGCCAGGAAGCGCGATCTCACCGATTCAATCTTCGATCGCTCAAGCATTTAACATTCCTGCTGACTGTCGAATTCATGTAGGTACAACCGATAGCATTGCAGCTTTTATTGCTAGTCGAGCTAGTACCTCTGGAGAAGCTGTGACTTCACTCGGATCAACGCTTGTTCTGAAACTCCTCAGTGATACTCGGATTGATGATACTCGTTACGGGATCTATAGCCATCGATTTGGCAAGCGCTGGCTCGTCGGTGGAGCTTCAAATACAGGTGGAGCAGTGTTAAAGCAGTTCTTCACGACAGAAGAACTGATTGAATTGAGCGATCGTATTTCTGCTAGTCAAGAAAGTCCGTTAGATTACTATCCGTTGTTAAAACCGGGAGATCGATTTCCAATCAATGATCCTGAATTAATGCCGAGATTAGAGCCGCAACCGCTCGATCGTGTTGAGTTTTTACATGGCTTACTCGAAAGTATGGCAAGGATTGAAGCTCAGGGATATCGATTACTTGAATCGTTCGGTGCAACGCCGTTAAAGCAGGTTTTCACCGCAGGAGGCGGAGCAAAAAATTCGGCTTGGACAGCAATTCGACACAGACAGCTTGGTGTGTCTGTGAGCGAGGCAGTCCAGACAGAAGCGGCATATGGGACGGCTTATCTTGCTTTGGAGGGGATTTGAAGAGGTGGGGAGTGGGGAGTGCCTAGATTTAGATTACTCCCTATCCCTCTATCTTCTTATCCGATTGATTGGGGTGAACGACTAGCGGAATCTTTCTGACTGACACAATCTCTTATTCTTCCTCTGAAATTCGCGACTTCCGTTGCATAATTTCTTTCACGATGAGCGTGACGACTGCAAGCAATGCGAGCAACACTGCTGCTGAATAAGCTGACTCGGTTGCATACTGCTTATACTCTTCCTCGATAAACAGTGGCAAACTTTGCGTCTTACCTGCCAAATTTCCTGACACAACTGACACAGCCCCGAACTCACCCATCGCTCTTGCATTCGTCAAAATGACCCCATAAAGCAAGCCCCAACGAATACTCGGTAACGTGACTCGCCAAAACGTTTGCCAGTGACTAGCACCTAAAGTACTTGCTGCTTCTTCCTGCTCTGGGCCAATCTCATCTAAGACTGGAATCACTTCTCGTGCTACAAACGGCAAGCTCACAAACATCGTTGCTAGTACCATGCCCGGAAACGCAAAAATAATTTTAATATCAGCAGCATTCAGCATTGGTCCAAACCAGCCATTCCGTCCATACAGCAAGACCAACATCAAACCTGCAACTACAGGCGAAATCGCAAACGGCAGGTCAATAATGCTCAACAATAAAGCGCGACCTCGAAACTGCTTTCGTGCGAGTGCCCAAGCTGTACACAATCCAAAAATGATGTTCAGCGGTACAGAAATAGCGGCTAATGCGATCGTCAATCTCACGGCTGCCATAAAGTTCGGCTGTCGTAAATTCGCGAGAAATGGAGCAACCCCATTCTTAAAAGCCTGATAGAAAACATTGATCGCGGGAATGTAAATGATCAGCGCGAGAAATGCGATCGCGATCGTAATTAAAACGGCTGGAACCCATGCGACTTTCTTCCTTGAACGAGTTGAACTCACGATCGTACTCATCTCATTCACTCCTTAATGTCCTACTCGTTTACTCGAAGAACCCGAATCGTAACGTCTACCCCACGCTTGCAGTAGATTGAGTCCCAACAGCATCAACAGCGAAATTGCGAGTAGCACAATTCCGATCACAGTTGCACCCGCATAGTCATACTGTTCCAACCGTTGAAAAATCAACACAGGTGCAATCAAATCCCTAAATGGCGTATTCGAGGCAACAATCACCGTCGAACCATATTCACCCACTGCACGCGAGAATCCCAAAGCAACCCCGGTTAAGATTGCAGGTAACAGAGGCGGCAAAATCACATGTCGAAACGTCTCCCATTCAGAAGCACCCAAACTCCAAGCAGCCTCCTCAGTCTCTTTCTCCATTTCAGCTAAGACTGGTTGCACGGTGCGAATCACAAATGGCAGGGAAATAAACACCATCGCAATCCCAACACCCAATCGAGTGAACGCAATCTTAATGCCAAAAGGAGCCAACAGCGAGCCAATCCATCCTTCCTCGCTATACACTGTTGCCAACGTTAAACCTGCAACGGCTGTTGGCAAAGCAAACGGCAAATCGACTGAAGCATCGATGAACTTTTTGAAAGGAAAATCGTATCGGACTAAAACCCAAGCAATCAATGTGCCAAACACGCCATTAATTAAAGCTGCGATTAAAGCAGTCGTAAACGTGATGTCATACGTTGACAAAGCGATCGGGCTAGTAGCAATACTCCAAAACTTCTCTACTCCGACGGTTGATGCTTTCAAGAACATTGCAACTGTTGGAATGATTAGCATCACAGTGAGATAGCCAATCATGATCCGCCATGTCCAAGGAGCCTGAACAATCGATCGGAATGCGACCTTCCAAAATGGGACTTTCTCAGAGCTAGAAGTAACCATCAATTTCCTCTTATGACTGTTTTGATGCAGTGATCGTTTGATCAAAAATGCCGCCGTCTTCAAAGAATTTTTTCTGAACTTTGCCCCAGCCGCCAAAGTCCTGAATCGTTGCTAAATCCTTGACAGGCTGGAATTGTCCAGCATCTTTGCTAAAGGGACGAAATCCTAATTTGACAAACTCTGCTTGCGCTGCGGGCGTAAATAAGAACTTTGCATACGCTTCTGCGGCGTCGCGAGTTTTATTGCGATCGACATTCTTATCGACCACTGCTAAAGGAGTATCGATCGAAATATTCACGTCTGGAACAATGTATTCGATTGGAATTCCTTTCTGCTGCGCGAGAATTACCTCATTTTCATAGTTGATCAGCGCATCTCCCTGTCCCTGTTTTGCGAAAGCATCGGTTGCTTCCCGCGCATCTCGAGCCAGGACTGCAACATTCTTAAACTCCTTCGCAACTAAGATTTTCGCTTTCGCTTCATCATTGTTACTGCGTTTCAAGGCATCATTCCACAGCGCCATAAAATTCCAACGTGCACCTCCTGATGTTTTGGGATCAGGCGTTACCCACTTCACATCATCGCGTGTTAGATCTTGAAAGGACTGAATATTTTTAGGATTTCCAGGTCGCACCACGATCGCGACAACTGTTCTCGCAACAATGCCTTGATTTGGAACTCTCGCTGCCCAGTCTTGACGAATCAATCCCTCTTTGACAATTCTCTCCGTGTCGGCTGCCACTGCTAAATGTGTAATATCAGCATCGAGTCCATCAATCACAGCCCGAGTTTGAGAGCCTGATGCGCCATAGCTATAGCTGAAGATCACATCTTGACCCTTTTCTTTTTTCCACTGTTCGATGAATCTTGGAATAATGGCATCATGTGCCGCTTTGGGAACTGCATAGCCAACCAGCGTCAGTGCCACATTCGAGCCAGCATTGCCACCACTACAGGCAGCAACCGTCATACTCAATGTCACGCCTAGCAAAAATAGGGCGATTGATTGGATTCCAAGTCGTCGAAACTGCATCGTGCTCTCCCTGCCTTTTACGGTTGATCACAGGTGTTACCGTAATTAGGCGATCCCTATCCTATCGGGGAATGAGCGCGATCGCAATAGAATTCCTCATTTTCTGACCGGAATATGCGGGATTAGATATAAATCGAGTTTGAACTGTTATCTTGGCGGAAGATGATGTCTTTTCAGGAATAAGTATGCTCAAGCTCAACTTCCGATGGCTAGCGGCTCTTTTTGTGAGTTGTGTCTTATTTATCAGTTGCGCGGCAAATTCTCAGAATATCGCAGAGCCTCCAATCCAAACTCAACGAGAACTTGCAAAAGCAGTGCTGGCTGAAGCTGGAATTGATCAAAGATACGATCTATATCTCGGCAACAGTATTGATATGGCAATGTTTTCACCAGAACCAAGAAACTTAAAACTGATGGCATGGCTCAAATCACTCGTCGCCAAAGAAGCAGGATGGAAATTTGCTGAAACAACCTACGTGACTCAGTTAGAAGCAAATTTTTCAGCACCGGAACTCAAGGAACTCTTAGCTCTAGCAAAGCAGCCATTGATGAAAAAACTGCTCCAGGCTGATTTAGATGCCTATGTTGCAGCAGGTGGAGAACGGCGCAAGCGATTCTTTCAAGTTTGGGATGACTACAATTACGGGAAGTTCGATATCCCCGCTGAAGTTCGCAACGATCACTCAAACTAGCGCAACTCACAGTTATGACTTGCAAGTCAACCCTATTGCCTACAGCATTAACCTCCAAGCTTACTCAGAACGAATGCAGCGAGAAATCCGCACACTGTAATTAGTCCTGCGAAATCATGTGTGTATTCAAACGCCTCAGGAATCATCGTATCTGCAATCATGGCGAGAATGGCTCCTGCTGCAATTGCATCCGTCGCTGCGATAATCTCCGTGGAAACGTGGCTAAACACAACATAGCCAAATAATGCAGCAATGCCTGATGAGATCGCAATCAAGCTCCAAATTCCGAAAATATATTTGAGCGATCGACCCGCTTGCTTCATGCCCGCAGCGCTGGACAATCCTTCAGGAACATTCGATAAAAACACGGCTGCTACCGTCACCCAACTCACCACACCCCCACCGAGCATACTCACACCAATCACGATCGATTCAGGAATACCGTCGAGTAGCGCGCCGACTGCGATCGCGGCTCCGCTGCCCGAATTATCCGCTTCACTCGGTTGCTTTTGCCCAGACCGCTTGCGATGTTTTGCCCCTTGAGTCGAGAGAAACCAATTGGCTAAGGTGTAAACGGTAGCTCCGCTGATAAAGCCGATCGCAGTTGAATCAAATCCACCGCGCTGAAAGGCTTTGTCCATCAATTCAAAAGACAACGCTGAAATCAGTACTCCAGCACCAAACGCCATAATTGCAGCGATGAGGCGTTGGGGTAATCGGGCAAAATAACCTACTGCCGCTCCTAAAACAAGCGCTGAACCGCCAAGTAAGCCCCATAAGCCTGCAATGAACCAAGAAGGCATGGTTCTCTCACTTAGAATTGATTGTTTTCTAATAAGCGTGCTAGAAAAGCACTACTGATTGCGCCATAACCCACGATTAATAAGAGTCCAGTTAACATAAGGTTCGCCCCTAATGCTTAGAATAGCTACACTTTAGAGCGACGAATTAACAATGACTTCCTCACTGGGATATTATCCGATCGAGAGAGTTCTATGTCCGAAGCTGAAGAACAGCCTTACCTAGAAATCGCCGATCAGTTAGTTGCTGGGCGACTTGAGCAACCTCTTGCCATGAAGCTTCTAAATCGATGTGAGGCTTCAGTAAGCCTTGTTCCACGAGTTTGACTAGGCGCGTCAGTCCAGCAGCAGCAGTTTGCTTGGTCAGTTCATGAAACAGAATAAACCCATACAGACTCAAGCCACCTTTGCCATAGAATTTGGAGACGTTGAAAGTTACTTCTGACCCTGCTGTCGCTCCGAAGGTTACGCAGGTTCCATCGAGTGCAAGGTTTTCTAGCACACCTGGTAATACGTCTCCGCCCACAGAATCGAGGGCAAGATCATAAGGCGCAAACTGATCAAATCGATTGCCAACAATCACTTGATGCGCTTTGGCGGTTTTGACAAATTCTACTAACTCAGAGCGACGCACTTGAGCCGTGACGATCGCGCCTGCTGCTGCCGCAAGTTGACAGGCAAAATATCCGACTCCACCCGATGCACCCGTAATTAGAACCGAACGATCGAGTAAACTCCCACCTTTCTCCAACGCTAACAATGCGGTCAATCCTGCCACAGGTAGCGTCGCGGCAGTTTTAAAATCAACCGAATCTGGTAAAGCCGCGATCGCATCCGTCGAAACGGCAACTTCTTCTGCCCAAGCTCCCCCGCTCAAAAATCCTACAACCCGAGTTCCAACCGGAAATCCAGAGCCATCAGCGGCAGCGACTGAAATCGTTCCGGCAAAGTCCCAACCGGGTCGCCAACCTGCTGCTGCACTCAGCGATCGTCGAACTTCACCGCGATTCAGCGAAATGGCAGCAACTTCAACAATTGCTTGATTCGGCAAGGCTGAAGGGGGATCAACTAATGCGATCGCTAAGCGTCCAGGTACATCTGGGTCAACAACAACGGCTCGAATCATATCTGTACCCATGCACTTTTTCGACGATCAGTTTATCAGATTCACATCCCCACAAAATCCTCCCGCACCCAACCTCTTGCCTTAGAAGCTGGAAATTCAACGAAATACCAGGTTCTATTATCCTCGCCCAGCGTTTGCTCCAAGACAACGACTCGATCCCCAACTAATCCATAGCTTGGCGCACTCGCAGTAGTCGAAGGTGCAGAACGGATATTCACACGACTTCCAATCGTTTCGCCTAGCAATCGTCCCTCACGAGGAAATTGGGAAATTTCAGATGGATCATTGATGGAATCGGTTTGTTCTGCTTGAATCCAGCCCTCCGCACCTGACGGAAACTTCACATAGTACCAAAGCTCTTGAGTATCATTTTCTGTCAGTCGGGTAGCAATTACTTGATCACCTGTCAGACCGTAATGGGGGGAATTCGATCGCGTAGAAGGCTGAGCATAAACTTTTACCTGTCCTCCAGCAATTCCTTTAAGAACCAGCGGCACAGAAATCACTTCCCCGGGTGGATTATTGTCCGTTGGAGAGGGTTTAGGATTGCTAGAAGTAATAGGACTCGGCTCAGGAGAAGCAGTGCGAACCCGAGGACTTTCAACCGGCGATGGGGATGGGCTTGCTTCCGTGAAAGGCTTCCCGGTTGGGTTAGGACTCGCAATCGTAGATCGAACAATGGGCGGCAGAGTGAGAACATGAGGATCACGACTAAGGAAAAAGCTCACTGTTCCAACGGCTGCAAGTAATCCACCGCCAACAATTCCAGCCGTGATCAGTTTTGAGCGATCGGGTTGAGTCGATGAAGCAGACACCACACTCGATGAATTCGAGGCGAGCATGACAGTGCCGACCTCAGTGCTAGCTTGATGAATCTGAGTCGAAGGGACGGTAGACGTTGGAGATTCTAGGACAGCTCGAAGTTGAGCCGCACTCGCATATCGATCGCGTGGATGCGAGTGCACCATTTTGGTTAAAATTGCCGCAAATTCAGGGCTTAACTGAGGTGCGTTCTGCTGCCATAAAATTTCTCCAGTTTGCGGATCGGTTTCTAACAGTTGAGGCGATCGACCTGTGATCAGATAGATTGCAGTCAATCCTAAACTGTAAAGATCACTTGAGGGAATGGGTCTACCTGCGGCTTGTTCAGAGGGCATATAGCCTGGTGTGCCAATCACGATCGAACTGGTAGGATTTCCTCTCGAATTAAACACCGTGCCCATTGTTTCGCGAACCGCTCCATAGTCAATCAGCACTGGCTCCTGATTAGAATTTCGCAGAATGATATTTTCAGGTTTGATATCGCGGTGAATCATGCCCTGAGCGTGGATAAATTCCAGCACAGGTAAAAGATCGAGCAAGATCTTACGGACAGAATTTTCGGTGAACAGTGCTTTGCGATCGACGAGTTGTTCTAACGTTTCGCCTTCAATCCATTCTTGTACGAGATAAAACTGCCCCGCATCATTGAAATAGGCGTAGAGTCTAGGAATTTGGAGATGATTTTCGCCTAGTTTTTCTAAAATCGCAGCTTCTCGCTGAAATCGGTCTTGAATCACTTGATAAACGCCTGCTTCAGTCGTGACAGGCTTGAGTTGTTTAATCACACAAATCCGTCTAGAGGGCATTTGGGTGTCTTCTGCTAAGAAGGTCTGACCAAATCCTCCTTCGCCTAACGTTCGTAAGATCTGATATCGATTCGCAAGCAGCATTGTCAAGTTTTTAAGGGAGTTGAAGAACCTAGACCCTGATGTGGAGACATTTTCCCAACTATATCAACAGAAGCCAGTTTGTCTCTATGCCTCTCCTCGATACAATGAGTACAACCCATCGGACAGAAAGATAGAATCCATGACTGCTCCCTCGGAACTCGAAACGACTCAATCCACCGATATCACTTCAGATACGGCGAAGGATCTCGCGCCTGCTGATCCACCGACCCTAGCAGATGATGGAGACATTCTCGATGATGTTGAGATGTCGCTGTTTGATCATTTAGAAGAATTGCGGCAGCGAATTTTTTATTCGTTAATCGCGATCGTCGTTTGCATTATTGGGTGTTTTGTCTATGTCAAACCGCTGGTGCAATTCTTGGAAGTGCCAGCCGTTGGGGTGAAATTCCTCCAGCTTGCGCCCGGAGAATATTTCTTTGTTTCGATGAAGGTGGCGGGATATAGCGGTCTGGTGCTGGCTGCACCGATGATTTTGTATCAGATTGTCGCGTTTGTGCTGCCGGGGCTGACACGCCGAGAGAAACGGTTTTTAGCGCCCGTGATCTTTGGGTCAAGTATTTTATTTCTGGCAGGATTGGCATTTGCTTATGCGTTGCTGATTCCGGCAGCGTTGAATTTCTTTATCTCTTACGGTGCGGAAGTGGTTGAGCAGGCTTGGTCAATCGATCGCTATTTTGAGTTTGTGTTGCTTTTGATGTTTAGTACTGGATTGGCGTTTCAAATTCCAGTTGTGCAGGCATTGTTGGGATTCTTGGGAATTGTTTCTTCTCAAACGATGCTGTCAGGATGGAAATATGTGCTGTTAGGTTCAGCGATTTTGGGTGCAGTGATTACGCCTTCAACTGATCCATTGACGCAGAGTTTATTAGGTGGAGCGGTTTTGGGCTTGTATTTTGGTGGAATTGGCTTGGTGAAACTGTTAGGCAAGTAATTGCATTCAACACAAAAGCGGCAAACGATTCAGTTTGCCGCTTTTGTTTTAAGCGAGGATTATGCCGATCGAGATTGCTGACGTTGCTGAATGCGATCGATTGAACCGACTGGAATTGCAGAAATTAATTGCCGTGTGTAAGGGGTTTGCGGTTTGGAGTAGATTGTATCGGCTGTACCAATTTCTTCGATCTTGCCGCGATTCATCACGATAATGCGATCGCTCATGAACTTGACTACACTCAAGTCGTGTGAAATGAAAATGTAAGTCAAGCCGAATTCTGCCTGCAATTCCTTTAATAGGTTGAGCACTTGTGCCTGCACAGAAACATCGAGCGCAGAGACAGACTCATCGCAAATAATGAATTTAGGATTCAGGGCAAGCGATCGCGCAATACAAATCCGCTGCCGCTGACCGCCTGAGAATTCATGCGGATAGCGTCGCATCCATTTGGGGTCAAGTCCAACTCGCTGTAAAAGATATTCGGCGCGCTCTCGATACTGCTTGCGATTGCCTCGACCATAAATCACCAAAGGCTCCATCACCGCATCCCCAATATTCATCCGCGGATCGAGGGAGCTAAATGGATTTTGGAAAATAATTTGGGCTTCTCGGCGCAGTTGACGCAATTGAGATTTTGACAGCTTGAGAATGTCTTGATCCTCAAAAAAGATCTTGCCTTGCTTCGGTTCGATCAATCTCAGCAACGTTCGTGCCAAGGTGGATTTGCCACAGCCCGATTCACCCACTAATCCCAGGGTTTCCCCAGGATAGACATCGAATGAAACATCATTCACTGCCATGAGATATCGCTTGGTCTGTCCAAACACGCCACGAACTGGAAAGGCGACTTGCAAATTTTGTACGGAAACGAGCGGAGCATGTTTCTGGAGGTCTTGCAGTCTTTGATCGAGTTCTGCTTCGCTGACTTCTTGAGCTTCCGCTAGAACTGCCTGAACATCTTGTTTTTTTGCCTGGATCAATTTTTCACCCGTTGGCAACATGGAGACTTCCATGAAATCTGAAACTGTGGGCAGGAATCTCAACCGTCGATGAGGCTGTGGGCGGCAAGTCAACAATCCGCGCGTGTAAGGATGTTTGGGATTGGAGAAAATTTCTAGAACCGAACCATATTCGACGATTTTGCCTTCGTACATCACCGCCACGTCATCCGCGATTTCTGCAATCAAGCCTAAATCATGCGTGATGAACATCATTGCCATTCCCCGACGATCGCGCAGTTCTCGCAGCAGATCCAAAATCGTTGCCTGCACCGTTACATCCAATGCAGTCGTCGGTTCATCTGCAATCAGCAGGGTTGGGTTACACGCGATCGCCATTGCAATCATGATCCGCTGCAACTGTCCGCCGGAAAGTTCGTGCGGATAGCGATCGAGCATTGAGGTTTTTTGGCGATTTAGTTCTGCATCGATTTCTGAATCCGAAATTGATTGCTCTTCTAAAATTCGCCGCTTCATTTCGTCATCGGGCGGCAATACGCGGACTTCTTGCAGCAGTGCAGCCGCACGACGACGGGCTTCGGATTGAGAAATATCTTCATGCTGCCGAATAGCTTCGACGAGCTGAAAACCGCATGTGTAAACCGGATTCAGCGAAGTCATCGGTTCTTGGAAGATCATCGAGATCTGCTCACCCCGATACTTCTGGATCTGTTTTTCGGGAACCGTGAGTAAATCAATTGGCTCTTGGGCATCTCTCGCCTGAAACCAAATTTCGCCGCTTGTAATCCGTCCAGGGGGATTGGGAATTAATTGCATCACTGCAAGAGAAGTCACCGATTTCCCTGAGCCTGATTCGCCGACAATTCCTAAAGTGCGTCCACGTCTGACCTGAAATGAAATACTATCAACAGCTTTGATGATTCTTTCATCGGTTTTGAATTGAACCTGCAAGTTGCGGACATTCAGGATAGTGTCGCTCATGAGAATCGGTGCACTCTAGAGAAGATTAATGATGTGATTTTAACAACGCGATCGCCGTTTGGAAGGTTCCAAGTGCAACTAAAGCATGGAAAGTTCGCCCGCGACATCGAGTCGCTTATATTGTCCGATCGTGATGTACTTCTCAGAGAGATTTTCCGCAATGGCAGGGGTAATCCACCCCATTTGGCGCAAAACGTGAATGGCGATCGCGTATTTGGCGCGTTTTGCACCGTCCATCACCTTAATCGCCAGCCCCATGCCTTCCCCGACTCGCCCAATACACTGAATGCCTTCCGCACCCGATTTGCTGACGAGTTCGCCTTCACTCAGCCGCATTAATTCGGTGTCAAACTCGCCTTCTCCCGCCACCAAGGTTGGATGATGAGTCATGGCTCTGACAATGCGTTCCATGTCGAGATTTCCGCCAGAAGCAAGCTGACCATAGAGCCAAGCCAGTTGGCGAAGCTGCATAAAATAAGTCGGTGCGCCACAGTCGTCACGGGCAGGAATGAATTCTTCGGCAGGATTTTTGAGAAATTCTGCGAGCTTACTCAGAATCAGTTGCTGCACCGGATGATGGTAGTTCAGATAGTCAGTAAATGGAAAGCCTAGTTGTTGAGAGACTGCCAACATTCCCGCATGTTTGCCTGAGCAGTTGTATTCTAGGGGGCTTTTCTTGCCAGCAGGAATAGGACATTGCAGGGCGCTCGGATCGATATCAGCACGCCAGAGAATGTTAAAAGCTTGGCGAACTTGTTCGATCGAGCCTTTGTGCGAACTACAAATAATGGCTAAATCGCGATCGGTCAAGTTAAACCGCTCCAATGTGCCAGATGCAGTCACAGCAATGGCTTGAAACGGTTTGAGTGCGGATCGAGCAAATGTGGCGGTTTCAGGATTGCCCGCGCATAGGAGCAATCGACCGCGATCGTCACAAATGACCGCTTGAGCATGATGTACGGATTCGGTGATCCCTTCGCGCAGTAACCGGACTTCGAGTTCTGCGGTAGTTTGAATTTTTCTTCCCCTTGTCATACGTAGAAATCTAGCATATGGACTCAAATCCGATTCATGAATGTTAGGAATTGCAATGCACTCAACGACCAGATTTCTCTATACCCCCTATCTACCCGCCTCAATGATCTAGTTTGATCGATTGTCAAGAAGTTTAAGAAATGTTACGTTATGGAGAGTAATCTATCTTGAGAAAGAGGTCACGAAAGATGGAGAAGAAAAGCACTTTTGGATTTACCGATTTTGCTGAGAACTGGAATGGTCGTTTGGCGATGTTAGGTCTTGCGATCGGACTTGCAACTGAGTTGATGACTGGAAAAGGGATTTTGGCTCAGTTGGGTTTGATGTAATTTTTCACGGCTAGTTTTTATCGTTACTGTGCCTGGGGATGTTCTGTCCCCAGGTTTTTTAGCGTCGTTGCCACCAGAGTGCGCCTGCGGTGATGAAGCCGAAAAGCGGCACGATCGCTAAAGCGAGGAATCCGAGCAGTAAGGCTTGCTCACCGCTAAGAGCAATGCGGCGATTTTTTACATCTTTAGGTCGAATGGAGAGCGGTTGCTGCTGATCTGGAGTCAACCAATTCACAGAATTCAGAAAAACATCCGCATTCAACTGCTGAGCAAAAAATCCGTTCACCATAAAGGTTGAATTGCCAAACACGACCATGCGTGAAGGTTTGGCAGGTGTAGAAGCGGTTGGACTGGGAACTGGACTCGGCGAGACAGTTGGAGATGGACTCGGAGAGGGAGAAGCAGTTGGGCTAGGAGAAGCAGTTGGGCTAGGAGAAGCAGTTGCGTTGACCGTGCGTTCGAGTGCAACTGCAAGCGCTAAAGGTCCAGGTCGATCGCCACCATCTAGCTTTAACGGTTGTTCTTTGAGATTGCTTTCTGCCCAGCTATTGGGGTCAGTCAGTAAGAGCGGAGTGGCTTGAACGCCTGGAATCGGTGTGATATCGATCGGGCGAGCAACCGGATAGAACGAAATGCCCTTGCCGAAGGGGGCAGTAATCGGATGATTTCCGTATTGAGTGACGATCGCTACAGCCGGGCCTGCGTTGCTCAATCGCTGGTTTGGCGCATTGATTGCAACGCGATCGTCGAGTTTCACGCCCCACGAATTGAGAAACTGATCAAGTCCAGATTTCGTGTTGGGATCGCTCGCGATGAGGAGATTTCCGCCTCGGTTGGCATACGCTTCGAGGGCTTTCGTTTCTCCTTCTGCTAAAGGACGAGTTGAGCCAATGACCAGCACGATAGAAGCATCTTCGGGAACAGAACCCAGTTGGGCAAGATTCAGAGGTTCATTGATAAAATTCTTATCTTCTAAAGCTTTCACCGATTCTGAAATCGAGTTGTCTCCTGCTGTGAGCGATTTTTCTCCATGACCTTGCACGAAATAGGCTTTGGAGCGGCGATCGCTAGTAATCTGCAAGATTCCATTCGTGATGCGATTTTCGGAGAGACGGATTTCAGGTGAAATACTCTGGAGAAACTGTCGCCGTTTACTCGATTGCAGTTCGATAAATACATCGCGGGTTTCGCCTGCGTTCTTGATGCCAAAGGCTTGAGCGACTCCAGGATTAGAGTTGGGGTCTAGATATTCAAATGAGAATTTAGGCGTGATCCGCTGATAGTTTTCGAGCAACGCCCGATCTTGAGGATTTTGATCGTTCGTGAAAATCCAGAGTTTTACGCCTTGCTGCATTTCGCGCAAGACTTGCTGGGATTCTGGCGAGAGTGTGAACAGTCCTGATTCGGTCAGGTCGAATCGCTGTACCGATCGCACCGCGAGAAAATTGATCAATCCGAGAATTGCTAAAACCGCGATCGTACTCACTAACGCATTCGTGCTGGCTTGTGTCGATCGTCTTCGCCAAAAGCTCGGCTCTAACGGATCGTCAAATTGCCCAATCAGCAGCATCCACAGCCCAATCACGACAATTCCAGCAATGATCAATCCCAGCGGAATCGATCCCCAAGTGCCTGAAACAATCCCTGCGGAGATGCCCGCCAAAATCAGCATGAATCCTGGCAGGATCAGGAATTTTACAAAATTAAGTCGTCTTTTCATGAGCGTTGGAAGCGGAATGTATCGATCGATTGAGCAGTGAGGAAAATTCCCAGCAGAATGTAGCTTGCAAAGACCACTAAGCTACTGGTATCGACAATGCCTTGAATTAAATTCGTGTAGTGCTTGAGTAAAGATAAATGCCCGATCGCACTACCAACAACTCCACCAAAATTTTGAGCGATTAGATCCACAACCCACAAGGCGAGAACCAAAGCAAAGGTCAGAATTGCAGCTACGATCGTGCTATCGGTGAGCGACGACATAAACATACCGAGCGAGAGTACTGCACCCGCAAGAAGCAATAACCCTGCGTGACCGAGCAGTAAAACACTGATTTGAATCGGTGGATTGAGATTCGCAAGTGCGATCGCTTCATATAACAACAGCGGCAACGACATGGTGAAAAAGAAGGTCATCACACCTAGCAATTTCCCGACTGCAACCGACCAATTCGTCAGCGGTGATGTTGCTAGCAATTCTAATGTGCCGCGTTTTCGTTCTTCGGCATATAGACCCATAGACAGCATGGGTAATACAAAGAGAGATAAAGAACCAATCACGCCGAGCAGCAAGCGAATAAATTCGTAAGGAATATCGACGGGAGCAGTATTAATGCCCGATGCAGTAGCTTGGTCATACTGTGCTGCATTCGCAATCACACCATCTAAAGTCGCTGTAAACAGAAAGCCAGAAATTAACCAAAATACAGCCGCGATCGTATAAGCGAACGGCGAAGTAAAGTAGCTCAGAAGCTCCCGTCGATAGATCGCCACAATATTCAACAATACAGTCTTCATTCTTCCGCCTCGGTAGACTCTTCAACAGGGTTTTCTTCGGTCGTCAACTTTAAGAACACATCTTCTAAACTCGCCTGTACTCGCCGCATTTCATAGAGTCCTAATCCGTGACTCACGAGTGCATTCGCGATTTCTCGACCCAAATCGACCTCTGAAAAGACGCGAACGCGATGCCGTTGATGAACCGTCGATTGCTGCTCGACAGATTGCACGGCTTGAATCATGTTTAAGCAATGATCGATCGTGTTCCAATCGCCTTCGACTTCGAGTTCATAGCCTGCACCCCGATTGAGTTGTGCCATTAATTGATCGGGCGTATTGGTTGCGACGACTCGACCGCGATTGATAATGGTGACGCGATCGCAGGTCATACTCACTTCCGGCAAGATATGCGTGGAAAGAATGACCGTGTGATCGCTTGCTAATTGTTTGATCAGATTGCGGACTTCGATGATTTGGCGCGGGTCAAGTCCGACGGTCGGTTCGTCCAAAATAATCACGGGTGGATCATGCACGATCGCTTGAGCTATGCCTACCCGTTGCCGATAGCCTTTAGAAAGTTTGCGAATGATCGTTTTTCGCTTCTCGACGAGTCCTGTTTTTTCGAGTGCGATTTGAATGCGATTTGGGCGATCGCCTGCATTCACCCCTTTAATTTGGGCAACGAAATTCAAGAATCCCTGGACGGTCATTTCAGGATAAAGCGGGGGAGATTCCGGCAAGTAGCCAATCTTTTGTCGGACTGCCATGAGATTTTCATGCACCTCGAAGCCTGCGACTTTAGCCGTTCCTCGACTAGCTGGTAAATAGCCCGACAGGATTCGCATTGTGGTGGTTTTTCCGGCTCCATTGGGACCGAGAAAGCCGAGAATTTCGCCAGGTTCGACTGAAAACGTGACATCTTCGATCGCAGCGGTAGAACCGTAAAGTTTGCTGAGGTGTTCGACTTCAATCATGAGGGATTCGCTCGATCGCAGAATTTGGGTCGCAGTCTCGTAGGGTAGCAAAATTTAACGACCACTGCTCAACGTTCGACGCAAACCGATACGATTTTGCTCCAGGATAATTATGCAAAGAGCGATCGTGCTCCCTAGACGAACTCACAGGGCAATCTCACACACAGGACACTCTTGTTTAGAATTTTTTCAGCGATCGAAACGGTGAAAACTCAGGGTCAAACCTGTCTAAGTTGTAATCTTAACTAGGTGTTCACTGTATACACTATCTGATAAAAAAAACAGCCTAATTAAAATTAAGGCTGCCGAAAACGCTCCGAAGCAAGTCTGATTATATCTAATCAGATTTTTTGCAAAATGGCTATCACACAATTTAGTGAGGAAATCTGTTAGTAGATTCTCCTGGTTTCTCCTATATCCACAAGTTAAGGATCAAACATTACGCCTACTGAGAATATGGGGACGAAATGATCTCAGAATCAGGAGAGCGATTCTCGTGTGCTTCGGTTTTCCGAGCCAATGACATTACGGATAAGAGCGTCAGTTCCATCAGCTCAATGTATGCCTGAATCTCGACTTGATCCTGGATCAGCATCTTCCGGTATTGCTGTTTTAGGGACGTGAGTTTTTGCAGCGCTGATTCTGGGTCGATTTGCAGCGCAGCTTGCCAGTCGTCCAGAATCAGCAAGGTATCGAGCACTAATTCTTTATGCTGTTGCTTAATGGTTTTGCGGCATTCCTCGGTGAAGGTCTGGGTTTTGTGCTGAACTTGCTCATAGGTATCAGCGGTGATCCGTCCATCAATGAACATCAGACGATGTTCTTGACTGAGATCTTCAACACCCGAAAGTGCTTGTTGAGCATTTTGAGGCAGCAGTTGATTGAGTTCGTTGAGACGAGTAATGGTGGATGTGAGGAGCTTTTTGCAGCGCTCGCGGTTCCAACGCCGCATGATCAAACCAATCCCGCTCGTTCCTACCAGAATCACAATCCCGGCTTGAAGGTCGTTATTGGATTCTAAGTATCGTAGCCAGGCTTCGCGAGGATCGGCGTTTTGACTGTAAACGCTTTGTGCGCCCGGATGTACATAAAGCAAGTTCTTTTGCAGCAGCGATCGCGCTTCTCCGGTTTGTAATTCAGGATAAAAGAGAGAGAACTGGCGCGAGTTGTAGAGAATTGACCAGGTGAGGAGTCCAACGGTTTTTTCATCGACATCCGGGCGCGTCACGAGAACGGTGGCAGTTGCGAGCGTGGAAATATCGCGATCGGGAATCGTGGGACGCGCGCTGTAAATACCTTGAGGAATGCCCATGGCTTGATATGCGCCAGGATTGCGATTCATCAAATAGTTAATGAATGTCGGTTGGATTGAAACAAGTTGCAAAGAGGGTTGTGCGACGAGTTGTTGGCGGATACGATCGCTCGCGCCGATTGAGCCGACGTAGATGGCAGCATCAATTTGGCGGTTGTTGAGTTTGCGAAACGCTTCGTCAAATCCAGACGTGTCTTTCTGAATGTTTAAGTTGAAAGCGGTATTGATCAGTTCAGAAGTGTAGTAAATTCCGCTGCCTGGAGCGCCGATACCGACTCGTTTTTTTTCTAAATCGCTCAGCGATCGCACGTTTGAATTTTTAAGGGCAATGATATGAATGGGTTCATCGGCAAGCACGGCGATCGCTTGGACTTTTCCTTGCTGCATTGCCTCACTCACAACATCCAACTGCACCAGCGCAAAATCGACTTGACGATCGAGGAGACGATTGAGATTCTCGATCGAGCCTTCGGATTTTTGATCTTGAATCTGGACATTGACGGTGCGGTTTGTGGCAGTGGTAATCTGCTTGGCGAGGCGGCTGTAATAGCCATTGCTGGTGCCGCTAGAGAGTGTGATCGGTTTGGGCGATCGACTGCATCCAGCAAGCAGAGAAAAAACAGCCACAAGACTGAGAGTCAGAAGGTTCGATGGTTGCAGAAAAAGTTTTTGCATTCAAATTTGATTGCCGTCACGCCTGATGTCATGTTTAACAGAATATAGACAGCTTTTTCTGAAGACGCGCACAAAATTTTCAATGCAACTTTACCGATGCTCAGATCAATGAAATCTGCGGCAAACCAAACGGGAGTTGTGCAGTCTGAAATCAGCTAACCGACATCTCCAGCAATTCGGCTTCCGATTCTTCTTGCCATCCTGTTGCTGACAAGCGATCGATTGCCTTATTGATTAATTCCAATCCCTGATTCACATTCTCAATCAGACTTAACTGCCCTCGGAGTTCTGCTGCTCCAGCAAATCCTTTTGAGTACCAAGTCATGTGCTTGCGCGCTTGTCGAACTCCGCGATCGCCTTTGTACTCCCACAACATTTGCAGATGATCGCGCGCACATTCTAAACGCTCGATCGGAGTCGGTTTTGCTTTCTCTTCTCCTGTCTTGAGAAAATAGTCAATCTCTCCGACTAAAAACGGATATCCTAATGTCCCGCGCGAACACATCACACCGTCGGCTTTGGTAAATTCCAAGCATTTGACTGCTGCTTCTACCGAGAAAATATCGCCGTTTGCAATCACTGGAATCGAGAGAATTTCTTTGACTTTGGCAATCCATTCCCACTTAGCTGCGCCGTTGTACCCTTGCGATCGCGTACGTCCATGAACGGTGATCATTTTCGCGCCTGCATCTTCCATGCGCTTCGCAAATTCCAGAATCGTAATTTCTTTATCCGTCCAACCAATTCGAGTTTTAACCGTGACGGGAACATCGACTGCATTCACTACCGATCGCACAATCTCTTCTGCAAGTTCTGGCTGCCGGAGTAAAGAAGATCCACCCCCATTTTTCGTAATTTTATTCACGGGGCAACCCATATTGATATCAACCGTGTCTGCTCCCTCGTCTACTGCTTTTTGTGCGGCTTCCGCTAGAAAATCAGGGCGACAATCAAACAGTTGAATACTAATCGGGCGCTCATTCGGATCGACTTCCATGAGAATCGGAATCTCTTTGACATAATGCAATCCGGTTGCGTTCACCATCTCGGTATACATCATCGAATCCGGAGCATGACGACGCACTAATCTCCGAAATACGAGATCTGTTACACCCGATAGTGGCGATTGCAACACCCGACTTTTCACCTCAAAATCACCAATCTTCAGAGGTTGAGCTAAGCGAGTTTGCAGTTCGGGAGAAAGAATCATCATAGCCAGAGAAGCAGTTTGACGTTTTCCAGCATAGATCATCCTTGCCGAAATCGGATCGATTGCGCGCTTACGCATTGCTTATGAAGTAAAAAATGATGCATTAAACTATTAGTTGAAATCGCCCCTCTAACCAAAGTGAGAGATTAGAATTTCCTCTAAAAATTAAGTCCAAAAAAAGTGATCTGCTCTACTTTCTATGAGGTTAGTTCTTTTGTAATTTCAGATGAGTCTGAAATCGTTCTATCTAATTGTTAGGGTTCTAATGGATTGGTATTTCTAATCCATCGTAGAAGTTGATTCGCTCGTTCTTATTCTTGCTGCACTCAATTTGGTGATTATAATAACGTGCATCCTTCACAATATGTTCCACGCTTGATATCTAGACGTGATGTAGCAATCTTTGGGTAATTTGTATAGCCCATATAGTTAATAAAAATAATTTTTGTAATTGACTTGACAGCAATCATTTCGTTTCTTAGGCTTTTTACAGAACGCCTTCGCACTCAAATCCTAAATCTAAATATATCTAAATATTATTTGGTTTCGGTTTGGGCAAGTCTTTGCAAAAGCAAGTCTGTGTTCCGAGGTTATCAACGATTCACTTTACATTACTCGGAATTAGCTTCATACAGCCTGAGCGAACTGATCGTATTTCGCTTGGTGCGAGTTTGAATTCGATCGAAACGTGTTGTTTTCTAATGTTAGGTAGGCTAAAGATGTCGAGATTCAAAATTATTTGTAGACGCGGCTTACGATACCGACGATGGGATAGACAGCACCACTGAGTTTGTCGCTTCTAATAATGGAATCACTCAGAATAACAAGATTCATTGAATCTTGATCGTTGTTTTATGGCTTGGTAATCGAGATTTGTACGAGGTCATCCTAACGCCCCAAGGATGTCAATTCATTATGAGGAAATTTGTCATGCACACTCGCATCAGTGCAGGGATATTCCATTCTATTGCAACGATTTCGAGAGTTCTAGGGAATACCAGTTCATTAATTTATTCAAACTGACGCTCAAACTTGAGTCCATCGCTCAAAAAATCTGCCAAATTGGCGACAAATTTGCGGAGAGATTGTCACCATTGAGAGCAAGCATTTTAACGCTCGCTGGAGAGATAGTCAGCTTTTAAGAAAAATACTCAAAATGCCAGGAAGTTAGGATATGAATTCAGCCTCGAACCTTCAGGCACTGCTTCAGCCTCAACGCTTAGGAGGCGCGATCGACATCCAAATTGCCCTCCGAAAACTGCTCGCTGCTGCCCAGATGGATGAAACGATCGCGCAAGCTTTGAGCCAGGACTTTCAGCTGTGCGAATTTCAGCTTGGGAATGAATTGAACGATAACGCAGAAGACAAATCCCCTGCTGCTTCTGACGAACAAAATGCACACTTTTATGTCATTTGTCAGGGGAAAGTTAGATTGATCTGCCCTGATCTGCGGCAGCAGCGAGATCTATCAGTCATGCTTTTAGAGACCGGGCAATGCTTTGGGGCAGAGTCGATATTTTGCCAGAATTCACTCCCTTATACTGCGATCGCGGCGAGTCCTGTGACGCTTGCGCGTATCTCTGTGACCAAACTTGAAAGTTGGTTAAAAAAGCTTCCCCAACTGCGGAATTTTTTAGTCCAGCAAGCGACTCGCTTCGCCCGTTTAATCTTTCTCAGAACTGCTATCGCTTGGGATATAGAGGGTGCTAGCTCGAAGAAAACGCTGACGAGTCATCAGGCGCAGCAGTTGTTATTTTTCTTAGAGACGATTGAAGTGCCGGCAGGGGCAAAACTGGTGGAAGCAGGCATTGATTCGGGTTACTTCTGGCTATACCAAGGTGAGATTGACGCTCAAAATTCTGAGGTGACACCCGCGATCGTCGGGGAAAGTTGGGGAGAGATTCAGAAAACTCCCCCAGATTGGATCGCGAAGACAAAATTGCTGATTTACAAAGTCTCGATCGAGCAATGGAAAGCAATTTCCTCGCCAGTCACGGCTTCTGGAACATTGGGGCGCTACCAGCAAGAAACGATCGCCTTGGGGCGCGGCTCACCGCAACTTTTACTCTCAACTTCGACTCAGGGAGATGCGACTCAAAAAGCCCTGAGTCAGGATGTGACTCATTCAACGCCAGCGAATCAGGTTGCAGTCAACTTTCCTAAACCCGCTCGGCATGTTCCTTGGCAACCCAAACTGCTGAAGCGGTATCCATTGATTCAGCAGCAGAGCGCAGCAGATTGTGGGGTTGCCTGTATTGCAATGATTGGTCAGTACTGGGGAAATCGGCTGAGCCTGAACACACTGCGGGAACTAGCAAAGGTGGGACGTTCTGGGGCTTCACTCAAGAACTTAGCACTCGCAGCAGAGAATGTTGGGTTTCAGGCACGACCGGTTCGGGCAAGTTTAGGGCGGATGGCGGAGCAGAGAAATCCCTGGATTGCTCACTGGGAAGGGGATCACTATGTGGTCGTTTATCGGGTCAAAGGGGGACGGGTACTGGTCGCCGATCCTGCCCGTGGTAAACGCAATCTCACTCATCAAGACTTTCTCAAGCATTGGTCGGGCTATGCCTTGATGCTTGATCCGACCCCGCAACTCAAAACGGTTCAAACCACAGAGCGTAACTTAAAACGGTTTTGGGAAGTCTTGTGGTCATATCGGTCTGTGCTGTGGCAAATCATTCTACTTTCTTTGCTACTGCAACTGTTTGGGCTAGTTACACCGCTCTTTACTCAAATTATTCTTGATCAGGTCGTCACGCAGAAAAGCTTGCCCATGCTGCATCTTTTCAGCCTTGGGTTGCTGTTGTTTAGCGTTTGGCGGATTGGACTGGTTGGGGTACGGCAGTATCTATTAGATTATTTTTCTAATCGATTTGATTTGACGTTGATCAGTGGGTTTGTTGGTCATGCTTTAGTGTTGCCTCTGAAATTCTTTGAATCTCGCCAGGTTGGAGACATTCTGACGCGGGTGCAAGAAAATAGCAAAATTCAAGCTTTTCTAACGCGGCAGGCGGTTGCGACTTGGCTAGATACGACGATGGCGATCGTTTATCTCGGGTTGATGTTCTACTACAACTGGCATCTGACTCTCTTCGTCATCGCATTGATTCCACCGATCGTAATTTTGACCCTGGTTGCGACTCCATTTCTGCGGCAAATTTCGCGGGAAGCCTTTAGCGCAACGGCTGAGCAAAACTCGCTGCTGGTGGAAATGATGACAGGTGTCGCAACCGTAAAATCGGTGGCAGCAGAGCGAGAAGTCCGCTGGCGTTGGGAAGACCGCCTAATTGGAATGCTCAACATCCACTTTAAGGCGCAAAAACTGACCAATGGGCTGCAAGTGACAGGCGGATTGGTCAATTCGATCGGAAGTACTTCGCTACTTTGGTACGGTGCAAGTTTGGTGATTCAAGATCAGTTAACGATCGGGCAATTCGTTGCTTTTAATATGTTAATTGGTAATGTGATTGGACCTGTACTAGCACTCGTTGGACTGTGGGATGAGTTCCAGGAAGTTTTGATTTCAGTCGAACGATTGAATGATGTATTTTCCGTTAAACCGGAAGAGACACCTGGACAATCGATGTTAGTGCTCCCTCCGATACGAGGGGAAGTACAGTTCGAGAAAGTTACGTTTCGCTATGAGCAAGCCGAAGAACGCAACACGCTGGAAAACATTTCAGCAAAAGTTGAAGCAGGTCAAACGATCGCGATCGTGGGGCGGAGCGGGTCTGGAAAAAGTACATTGATCAAGCTCCTGCAAGGGTTATATCATCCCACCACTGGTCGAATTTGGATCGATGGTCATGACATTAAGCATGTCTCACCCCAGTCTTTACGCAGCCAATTAGGAGTTGTGCCGCAAGAGTGCTTTTTGTTTTCAGGCACGATTCTAGACAATATTCAGCTTTATCGTCCTGAATACACGCTAGAGCAAGTGGTAGAGGTTGCGAAGCTAGCAGAAGCTCATGCTTTTATCCAGGATTTACCCTTGGGATATAACACCAAAGTTGGTGAGCGCGGTGCAAATCTATCGGGTGGACAGCGGCAGCGAATTGCGATCGCTCGTGCGCTTTTAGGGCAACCCGCAATTTTGATTTTAGACGAAGCCACGAGTTCTCTCGATACAGAATCAGAGCGCCGCTTTCAGCAGAATTTAGCCAGAATTAGTCGAGGACGCACCACATTTGTGATTGCTCATCGTCTATCTACGGTGCGAAATGCCGATCGCATTTGGGTCCTCGATCGTGGAGTTTTAGCAGAGCAAGGAACTCCTGAAGAATTAATTGAACTCAAAGGCATTTATGCACATCTAGCTCAGCAACAACTCGATCTCTAAACTGAGGCTCGATCGATAGTTCCAATGCTGAAGAAGGTCTGAAAAGTTTCCGCAAGGTGTGTTTACTAACACTTGAAAAGCAGCACCCTAATGACTAAGATGATCGACGTTTTAGGGTTAGTTCTCACAAGATTTGTCCTATCTGAATACTATGACTCTACGAGGCATACTCTATGGTTCAGCTTGCCCCTCACAACCAAGGTTCTCCAGTCAATGATCAACAGCATGATCAACAGACGGAGAATTCCTTTCCCAAACCCTCAGGTTCCGCCCATTCTCACTGGTCTGCCCCTTTAGAAGCGGTGCTCGATCAACCTCCTTCTACATTGCCCCTGCGTCTGATGGTAGGAGGTGCGGTATTTTCGATTTGTTTTGCATCTTGGGCTTGGTTTGGTCAGATCAATGAAGTCGCTCGCGCTCAGGGCAGGCTGATTCCCAGAGGTAGCGTGTATAAAGTCAATCCGACTGAGACAGGCAAGGTTTCTCGCATCTTAGTTGAGGAAGGGAAGCCTGTGAAAGCTGGACAAGTCATGATGGAACTGGATAATGAACAAGCCAATCATGAAGTAGAACGGTTAGAGAAAGAAAGAACCGCAGCCCAGATCGAGTGGAGTCAGACTCAATCTTTACTGGCTCAAGTTCAGCTTCAGGCAGAGAGCCGTTTAGATGCGATGCACGCTGAAATGAGAGCGCAGCAGGTCGAAATTTCCCAAGGTAAAACCAATATTGCGACTACTCAACAATTACTGGATCAACTGAATGAAGATGCGATCGCTCAGGAAACTCGGCTGAAGCGATTCCAACCTTTAGTAGAAGCAGGCGCGATCGCGCAAGAACAAGTTTTTCAAGTTCAACAAGGGTTACGCGATCGCCAACGAACGATCACAGAGCAGCAAGGAACCTTGCAACGATCGGTAGAAGATATCGAACGCCTCAATGCAGGAATCGCCCAAAAGCAAGCAGAACAAGCAGAACTGCAACAACAGTCGAACCAGCAAGTGCGCCAACTCGAAATCAAACTCTCTCAGATTCAAGCAAGAATTAGTGAACTACAAACCTTGATTGCAGCAGCAAATTCTAAACTTCGGGAACGTTACTTATACGCACCGACGAGTGGTATCGTTTCTGCACTGAGTCTGCGGCATCCTGGAGAAGTCGTTCAACTGGGACAAGCGATCGCAGAGATTTCTCCAGCCCAAAAGCCACTGATCTTATCCGCAGTCCTTCCAAACCAAGAAGCAGGGTTTGTCAAAGTAGGGATGCCTGTACAGGTAAAGCTTGATGCTTATCCGTATCAGGACTATGGCATTGTTACTGGACATGTTGCGAAGATTTCTCCCGATGCTCAACCCGACGAACGCTTGGGACGCGTGTACCACATCGAAGTGGAATTAGAACGCTCCTATATTACGAAAGATCAACAGAAAGTTTTGTTTAAGGCAGGGCAAACTGCGACGGCTGAGATTGTGACTCGGCAGCGGCGCATTGTCGATTTATTGTTTGATCCTCTGAAAAAGCTTCAGGCAAGCAACAACGTGATCCAGTGATTTTAAGATCTGACTAGGATATAAAAAAGGTGAAAAGCATGACTCAACAAGGCTTTAGAAATTCGAGCGCATCGCTCGATCGCGTCATGGAAACTGAGCAATTTAACCAAGTGATTGAAGCGATCTTAGCAGGAAAATATTCGTGGGCTTGTGTTTTAATTTTGCAGTTTGGTGGCTATAATCCGCTCCACTACATTCCCTACAGAACCTATAACCGGATTATGAAGGATCACTATCAAGCAGGGCAAAAGCAAGCTCAAACTCCTGATTCAAATCCGCAGCAACCGAATCCGATCAAGGATTTGAATTACTTGGAAGTCGTGAGTGAGCCTCGAACTCGAATTAAAGGCGGAACATTTGCAACCTTAGAACAATGGTTGGGTCAATGCAACGACTTGCCCGTGAATAAGGTGCCAAAATGGCAGGCTTCTCTGTTGACAACTGACTAGAATACTGGCAAATAAGGAGTATTTATATGCTGATTCGCGACTTGTCTCATCTTGAAATTCTGGATCACTCATCAGATATTTTTGGTGCTCTACAAGCGAATGACGGTATCCTGACCCTTTCACTGAGTGAGGACAACACGCTTTCTCTGAAACAGGGTAGTACAGAGCTGTGGAGCACAAAGCTAGCAAATTCACCTCAAGGTATCAGCCTCTCTCTCCCTGGTAATCCAAATCTTGCAGTCTCTAGCACAACAATGGCGACAGCAGATGGCAAGTCTAGAACAATCTTGGCTCTAAACTTCGGCACATCTCCGGTTGTCTCTTTCGCCTCTGCTCGGAGCTTGACAGCCAGTTTCCCATTCTAAATCTAATTACGACCTAGTAAAAACACAACACGGAACTCGTGTTGTGTTTTCTGTATGATTAGATTGAATTTACTAGCTCGATGCTGAAGAACTGTTGGAGCAACTTGTAGAGCGACTACTTGCGCTTTGGCTCGTTCCTGCCGAAGAGACGCTGATGCTGACAGATTGATGGGAAACCGTTGTGGGGTCTGAGAGAATCACCTCACTTCTAGCTTCGGCTCTCGATCGCCCATCAGTTGAAATAATTCGTCGAATCAAGATCTTGTGCTGGCTCATCTTTCGGTATCCTCAACTTTACTGCATTTGATTGCTATTTGTTCGACACACTGACATAGATCGAGGTGCTATTTGATCGCGCGATCGCGGTATTGTATTGCGCTGCGGCTAGCGCATAGGCATCTGCATTTGCATTGCTGGAATATAAATAGCCAACGTTATTAATCCGTGTGGATGTTTTTGTGGAAGTATAGGTCATTGAACCACTTGCACCTGCATTCGCATTCGCATAAGTAAAATTCTTCGTGCTGTAAGTTGTGGTACTGACGCTCACACTGACGCCGCCATGAATGCTCTCTTTCACAGTCGAGTCTACGCGATAGTCTAGATCAGTGATCATCAAACAAGTCATTCTTTTTCCTCCAATACTATGCAATTTGCACAAGCAATTTTGGTACGACAATATCGCCCTTAAATTTTTCAATTTAATCATTCGTGCAAAAAGCTTAAGGCAGAACAAAACAAATTAAGGTAGGGCAACAACGGAGAGATTCCATGGTTGCCCTACCTTAAACTAGTCACTCAATAATTAATTGAGTTCTAGTTGGAAGCAGAGATAGAAGTACCGCTCGAATAAGACGAGTAAGGCGTAGTTTTCGTGTAGGTGAAAATCTGAGCCAAACTGTCTTTTCCATAAGCTTCTGCATCAGATTCAGCAGTAGCGACGTTACCTTTCAGATTGACTTTCGAGTTGATGTATTTGTTGATTTTTACGGTTTCTTTGAAGGAGACAGAGGGATAAGTAAAGCCACCGAAAACTTCTGTTTGAGCGGTTTCTAAGTAGTTGAGATCAGAAATAATCATTGGATTTCTCCTTGGAATTTTTGTTTCTTAGTTGTTTCAACTCTGTTGTTTGAGTTGATATTTATAAGATAAAGGATGCGTTTTTTAGAGGTTGCCATTTTGGCAGTTTTGTTTGTGTTTTAGTAATTTTTTTCGACATTACATTTATGAGATTGAATTCTGCCAGAATGGCACATCGATACATTTTTTGATTGCTAAAATCCTTGGCGGCGGCAGAAATATTGATTGTTGATAAACAATTTCAGGAGAAACCAGATATGGAAGACATAGAAATTGACATTATTGATGATTTTGAAATGTTTCAGACGATTAGAAATACCTGGGAATCCATATACAATGCTGATCATCAGGCTCGATTCTTCTCATCTTGGATCTGGCTATCTGGAGTACTGAAACGGTATGATCAGTTTCATGAATCGTGGTTTATATTAGCAGCCAAATCAAGGAGCCGCGGTTCAGAGTATGTCGCATTTTTTCCGCTATACCTTACAGCACTTGAGAATCCAGATGGATCATTTCATAGTGAACTTGTGATGGCAGGAGTAGCTGATGCAGACCATGTTGGATTTATCTGTTTGCCTGAATATGAAATAGCTGTAAGCTCTGCGTTTGCTGCATTTCTTCAACAAGAAGAATGGTGGACTTTTGAGCTAGATAATATTGCGACGATCGAGGGAAGAATTAGCCTAATTTTGAAGGAGTTTCTGACAGAAGGATTTGAATTGAAGGAACGATGCTACGTTAGTGACTTAGATCATATCGACAATAACATTGTTCCATATATTGATTTGCCAGGCACCTGGGAACAGTATCTTCAGACCGTTGTTAGCTCAAATACTCGGCACAAAATCAGACGCTTTTTCAGAAAAATTGAGGATTCTTCTGAATTCCATTTGACCTATGCCAACGCAGATAATTTTGAGGATCATCTTGAGGTACTTTTGGAACTCTGGAGATCAAACTGGGAAAGCAGAAAAGGGGCGGATCAATGCCAGAAGATTTTGGATAAGATTGGGCATACATTGCGGCATTGCTTTGAACATCAAGCCTTGTCTTTGTCTGCGCTATGGCAGGGAGAAAAGCCACTCGGCGCGATCGCGAATCTCTTAGATTGGAGCCATAAAACGGTTTTGTTTTTGATCGGAGGACGCGACGATACTGTGAAAGATCTGGCTCCAGGAATCATTCTCCATGCGGACGCGATTCGGGATGCGATTCAGAAGGGGTTTCAAGTTTATGACTTTCTACTGGGCAATGAGGCGTATAAGTTTTCTTTTGGCGCAAAAGAGCGGCGAATTAAGATTGTTGCGATCGAGCGTAAGCACTTGCTCAATCCAATTCAGCCGCTAAATATTCGGCTGATTCCTAAAGCACTTCAAATTGCAGCAAGTTACCAACAGACGAATCAACTGAGTCAGGCTGAGCAAGCATACCGCCAGATTCTAAGGGTGCAACCTCAATATCCAGAAGCTCTGTATAACTTAGGAGTGGTGATGCATCACCAGGGAGATTATCCAACTGCCGAGGAGTGTTTTAGAAGTTTGCTACAGCTACAGCCGAACGATGTCAGAGCTTGGTTTAGTTTAGGAAACTTGTACCAAATTCAAGAGCAGTTACTAGAAGCAGAAAAGGTGTATCGGCAAGCTTTAATGCTTCAGCCTCAATCCTCTAATGTTGCATTTGCTCTCTATCACAATCTGGGCTATGCCTTACAGCAGCAGAACAAATGGGACGATGCGATCGCTTGTTATCAAACGGCTCGTGAACTGAAACCGGATTCGATTGAAGCAGAAGTGATTTGGGCGAATGCACTTTACGCTCAGGGCACATTACCCCCGGAACAACAGGAGCACTATGCTGTCATCAATGCTACTTTGGGCAACAAACGCCAACAAGCAGGCGACTTAAAGGTTGCGATCGCATATTACCAGCAGGCGATCACCATGAACCCAGAGTTAGCTGAAGCTTACTATACTCTGGGGCGTGCTCTACAAAAACAAGAGCGCTGGGAAGACGCGATCTCAGCTTATCAAAGAGCGCAGGAGCTTCAGCCGGAGGTGCGTGAAATCGCCGTTTGTCTAGCAAATGCTTTTTATGCTCAGGGGACGCTCCCATTAGACCAGCAGGTGCATTATGCAACAGTCAATTCTGAGCTAGGCGACGAGTGCCAACAGATGGGTGATGATAACGGCGCTATTGAGTGCTATCAGCAAGCGATCGCGATGAATCCAGCACTAGTAGAAGCTTACCTTGCTCTGGGGCTTGTCTTGCAAAAACAGAAAAGATGGGAAGCCGCGATCGCGGCTTATCAAAAAGTACAGACACTTCAACCTGATAATCTTCAAGCCGAGTTGGGTATCGCTGCTGTGCTTCATGCCCAGAACAAATTATCGATTGAAGATCAAGCTCGTTATGCTGCACTCAGCTACGAATTAGGGAATGCTCAGCGGCAAGCGGGTGATTTAAAGAGCGCGATCGAATCTTATCGGCAGGCAATTACTTTACGACCCGATTTAGTTGAGGTTCGCAATCATCTACGACTTGCATTGCAAGATCAGGGCAACGTCAAAATTAAGGTCAGTTGTGCAAAACAGTAGCAAAAAAGTAGGGGTGAGATACTCTCTACTCTCGCCCCTATCAAAATTAAAGAAAATCAAAAAGCTTGAGAGCTTGAACTGGGTAACTGACAAAACGTTGAACATCATCTTGGCTGCGTTTCTGTCCCGCACCAGATTCAAAACCCGGTGCTAACCATGCGAACTCCCTAAAGGGACTCCTGAACCCAGCTAATGGCTTAGGAATACAGTCTCTTCAGAGACTTCGTTCGATGAGCACGGGGTTTCAACCTCGTGCGGAGCAATGCGATCGCGTGCAAGCCATGCGAGATGAGAAAGATTTGTCAGTCAATCAGGAGCTTGAGACTAAGGTTTATCGATGACCAGGATTTTACCCTTAACAATCATCGTGTCTTTGTTTGAAAAGTATTTTACTTTTGTCTTCTCGATCACCTTGTCTCCCGAGCCAAAGAGATCAACTCCAGCCAGCGAATCGGTTCCGGTCGCAACTGCTATCCCACTGCCTTTTCCGATAGATCCTCCATTTCCCAATTCTTTCACTTTAGTTCTGGTATCAGTTAGGGTGAAGCTTGAATCTCCGGTAGCGGATGCGTCAGCCGTTACACCGACAATAACTCCTCCTGAAATTGTCTTGATGTCTAGAACATGTTCTAAATAGTTCAAATCGTTGATCTGCATAGGATGTATCTCACAGATAAAGCTATTTTTACAATCTAAGCAGGTGTTCGTTGAAACAAATTGCCAATTTGGCACATTCTACTCAATAGTCCACATCGAGAGAATGGCAAAGCTTTGTTAGCAGAATTAGCCAAAATGGCAACATCTAATTTTTTTCAATCCCTACACTAGCTAAAAAGCCTTATTTGATCGTTTAGCTTTATACATCTTCAGGGCTGCTTGAGTCTCAATCATCTCATTTCATCTCTTGTATAAACGATCATGAAAGCGATCGCGAATAATTCCGTCTCAATACACAATCGCCCTGCCTCCATCAGTCGGTAAAATTAATTCCTACTGTAGAAGGCTGGATAGATCCTTCAATTATTCTTTCAACTCTACAGGTTCAGTGATGTTTATTCAGATTGAAAACGGCATGGTTTCCTCGTCATACTCTTCGATTCAACCTGATGAGATTGTTGGTTACTTGAAGAAGAACCTGCAATTCAAAGAAGTGTGTCAGGCGATTTTCACTCAAAAAATTATTGATCAAACGGCTCGTGAGCGTGAGATTTTTGTCTCGCCTGAGGAAATCCAAGCAGAGGCCGATCTCATCCGACGTGACCTACGGCTAGAGCGTGCCACTGATACATTAGCTTGGCTGGCAGAGCAGCAAATTACAGTTGAAGATTGGGAAGCGGGCATCCGCGATCGACTACTCACCCAAAAATTAAAAGAGACGCTATTTGGGCAGCAAGTTGAAGGTTTTTTCGCCCAGAATCGCCTGAATTTTGAGCGGGTGATTCTGTATCAAGTTCTTGTTCCTTACGAGCATGTGGCTCGAGAAGTTTTTTATCAAACCGAGGAACGAGAAATTAGTTTTTATGAGGCGGCTCATCTTTACGATATGGATAGTAAACGGCGATATCAGTGTGGATATGAAGGAGCCGTATATCGTTGGAATTTGAAACCAGAAATTGCAGCGGCAGCATTTGGTGCGACCCCAGGAGAAGTGGTGCGCCCCATTCAGACTGACCAAGGGTTTCACCTTTTATTAGTCGAAGAGTTTATTCCCGCTCAACTGACTCCTGAAATTCGCGAAGAGATTCTCTCGACTTTGTTTAGTGAGTGGCTGAGTGGAGAATTAAATCATTGGCTGAATCAATAGGTTGTCAATGGTGAACTGGCTTTCTCAAGTGGCTTTCTCAGGGCTTCGGCAACCAGTGTCATCGATCGTGGATCAGTCACCATCCACGCATGAAGCGGAACTTTGATTTGAATCGCTTCTCCAACGGGAAGAACAGAGCTATTTGCTGGAACGATAATGCCATCCAAAGGTGTCCAAATCGAAGTGAAATTAATGCGATCGAGCATTTGCACATCTTGATTCAAATCACGCAAAAAAGAGCTATTCGGGCGCATCTGTATGCAGCCAGGACGTTGAGAAAGATAGGCTGCAAGTGTGCCATTGTGCGGTGTAGAAATCGTGATAAATCGCTGCACTCGGCTAATACCACCCAAGCGCTGAACGTAATAGCGACTGACCAGTCCACCCATGCTAAAGCCAACGAGATCAATCTGTTGATCGGCGGGAATGGTGGCTTCGATATAGGCTGCAAGTTGTTTTGCTAAGAGATCAAGGTGGCTATCTCCATTGGCTGGAATCAAGTCTAATCCATAAGTCTGCCATCCTGAACGCTCTAGGTACTGTGTCATCGGGTCGAAGAGAGCGAAGGTATCGGTGATGCCGTGAACGAAAATGACGGGATTGAGAGGCATGATTGAGCACTAGAAATGTCTTTCTTCTAGCGTAAATCGGTCAACCGTTTTTGGGATGATAAATTGGACAGGTGGTGGAATGTCCTACGATTACGGCGGAGAAACTCAGTGTGGATTTAACGACTCGGACAGAAACAGATAGTATGGGCGCGATCGCGGTCGAGTGCGATCGCTATTGGGGAGCGCAAACTCAGCGATCGCTCACGTATTTCGCAATCGGACAAGACAAAATGCCGACAGAACTGATTCGGGCATTTGGCATTTTGAAAAAAGCTGCCGCGATCGTCAATCAAGACTTAGGCAAGCTCCCTGCGGAAAAAGCAACATTGATGATTCAAGCCGCTGATGAAGTGATTGCTGGCAAGCTCAATGATCATTTTCCCTTGTCTGTCTGGCAGACCGGAAGTGGAACGCAAACGAATATGAATGCGAATGAGGTGATCTCGAATCGTGCGATCGAGATAGCGGGCGGAGAGCTGGGAAGTAAAACTCCCATTCATCCGAATGATCATGTCAATATGTCTCAATCCTCAAACGATACATTCCCAACTGCAATGCATATTGCCGCAGCAGAAGCGATTCATCAACGATTGCTCCCGATGATTAAAAAGTTGCGCGATGCGTTGCAAAGTAAATCCAATGAGTTTGAGGACATCATTAAAATTGGGCGGACTCATTTGATGGATGCTGTGCCTTTAACTTTAGGTCAAGAATTCTCCGGCTATGTGGCACAGTTGGAGCAAGCGATCTCCAGAATCGAAGCAACTCTCCCCGGATTGTATGAACTCGCCATTGGTGGAACCGCAGTTGGAACCGGAATCAATACCCATCCTGAGTTTGCAGTGCGATCGGCAAGTAAAATTGCAGAATTAACCGGACTTCCTTTTGTCAGTGCCCCGAATAAGTTTGCGGCCTTAGCGGCTCATGATGCGATCGTCTTTACGAGCGGAGCGATTAAAACGCTCGCTTGTGCGTTGATGAAAATCGCCAATGATCTGCGCTGGATGGGGTCAGGTCCTCGCTGTGGATTAGGAGAATTAGTGTTACCTGCGAATGAGCCTGGATCATCGATTATGCCTGGTAAGGTCAATCCGACTCAATGCGAGGCAATGACAATGGTCTGTGTGCAAGTTATGGGCAACGATAGTGCGATCGCGATTGCAGCAAGCCAAGGTAACTTTGAGCTAAATGTGTTCAAGCCTGTGTTGATTCATAATTTGATTCATTCGATTCGCATTCTTTCTGATGCGTGCTCTTCGTTTACCGATCACATGGTTGTGGGAATTGTGCCGAATCGCGATCGCATCAATCATTTTTTGGAAAACTCCTTGATGCTCGTGACAGCTTTGAATCCTAAGATTGGATACGATAACGCTGCCAAAGTTGCTTACAAAGCTTACAAGGAGAACTCTACTTTGCGTCAAGCTTGTATTGAACTCGGATTGCTCACGGGAGAAGAATTCGATCAATTCGTGCGTCCAGAGCAAATGATTAATCCAAGTTAAGTTCCCTCAAAAGCCTGTCTCGAATTGGCTGAATGTTCTTGTAAAGCTGCATTTCTGGCGACAGCGATCGCACATTCTCAGCAAGTCCCTTCGCCAATTCGGGATACGCTTTCAAAATCTTGATCGGATAACGATAGGTGCGAATCCCAAACAAAATACTATGCTCAAATCTTCGCAGAGTTTGCCGTTCAACCCGAATCCATAGATGCTCTCCTGTATTGTGTGACTCGCTTTGATATCCCAAAAATAGCTCTGGCGTATCCACAATGCTCCAATTCAATCGAACGCCAGGAAATTCAGGCTTTAAGCGATCGAAGAACCGATCGACCGGATGTTCTAACTGCTCTGGATAGTCAGGCACAGGTTGGTGAATCTCGACTAAAGGTCGTCCAAGTTTGTCTCTCAATCGCCATCGGGACGGAAAACAAAGTGATGCTGCACTCAGAAAATACTGATTCTCATGCTTTTGCATCACACACAGGTCTTCTTGAACTAAGCGACCGGCTAAATCTAAAGGATTTTCAAATTCAGAGATTTGCCAAGTTTGATCCGTAAGCCGAATTGTAATGCGATCGCCGATTCGCTGATAAAAATCAGGAAAGTAATGCAAGAGATGATCGAGTAAGCGATCGAGAACTTCCCGCTGTGCAGCCTCGCTCCCTGCTAAACTCGCGAATACTTCTGAATAGTTCGTTTCTAGTAACTTTGCTTTTCGCTGCAAATACGACTCAAACTGATCATCAATTTCGATCCAGTCTTCCACCCTGAGTGATTTCAAACCGAGTTTCAAAGTTCGGTTGCCCTCAAACGGCAAATAAATTCGTTGACTTCTACCCGTAAAATAAGAATTCAACCCCTTTCCTCCCCGCATCTTTATGTCCGGTGACTACCTAGAACGCATTCTCAATGCCCGTGTATACGATGTTGCACAAGAAACGCCGTTAGAATTTGCTCCGAATCTCTCTGCTCGGTTGAACAATCGAGTCTTGCTCAAACGCGAAGACATGCAGTCTGTTTTTTCTTTCAAACTGCGCGGAGCTTACAACAAAATGGCGCAACTCTCGCCAGAGATCTTAGCGCAGGGTGTCATTGCTGCCTCAGCGGGAAATCATGCGCAAGGTGTTGCTCTGGGTGCAAAGCGCTTAGGCACAACGGCAATCATTGTCATGCCTGTCACCACACCGCAAGTGAAAATTGATGCTGTGCGATCGCGCGGTGGAGAAGTCGTTCTACACGGAGACACCTACGACGATGCGTATGCGTATGCCCGTCAATTAGAAGCCGAAAAAGGACTGACGTTTGTGCATCCTTTCGACGATCCCGATGTGATCGCGGGACAAGGCACGATCGGCATGGAAATTCTGCGGCAGTATCAGCAACCAATTCATGCGGTCTTTGTCGCGATCGGTGGGGGCGGTTTAATTTCCGGAATTGCAGCTTATATCAAACGATTGCGCCCAGAAACAAAAATCATCGGAGTCGAGCCTGTTGATGCAGATGCGATGACTCAATCTCTTAAGGCGGGACATCGGATCAAATTGCCGAATGTCGGACTGTTTGCGGATGGGGTTGCCGTGCGAGAAGTGGGAGCCGAAACGTTTCGGCTGTGCCAGCAGTATGTGGATGACATGATTTTGGTCGATACCGATGACACTTGTGCGGCGATTAAAGATGTCTTTGAAGACACCCGATCGATTCTCGAGCCTGCTGGAGCTTTAGCGATCGCGGCAATGAAAGCCTATGTCGAACGCGAACAAATGACCGGACAGACTCTTGTCGCGGTCGCTTGTGGGGCGAATATGAACTTCGATCGTCTGAGATTTGTTGCCGAACGTGCAGAACTGGGAGAACGCCGAGAAGCCATTTTTGCCGTCACCATTCCCGAAGAACGCGGCAGTTTAAGAAAATTCTGCGATCTTCTCGGGGGAAGAAGTATTACTGAATTCAATTACCGAATTGCTGATGAGAAAATCGCTCACATTTTCGTTGGGATGCAGGTTTCAGGGCGCTCTGATGCGGCTCAAATGGTCACAACTTTTGAATCGAATGGATTCAAGACGCTGGATCTCACGGATGATGAATTTGCGAAACTGCATCTGCGGCACATGGTCGGAGGTCGCTCTGCTTTGGCAGAGAACGAGGTTTTATACCGATTTGAATTTCCCGAACGTCCAGGAGCCTTGATCAAATTTCTTACCTCAATGCGTCCAGACTGGAACATCAGCCTCTTTCACTACCGCAATCACGGAGCCGACTACGGGAGAATTGTACTCGGAATTCAAGTCCCACCGCATGAAATGGAAGACTGGCAAGCTTTTCTCGATACGATTCACTATCGATATTGGGACGAAAATCAAAATCCCGCCTACAAACTCTTCTTGGCGTGAACCGCTCTCCCCTACAATTCAGAATGGTAAAACTGTTTAGCTTGGAGAAACGCAGTGGATTTATCACGCATTCCCGCCCAACCCAAACCGGGCTTAATTAACGTCTTGATCGAAATTCCCGCAGGCAGCAAAAACAAATACGAATTTGACAAAGATCTCAATGCCTTCGCCCTCGATCGCGTTCTGTATGCCTCGGTCATGTACCCCTTCGATTACGGCTTCGTCCCCAATACCCTCGCGGATGATGGCGATCCGCTCGACGGCATGGTGATTATGGATCAGCCCACTTTCCCTGGATGCGTGATCGCAGCCCGTCCGATCGGCATGTTAGAGATGATTGATGGTGGCGATCGCGATGAAAAGATTCTCTGCGTTCCCGACAAAGATCCTCGGTACGCAAACGTCAAATCACTCAATGATATTGCCTCTCATCGTTTAGACGAAGTGGCAGAATTCTTTAGAACCTACAAAAATCTGGAGAAAAAAGTCACCGAAATTCTCGGTTGGCAAGATGTGGATAAAGTGATGCCACTGGTTGAAAAATGCATTAAAGCTGCAATCTAGATTCCGTAAATTTACGTAGATTACAAGGCTCAGGAAAATTCCTCAGCCTTTTTTTATATCTGCGTCTATAATTCATGTCAACTTGGTAGTCGTGAAAACCTGTTGGGTAGCTTAGAAGTAGGGACAACCCTCCCACCGTCAAATCATACGGTTCTGTCGCAAACTGCTTGTGGCAATCGACACAATAAAGATAGTTTTATCTGCCGAAGTCGAGTTCATGAGCGCTTGAAGTAAACGCAAATCCAGCAATGACCCAGTCTTCCGATTTTTTCATTCACTTTTGGGGTGTTCGAGGCAGCATCGCCGTTCCCGGAAAAGAAACCGTTCGCTATGGTGGCAATACATCCTGTATTGAAATGCGAGTTGGTGGCAAACGCTTGATTTTTGATGGCGGGACTGGGTTGCGAGTTCTTGGCAAGTCGATGCTCAAGCAGATGCCCGTCGAAGCCCACATGTTTTTCTCCCATTCCCACTGGGATCACATTCAAGGCTTTCCTTTCTTCGTTCCTGCCTTTATTCCTGGCAATTGCTTTCACATCTATGGTGCGATCGCTCCCAATGGCGCAACGATGCAAAAGCGACTCAGCGATCAAATGCACGACCCCAATTTTCCAGTGCCGATGCAGATCATGAAGTCCGATCTCAAATTCACCGATCTGATGGTGGGGGATGTCATTGACCTAGACGGCATTCGCATTGAGACCGGACCGTTAAATCATCCGAATAGTGCGATCGGCTATCGCGTCACCTATAACGGTAAAACTGTTGTTTATGCAACCGATACCGAACATTATCCCGATCGCATTGATGAAGATTTGGTCTATCTTGCTCGTGATGCAGATATTTTGATCTACGACGCTTGCTATACCGATGAGGAATATCACGATCCCAAAGCTCCGAAAATCGGTTGGGGACATTCCACCTGGCAAGAAGCACTGAAAGTCGTAGATGCGGCACGCGTGAAAAAAGCAGTGATGTTCCACCATGATCCGAATCACGATGATGACATGTTGGATCAGATTGAAGCAGATGTGAGATCGGTCTTTCCCAATAGCTTGTTAGCGCGTGAAGGAATGATTCTCCCCGTCGATTAAGGTCGCCCAAGAGTATCATTGTCCATCGTGCAATTGCGTTGAAAAAAGCCGCCTTCATTGAAGGCGGCTTTTTCTTAGGTAAAACGATCAGCTATTTCACAAACAGCATCTCTTGATAAGTCGGCATCGGCCACAGATCATCTGCGACCTCACCTTCGAGGGCATCTGCATACTCGCGCACCTTGTCCATTAAAGGACGAATGGTTTGAGAGCAGTACTGCATATGAGCCTCTACACTCTCAAAATCATGCTGGCTCATGGCTGTGCTCAATTTACTAACGTTATCCATCATCGATTGAATCAAAGCTGCCACTTTTTCAGCCGTGTCTTTCTCAAGCGTCAAGCCAATACCGCTAATTGCTGAGATCGAAGTTGCTAAATCTGTTAGATACCTGACTGCCGCAGGGTAAATGATCGTTTTCGCCATGGTTACGACGAGCTTCGCTTCAACCTCGATCGATTGAATATACTGCTCCGCATAAACATCAAAGCGGCTTTCAAGTTCAACGGGAGTGAGCACTCCAACCTTCTCAAAGAGATCTTCGATCGCCTTATCTTTCAACACCGGCAAGGCATCGGCAGTTGTCCGAAGATTCGGCAGTCCGCGCTCTTCCACTGCCATGCGATGCCATTCTTCAGAGTAGCCATCTCCTCCAAAGATGACAGCACTATGTTTGTCCATCACTTCTTTGAGCACAGTGAACACTGCTGCACTCAATTCGGTTCCTTTTGCCAGTTCAGCTTCCAGTTGGTCAGATACCCAGGACAGCGAATCTGCCAAGATCGTATTCATTGCGACCAAGGGACCCGAAACAGATTGACCCGAGCCAACCGCACGGAATTCAAAGCGGTTGCCAGTAAAAGCAAAGGGAGACGTACGATTGCGATCGCCCGGATCTTTCGCAAATATCGGTAAGGTATCGACTCCTAGATCCATCATTCCGCCGTGGGTCGAATCTTTGACTTCACCTTTGGCGATCTGTTCAAACACTTCTTCGAGCTGCGTGCCGAGATAGACCGAAATGATGGCAGGTGGAGCTTCATTTGCTCCGAGACGGTGATCGTTACTCGCCGTTGCCACAACCGCTCGTAACAGTGAGCCATAGGTATGAACCCCTCGAATCACTGCGCCACAGAACAACAGAAATTGGAGGTTTTTGTGCGGTGTATCACCTGGATCTAGCAAATTCCCTTGAGTGGGATTGCCGACCGACCAGTTTACGTGCTTTCCTGAACCATTCACGCCTGCAAATGGCTTCTCATGCAGTAAGCACATGAAACCATGCTTTTTAGCAGTCGTCTTGAGAATGGTCATGATCAACTGCTGGTGATCACTCGCAACGTTGGCTGCTTCAAAAAAGGGCGCAATTTCAAACTGCCCAGGAGCGACTTCGTTGTGTCGAGTTTTGGCGGGAATTCCCAGTCGGTATAGTTTCTCTTCCACGTCCTGCATGAAGACCTGAACCCGTTCTGGAATTGCACCGAAGTAGTGGTCGTCAAATTGCTGACCTTTCGCTGCAGGTTTGCCAAACAAAGTTCGACCCGTGAGCAGCAAATCTGGACGATTGTGGGCAAAGTGAGCATCCACTAAGAAATACTCTTGCTCTGCACCACAGCTTGAGTTGACAGGAGCAACTTCAGTGTAGCCCAGTAGTTTCAGGGCGCGAGTCGCAGCTTTATTCATTGCAGCGATCGAGCGCAGTAACGGCGTTTTTTTATCGAGTGCTTCGCCTGTCCAAGAGACAAACACCGTCGGAATGCACAAGGTCACGCCGTTATCGGTTTCCATCACATAGGCAGGACTCGTCACATCCCAAGCCGTGTATCCGCGTGCTGCATTGGTGGCTCGCAGTCCGCCATTCGGAAATGATGAGCCATCCGGTTCACCTTGAACCAGCACTTTGCCCGTAAATTCTGAGATCACAGACCCATCACTTTGTACGGAAATGAATCCATCGTGCTTTTCAGCCGTTGCATTCGTGAGTGGGTAAAAGACGTGAGCATAATACAGTGCGCCCTTCGAGATTGCCCAATCTTTCATGGCTGCCGCAACGACACCTGCGACAGAAACATCGAGTTTCCCACCGGTTTTAACTGTGCTTTGGAGTGATTTGAAGACATCCTTGGGTAAGCAAGCTTGCATCTTGCTCAAGGTAAACACATCGCTTGCCCAGATTGCTTCTAGACGAGCAGGAACTTTCGGAGGAAGGGGAACTCGATCGGTAACTTGAGAGATCGCTTTAACACGCAATTCGTGGCTCATAGGGATTGTCCTGAGAAAGTGGAAAACTTAGTAAACGTGGGGAACAAAGAACTGTTCGTTGCGAGGGGGACGCACATAGTCGTCTGGGGCAGCGCGGCGTGGAGGAAGTTCCAGCGCTTCGGGGGTCATATCGGTGTAAGGAACCTTGCTCAAAATATGGCTGAGACAGTTGAGACGTGCCCGTTTCTTGTCATCTGCCTCGACCGTGAACCAAGGAGCTTCAGGAATATTCGTATGAGCAAACATCGTATCTTTTGCTTTGGAATATTCCACCCAGCGATCGCGCGATTCGAGATCCATTGGACTGAGCTTCCAACGACGAGCCGGATCGACCGTTCGCGATTGAAATCGCCGTTCTTGTTCTTCGTCACTGACGGAAAACCAATACTTCAGCAGCATGATTCCCGATCGTACAATCATCCGCTCAAACTCTGGGCAGGATTGCATAAATTCGGTGTACTGAGCGTCGGTACAAAAGCCCATCACATGCTCAACGCCTGCTCGGTTGTACCAACTGCGATCGAACAAAATAATCTCTCCGGCTGCGGGCAAGTGTGCGACATAGCGCTGAAAATACCACTGTGTTTTTTCACGATCGGAGGGAGTCCCCAGTGCAACAATGCCACAACCGCGAGGATTAAGCGGTTCTACAATGCGCTTAATGGTTCCTCCTTTTCCAGCAGCATCGCGCCCTTCAAATAAGATCACGAGACGATAGCCTGTGTGCTTGATCCAGTACTGCATTTTGACCAACTCACACTGCAAACGTGCAAGTTCTAGCTCGTAAGCTTGCTTGCCGAGCTTTTTTTGCTCAGGAAGGTCACTTTCAAAAGGCTCTGATGGATTTTCAGCAGAAGGTGGATGGGTCTGATGTTTATTCTTTTTATGTTTCTTGTGTTTCTTTTCCTTACTCGATGACTGATTGTTTTCCTGTTGTCCAGCTAAACCATTTAGATTTTGGAATTCCATGACACTAAACCTCCGAGAAGCTAGGACTCAGAAAGGGAGAAACCTCTAGAACATTGTGAGCGTCTCTCCCTCCCTAATGCTTTCCAGTGAGGAAAGGTCTGAGAAGGGGACGCGAACTGTGAATCTGAATTGTATCAGCGCAATGGCCAAGACTCCGGCAACCCCTTGCGGGAGAGCCTTGATCGCACAGTTCCTTACAAATCAGCAGAAAGCACCTTTCAGACACAGCTAGATGCCCCAATTCGCGATCGTTAAACATGCCTATCGCGAATCTGCAATATGTTCAAACGTTTTCAAGATAAATCTGATAGATGTCATCAAGATCCATCCATCAAATTGCTTGAAATCAGCATTTGGATACTTGCAAAGGTTTAACCTCCGTCACATGGTAGGAACAGTCCCCTTAGAAATTTGTATCAGAAAATACAATCTGTAGGGAAAGTAAAAAACTTTACACAATTTAATATTTAACAGGATGATGTATCATTAATTATTATATAGCTTGAGCTTATCTAAAAAACCGAATTGCGATCGTATGCTTGCTAGCCATTTCATTTTGCGCTGTACTCATTGAGGCATCTAGACTGATGAGCGATTCTTGCAAATCATGATTCAATCCTTACTCTTCTTTGTTCTCGCAGCACTGTGTGAGATTGGTGGCGGTTATCTCTTTTGGCTTTGGCTCCGAGAAGGCAAAAGTTCGTGGTTAGCAGTGATGGGCGTGATCATTTTGGCGATTTATGGTGTGGTTCCAACGTTACAGCCTGCCAATTTCGGTCGCGCCTATGCAGCGTATGGTGGGATTTTCATCGTTTCATCTATCTTGTGGGGCTGGTTTGTCGATCGAGTTGCTCCTGATCGATACGATTGGCTTGGAGGCTGGCTCGCGCTTCTGGGCGTTCTAGTCATGATGTATGCGCCTCGAAGCTAAGCTGATTCTTCATACAGTGGGAGGCAGAATACTGTAATCGGAATAGAGCTAAAGAACGGGTGATCTATCGACTGTAGCAATTTCGACAGACCCTTCCAGTTCAGATTTTGCCGTAATACTCAGTCTTTAGATTGAAAAATATTTGATCCGAAAAGAGCTACAAAGAAAGGCATACTTTGCAGGCAAAAATAATTATGTCTAGAAGACTCTACTATCTACCATTAGCAGGATGTTTAGCGGCAGGAATCACGATTTCGCTAAATACCACTTCTAATGCTCAGCAGAATTCTCAAGGCAGCTTTCCTGACACTCAAAAGCACTGGGCACAGCCTTTTATTAATGCACTTGCTCAGCGTAATATTCTCCAGGGCTATCCAGATGGAACATTTCGTCCCACTCGTCCTGTAGAAAGAGATGAATTTGCAGCAATTATCCGGGAAGCATTTAACCAAAACCGAGAAAGACAGATTTCCAGTGGCAGTGCGTATCGAGATGTTCCGAGTGGGTACTGGGCGTCTCTTGCGATCGAAGAAGCTTATGAGATGGGCTTTATGAATGGCTATCCTGATAAGACGTTTCGCCCGAGACAATCCGTTACACGGGCTGAAGTTCTCACGTCACTTGCTCGAAATCTAGAACTCAGTCAGCGGGTTCCGAGTACTGCTACAACGGCGCAGCAAGCTCAAAATGCGAAGGCTCCCGCCCAACAAGCTTCTGCTCAACAAACTCCCAGACAGCAAACTCGGCGACCGATCGTACTGCCGTTCGCGGCTCTAACCTTGATGCAGCCTCTGATGAGTGCTGCTAAGACTGCAACTCCGTCTGCTAAGGCTGCAACTCCACCTGCTCAGCCTGCTCAATCCCAAACGGTTGCCAGTGCAAATTCTACTTCAGTTCCTGCTAGCCAGACCCTCAACAGTTACTATGATGATGCAGATCAAATTCCACAGTTTGCGAGAGATGCGATCGCATCTGTGACTCGTGCTGGGATTGTGGTGAATCATCCGCAGCAGCGTCTTCTCAATCCGAATCAGCCTGCAACTCGTGGCGATATGGCAGCTTTTATCCATCAAGCCCTCGTCAATAAGGGACAAGTGCCGCCTCTGAACAGTGAGGTTGCTGCTTCTCGCTATATTGTGGGACGGGAACCGAATCGCTCTACTCCATAGCTCGATTTGCATTGCGTTAGTGGCGAGGATACTGACGCAATGCTGAACTTTTGACAGGGCATTGCGATCGCACTTATTGTTGGTCTAGTCGGATTCATCCCCAGCCAACGCGATTATGATCAAGCGATATTTCTGTCTTGCTATTGTAGGTCTGATTTTACTAGGATGTAAACCAGAGGCTGAACTGCCCCCTACTCCTCAGTTGAAAACTGTGACACTCACAAACAGCATTAAAATTGCTAGAGGTCAAACGGTCTATGTCCCTGTCTACTCTCATATCTATTCGATAAGTCGTAGTCAGAAGATGGACTTATCAGTGACTCTGAGTGTGCGAAATACAGACCAATCCCACCCGATGATCATTACTTCTGTGTTCTACCACGATACAAATGGCAAGTTAATTCGGAAATATTTAGAGCAGCCTGTAGAACTGAGACCGCTTGCCTCAACCTATTTTTTTGTCGATCAAGCAGATACAGGTGGGGGTGCAGGAGCGAGCTTTTTAGTCGAGTGGGTCGCCCAGCAGAAAGTAACTGATCCAGTCATTGAAACGGTGATGATCAACACAATGGGCAACCAGGGAATTTCATTTGTGAGCGAGGGACGAGTGATTAAACGTCGAGAGGCAAGTACCTCGTCGAAGTAAATCTGACTTGAAGATTGATAGCGTTAGCCGAATCTAGCCATTCAAGGTTAAGATTGGTGTCTAAGCAGATTAAGGGCAGGTTTAAACTGTGCACTATGCGGACAATCGTAGTCGGCGATATTCATGGTTGTTATCGAGAACTTTTGCGGTTGCTTGAGAAAGTGCAACTGGCGGATGAGGACTGTCTCATTTCACTAGGAGATATCGTCGATCGCGGTCCTGATTCTGTCAAAGTGTATGATTTTCTCAGAAATCGCCCGAATACGATCGTCTTGATGGGCAATCATGAGCGTAAGCATCTGAAACAAACGTTGTCCTATTCTCAAGAGATTGTCAAATTGCAGTTCGGCGATCGCTATACGGAGTTTCTAGACTGGATTCGCCTGTTTCCCTACTATTACGAAACGCCTGAAGCGATTCTAGTTCATGCTGCGGTCGAAAATGGTATCGACATTGCACAGCAACGAGAAGAGGTACTGTGTGGCTGCACAGCAGGTGAGAGGTATCTAGAAAGGCAGTACGGTCAAGCCTATTGGACTCAGTTTTATCGGGGCGTAAAGCCTGTGATTTTTGGTCACCACGTGGTCGAAAATCGTCCTTTGGTCGTTGAGCAGAAAGCCTATGGGATTGATACCGGAGCGTGTCATGGGGGACGATTAACAGCACTGATTTTACCGAGCTTTGAGATTGTCCAGGTTCAAGCTGCAAAAGATTATTGGCGTGAGGAAATTGTCAAATGGCAATTACCTGTGCTGAAAGCCAAGCCTTGGAAAACGTATAAGTGGGAAAAGATCAAGGCAATGTGTGAGGAGAATCGCAATTCTTCGATTCCAGACCTGGCTGCGTTTACGATTCAGAAGGAGCGATGGATGAGCAACTTACTGGCTTTATCGACGATCGCAATTCCGAAAATCGAACAGCAACTGGCAACTTTAATTGCACAGTATGGGGTAGATGATTTCAAGAAGCAAGCCTGCCATTTCAGCTATGCTCCTTTGTTGTATAAGGCAAATTCCAGCCAACTCACGCTTGAATTTCTCAAACAAACTCTTCCGACCCCTGAGCGATGGCTTCAGGTGATGGCTGATCTCGGCATTGATATAGATACCTCAATCTAGAGTAGAAAATTCTGGTTCTAGCAGATAGTAAAGCCGTTGGTAACGATCGAATAACTTGTGATATTGCTGCGATCGCTCTAAGTTTGGCAGATGTCGATCGTGAATCCGAATCATCGACTGTACAGCTTCGAGTTTGACGATTTCCCCAACTGCATACATTGCAAGTACTGCTCCGCCGAATCCGCTTGCCTCATAGACTTCAGGTGCAAGAACTTCTATCCCAAATAAATCCGCCATCATCTGCCGCCAAATGCGCGATCGTGTCATTCCACCGGATGCCAAAATAGTCTGACTCGCGTCAGTCAAGTCACTCAACACAGTTGTAATACTATACGCTGCAAACAAAATCCCTTCTAAAACGGCTCGAACAAAGTGCGATCGCTGATGTTGCAAAGACATGCCAAAAAATACCCCCCGTGCATCTGCATTCCAGTAGGGCGCGCGTTCTCCAGACAGAAACGGCAAAAACAGTAATCCCTCTGCTCCGACTGGAATAGATTCGGCAAGCTGAATTAAGTGTGCATAAGCGTCTTGCTCGGGTTCGATTTCAAGCTGTCCAAAGGTATCGCGGAACCATCGCAGAACAATCCCACCATTGTTAGAAGCTCCACCAATCACCCAGTATTTCTCAGTTAAGGGATAGCAGAAGCTGCGACCTTGCTCGTCGGTAATTGGCTGAGAGACAACTTTTCGGACGGCGCTACTGGTTCCAACGGTGATCGCTAACTGATCCGATGCGATCGCGCCGACTCCTAAATTTGCAAGTACACCATCGCTTGATCCAACGACAACCGGAACGTTCGGATCGAGTCCCATTGCTGCTGCATATTCAGGCTTCATGCCTTGCAGAATATGAGTGGTTGGAACTAACTGGCTCAGTTGATCGACCCGCACTTGAGCGAGGTTAAGCACTTCTTGATCCCAGTTCAAAGCTTTGAGATTGAGCAATCCGGTTGCCGCTGCGATCGAGTAATCAACCACATATTGTTCAAACAACTGATACAGGACGTATTCTTTAATCGAGATAAACTTCACTGCTTTGTTAAAGCGATCGGGGTCACATTCTCGCATCCACAGCAACTTGGTTAAAGGCGACATCGGATGCAGCGGTGTGCCTGTCTTTCTGTAGATCTGAATTCCATGTGGGCTTTGCTTTAATGCTGCGGCTTGTGCCACACTGCGATTGTCTGCCCAAGTGATGCTCTGACTCAGGGGAAAATGATCTGCACCCATGACAATCAGACTATGCATGGCAGACCCGCACCCAATCGCCGCAATGTCGCGGCTAGATAAATTGGCGCGCTGAATTGCTTCTCGAACTGATTCTAGAACTGCGGAAAAAATCAGGTTGGGATCTTGTTCAGCAAATCGCGGTTGAGGGGAAAGCAACGGGTACTCTCGACTGGCAAGACCTTTCATTTCGCCGATCGAATTAACGACGATCGCTTTTGTGCTCGTCGTACCGATATCAATTCCAATAAAATGATTCATGACTCGATTTTAAAGCCCGTGACGAGGATTGAACTCGTGACCTCACCCTTACCAAGGGTGACAAAAATAATTAAATGCATGACTTTCAACTCCTGTTTAATTATTTATGCCAATTTTATGCCAATTTGTGTGATACAAATAGGGGAAACTTCCTATCTCCTTAAGCCAACTTTATGCCATCTGCAAAGTCATTCAAACCGATCGATAACAATGGATCGATCGCTGTCAGATTCACCTATCCCAAAGGTCAACGCCGCACGATCCCTTTAGGTGGCAGATATGGCGACCCAGAATCTATGAATCTTGCTCAAAAGGTCTGTGATCGCATTTATCGGGATATTGTTGCAGGCGAATTTGATTTTACAGAGACACGTTACAGGAACGTTATTGAACGTACTCAAGCAGACAGACGGAAGCGAGAGGAGTTAGATAGACTTAAGCAAGTGCGAGATGAAGAATCCAAAAGGCTAGCGCAAGAAGCAGAGAAATCCAGAAGGTCTGAGAAGGAACCCAGTTCTTGGGAGAAATCAATCAAGAGACTGGAAGGTATCAATGCCGCAATTGAAAGAGACAGAAAGCAGAAGCAAGAAAAGGAGAATCCTCACTTTCTGCCTCTGTGGGATGAGTGGGTTAAATCTCTAGAACTACCCGCTAGAACGAAAGAGAAGCACTATGATGCTATTCGTAGAATGGCTGAGAAGTCAGGAAATCCTAGACTAACTGAATTGGAGTGGTTTACAAAAGCCGAACTGAAACATACAACATTTAACCAGAGACGATCCTACCTCGTTAAGTTTGAAAGATGGGTTTTAGAGTCCAGAGGTATCAATCCCAAGTTCAATCTGAAGAGTAGGAAAGCTGAAGAGTTTGAGGAAGACGAAGAACCATTTACTAGAGAAGAGATGAAAGCTATTTTAGATGCTTTCAGAAAAGATTCTTTCTGTCCTAAGAAATCTGCATTCAAACATTCTCATTACGCTGATTACGTGGAATTCTGCATCTTGACAGCATCTAGACCACAAGAAGCGATCGGTCTTCGGTGGAAAGATATAGACTTTGCTCACCATAGATTAATTATTTCTACAGTGCTAGCTAGACAGGATAAAGGTGCAAGAAAAAGAAAAGAGCTTAAAGCAGGAAATATCAAAGTCTTACCATTAAAAGGCAGATTACTAGAGATTCTAGAGACTAGAAAACCTGAGAATGTCGAGCCTGAGTCTTTAGTTTTTCCTGGTACTAAAGGGAAACCCATTGATGATACAAATTTCAGAGATAGGCAATGGATTCCCATTTTGAATGGCTTGAAAATTGAATATCGACGATTTTATAACATTCGTCATTCCGTCTTAACCGCAGTGGTGAAAGAGACAGGAAACCTTATGGAAGCAGCTAAGCTTGCAGGACACAAAAATCTAAGAATGGTTCAAGAAAGATATGGTCATCTTGTTGGAGATACCCAAGCTTTTGAACTCTAGTTCTCCACTTCGCCTAAACTAATTGAATTTGATTCTATAAGTGTTTAATCATTAGATTAGGAGAGATACTTTAATTCTTCTAATCATCCAACTTGGATCATTTTTAGAATTCCTGGTTATCCTATTCCACACATACTTAAATAGGAGAGGAAGCCTATTATGTCTAAGAAAACAATTCAAGCCAATGATTTACCTAAAGTAGATGGACGTTCTAATGCTAGAGGAATCTTATTGAAGAACTTCTCAATCGAGGATATGACTAACAAAAATCCTGAGTTATATCAGCGATTATTTGTAACGTTTAAGCCTCTAGGAATTGAGGATAAGCCTAAATTACTTCATCAGTTAATTGATGATTTTGCGGTCTGGCAAGAAGCCAATAATGCTGAATTACAAGGCAGAAAAGCTTAAGGCACAATCTGAGGCAATAGAGAGAGCTAAGCAGTTACTCGCTAGGCAGGGTATTGATCCTAAGACTGCGTTCAATGATATCAAATAACCAAAACCAAAAGACCCCTGAAACTTAGCTCTCAAGGGTCTTTTTTCATACCTACTTAAGTCTCGTTCTTACCAATTGAATTAAACAATGAAATTGATTTAGGGAAGAGAGAAACAGGAGTAAGTAGCGGTTGGATAACGGTGCGCCTGAGCGGCTGCAAACAACCTTCGTAATACACCAGGATCTTTTTTCAATCCGCTCCAGCCGGATTGTTATGCGCCTGGTTCATGTGTAGATTCATAATTTCTTAAAAAACCTCTTGTGCAACTGGGGTCAAAAACTCTATTGGAGACAGTATGGAACCATCTCGCAAGACACTAATTGCACTATAGAAAGGTTGAATATCAGGAAACGTGTCAATTTCAGTAATCGAAGCCAATCCTCTCCGGGCTACCGAAGTCATAATACGAAAAATGGATTCTTCAACTCCAAAGAATGTCCCGGTTCCGACATCTAGCCTTAATGGATCTACTGACCTGAAGATAAACCGCCCACTTTGCTGTTCAAGTGCGAGCGTTCCTTCGGTGGATGGAAAGTAACCTCCAACAAAGCGTCTACCCTGAAGCGGATATCTAACACCCTGAACGGGAGAAGCTTGAAATTCCCACACTACAGCAGGAAAGCGAATTTCATCAGGAACGAGAAATCCTTCTGTAAGCGATGCAGCTAGAATTGGTTGTCTAAGTTTTGTCGCAATGTTGCCATAATGAATTGAAGCAACCATTGCACCAAGATTTCCATCAACATCATCATCATTGATACTGCCGGGAGTTCTGGGATCTTCGGCACTTATTCTTGATTTAACAGATTGCCTATTTTGCTCCGTTGCGAATCGTGTCCCGACAATAAATCCTTTAAGAGATACTGAATTATCAGATCTATCCTTCGCAATTACTCTACTAAATTGATTACGCCATGAGTCAAATTCACTACTATTAAAGCTAATAGAAGAATAACGCCCTTTTGCCTCTGCTATATAAGCTATTTGGGCATTTCTTGAGCATAAATAATCTGGCACATCGCCCTCAGAAATACGATCAATACGTAGATTGCAAAACTTTGATTGAAATCCTTTGTTAAGGACATGCTCTATGTGAGCAAAGTAAGTTACACCTAAATAATCGTGTAAAAAATAACGACAAAAAGCTTGACCTAATTCATTAGAACGATGGCGACGCGCTGCTGTTGATGCGCCAATACCATCACCTGCAAGACGAAAATCTCTAGTATTTGTTAAGAATCGCAAATACTCAAACTGAGCAGGATCAGGATTAGGCGGAGCCTGCCCATAACAATCAAGATAATAATGATGATATAGGGTGGCAAGGTTGATAGGGATTTGAGATTTTGGCGTTCTGGATGACGCTTCACACAACGAAGTGGGAATAGGTGAGAACTTATTTAATGCGATATTAATTATTTTGTTCATATCAGCTCAAACTGAATGACTAGGAAAGGGGCTGGAGGATAAGGCGTATAACGGCAGAACGCGGCGGCACATAACCTCAAACTCAGCACCGAAGCTTCAGCCCATCTGCTGCCGTAACGTGTTAGGCGAACTCACACTCTCCATTCTTGTTTCAGGCAGCACTTCTTATATTTTTTGCCGCTACCGCATGGGCATTTTTCATTACGCCCTATTTTCTTCGATTGTTTAGTCGTAGGGGCGAAATTAATCTTATTTTTCCTCTTAAGGTTTTGGGGCTTGGGCAAATCTCGCACTAATTCATCCATTTCATTGGACTGAACCCAGTCATATTCTTTATTTACGCCAAACCTTAGCCTTGGAACTTTTTGCCCAATACAAATTCCAAACCATGAACTTGCTTTATGTGCATACTTTCTTTGTTCACAGTGACTTTCTAAATGAGGTCCAGATATAGATTCGTGGTAATCGTTGCAATGAATAGTCAAACCTGATGTCTCTTCACTCATAACAAGAGTTAGATCATGATGCTGCCCATCCTTTCTGCCTCGCTTAATTAATTCAGCGATACCATCATTTATCATTTCAATAGTATTTTCACTCAGTGAGAGTAATGTAAATCCAAGATTAATTATTGCGGAGTGCTCAAGCTGTTCTATACCTCTTATTATTTGATCAAATGCCGTCCCTCTGTATTTTGTTAAAATCCCTTCTGGAATAGCTGCGCCTAAAACGCCATTTCGTCTTGCTTGCATCGCAATATCAAGATCAACGGGTATATCATCCGCAAGTGTCAGCATTGTATATTTATTATCTACCCACAAATTATTCTTCAAATGATAAGAAAGAATGGTTAGCTCATGAGTAGAATGGATCTTTTCACCGTAAGCTACCCGCCTATTTACATAGCTCAAGAAATGTAAGGGAGACTGTAACATTTCTGTCATTACATCAAGCAAAAAAACATCCATTACAAAGGGAGGTTTTATATTTTTGGTTTGCTGAAAAGTTAAAAATTGCCTTACTTGGAATGAAAGAGCTGGATAGTGCTCAGAAACTACACAAAAAGGATAAATTTCTCTATACTCTCGATTAATATTTAGCTCGTTTCCACTCTTGCCAACAAGCCTGTATTTTTTTTCGTTTAATAGCTCGGCACATGAAAAAGCCTGATCGTAAGCATCTTGAATAGCTTTCTTAAAATCAGACTGCAAACTGTTATCGTTACCCTTGCGTGAAGCAATAGTCAGCTTCTTTGATTTCGCTTGTAAAATTATTGCTCTGTCTGCAAAAGTAACTAATACATCAATTTCACCAACCTTGCGTTTAGAATCATAGATGTCAATATTCGAAAATACGCGATCCTCGCCAAATACAAGCTTCAATCTCTCAACAGAAAAGTTTTCAGTAAACTCACCCCTATGCTGCATCGCCGCCGCACGATAAGCTGCATCATCGTTAAACCAGAAAAATGGTGTTTCATATAGTGCCTGTGTCAAACTATAGAGCTGAAATAGTAAATACTCATCCTCTGAAAGCTGAATAATCGGATAGGCGTTTTTGGGGTTAAAGTCATCTAGAGAGTTGAATTCATCCATGCCAATGGGTGACACAAATGATTCGATGAGAAGCCTTACAATATCAATTTCAATATTTGAAATGTCACTAACTTCTTTAGCTGTAAACTTAAATACTGGAAGAAAGGTCCATTTGTCAGGATTTTCATTAGAGAGTTCTTGGAGTAAGTTATTAGCCTTATTGTTTTGTAGCAACTGTATTGACATCACAACATCAATAAGTTGCTGAGTAGAAAATCTCTTATTCTTTAAGAACCAATCATTATCCTTTTCGTATTTTATCTTTGAAAGGTCTATATATTGAAAATCATAGGCACTCTCTCCGCCGTAAAAAATCGGTTCCCGCAAGACTAAGCCATTTCTAAAGGGATTGAAATCCTGCTCGCCAACTTTACTTGAATCAAATATGTATTCTAGCTGCATCATAGACTGATGAATTTCTTGCAACAAAGAATTAGTTTTGTCAATGCATCTTTGCATTACTTCAGGCAATGGTAAGTCAATGTTTAGTCGCTTTTTGCAAGCAAGCCCTATAAGAGTTGATATTTCAGTTCTCACGCAAATATCCCCAGAGGACTGATAAAGCACGTCCTCTGGAGTTAATGTATCAACATATTGAATTAGGTTGTTCTTATAGCAAAGGTACGCAATTACATGAACATATCCTGGAGTAGCGCATATTTCAGCTAGCTCTGAAAAAATCTCGGATTCTTTTCTGACTGTCTCCCTCACAAATACTCACTCCAATACTTTTGAGCGCCTAACGTTCCGGTTGAGCGGCAACAGATCGACCTCAACGATAGACGAAAAGACAGCTCAATTGTCCGCTCCAACCAGAACGTCCTACGTCGTGCCTCTCAATGAATAGCTGACATAAAGCTGTAAAGCTATCTAGATTTGCTACGACTGCTTAACCGATTGACTAGATGCTTGTGCAACCCTTTGCTAATAAAGCCTTGAGATAGCAGATTGTCGTAAGCATCTCTTATGTAAGTTTTACTTTGAGAATTTGGCAACACCTCCTGAATCTGAGAGTTAGGGAAAGTACGAGAATTTTTCAAAGGAGAATCTTCAGACTTTAATCCGACTATTAATTTTTTCAGTAGATCTTCAACTTCATTAAATTGAAGTTGCTTTTCCTTTAACTCCTTTCTAAAGGAGAGATCAATAAGAAGGAGTTGTGTAATAGTCGGTATTAATACTTCAATGAGATTTTTATGGTCATCTCGTAGGACGTAACACAGTATGCCTATCAAAACTATTGCAAGTAAAAATCTTAACCACGATACACCGAGAATACTCATCTTTGCTTGAAATTCAATTAACTAAGTAAACGAATCACCAAATCGACTGGAAACTTCCTGCTCAACTCTTTTTGTCTCCTCCTTAAGTTGTTTCAAAGATATAGCGCCAACTTCTTCCTCATAAAAGTCTCGCATTCCCTGAAGTCCACGAGATTTTATGGCTAACTCAAGCATCGCAAACCTCTCATGAATAATCCTACGTTCGCCTTCATAGAGGCGCTGGTAGCGCTTACACATAGATTCAAGGAAATTATAATTATCTAATCTAACTTTTGCTGCTCTTCCGCTACTAAACGCTACCTCGGCATCTTGTAAAGTATCAGTATACTCATCCCAAATTTTGTATATGTGCGAACGTTCGAGAACATCTTTATCAAGTAACTTTGGCATGTTTTTTATGTCGAGATATGCCCATCTGATATCATCTATCTGATAGTCGATTGAAGGATTGCGTTCTATCAGAAGACCCTCGACAAATTCGATCTCTTCACGGCAAGTCAGTAGCATCGCGTCAATTCTTCGTGAACCTGCCTCTAAGTTCACAATCTCCGTAACTTCTGAGCCGATCGCGTTCTTCTTTTGATATTCAAAATCTATCTTAAGCCCCTTAACTAAGCTAATCATTTCGTCAAGGAGAGTAATAGATACTCTCTTAGAAGCGTCCAAATTTTCGATTATTTGTCTGCTAGCTTCTCTGCTTGCTTCTCTAAATTTTATCTCTCTCCTTTCTGCAATCCGACTATCAGCTATGTGACCTCTACCAGTGACATACAAGATTCGCTCGTAGAAAGTGGGTCTTTCCCGTTGTTCTGCTCGTCGATTTATCTCAGCCAATTTATGCTCAAAGTTCTCATATATTTGCTGGTATCTAGTAGATTGACGAATAATAGCGCCTGCATCTTTTTCACTTCTTTCTACTAAATTTTGATTTTTATCTTCAATGTTCATCTTAGAATCTCTCGATTTTCGAGTTTGAGACAGAATCTACAAAGTTAGCCACAAAAGCTAAATCAGAATTGCTACTCTTCAACAACTGAAGCCGTACAACAATTGTTTAGACTGACTCTTTCCGCCTAATCATCTAGCTCTAGACATTAGACCGAAAATAGTCGGCATAATATCCTAAGCTAGAATATCAGACTGACTCTTTCTGCCTAATTCGGAATTAGAAACATTAGACTGTCTCATTGTTCCGGATATTACCTGTCGGTAGGGTAATTAGACTGAAAACTTCAGTATTTCTTCCAGAAGAGAAGCTGTAATGGTTTGCCTAAGCGTCGGTTTAACTAGATTCAACTGATGAGCAGAGTTTCCTAGTCTTTTTCAGATCAATTGAATCGTTTAATTGAATTAAACAGGAGAAGATTTCCTATCTTTGTCTGAATCTAATGATTAGAACTAATCATCGGTCTAGGACAGACCCAATATAGGTGCGATCACTCTGTGGCAAAAGTACCTCTGCCTTATTTTCGGATTAATTCAATCGGTTGAGAGATAGGGTAAATCAGGGTTAGAAAGGGTATGAAGTGCTGAGACTGTGGCTATCAGAGGTATTAGAGCCTTTCAACGCAATCGCTCAATTCAGACAGCCTTTCTTCCATCCTGTCTATGCATTCCGTTGGATCGTAGTCCTCTAAGCTCATCCTGATATACGCTCCATTTTTGTTTTCCTCTACCTTCTCAATCTCATCTTTGAACTCATCTTTGGCAATCGCGGTTTCATTCTTAACGGAAACATCTGATTCAAGGGTTTCTCTATGCAGTGCTTCTCTTCTCAGTAGATCAGGACAGATATACCACTGCTTAGGAAAGTAGCGATCGGTTCCATTCTTCTTACATCTTGCCAGCAGTACTGGATCTGTACGCTTTGCAAAATAGGATGACAATTTCTAAACTCCTTTTTGAAAGGATCGATTAACTCGAAATAATGATCCGGAGGCATTGGAATATGATCGCCTGAAACTTTGCTGATTCCCAAATATATGCTTCTTACTAACTGTTTCTGATCGAATAATGTCTCTCTATTCTCATCAAGATAGAGAAGAAGAATGTTGATATCAAAATGAGGTTTACCAGTAGCAAGAGTACGGAATTTAGAAAGCTCAAACTTGAGTATCCAAGGCATTAATAAATCTGCTTCTTTTGCTTTATCTATGCCGAATATTTTCCTGTATTTGTTATTAATTGAATCTTTTATTTTCTTGCAAACTTCATTTAGATTGAGATGAAAATTCTCATACTGTTCTAAGGTTAGAGAGTCATACTTCATAATCATCCAAGCTAATCGTTCAGGATGCAAGCACCATAGATAACTAGCGAAATTATAAAGCTCTTGTTCCTGCTTCTCCCCTATTCCATTAGAGCCTTTGATTCTGACTGACTGTGCTAATCGATCGGTTTTGCGACAGTAAACCGATGTGTTTTTTGATTTCTTTCCTACCCTCAAATTGCCTGAGAAATCGGCACTGAAAGTCGTAATCTTCTCTGAGGATTTATCTCCAGAATCGGAATTTCTGTTAGTATTCATGTTGAACCTTTTGTGATTTTTGGCTGCTTCCCCTAACCGCAAATTAGGGGTCTATTTTTTTGGAATTATAAGCGACTACTGAAGAGATTTAACGTGAGGTGATTCACGAATAGAACCACAGAATAAAGATTCGCGATCAAAATCCTTTTGGCTTCCATTCATCTCTTACCTGAAATCAGTTTGATCTATCAATTGATTAAAAATTTCGGCTCAAATAGAGAACGAGAAATCAAGGGTTTCAGAGTTTTTTTCACGAATACAACATCTGAAAATCAAGACCGGGTATGAAAAAACCTCTGGTAGTCCTAAACAGGTAAGGATGCGTTGTAGTGATGAATGAAGTACCAGATCGCTCCAATGTGATTGTCCACCTTCTTGGATTGGAGAAAGACAAGGTTTTTCGCACCAGTCGAGAGATTCTTTGGCGCAGGGTGCAGTTGAATCGTTCAATCCGATTGGTCAAACCACTCTCCTTGCCAACTGCCCGATGCCGTTGACTGGGTAAGACTGCTGCATACGCTGCCCAGAAGTCGGTATAGCAGATGGCACATTGTCGGTAGACTGGCGGCAAAGATTGCCACAAGGCTTTAGCTCCCGCTTCTGAACGGTTTCCGATATGCACCCCCACAATTTCCCGTGTCTTTGCATCTATCGCTAACCAAACCCACTGCTTGTTTCCTTTGTGGTCAACGAACGACCACAACTCGTCGCACTGGATCGTTAATCGCCCCTTTTTTTAGCGCTCACGCTCACCCGTCGTGGCACAGCAGCATATTTGGCGTTCACGTAGCGTTGCAGCCATAACTCAGACACCCCGGTGACTCTCGCAATTCCTGCCAATGACAACCGCTCTAACAGCAACTTATCAATCAAGTCTTTAGTCGCTTGATTGATAAGTTTGTTCTGCGGGTCTTGCACGAACTGTCGTCCACAGTCCCGACAGCGATAGTTCTGTTTGCCGTTATGGATTCTGCCATTTTTGACGACGTGTTTTGACTCGCAACTGGGACAAGAAAGCATGACTGCGACACCAGGAAAACCTAAACATCGGTTTTCATTTTATCCTTACCTGTTTAGGACTACCAAACCTCTCTAGAACTGAATCTAGAGAGGCTTTGCTGAGGATTTCCCGATAAGTACAACGCAATGCCCAATACTAAAAACTTACTGCGCTTAGTTCTTACTCAAGACTAATGATTAAAATTAATGATTGAACTTGAACAAGGAAAAGAAGCACTTGAATCAACCGAGTAAGACAAGTTACTAGCTATTTATACTAAACGCAAAAGTAAACGCCATTAATTCACTTCCTGGAACATGTTAATAGGGATTCAGAACATGATGAGAGAGTATGTGTAAGAACTCCTCTGAATGCCCTCACACTAACAATTAGATATCAATCAGTATATTGTAGTATCCCTTGGGTTCTACGTTCTCTGATCAGTAACGCATACCTTTTTCCACAGATTGTCAAAGTTCTTCCAAGAACATCTTTGACAATCTGTGAATTTTGAGATGAATGAGACTCATTATGAGACTTTTACTTCACCAAGAATGATCTGTAAGGATGTCTGAAAGGGCTAAGAGTTTAGATATATCTTAAGTACTGAGAGGGGGTTAGAAGGGCAGATTTTAGGGTACTGACGTACTGAGAGGGAATGAAAAAAGGAGCAAGAATAAATCTCACTCCTTCCAGTTCAGAAAATGCGATCTCGCTTAGCTGGCAGTCGGAACTTTTTGAGGCAACCCAGTAGCTACATGAATCGCCATTTCATCGTTAGGGCATGACTCGTACAGCTTCATTACCTCATCTAAGCGATACTCAGAGTCAATCGACTGATTCGGGTCATGCTGTTCATCTCTCAACAGAACAAACAGTTTCAAGCCTGTCTCAGCTTCGATATAGCAGAGAAAGATCAGGTGTTCTAGGGAGAGACAAGAATACTTAGAACCGACTTCCTAGAATTGGCATAAAGTTAGAGAGATTTATGCCAATTTCCTAGATTCTCTACAGACCTCAGCCGATAGGAACTTTCTCTGTTTATGCCAATTTTATGCCAATTTTTTCCTAAATTTACCTAGGTTTTGGTTCAAAAGTACTGAAAATGAAGGAATAGAAAAAATAGAGAAAATAGCCGGAAGCTCCTGACATTAGTAGACTTTCAGCTATGCTTTCTAAAGCCCGTGACGAGGATTGAACTCGTGACCTCACCCTTACCAAGGGTGTGCTCTACCACTGAGCCACACGGGCAAAATGTGAATGGGCCGAGCTGGATTTGAACCAGCGTAGGCGTAGCCAGCGGATTTACAGTCCGCCCCCATTAACCACTCGGGCATCGACCCTTGTCATTCACAAGAATTTATCTTAGCACAGGTTCTTGAGGAAAGCTACATAAAAACTTAGTTTTTTTGGTGAGCAGCGATCGACGGGATTAAAAACTGGGTCAAGGTATGGGCATCAACACCAAGCTCCGTCCGGGTTTCAACGGCAAGAATCCCCGCTTGAGCATGCCACCACGCAGCAGTTTGAGTCATATCGAGAAGCGAAATTTGGCTCTGGGCGGCGATCTGTTGAGCCAATAATCCGCCCAATAAGCCCGTGAGCACATCCCCACTGCCGCCGCGTGCAAGCGCCGGAGTACTTTCTGGATTAATTCTTAGTTCTCCTTCAGGATTGGCGATCGCAATTCTTGCTCCTTTCAACAACACGATCGCTGTCGTTGCTGCTGCCGCTGCTCGAACTGCTGTAGCCCGACAGGTTAAATCAGCATTCGGAAATAATCGCTTGAATTCTCCTAGGTGCGGGGTCAAAATCGTCGCAGCTTGACGGGTTTTGAGCGTTTCTGCACCCAGTTTTGCCAGCGCATTCAGTCCATCTGCATCTAAAACTAAAGGTCGATCGCTGTCTAAAACTTGTCGCACAATGTCAGCCGCTTCTAACGTTAGACCCGGCCCACAGGCGATCGCATCAAAGGCAGTGAGATCGAGATCAAGCTGCGCGATCGCACCAGACTCAGTTTCAGGACAACCGATAACGAGAGCTTCTGGCAGGTGAGAAGACAGCATCGGCTTGAGAGAATTCGGAACCGCGATCGAGAGCATTCCTACCCCGCTGGCTCGTCCACCTAATCCAGTCAATAACGCTCCTCCTGCATATCGCTCTGAACCGCAAATCAGTAAGAGATGACCCATTTTGTATTTATGGGTCGAAGCGGGACGTTCTAGCGGCAACGCAGACATTGCCCACGTTGAAGTCACGCGCTGATTTTGGGGAGATTCGCCCAAAATCGCGAAAATATCAGCCAGCGGAATATCGAAATCAATTAACTCCGCTTTGCCAACGAATTCAAGGGCAGGTTCTTGCAGTAAGCCGAGTTTCCATAAGCCAAGGCAAAGCGTGTGCGTCGCTCGAATTGCGGTTCCTAAGGCTCGACCTGTATCAGTCTCTAATCCAGACGGGAGATCAATACTAATCAAGGGGATCTGCCAGGTATTCACTTGATGAATGAGAGACAGAATTGGATCTTCGATCTCTCGCGTTAATCCGAATCCAAACAAGCCATCAATGATCAAATCGCATGATTGCAAATCCTCAACACAAGGAATTCCTAGAGACTTTGCATATTGAAGATGGGTTGCAGTCAAATCCTTGAAGCGAGAGAAGGGACTGAAAACCTGAACTTCATATCCGCGAAAATGGAGTTCCCGCGCCACTACGAGAGCATCTCCGCCATTATGACCGGAGCCGACGAGAATGCCCACCTTACATGCTGGATACAGTTGAACAATACGATCGCTCAACTTTCCTGCGACTTTCTCCATCAGTGCCGCAACGGGCATTCCAGCCTCAAAAATGCGATGCTCGATCGATCTCATCTGATCAGCCGTTACCAGAATCCGGGAAAGGTGTTCTAATCTGGAATTCACGATCGCCCTGCCAATAACCGCACCTACAGCCTATCAAGAACTCTTCCCGGGTTCCATCAGCCGCAGATACAGAAATGTTGCAAAAAAGAAGAACGGCACAAAAAACCATTCTGGAGAATTGCGGTACACCCAAATCATCAGGATAAGCCAGCAAATCAAGCTCGTAATGGCGAGAAGCTCACGCATAGAATACCTCGGTGATTTCCAGGGGATTGTTTTACATATTTCAGCAGTCTCACCGAAACTTCAGGCAGATCAGCAGAAGAAGTTGATTAAGATTCCGTGAAGATGGGCAAAATCTCGCATTCATTGCCCTCTACGGCTTTGAGTCGAGACTACTGAACTCCGTAGAAACGCACATCTAACAGAAGAAAGATCTTATAGGTACGGACTCCCCCAAATCACACATGTCTCTAAAGCAGAATCGCTTCGCTACAATAAACGAAAACGAACCCTGCGCGAGGCTTGCTTGATGCAATCACCGACTCTTTTAATTTCTAAAGAGCTACCTAGCTTGACTTATACTTATGCTCCTGATCGATTTGATGAATCATGGGAAGCTCCATTGTCGATTCTGCTTGGACTCGGACGGGCAGCGGGGGCAGATTTTATTGAATTTTTCTTAGAGCGCGTCAACTACATTAGCTGCATGGCAGAAGATGATGCGATTACGAGCATTGCGCCTCGATTGGCAACAGGGGCAGGCGTGCGGGTGTTTCGAGGCAAGGCAGACTGTTACGTTTCGACGAATGATTTGTCGTTTAACGGGCTGAAGGCTGCCTTGGAAAAAGGCTTATCGATTATGGGCTTGCATTTGCCCGCACCCAATTCGTTTGTGCCTGAAATTCACTTAGAAATTCTGCGCGATTACGCCACTAAGAAAGGCAAAGAAGCTTGGCTCGGGCAGTCTAGTTCGATGCGGGAAATGGGCGATGTTTTATTGGCAGCGAATGGAGCGCTTTCTCAGAAGGCGAGTCACATTCAGTCGCGCCGCGCCGTGTATTTCCGCGACTGGCAAGAAGTGTTAGTAGCGGCAAGTGATGGAACTTTTGCGCGCGATATTCGCTTGACGCAATCTGTCGGATATAGCTTGCTCTGTGCAGACGGTACGAATCGATCGTCGATCAGTAAGCGGGTTGGCGGAACGAGTGCACCTGATTTTCTCAGAACGTGGAATTACGCGCATGACGCAGAAGAAGTGGCAGAATCGGCGGCGAAAATGCTGTACGCCGATTATGTCGAATCGGGAACTTACCCGATCGTCATGGCAAACGAGTTTGGTGGGGTAATTTTCCACGAAGCTTGTGGTCACTTGCTCGAAACAACGCAGATTGAGCGTAAGACGACTCCGTTTGCCGAGAAGAAAGGCGAGAAAATCGCGCACGAAAATCTCACGGCATGGGATGAAGGGATTACCTCGGATGCATTTGGCACGATCGATATGGATGACGAGGGAATGCCTGCTCAACGCACTTTGCTGATTGAAAATGGCATTTTGAAGAATTTCATTTCCGATCGCGCTGGCTTTATGAGAACCGGACATCCGAGAACAGGAAGTGGTCGTCGTCAAGGGTATACCTTTGCAGCAGCAAGCCGGATGCGGAATACGTATATTGCTCCCGGTGAGTATGAGATCGATGACTTGTTCGCGTCGATCGAGAAAGGAATCTATTGCAAAAAAATGGGCGGCGGCAGTGTCGGTGCGACCGGACAATTTAACTTTGCCGTAGATGAAGCTTATCTGATTGAAAACGGGAAAGTGACGAAGCCATTGAAGGGCGCGACCTTAATCGGGGAAGCAACTGAGATTATGGATAAGATCTCGATGTGTTCCAAGGATTTGGGGCTGGCAGCAGGATTCTGTGGATCGGTCAGTGGCAGCGTTTATGTCACGGTTGGACAGCCGCATTTGAAGGTGGATTCGATTACGGTTGGCGGACGATAGTTCGAGGTTTGTTGGTTTCGTTGCAGTAGGATCGCTGTTTGTTCAATCCTTTAGGTTTGGGGACGTTGAAGACCTTCAGGAATGTTCAGGGGTGAAACTGCTGACAACGAAGCGGAAACCATCGAATTCTCGTAAAGTGAGACATCTTGGAGCAAAGAGAATATGGCGAAAGTTCAGGAAATTGCGGCAGCAGCACAGAATGCTGCTCAGAAACTTGGGATTGAGAAGTTTGATATTTTTGGATCTGCGATCGACGAAACGAGTGTGCAAGTCGATCAGGGTGAACCCCAACAAATGAAGGCGTCTCAGCGCTCAGGTGTAACGGTACGAGTGTGGAATGAAGACAATAGCGTTGGCGTAACTTCCACGACCGATGTTGATCCGATTGGATTAGAACTCGCACTCAAAACGGCGAAAGAAGCGAGTTACTTTGGCGTGAAAGAGAATGCGCCAGATTTTAGCCCAGAAGCAACTTCAGCGATCGCTGAAGTCAAGCAAGAACATCTTCCGCAAGCTGCGGTTTCACAGTTACTAGAGACTCTGATTCAGGCAGAAAAACAACTCTTAGCAGCACATCCTGCGATTGTTGGTGTTCCTTACAACGGATTAGCTCAGCGAGATATCGATCGTTTTTATCTCAACAGTCAGGGTGCTTTACGGCATGAGGCACATTCTTATGCGTCAGTTTACTTGTACACCAAGACGGAAGAAGAAGGAAGAAAGCCTCGCAGTGCAGGCGCATTTCGGGTCAGTCCTGGTGTTGAAAAGCTCGACATTGAAGGCTGTTTGAAGGAAGCAGCCGAGAAAACCATCAGTCATCTGAACTACGACAAAGTCAAGACGGGAAAATACCGGGTTGTCTTTTCGCCGGAAGCGTTTCTAGGTCTGATTGGTGCGTTTTCTAATATGTTCAATGCTCAAAGCATTTTGGATAAGCAGAGCCTTTCGACTGAGGAATCTTTGGGAAGCACGATCGCATCTCCTCTGTTGTGTTTAGATGACAACGTGCTGCATCCAGACAACATTGGTGCGGAAGCATTTGATGGAGAAGGGACTCCCACTCGTCCAGTTTCTTTGATCAAAAACGGTGTGCTTTCTAGCTTCTTGCATAGTGCTGGAACGGCGAAACGCATGAATGTACAACCGACTGGACATGCCAACATGGGTGCGAAGGTCACGGTGAGTCCTCACTTTTTCCATGTGTATGCAGGAGAACCTGCGGCACAGGAATACAGTTTGGACGATGCAGACAACGTGATTTTGATCGATGATTTGAGCGCGCTTCATGCAGGTGTGCAGGCGCTGCAAGGCTCATTCTCGCTGCCTTTTGATGGGTGGTTGATTGAGAATGGCAAGCGCACAAGTATTGAATCGGCAACCGTTGCAGGTGACATTCGAGAAGTGTTGAAGTCGATTATCTATGTGGAGAAAGAAACGGAATTCACTGGCTCAGGGGTTGCGCCTAGAGTTTGGGTAGACGAACTCTCGATTACAGGAGAGTAAAGTGAAGTCTCGCGAACGGAGCCTTGGCGAATAGATTTCGCAGCAATAGGACAAAGCGCGTCGTCGTGCAGGAATAGCTATACAAACGGAACGAGCCAGTCATTGCTGGCTCGTTCCGTTTGTAGTCTAAGCCAATCAGTCCAAGCTAATCAGCAAGCAATTGTTGTGATCAATTTTTAAGACTAAGACGCTCTGTCTTTTGACAGCAGACTGGAAAAACCTCTATACAGATGATTGTCAGTGCCGCTTAAGTTCAAAGCCTGAAAGGCTGCTTAACTATGGCTTAGTCTCATAATTCTAATGAAACTCTCTTTATTTGGCATCGCGTTTCTCTCTAGCGCGGCATGGATTTGTGTGTTTACGCAATCAAGCTATGGTGCAGAAGCATCAGCTAAACCGAATCTGATTCCGTCTGCTATACCTCCTGATCAGTCTTTACCTGATACAGCAAGTTTAACCCCTGCTCATCTTCAAGACTTCCAAAAGCCGCTTACAGAGGCTCGTTTACTTCAATCAAACTCTGCAACGGTGAGCTTAGAGCGCAAGGCAACAGACATTGCACAACAAGAAGAACCTCTAGACTCATCACCAGAAGAAGAAATTGTTGGGGTTGAAAAGCTACAAAAGCCAACTTCAACTCCGGTTTACACAATCGAAGCGGATGAAATTCGCCGTGAGAGTGCAGATAGTTTAGCTGAGATTTTACGCGGATTGCCTGGATTCGCGGTCAATGATGTCGGCTTTGGTGCAGATATTCACACTGGAACCTTTTATCGTGGAGCTTCGATCAATCAATCTGTCTTCTTGCTCAATGGTAGACCGATCGGCACAAACGTCAATACCTATCATGGTGGCACCGATTTAAACTCAATTCCCACAGGTGCGATCGAGCGAGTTGAGCTATCGAGTGGAACGGCTGCAACCCTTTACGGTTCTGAATCAGTAGGGGGTGTCGTGAATGTTGTTACCAAGAAAGGAACGGGCATTCCGCAATTCAATGGCTTTGCTCAGTTGGGATCGTTTAGTTCCTCAAACTATCGAGGCAGCTATTCTGGTTCACTTGGAGCCGTTGATTATCTATTCAGCTATCAGCGTTTCAAAGCAGAGAATGATTATCGTGTCCCGGTTGGAGCCGCAAATCGGGGGGCAGATGGGCGATTGTTCAATGGGGATTCGACTCAAGATAATTACTATGGCAATTTGAGTTTAGATCTCAATGATCGTAATTCGCTCAGTTTAGATGTTTCAACTGTTACGAGTCGGCGCGGTCTATTGTACTTTGGATTCCCATTGCAGCGCGATCGCTTAGACCACGATACTGTAAATCTCGGGTTGACCTGGAAAGCGCTTGTAGGGAATGGAGAAGACTCCACGCTCAACACAACCTTATCGTTTAATCAAGATTACTTTAGTACTTACGGACCGACACAAGCGGTTTTCTTTCGACGCGGCATTTTGAACTCTCGCAGTTTCAATGCCAGAGTTGAACACGATTGGCAAACGAGCAAGACGAACAATCTACGTTGGGGCTTTGATCTACAAAATTCACAACTTAATGGAGAAGCTTTTAGTACACTGCCGCGACTAGCTCAATTAAATGGCGAGTTCGATCGCGATCGCTTTCAAGCTGCTTTGTTTGCCTTGAATACTTGGCAGATTACCAATAATTTCCAAGCAGAATTAGGTCTGCGCCAAAACTTTACGAGTGAATTTGGGAGTTATCTTAATCCGAGTGTTGGAGCGCGTTGGGCACTATCGCCCAATCTTGCCCTGCGGGGAAGTTGGGTCTCTGTGCATCGCAATCCAGGTCTGGATCAACTTTATGCGTTTGATACGGTGCATAATTGGTTGCCCAATCCGGATCTCAAGCCTGAAACCGGATCATCTTGGACGACTGGTTTTGATGTACAACTGGCTAAAAGTTTTACAACACAGGTTACTTATTTTGGGAGTCGGTTAAACGATCGTATCTCAGTTCAGTCCGGGCGATGGGCGAATATTGGGGTAGTCAATACGAATGGTATTGAGGCAGCTTTGCGCTGGCAGGTTTCTTCGCAGTGGTCTACCTTTGCAAACTATACCTACACCGATGCAAAGATTGGTAGCGGTGTAGAACGAGGATTGCAATTGAGTACAGTTCCCTTCTCAGTGGCGCGATTTGGCATTGGTTATGCCTCAAACGGATGGGAGGTAAATCTATATGCGAACTACTTCAGCGGTGCACGTCGTGCTTTATTTACGCTAGCAAGTGATAGTCCCCGCGACTTTTCACCCTCCTGGTTCAGCTTTGATCTAGGTTTGCGAATTCCGGTTACTCGTGGGCTTGGACTGACTGTATTTCTCGAAAATCTTGCCGATCGTAGCTACGAAAAAGCCAATCGCATTTACCAACCTGGGTTGACTTATCGAGTGGGCTTGGTTTCAGATTTCTAGTGCTGATTCACCGTACTGCCCGTGATTAGAAACCACGGGCAAGATGATCAAACAATTAGGGTAGATTAGTTTCGCCCATCAGATAGAGATCGCATTCTCTCGCCGCGCCACGACCTTCATTGAATGCCCAGACAACTAAACTTTGTCCTCGACGGCAATCTCCGGCTGCAAACACCTTGGGAATACTGGTCGTGTATCTACCGTATTCGGATTTGATGTTACTACGGGCATCGCGATCGAGTCCCATTGCATCGAGTAAAGGTTGCTCAGGTCCTAAAAATCCCATTGCGAGTAGTACTAACTGAGCCGGAATGATTTTCTCAGTTCCCGGAATTTGCTTAGGAATGAACTGTCCTTGTTCATTGCGTTCCCATTGCACCTCGACCGTGTGAACTGCTTTGACATTGCCCTGCTCATCGCCTTCAAAGTGCGTTGCCGTTCTCAGATAAGCCCGAGGATCACCTCCGAATTTTGCGGCAGCTTCTTCTTGTCCATAGTCCATTTTGTAGACTTTTGGATATTCAGGCCAAGGATTGTTGGGAGCGCGTTCTTCGGGTGGTTGAGGTAAGATTTCGAGTTGGACAAGACCGTTACAGCCGTGTCGAATCGAAGTCCCAACACAGTCCGTTCCGGTGTCTCCTCCACCAATGATCACAACATCTTTGCCTTGAGCGGTAATCGCTGGCTCGGTTTGGTCTAGTACAGCTTGAGTGTTCGCGGTGAGAAAGTCCATTGCGAAGTGAATGCCTTTAAGTTGGCGACCTTCGATCGGTAAATCACGCGGTTTCGTCGCACCTGTGCAGAGTACAACTGCATCAAAATCTCTCAGCAAGTCTTCAGCAGGCAGATCTTTTCCGATTTCAGTATTGCAAACGAATTTCACACCTTCGGCTTCGAGGATGTTTAATCGCCGCATCACGACTTCTTGTTTGTCGAGCTTCATGTTGGGAATGCCATACATGAGCAAGCCACCGGGACGATCAGCCCGTTCAAACACAGTTACCCAATGTCCGACTTTATTGAGCTGAGCCGCAGCAGAAAGTCCAGCAGGCCCAGATCCTACGATCGCAATTTTCTTACCTGTTCTTTTGGCAGGAGGTTCGGGCTTGATCCAGCCTTCGTTCCAGCCTTTTTCTGCGATCGAGTATTCAATGTTCTTGATCGTGACGGGTGGATTGTGAATGCCGAGTACACACGACCCTTCACAAGGAGCAGGACAGACCCGCCCAGTGAATTCGGGGAAATTGTTGGTTTTATGTAAGCGATCGAGTGCTTCTTTCCAGAGTCCGCGATAGATCAAATCATTCCATTCAGGAATGAGATTGTTGATTGGGCAGCCGCTCGCCATGCCGCTAATTAAGGTTCCCGTATGGCAAAACGGAATGCCGCAATCCATACAGCGCGCGCCTTGAGTGCGAAGATTTTCCTCAGGCATGGAGAGGTGGAATTCGTCCCAATTGCGAATGCGATCGAGTGGTGCGAGTTCGGAAGGAAGTTCGCGCAGATATTCGATGAATCCAGTTGGTTTTCCCATAGGTTAAGAATGTTTTTTAGGTAAAGGGTTTGAGAAGGTGGGGAGTGGGGGAATGGGGAGAAGCAGAAACTTCTTTACTGCTGCCTAGCTCCCTATTCCTCTATCTCTAACTTCCTCCTACACGGGCAACGTCGCGGGCATTTTCCTCAAACGCTGCTGTTAAAGCATCATCACCACTCAGGCCTGACTCTTCAGCTCGTCTTAGTGCTTGGAGTACTCGCTTGTAATCTTTTGGCATGACCTTCACAAACCGCGATCGCGCTTGCTCCCAGTTTTCCAGGATGTCTTTTGCCTTATGACTATGCGTGTAATTGGCGTGATTCTGGATCATCTGACGCACGATCGCAATGTCTTCGGGGTCTTCAAACGGCTCGATCGCAACCATCTGCATATTGCAACGGGTAGCAAAATCTCCGGCTTCATCATAGATATAAGCCGCTCCGCCGCTCATCCCTGCTGCAAAGTTCCGTCCAGTTGCTCCGAGAACTACGACAGTTCCGCCGGTCATATACTCACAACCGTGATCGCCAACACCTTCGACAACGGTATTCACTCCAGAGTTGCGAACACAGAATCGCTCCCCAGCAATGCCATTGATATAGACTTCGCCTTTGGTTGCTCCATACATTGCAACGTTGCCGATGATGATGTTCTCAGATGGATCAAACGAAGAAACTGCCGGAGGATAAACAATCAGCTTCCCGCCACTTAAACCCTTTCCGAGATAGTCATTGGCATCGCCTTCGAGTTCGAGGGTGACTCCTTTCGGCACAAATGCCCCAAAGCTCTGTCCCGCACTTCCTTGGAAATGGAGATGCACTGTATCTTCAGGCAAGCCATTCCAGTGTCGTTTTGTAATCTCATTGCCAAGAATTGTTCCGACCACGCGATTGACATTCCGAATCGGTAGCGTTGCTTTAACGGGTTTGCCTTCTTCGATCGCATCTTTACACAGATCGACTAGCACAGTTAAATCCAGCGACTTGTCTAAGCCGTGATCCTGCGGAATCTGGCAATACAAGCCAACAGAGGGATCAACATCAGGCTGATACAGGATCTTGGAGAAATCTAGACCTTTTGCTTTCCAATGTTCGACTGCTTGTTTTGCTTCTAAGATATCTGTCCGTCCGACCATCTCATTCAAAGTGCGGAAACCGAGCTGTGCCATGATTTCGCGGACTTCTTGAGCAATGAACTTCATAAAGTTCACTGTGTTGTCCGGATCGCCGATAAAGCTCGCGCGCAATTGAGGATCTTGAGTCGCAATCCCAACCGGACAAGTGTTGAGATGGCAAACCCGCATCATAATGCAGCCCAATGTGACGAGTGGAGCAGTTGCGAAGCCGAATTCTTCAGCACCCAGCAACGCTGCCATGACCACATCGCGTCCAGTTTTCATTTGTCCGTCAGCTTCGACAACAATGCGCGATCGCAAATTGTTTAACACTAACGTTTGATGAGTTTCAGCGAGTCCCAATTCCCAAGGTAAACCTGCATGTTTGATCGAAGTTTGGGGAGATGCGCCCGTTCCGCCATCGTAACCAGAGATCAAAACGACATCAGCATGAGCTTTGGAAACACCTGCTGCAATCGTTCCGACTCCCACTTCCGAAACGAGTTTGACACTGATGCGTGCGTCTCGGTTGGCGTTTTTCAAGTCGTGGATTAGTTCAGCTAAATCCTCGATCGAGTAAATGTCATGGTGCGGTGGTGGCGAAATCAAGCCGACTCCCGGAGTCGAATGTCGAACTTTCGCAATCCAAGGATACACTTTGCGTCCTGGAAGCTGTCCGCCTTCTCCAGGCTTTGCACCTTGAGCCATTTTGATCTGGATTTCTCTCGCCTGAGACAGGTAGAGACTGGTTACTCCAAACCGACCGGAAGCAACTTGCTTGATGGCGCTATTCTTAGAATCGCCTTGTTCATTGCTCCAAGTGTAACGATCTGGATCTTCGCCGCCCTCACCCGTATTGGATTTACCGCCGATGCGGTTCATGGCGATCGCTAACGCTTCATGAGCTTCTTTCGAGATTGATCCGTAGCTCATTGCTCCAGTTTTGAAGCGTTTCATAATTGCTTCAATTGGTTCAACTTCTTCGAGTGGGATGGGTTGGCGAGGCTTAAATTGCAACATGCCGCGCAAGGTAAAATGCTGCTGATTTTGCTCGTTGACTAACGCAGCATATTGCTTGAATAGCTCGTAATTTCCTTCTCGAACTGCTCTTTGCAGCGTGTGAATCGTTTGCGGGCTGAAAAGGTGAGCTTCACCTTCTTTACGCCATTGATATTCACCGCCGACTCCCAAAGTTTGTCCACTGGGTTGACGCTCTGAGAACGCTTGATGATGACGAAGCAGTGCCTCTTGGGTAATGACTTCGAGATCCACGCCTTCAATCCGAGAAGCAGTCCAGGTAAAGTAACGATCGACAACCGAACGGTTTAAACCAACTGCTTCAAAGATCTGTGCGCCTCGATAGCTCTGAATGGTTGAAATGCCAATCTTCGACGCAACTTTGACCACGCCTTTGGTTGCTGATTTAATGTAGTTCTTGCAAGCCGTTGCATACTCTAGATTCGGGAGTAAGCCTTGAGCAATCATCGATTCGATTGTCTCAAATGCTAAGTAAGGATTGATTGCGCCGCAACCATATCCAATCAGCATGGCAAAGTGATGAACTTCACGCGGTTCGCCCGATTCGAGTACTAAGCCAACTCTGGTTCTCGCACCCGTGCGGATCAAATGGTGATGTACACCAGCGACAGCAAGTAACGCCGGAATGGGAGCATTTTCAGCATCCACACTGCGATCGCTCAGAATGATGAGATTGATTCCAGCTTCAATTGCTTGGTCGGCTTGAGTACAGAGATTGTCGATCGCGCTTTCTAAGCCTTTTACACCGGATTTGGGATCAAATACGATCGCAATTGTCGTCGATTTGAAGCCTTGCTCATCGACCTGTTTGAGTTTTGCCAAGTCCTCATTGCTGAGAATTGGGCTTTTTAGCTCAATCAAATGACAGCTTTCTGGCAAAGGTTTGAGCAGGTTTTTCTCAGCTCCAATTGTCGTTTCGGCTGAAGTGATGATCTCTTCTCGAATGGAATCGATCGGCGGATTGGTCACCTGAGCGAATAGCTGTTTGAAGTAGTCATACAGCAGCTTGGGTCGATCAGAGAGAACAGCTAAAGGCGTATCTGCACCCATTGCTCCCACAGCTTCAACGCCATCTCGCGCCATCGGAGTGATCAACAAGCGCAACTCTTCAAACGTATAGCCAAATGCTAATTGACGCTGAAGCACAGTATTGAGATCAGACGAAGACGGAGGTGCATCTTTGAGATCAGCAAGGCTGACCATATGTTGATCAATCCAGTCTTGATATGGCTCAGCACTGGCAATTTGGTGCTTGATTTCTTCATCCGCTACAATCCGACCTTGTTCCATATCAACGAGGAACATTCTTCCGGGCTGCAACCGACCTTTTTGAGCAATCCGCTCAGGCTCGATCGGTAAAACTCCGGCTTCAGATGCCATGATCACCAAATCATCTTTGGTGACATAGTACCGAGACGGACGCAAGCCATTGCGATCGAGAACAGCTCCCATCATTCGACCGTCCGTAAATGCGATCGAAGCTGGCCCATCCCAAGGTTCCATCAAGCAAGAATGGTACTTATAAAATGCCTTGCGCTCAGGACTCATCGACTCATGGGCTGTCCAAGGTTCCGGGATCATCATCATCACGGCATGAGGCAGCGATCGACCGGATAGTGTCAGCAATTCCAAAGCATTATCAAAAATCGTGGAATCACTTCCGTCAATGTTAATAACAGGCTGTGCTTTTCTTAAATCGTCGCCAAATAAATCAGATTCAAACAAAGATTGCCGAGCGTGCATCCAGTTGATGTTGCCGCGCAGGGTATTAATTTCGCCATTGTGAGCGATATAGCGGTAAGGATGCGATCGCTCCCAACTCGGGAAGGTATTGGTACTAAAGCGAGAATGCACTAATCCCAAAGCACTTTGCAAATCGGGATCGCTCAAGTCAGGATAGTACTCTTTCACCTGCAAAGGCATCAACATGCCTTTATAAACCAAGGTGCGGCAAGAAAGACTAGCCGGATACCAGAACGGATCAATCCCAGTTTGGCGAATGGCACTATGCGATCGCTTCCGAATCACATACAGCTTCCGCTCAAATGCTAAATCATCTGCTAAATCCGCCGAGCGTTGAATAAAGACTTGCTGCATAAAGGGTTCACTGGCTTTTGCCGTTTCCCCTAAGGTCGAATTGTCAGTTGGAACGTCTCGCCAGCCGAGAACTTTTTGTCCTTCCTCTGCCACGACTTGCTCAAATATCCGCCGCCCTGCTTCGCGCTGAGCACGATCGGGAGATGAATAAACCATCCCGACCCCGTACTGTCCAGCATCGGGCAAAGTAATGTTCAATGTCGCAGTCACTTTCTGAAAAAAGCCATGCGGAACCTGCATTAAAATGCCTGCCCCGTCTCCCGTGTTCGTCTCAGCTCCACATGCTCCCCGGTGCTCCAAATTCGCCAAAATCGTTAAGGCTTGCTGCACGATCGAGTGAGATGGTTGTCCTTTCATCTGCACAATGAACCCAACTCCACAGGCATCATGCTCGAACTGCGGATCATACAAACCTTGCTTCGCGGGCAGTCCGTATCTAGTCATTATCATTACCCTAACAGTGGCAGAGAGAGTGTTCACTAGAGCTTCAATGAAGATATCTCTAGTACTTTTGAAATTCTCTAATACACTTCCGAGATCCCCTTCAGGTCTTAATAAAGATCTCAGATCTGTATCTCCAGAGCTTTCAATTCAGGATCTTCTATCTTGCGGCAGGTTGAATTTCTAGGGTTTAAAGTTGATAAAAATCAACAATTTTCCGGCAAATCTTGCGGCTTTGTAACATGATTCAACATCTTGCAGCGAATTTTCTGTCGAGAAAGTGCTAATTCGCTGGCATCAAACTCTTTCGCTTCCATATAAAAATAATATACAATAAATCGATAGGCTTACCGTACTTTAACAATTTAGGAGAAAAATGATGTCTACGAGTACGAACATTGACCGGACGACTGAGCAGCGCATCCGCATCCGCATTCCCCGGCACTACCATCAAGAGCCTGTGATTTCGCAACTCGTCTCGCAGTATCAGTTAACAATCAATATTGCTGCGGCGATTTTGGGTGCGAATGCGAGTGGAGACGGCTGGTTTGATCTCGTTCTAAAGGGACATCACACCAATATTCAAGCGGCTTTGAGTTACTTGGATGAGTTGGATTTGGAGGTTTGGCAGGGTGAGGAATCAGACGGGTGGTAAGCGCCGCGTTATACTCAATGTAAAGTTTTGTAAAAACAACTGATGATGAGTAAGGCAGCGCTAGTTGTAGGGGCGAGTCAAGGAATTGGGCTGGAATTTGCCCGACAATTGCTCGATCGAGTGGATCGGGTTTATGCGACTTATCGCAGTCCTGATTGCGATCTTTTTCAGCTTGATTCGCCTTCTCTAGAGCGGCTGCAACTTGATCTCACTGATGAGGCTCAGATCGAACGTACGATCGCCAAAATTAAGTCAGAAACGTCTGAATTGCACTACATCATCAACTGTGTGGGTGTATTGCACGATGGAGCGATGCAACCAGAGAAAAGCCTGCGACATCTCAATGGGGATCAGCTTCTCAAGTATTTTCAAATTAATAGTATTGGCGCGGTCTTGTTAGCCAAGCATGTGCAGCCGTTGTTGAAGCATCGCGATCGCTCCGTTTTGGCGACAATTTCGGCAAAAGTTGGCAGCATTGGAGACAATCAGCTTGGGGGCTGGTATGGTTACCGGGCTTCTAAAGCAGCGTTGAATATGTTCATGCGAACAACTGCGATCGAATATAAGCGGACTTGTCCGAATGCAATTGTGGTGAACCTGCATCCAGGGACAACGGATACAAGACTATCTAAGCCGTTTCAGAAGTCTGTGCCGCCAGAGAAATTATTTTCGGTCGATCGTACCGTTCGGCAACTGCTCGACGTGATTGATCAACTGGAAAATCATCAGGGTGGCGAGTTTTTCTCCTGGGATGGGACACAGATCCCTTGGTAAAGTTTTTCAGCCTCAACCTGGAGAGTGGTGTGATTTAGGTGAATCCTAAATTAGACCTACTTGTCTATTAAGAGGTTGAGGAAAAGCAATGAATCCGAATAAAGCTAGGGTGTTAATCTCGTTGGCATTGATGGTCGCAGGAGGTGTGGGCGCTTTAGTCGCACTGAATCAATCGCCGTCTGACATATCATCTTTTCAGACTCCGCCTGCACAACCTGAACCCGTGGTTGTGCAAAAAGTTGCTCAAAAACCGATTCAGCAAGCTCCGCAGCAAAGTCGATCGCAAGAAATTGCCACTCAGCTTGATCAATCGATGGCCGGACAATTTTTGAAGCAACTGTCGGGTCAAGCGGATGCGAAAGTAGAAGCATCCAAAAGCGCGATCGGGAATTTTATCAAGCAGAAAACTGACGAGCAGCGGCAGTATGTGAAGCAAATTGTGATCGATGCTTTAGAAGAAACGGTTTCAGGGGAAGTCAAAAAACAGACTGAATCGCTCAAAGCTGAATTCAAAGGCGTTCAACTTACCCCAGATCAGTCGGCTCAAATCCAGCAAGCTCGACGTGAAATGCAAGCTGAAATCGTCAAAGAACTGCAAGCCAATCCAGAATTGCTGAAACAGATCCAAACGGGCAAAGTCGATCAAACTTTATCGCAGCCGTTGAAAGACTATAGCCAGGTTGTGACCACTGTTTTAACTCCGCAACAGCGAGCACAATGGCGCAAGAATTTCAATGCGCTGCACTCTCAAGCTGTGAATCCCTAGTCGGTTCAAACAATCGCACCCCAGATAAATTCACTTTGACGCGCACTCGTGTGCCAATGTCTAACGCAGGCTTCACAGCGCTCAGGACTTTCAGGCGAGTCCCTGAGCTAGTTTGAATACAGTATCGATGCTCACGCCCTAAAAATTGACGATCGACAATCACAATCGATCCCGCTGGAGCAGGTTCTAACTTAATGTCTTGCTGTCGAATCATCACATCAGCTTGATGGGCAAATTCTCCAGAATCTTCCACCATTAATGTTCCGATCGCAGTTTTCCAACCTGTACCACTATAAGTCGCAGGTAAGAAATTTCCTTGAGTCACAAATTCTGCAACGAACCGGGTTGCAGGCTCGTCGTAAAGCGTCTCAGGAGTTGCTAACTGTTCTAATTTGCCTTGATTCATCACGGCAACTCGATCCGAAATGGACAACGCTTCTTCCTGATCGTGCGTGACAAAAATTGCAGTTGTTCCAGTGGTTTTGAGAATGGTGCGAATTTCTTGTCGGAGATGCGATCGCACTTGCACATCCAAGTTACTCAACGGCTCATCGAGCAGAATCAAAGCAGGCTGAGGCGCTAATGCTCGCGCTAATGCAACTCTTTGCTGTTGTCCACCGGAGAGTTCGTGCGGATAGCGTTTTTCTAACCCCGATAAGCCGACTTGCGCGATTGCAGCCGAGACCATTTCTTTTGCTTGCTGAGCGGGATAACCCGATCGCTTGCGTCGAGATTTTTTTAAGCCAAATCCCACATTTTCTGCCACATTCAAATGCGGAAACAGCGCATAGTCCTGAAAGACCATGCCAATATCTCGCTGTTCAGGAGCTTGCCAGTATTTCCCACCTGCAACTTGCTGACCTGACAATTCGATGGTTCCAGATTCAGGTCGCTCAAATCCTGCAATCAGTCTCAATAATGTAGTCTTTCCACAGCCCGATGCCCCTAGTAGGCTTAATAACTCACCTCTTCGCAGCTTTAGCGAAACGGCATCTACAACAGGCGTAGCGGAAAATCGCTTTGAAACCTGGTCTAATTGCAAAATGATCGAGTCAAGCATTAGAGTTCTTATAGCGGCAAACTTATTGAGACTAATCATCAACAATTTTGAAGCCCTAGTAAAGTAGTTTTACAAGATTTCTTGAGAGCATATGCAAATTTCGCGGGCGAGAGAGACTCGACGTTCTAGATTGAGTGCATGGACGATCGTTGTAATTGCGATCGCAGTTTTAATTGCATTCCCAATCTTTGCTGTATTGAGCGGATTATTTGCAGATGCCAGATCAGTTTGGCAACATCTCGCAAGCACAGTTCTGACCACTTACATCACGAATTCGCTCTATTTAATGCTTGCGGTGGCGCTAGGTGTCACGATCATTGGAACGGGCACAGCTTGGCTGGTGACGATGTGCCGATTTCCAGGAAGTAGAATTTTAACTTGGGCATTGCTGTTGCCGCTGGCTGCTCCGGCTTATATTTTGGCGTATACCTATACGGATTTGCTCGAATACTTCGGGATTGTGCAAACGACGTTGCGATCGTGGTTTGGCTGGAAAACGGCACAAGAGTATTGGTTTCCCAATGTGCGATCGCTTTGGGGTGCAGCAGTGATGCTGATTTTGGTGCTGTATCCCTATGTCTATTTGTTAGCGCGATCGGCGTTTTTATCTCAGTCAGTCTGTACTTTAGAAGCCAGTCGTAGCTTAGGCTGTAGCCCGTGGCAGAGTTTTAGAAAAGTGGCTTTACCTTTGGCACGTCCCGCGATCGTAGCAGGGTTGTCTTTAGCTCTGATGGAAACTTTAAATGACTATGCAACCGTTCAGTTTTTTGAGGTCAGCACGTTCACGACTGGAATCTATCGCACTTGGTTTGGTATGGGCGAACGGCTTGCAGCAACTCAATTAGCTGCATTTTTATTGATATTTATTTTTGTCTTGATCTGGTTAGAACAACTTTCAAGAGGACGAGTCCAGTACTATCAATCTTCCAATTCATCGCCTGTTCAGAAATATCAGCTTCGGGGCATCCGTGCGATCGTCGCGATTGTATTTTGTATCATTCCTCTATTTCTCGGCTTTTTGATTCCGGCAGGTGTGCTGCTCAATATGACGTTAGAAAATTGGGAAGATGCTTTTGATCAGAGATTTTGGGGCTTTGCAACGAATAGTTTAACTGTGTCCGGGATTGCAGCCTTGGTTGCGATCGTAGTGGGAATTATCTTGGCGTATGGGTTGCGTTTAGATCGCTCCCTGATGATGCGAGGGGCGACTTACATTGCTTCAATGGGTTACGCTATCCCCGGTTCTGTGATTGCTGTTGGGATTTTAGTTCCGTTGGGATTGTTTGATAATGCGATCGATGGCTGGATGCGATCGACGTTCAATTATTCAACGGGCTTATTGCTGAGTGGAACGATGTTTGCGCTGGTGTTTGCTTATTTAGTTCGATTTCTTGCCTTGTCGTTTAATAGTATCGATGCGAGTTTGGCAAACATTAAACCGAGTTTGGATGATGCGTCTCGTAGTCTCGGATTTGGCGCGACGAATACTTTATTCCGAGTCCATGTGCCGCTGTTATGGAAGGGAGTTTTGGCAGCAGCAATTCTCGTTTTTGTCGATGTAATGAAAGAATTGTCTGCAACGCTGATCATTCGTCCGTTTAACTTTGACACGTTGGCAGTGCATGTATTTAACCTTGCGTCTGATGAGCGACTCACGGAAGCCTCTGGATCAGCTTTAGCGATCGTACTGGTTGGCTTAATTCCCGTCATTCTTCTCAGTTGGCAAATGGAGCAGAAGCGGTAAGAAGATGAGTGAGAGCCGTATTGTTCCTCATCTCTCCCACTATGACTTTCAAACTAAAAAAGCTCCAAGTTTTTAGAAAGCTTGGAGCTTTTTTAAGTCGAAATCTTGCTACTTCGCTTCCGGCAAAGCATCCGTTGATCGACGAGTCACAATCCATTCGGTATTGCCAACAATGTGGTCATAAATTGCCGTAATCGCAATCACACTCTTAAACACACAGTAGAACGGAATAAAAAAGCAATAGACCAAGAAATCTCGTCCAGACTGCTTGATGGCATCAGTTCGTACAAGCCAAGCTGCCAAAGCTTGTAACGGACCACTTGCCAAAGTCAATGCTGTCATTGTCCAGATATATTCCGGTGCAATATCCGGTGCATTCTCTCCCGCTAAGGTCAGACTCAATGTAATTGGAAACGCTTGCAGGGCGACAAAATGGAATCCCGCACTGTAGACCAAAAGCAACGTCCAATAAAACTTTTGCCAGTTATCGAGTCTTAGCGATCGCGCAATCGTGCCTTGATATTTCAACGTCACTTCTAGCCAACCTTGTGCCCACCGCTTGCGCTGGAACCAGAACGATCGCACATCCACAGGCGCAAGTTCAGTTACCACGATCGTCGGATCATGGACGATATTATGTCCGCTCAACAGGGTTCTAAAACTCGCATCGATGTCTTCAGTCAACATCTTCGACGAGAAGCCAATCTTCTTTAGTACCTCAGTCCGCCAATATCCGTTTGCCCCACAGAACACGCCTGTATCGACTAAAAGTGACTTCGCCGGATGACTCACCCCATAAATACACTCAAACTCCACCGCAATCATGCGCGTCATGAAGTTCACATCCTGGTTGCGAATCACATTTCGTCCTTGTACCGCGCTGTAGCGATAATTCGATAACCAACGCCAAGCGCGAGTAAAGCTGTCTGGATTCGGGTGATGGTCTGCGTCCAAGATTCCAGTCACTTCGCCCGTGACGATTTCTAAGGCTGCATTAATGTTTTGCGCTTTCGATCGACTGCCTTCAACACAGAGCAATTTCAACTCCGGATGTTCTTCTGCCATCCGGTCTAATCGATCTTCGACCGGTAAGCGTTCTGGGCGGTTGTACGCCAGAATCACTTCTAATCCCCCTTCCGGGCGTTCCATCGTGCTGAGAATGTGATCTAGCGTATTGGTAATAATATGCTGCTCATTGGGCAAATAGGCTGCAACAATCAGCGAACACTTGGGAACCGCGCCCGGCGATCTCAACAGCGGATAAAGCGGTTGAGTTCTCGGCGATCGCATAAAGCGCTGCACCATCCCGAACTTCGGCATCTTGGCGGGGCGACCGCGACGATATGTAATTGCCGTCGAAACTGCCTCACCGATCACAACGATCGACGTAACAAAATACAAAATCGGAATCAAAACATGGAGAAACGACAAATTCCAACCATTCTCCAGAATGTAGTAGTAGAGCACCGTTGGTAGCCCAATTACCACAAAATGGGTCAAAAGAATTTTGTCCAGAATCGGACCGAAGAGGTTAACCGGTTTGTGCAGCAGTCCCTTACGCATAACAGTTTTTTAACAACCTAAAAGGGTTCTTCATAGATAGAAACCATGTGTTACAAGAAGTTGTCAAATCCTGAAACCGCCAATTCTGAGAAGAAGTCGCGGAAAGCCTTACTGCTTGCACCCTTCGGCAAATTAGGTAATATGGCTCAGGATTCAAACGATCCTGGTTTAGATTTCTCTCAGACACGGACTAATCCGGATCACAAGAAAACTTCACATGTTTTCGCTTGGATTACGGAATTTTGACAAATAAAAAGGTCTTGTGAACATAAACTTTTGCCCACAAGACCTTTTTTCGACAACTGATTAGTTTTATTAACCAATTTCGACTAGTTGTATATCAAATGTTAAATCTTCTCCAGCGAGCGGATGATTTGCATCCAGGGTGACATCAGCATCAGATACGTCCGTAATTACGACTGGAATCGATTGTCCAGTTGGCTGTCGAATTTCCAACTGTTGTCCGACCTCTGGCTGTAGGTCTGGCGGCATTTGAGCACGCTCAACGACTAAAACCATGGCTTCTTGATAAGCGCCGTACGCTTGATCTGCCGGAATGATTTCCGTTTTGGAATCGCCTGGACTCATCCCCATTACTGCATTCTCAAATCCAGGAATAACATTCCCTGCGCCCAACGTGAATTCTAGCGGATCAGCGTTGACAGAAGAGTCAAACACTGTCCCATCGTCGAGTTTTCCCGTGTAGTGAACTCGAACTGTATCGCCTAATTTTGCTTGTGCCATTTGAAAGTTTCTATTAGCGTTTCCTCAGTCTAAAGGGTTTTCCAATTTTGATCACCCCTTTTTCTACCGCTGCAAACTGCGCGGATCGAGCGCATCCCGCAAGCCATCGCCGAGTAGGTTAAACGCCAAAACCGTCAACACGATCAAAATAGCGGGAGGCCACACTAACCAGGGTTGCAGCACCAGAATTGAGGCATTCGTGGCGAGCGACAACATATTTCCCCAAGAGGGATCGGGCTGCTGAATGCCAAGCCCAATCAAGCTCAGAACCGATTCTGCAATGATAAAACTGGGGACTTGCAACGTCGCTGAAATAATCACATAGGTTGCGGTCTGAGGTAAAACGTGTCGAGTGATGATGTAGAGTGACTTTCCACCCATGGCGCGTGAGGCTTGAACAAATTCTCGTTCTTTGATCGATAACACTTGCCCCCGAATCACCCGTGCTAATCCTGCCCAACTGATAAACGAGGTAATAAAGACGATCAGTAGAAATCGCTGCGCGCTACTTAAGCCCGGTGGAAGGACTGCGGCTAATGCAACAAGTAAGTAGATGCTTGGGATCGTCATCAATACTTCTACAATCCGCATCAGCACCGCATCGACCCAACCTCCGACATAGCCTGAAATGCCACCAACGAGCATCCCGATCGGGAAAGACAACGCGATCCCGACGAGTCCAATACTGAGACTAATCCGACCACCGTAAAGGAGCCGACTAAACAGGTCGCGCGCTTGCTCATCAGTTCCCAGAAGATTAAATTTGCCCTCCCCTGCCGTGCCAAACAGATGCAGATTGCCTGGAATTCCAGAAAAAAGTTCGATTTCTTCAAACTTGGGATCGCTGAGTGAGAAGTTCGTTGGTAACGGTAAGCGAATTTGGAACAATCGATACGGTTCGCCTTGTACGAAGAGTCTGAGTGGTGAAGGCTTTGATCGATCAACTTGCAATTCGCGATCGCCCGTATTCACATCAATGGGACCTTGAGTGGTTGGGTAAACATGAGGTCCAATGAATTGATTATTTTGATCCGTCCAATAAATCTGAGTGGGCGGTAACAATGCGCCATCCGTTTGTGGTTTACAGGCTCCACTGGTAATGGAAGCCGTATCACAGGGGCTATAAGGAGCAACGAATTCTGCCGCAATCACGGCAACATAGAATAACGCTAGTAAGATTGCTCCAAACTTAGCTAACGGATTGCGTTTGAGCTTTTGCCACCAGTCCATAGGTCAGAAGAAATAAAGGATTAATGCGAATCTTTGACGATCACAGTAACATTCGGTTCGATATCGGGATCAACCGAAAGCATGGGTTCCAGAATACTATTTTCCACAGCTTCCGAGAAAATTGATCCAGCTTGTGGCGGGAGGTCAGGATTCATCAGGATTTCGACGATCGTTTTCACGACACTGGTCAAGGGAATTGCCAGAATCACGCCTAATAGTCCTGCTACTCTAGCACCCACTAGCAAAGACGTGAGAATAATCACGGGACTCAATCCTGTCAGCTCGCCCAAAATCCGAGGCGCGATCGCATTATCTTTGACCTGCTGAATCGCGATCGCGGTTCCTAACACTTCGATCGCCATCCACCAATCAATAAATGCCACTAAAATCCCAACCGTGGCAATTCCTAGCGATGCCCCAATAAATGGGATCACTTCCATCACCCCAATAAACACCGCAAACACGAGAAAGAATGGAACTTTTAACCACCAGAACGCCAATGAAAGCGCGATCGCCATAAACAGCCCTAACAGCAATTGTCCTGAGGCAAATCGCTGCAAACTATCCCGCATCGAATTCGTTAAACTCTCCTGAATCGGCTGAGAAAAGATGCCTGTGATCCCGCCCCAAATCTTCGCTCCGTCTAGGACTAAATAGAACGAAATCACCAGAATCAGGATCAGATCCAAAACCCAATTAAAGGTGTTCAGAACCAATCCGATTCCGGTTGATGCGATCGTTTTTGCTTGCCCTTGTAATTGAACCGAGAGTTGTTGTTCTAAAAACGAGAGATCAAAGCCTAAATGCCGAGATTCTCCCCACGTTTGAAAGTCTTGGAGTTGTTGCTGTCCCGATGCAATCAGATTCGGTAAATTTGCCGTCAGTTGTTGAGTCTGTTGAATAATAGGCGGCGCGATCGTCACGGCAACTACCGTTAAAATCAACCCTGCAAATAGATAGACCACTCCAGCAGCTAACGCCTTGGGCATAACTTTTCCCAATCTTGCCACCGGGTAATTCAGCAAGAAAGCGATTAATCCTGCCGTGACGAGTACGCTGATTAATTCTCCAAAGTAAGTGAGTGCATTCAGCGTCAGCCACCCTGAGACGAGAATTAACAGCCAGGTAATCAGAAATTGTTGAATCGGAGAGAAAAAACGATCCATACAGCAAACAGCGCGATCGAGTACCCCTCAATTTTGCCGTTAATCGCGTAATTTCGCCGTTCAATTCACGAGACACCGCTTTCTCTAACCGATTTCAGGTGCAATACTCGTCGGAGGGTTCATGCTCGACGACAAACACGTTTGAGTAGAGATTGGCAACGATTTGCTTGCCTTGTTGAGTTAAGGAGAGATAGTAGAGCGCCTGTTTGACATAGGGATAAACACCCTGCCAATAGAATTTTGGATAATTTTTTCGTAGATCTCCTGGATGGCGATAGCCTAAAGCTTTGTTCACCCCAGTTTCCTCGAATTCGTAATAGAGTGCGCTGATTTTCTTCAGATAACGCGGATCGCTGAGTTGTCCAATCAGATCAGAAGCGCGCACCAGTCCTGGATAATTGCTCGTGTCTTGATGGTCTTCAGCCGCAGGAACGGGGAAGCGGGTCAGTTCAATATTACGTTTGACCACTTCGACATCGATGAGTTTATGACCACCAAATCGTTCGTCAATGAAGAGTTTAGCGCGATCGACATGATACGGAGTCATGGCGGCATCAGATGAGCCAGGCGGTACTGAAACCATCGCGCCATCACGACCTGTGGCATATAGCCCGGTCTTATCTTGGCGGCAAACGCCTCGGACATACCCGATATCGTGGCAAACGAGCGAAACAATAAAGTGCAGCCAGTCCTCACACGACACCCCGCCGTCTCGAATATGCCGTCCTCGTAAGATCTCTTGACCCACCAGGGTGACTAAAATCGAATGTTCAACGTTGTGATAGAGCGCGTCACTGTTGGCAATATTTTCCATCGCCATCGACCCAACCCAACCAATAATGTCTTCGTAATCTGATTTCCAGCCGCCATAGGTTCGGTGATAGCCTTCTTTCAGTTGGCGAACAAAGTCATCAATGAGAAGTTCTGTGGCGTTAAACATGTTGGGGCGAATTTAGATAGAGGAACCCTCTTAGGTTTCCCGCCCAACTTTATAAAGTAAAGATAGGGCTTAATCTAATCTTTCAATTCAAGATAAGCCCTAAAAAATCAGCCCATTCTGACCAAGGCTGAAATTTTGGCAAGTTTATCGGCTGCCAATCCTTTGAGTTCATTGAGATCCAACCACTTTTCGCGGACGAGTTGGGCAAACACAAAAATCAAAACCGAGTCACGATAGTCATATTTCCCGTCGATTTCGTGCCGTCTGGCGCTCAAAAAATCGTGGAATTGCCACAGATCGCTGACTTCTGAGACCTGATTGGCTCGTTCAGCAACGTCTTGCATGAGCGCCTGAATCTCTCGTTGATACGCTCGATCGAATGCGGATCGAGAAATCTCTTGTTCGGTCTGAGTCCAATGAATTTCGCTCACTTGCTTCGTTTACTCACATCACAGTCTGCCAATATACAAATGAATGGACGCTCCTAAGATTCAGAACATCCATTCTTTGAGAATTTACGATCGCAAATTTATGCTTATCGCATTAGATTTAAAAGTTCTTTCGGCGAAGCGAGCAGGTCGATCGCAACAAAGAAAATTTTACCTTCAGGATTGAGCAGGAATCTCCACGCCATATTCATCCCAACTGCTGCACCAAACCAAGGTGTTTGAACTTTTCCAGTGACTTTGATTTGGGTATAGCCATCTTCTGCGGGTTCAGAAACGCCGCGTTCGGGCATCAAGTTGAGGTTCTGGCATTCTTCACGAAAGAAGCGCATCACTCCTTCTTTTCCAACGATCGGTTTTTGGAAAGGAGCTTGCAGTGCGCCATCTTCACTAAAGAGTTGGATCAGCGCATCGAAATCGTTGGCGTTCATGTTGTTCATGTACTGCGTCACGGTCTGATTGTCGATACCTTCAATCTTGACTTGAGTACGTTGAGCTTCTGCTTTTGGAGCGACGACGGGTTCAGAAACTCGGTTGTAGCTGCCCAGTTTATTGACGTCGTAGCCCATGTTGACGACTGAATTACGCAACACAGTAATTTGCTGACCTTGATCTAGACCTCTCAAGGATTGCAGCACCGCAGAAGCGTTGGCAGATAAGGTGTATCCGGTTGGAATGGGGGCGACGATGCCTTGCTCCATCCATTGTCCAAGCTGATACCAGAAACCAAGTTTGATGTTTGCCGACCAGGTGGAGTAGGTACGGCAAATCGGCGTGTCGGCATTGTTTGCTAAGTCACACATGACCTGAGTTTGCTCAGAAAACGGCATTCTCTTGATTTGCGCTAGGGTCGATTCTGCAAATTGCATGCTTGCAGCGCCGGGAGCCGCGATCGTGATCGTCTTGCCCATTTCGAGGAAGGCAAACCATGTCCAGGCGAGCTGGTCTTCTGCACTCAATTGATTGAATCGAGCAGTGAGGGCAGGTACAGCATCGGCTGCGAGAGTGTTGGGGAAAATACTACGCGCTGAGTCAATCGTAATCGCCATAAGAATACCTGCAATATTGGAGTGAATTCAGTGGGAAGTGTCACTCAGAACACTTGGGTCGCTCTGTTTCCTCACTAACCATTAGTCTACATCAAAGTTAACAATTCTCTTTATATTTATTTACATTTGTCTAATCTGGCGAAATCAATGCTGCATTTTTCATAAATATCGCCAATTCATCAGAAATCAAGGCATACAGTTCTTAGAATAGGGAGGAGAAGTCTTCATGTTTTGATACAAATCTAGGAGCGGTGGTATGACTTCTGCGGTACGAATTGAGAAATTACAGAAGCGCTACGGCTCAGTTGAAGCCGTGAAAGAGGTTGCGCTAGAGATTCAGCCTGGTGAGATTTTTGGTCTTTTAGGGCCAAATGGAGCCGGGAAAACAACGACGTTGCGGTGTTTGTGTACGTTGACGGAACCGGATGCGGGAAAAATCGAAGTGTCGGGAATTAGCGCGATCGACAATCCCCGGGCTGCGCGTCAAAAACTGGGCTACGTGGCGCAAGAAGTCGCGATCGATAAAGTTCTCACGGGTCGCGAACTGCTCGAACTGCAAGCCGCCCTTTACCATTTGCCAAAGCAATCGATTCAGGAACGAATTGCCGAGGTTCTCAATTTATTAGGACTCAACGAATGGGCGGATAAAAAGAGCGGTACTTATTCTGGAGGCTTGAAAAAACGGCTCGATCTAGCGGCGGGATTGCTTCATCAACCAGACGTACTGGTTCTGGATGAACCCACGGTTGGATTAGATATTGAAAGCCGAGTGGTCGTTTGGAATTTCCTGCGCCAGTTACGCGAGCAAGGCACGACCGTTTTAATTACGAGCCATTATTTAGAAGAGATTGATGCACTTGCCGATCGCGTAGCGATTATCGATCGCGGAGTGGTGATTGCATCGGGAACGCCTTCGGAGTTGAAAGATCAAGTGGGAGGCGATCGCATTACGCTACGAATTCGAGAGTTCTCTCCGCTTGATGAAGCAGAAAAGGCAAAGTCTTTATTAGAATCAATTCCGGTCGTTCAAGAAGTGATTATTAATAAGGCACAGGGGAATTCGTTAAATCTCGTTGTTGCGCCCAATAGTGATGCACTGATGACGGTGCAGCAAGCGCTTCAGCAAGCGGGGTTACCGACCTTTGGCATTGCTCAGGCTCGTCCGAGTTTGGATGATGTCTATCTTGCAGCAACGGGTCGAACTTTAATGGATGCAGAACTTGCCGCCGCCGCAAGCCGAGATCCAAAAGCAGAACGTAAACAAAGCATGAGGTAGTCAATTATGAGCACAACGATTACTCCTTCAAAACCTGCGTCAGAGCAGCAAATCGCGACCACTCAACCGAATTTGTTTGGCGAGTTTCTCCAAGAAACATTGGCGATGACGCGCCGCTTGTTTATTCAACTGCAACGCCGCCCTTCTACTTTGGTTGCGGGTATTGTTCAACCGTTGATGTGGTTGATTTTATTTGGAGCACTGTTTCAGAATGCGCCGCAAGGATTGTTTGGCAATCAGGTGAATTATGGACAGTTCCTCGGCGCGGGCGTGATTGTATTTACAGCATTTGGAGGAGCGCTGAATGCCGGACTTCCAGTGATGTTCGATCGAGAATTTGGATTTCTCAATCGGTTACTCGTCGCACCATTGGCTTCTCGGTTCTCGATTGTGATGGCTTCTGCAATTTTCATCACGACTTTGAGTTTGATTCAGACTGCGGCGATTATTGCGATGAGCGCATTTTTAGGCTCAGGATTGCCGAGTGCGATCGGGCTTGCGTTAGTCGCTTTGATCGTGTTGCTGTTAGTTGTTGCAGTCACAGCATTGAGTTTAGGATTGGCGTTTGCGTTGCCGGGACATATTGAATTACTTGCGGTGATTTTTGTCACGAATTTACCGCTACTGTTTGCAAGTACTGCGTTAGTTCCGTTGTCGTTTATGCCGACTTGGTTACAGGTTGTCGCAACTTTGAATCCGTTAAGTTACGCGATCGAGCCAATTCGCTATCTCTATTTGCATCCAGACTGGAATCTCGGCAGTGTGATCATGCACGCTCCGTTTGGCAATGTGACTTTGGGTGGAGCCTTGCTGATTTTGGTTGGACTTTGCGCGATCGCGCTGATCAGTGTTCAGCCATTGATGAAACGCCGCTTAGCTTAAGTGGGTATTTCTCAAAACAGATTCTTCGTTAGATTTAGGATTCGACTTCGCTCAGCTCTGGATATTACACCCCATCTCACACCAGGTTAGAAAATTAGAGAAAATCCCCGCGTATTTCGCTTTGTCTAAAATGCGCGGGGATTTTCGTTCCTTTCATAGATATCCAGAAAATAGTGCTTCTAGATGATCACGATCATCCCTCTTTAACTGTGCAAAAATTATGCCTACTAGCGCCTGTACTCTAACACTCACCGATCTGTACCAAAACTTCGGCATTCGGCTTAATTCCGGTAATCGCTTCTTTTCTCGCTGACTCAACCAAGCCACTCTGTTAACTGCTCCTTACAAATAGCATTTCTCACTCTAGAAAATAGGTTGACATCATGACGCTTACTATTCCAATCAAGGCGATTCAACTTGCTCCTGGCAGCACCGTCAGCATTCATAACGTTTCATGGCAAGACTTTGAAACGCTTCTCGCTGACTTAGGTGAAAAGCGAAACACGCGCATCGCATACTATCAAGGCACACTAGAAATCATGTCTCCACTGGCCCGCCACGAACGTCCTCACCGAATTATTGCGCATATTCTGACTGCCATTCTTGAATTACAGGGGCGTGATTGGGAAGATTTTGGTTCCACAACCCTTAAACGTCCTGAAGTCGCTGGCATTGAGCCTGATACTTGTTTTTACATTCAAAATGCTCACCGAGTTCAAGGCTGTACTGACCTCGATCTAGACATTTATCCCCCGCCCGATCTTGCGATCGAATCCGATGTCATCTCACTGACAACAGTCAGCGCCTATCAAGCCATGAAAGTTCCTGAAATCTGGGTGTACCGTAACCAGGCTCTAAAAATTAGCGTCCTTGATGGTGATCACTACGTTGACGCTTCAAGCAGTTCAACCTTCCCCGATTTACCCATCACAACTTTGATTTCTCAACTGGTACAAAGTGCGATCGATCAAGGGACGAGCCAAATGCTACGGAACCTTAGAACTCAATTCCGTCAATCTAATGAACCATGAGTGACTTCCACGTTCAAGATGGCTCTGCACCTTACTTCTCTAACTCGATGAGAAATCAAACTTAGAGAAAAGTCTCATCTCAGGAAAGCAAGTTTTAGCAGACAACTTTTTCAGGCGTTGCGCCGATCGGAGTTTGACCGGGCATACCCAAGCCGAAGCCTTGACCGAGGTTGACTCCAATCGATCGACAAAATTCGATGTCTTCTAGGGTTTCTAACCCTTCCGCCAAGACCGTAATTTCAAGCTCTTGGGCAGCTTGAACAAAGCTCTTGACCATGACTTGCTTCATTTCGTATCGGCTACAGCCGTGGACAATTCGACGATCGAGCTTAATCACATCTGGTCGCAACTCGGTACAGTAATGATCGAGCGCAACATTACTTCCCAAATCATCGAGTGCTAATCCGAACCCATTCGCCCGAATTTGGTGAATGACTTTATGCAGATTGGGATGATGGGTCAACGCTTCAACTTCGGTCAGTTCAAATACGATTTGCCCTGGATGCAGCCCTAAATCGAGAATCTGCTGAAAATTCTGTTCTAACGATTCGGGATTATGTGCGATCGCATTCGGTAAGACGTTAATAAAAAAGATGGGACGATCAGACTGATTCCATTCTGCTAGGGCTGTTAAGCAAATCGATCGTGCCAAATTATCAAATTCGCGCGTCAAGTTCATCGACAGCGCTGCATCGATCAATTGCTGTCCATTGAACTGTTGCCCTTGAGCATTGCGCGCTCTGGCTAAACATTCATGTGCGACCACCCGACGCGAATCGAGATCAAAAATCGGCTGGTAATTAAAAAATAATTGTTGCTTTGCCAGAACTTGGAAAAACCAGGCGTGTTTGACCAGCTTTGTCATTTGGTGCAGCGGCTGGGCTTTCAGAAATTCATGTAGCAAATGTTGAGCATCTAACGGCGATCGCGTCAGAACATAGCGTGACATCGCTTGACCAATCTCAGAAACTCGCTGGCAAAGCCCAACAAAGAGCGCAGAGAGTTCAAATTCGCTGACTGCACGATAGAGCAGTTGCGGCAAAGCTGCAACTTTCTGAAACCCCAATTGATACAATGCTAAATGCGTTTCTCGATCTCCCGGCTGGACGACTAAATTCAGCGAGGGATTGAATTGATTCTGAATCTGCACAAACAAACACCCTTTCCTTTGCAAGCTGAATGCTAATAATGCAATGGAGATGACCTGATACCCTTCTCAGCACAAGTCGCGAAAAATTTGCTACTTGATTTGGCGGATAAATAATCCGCATCTCCACGGTATCAAGGATTGATCGAATCTTGGGTCATTTGCCCATTACTTCATGTAATTTCCACAATTTGGGTGAAAAATCCGCAAGAAATCCGATGCATGAGATTATTTTAAAGCGCTATTTCGCCCTATATTTTCTATGATTTCCCCGACAATAGAGACTAATCAATGGTCAGAACTGCTTCAGCAAATTCTCGATCGAGATTCTTTATCGATCGAACAAGCTTCAACCCTCATGCAGGGCTGGCTCAATGATCAGATTCCGCCCGTTCTATCGGGTGCGATTTTAGCTGCATTACAGTCGAAGGGGGTTTCAGCCGCAGAATTGGCGGGGATGGCAACGGTTTTGCAGTCTCAGGCACACGTGAGCGATCGCCTGGCTTTCCCTGTGATTGATACTTGTGGAACGGGGGGAGATGGGGCTTCAACGTTTAATATTTCGACGGCAGTTGCTTTTGTGGCGGCGGCAGCAGGGCTGCGTGTGGCAAAACATGGCAATCGATCGGCATCAAGTCGAGTCGGCTCGGCAGATGTTCTAGAAGCGTTAGGTGTCAATTTGGCAGCATCGCCGGATCAGATTCAAGCAGCAATTTCTGAAGTCGGTATTACGTTTCTTTTTGCTCCGGGTTGGCATCCTGCGCTGAAAGTGGTCGCTCCGATGCGACGAATGCTGAAAGTCCGAACGGTGTTCAACCTGCTAGGACCTTTAGTTAATCCGATGCAGCCGACAGGACAGGTCATTGGTGTGTTTAATGCGACGTTACTCGAACCGATCGCGGAAGCTTTGAAAATGTTAGGGAAAGAATCTGCGATCGTGCTTCACGGTCGAGAAAAACTCGACGAAGCAGGACTCGGAGACCTAACCGATATGGCAGTTCTTAATCAGGGACAGGTTGAACTGACGAGCATTGACCCGCAGGAATTTGGTTTACAGAAAGCTGCGATCGAGTCATTGCGCGGCGGAGATGTGGATGAGAACTCCGAAATTCTCAAATCAGTGCTACAAGGAAAAGGGACGCAAGCCCAACAAGAAGCTGTGGCGTTAAATGCTGCATTAGCGCTCCGCGTCGGGCAAGCCGTGGATTCCTATCAGCAAGGCGTCGATCGCGCAAAAGAGGTCATTGCTTCTGGTGCGGCTTGGGACAAACTGAATCAACTGGTGGAATTTCTAAAATAACTATGGCTGCTCTTAGTTGGGAAGAACTGGAAGCTCTGACAGATTTTCAGATCGATCGAGTCAATGGCAATACCAATGCTCAGTCTCGATTGCGTCTGTTTGGCAAGTCCGAATCAGATGTCGGAGTGACGCTATATCGCGATCATCATGCGTGGTGTCCCTATTGTCAGAAAGTTTGGCTCTGGCTCGAAGAGAAGCAAATTCCCTATCGAATCGAGAAAGTGACGATGTTTTGCTATGGGGAAAAAGAGAGTTGGTATAAGCGGAAAGTGCCTTCGGGTATGCTACCTGCGATCGAGCTAGACGGACGGATCATTACCGAAAGCGACGATATTCTCATGGCGCTAGAGCGAGAATTCGGTGCCTTGGGTTGGAGTATGAATGATCCTAAGGTTGTTCCTCTGCGGCGTTTGGAGCGGTTGTTGTTTCGCGCCTGGTGTGCTTGGCTCTGTTATCCGGCGAATTCAGCCCGGGAAGACCAGCGCAATCGGGAGCAGTTTGTGCGGATTATGGCTCAGGTTGAAGCAGCATTGAGTCAAACGCCTGGGGCGTATTTCTTAGAAGACTTCGGCATTGTCGATGTGGTCTTCACTCCCTATGTAGAACGGATGAATGCCAGTCTTTATTACTACAAAGGCTATTCGATGCGAGAAGAGAATCCGCGCATGTCGGCTTGGTTTGATGCGATGGAAACTCGATCTACGTATCGCGGGACTCAAAGCGATTTCCATACGCATGCGCATGATCTACCGCCGCAAATGGGTGGGTGCTATGAGAATCAAGATCCTCAGACTCAGATCAATCAGTCCCGCGTCGATCGCGGAGCATGGGACGGTTTACCGGATGTGACTTACCCAGAGCCTGAAACGTCTCGTGCGGAGGCATTACATCGGGTGGTGAAGCATCATCAGAACATTATTCGCGTCAATCCGGCAGACGATCGCTTAATGGATGAAGCGCTGCGTTGTGCGTTGACCTTCATGATGACGGGTGAAATTTGTACGCCGCCTGCTGGGTCAGATGTGGCTTTGAGATATTTGCGCGATCGCATTAGTGTTCCGCGCGATATGTCGATTTATGCTGCAAAACGATTGAGAACTGCATTAGAAAAAACGGCGGCATTAGTCGGCAATCAACAGGGTACGCCCATTCCTAGTAGACATCGACGCGATCAAGATCCAGCGAATTTCGTCAGCTTGTAACGTGCTGCTTTCTCAATGAAGCATTACGATAGAGCGAGCAGCGATAAGTTCTGATCTTCATAGAATGATTTGATTGCGTTAAAGTCTCGTCTAGGCAACTGTTCAACATCGCAAGTTGAACAGTTGCCTAGACGAAGCCAAATCACTTTTGGGGGATTCCCAAATAATAAGCTCAGGTCATGCATGTCTGCATCTTTTGAGACAATCATCAAATCATTGTCTTTTGCATAATCCCAAACAATCGGATCGATTGTTGCTTTCATGCCCACATCTCGAACATGAAGCGAGTTTGGAAAAAGATCAATCAAACGATTCGGCAACTTGGGGGACAAGTTTTCATCAAAAAGTAACTTCATGCGGATCAGGGAGCGATCATAACTCGACGCTCACGATCGGCGGCATAAGCAATGCAAGCTTTTAAGTCTTCTCGCGTCAAATCTGGAAAATCCTCGAGAATTTCTGCTTCGGTCATCTCGGAGGCTAGATACTCAAGTACTTCATAAACTGTAATTCTTAAGCCACGTACGCAGGGCTTTCCACCACGTTTATTGGGTTCAATTGTGATGAAGTCTCGGTAATTCATAGTTTTAGTCATTCATCATTATTGGCATTTTGGAATAATTTTGTAGCAAGCTTAAAAACCATTGAATGTCTTGCGTGTAATAGCTTTAATCTCTTGCCCCAGATAACCTTTGTCTTTCACCGATCACTCAGCATCGTTTTGTGACAGCAAAATTATTATAAAGCGATCGCTGATTTAGTCGAGCTAGAAAATAATCCTAATTTCGTTAAGAGCCAGAAATTTCATTGCATTCTGCAGCAATATGCTTGTGATTGGCCTGTATTAGCTGCATTGCAGAGTGATCAATTCCCATACCATAACGCCATTCACCGTTGAGATATAACCAAGCTGGTACCTGACGCACGAGATTGCGATCGCCCTCAAAACAGATTGTCTCTTGCTGAAGGGCAAGCTTCAGAGGCGTATATCCCATCCAGACGTGGGTGAACACACTCAAATCAGCCGATATTAAGACATCGACTTCAAAGCCTGGATTTTTTTGACACACATCGACTTCTCCATCCTCGATTACCAGCCACCAACTGCGCCGGGTTTTGCGCTGTTTGGTTAATCCTTGAAAGTCAAACTGTAGGACTAGCTTTTGCGAGGGTACAGCCTCAAGGTTCACTCGCCGTCTCATTCCCCACATCAATAAGGCATCATCTAAATCTTCTGGGGCAATTTGTTCACTCCCCCATTGTTGTGCCCAAACACCCATTGCTTCAACGATCGGTCGTAGCGCTTCTCCGGCTGGCGTTAGCAGATACTCATACCCCTGCCCTGTTTCTTTTTCATGGCTCATGACAACACCCATCTTCTCAAGTTCTTTGAGCCGTTGAGATAAGAGGGCACGGGACATTAACGGCACACCTCGACTGATGTCATTGAAGTAGCGATTGCCATACAGCATTTCTCGCAGCACAAGGAGCGCCCAGCGATCGCCAACGACTTCCGCTGCCTTTGCTACCGGACAGAATTGCCCATACCCCTTTCTCATAATGCTTTGGGAGAGAATTGCCATCAGGTTCAGATATTGAACTTGTAGCACTTTATTCGCTCAATCAGAATGGGAGCATCACAAGACTTAAAGGAGCCATGATTTATGCCGGAACTACAAACTATATCGATGGTGCAGCAGCAAGTTGTGGATTGGGCATCCCTAGCAGAATCTTTAGGCAAACAGTTTGCAGCAAGAGAGACTGAAGCAGATGAAGCAGACTTATTTGTTGCTGATAATATTGCCAGATTGAAATCAGTTGGGCTGACTGCTGCGGGTGTTCCAAGTGAACTGGGTGGAGGGGGTGCTAGTTATGCTGATCTCTGTACTGTACTGCGTATCTTAGGACGCTATTGCAGTTCAACTGCGCTTGCCTTTTCAATGCATACCCATCAGGTGATGATACCGACTTGGCGATGGCAGCATCAAAATGCTCCAGTGGATGGATTGCTCAAACGAGTCGCGGCTGAGCAACTTGTGCTGCTGAGCAGTGGGGGTTCAGATTGGTTACAGAGTGCTGGTACGGCTGTCAAAGTAGAGGGTGGATTTCTAATTAGCGCTCGTAAAGTATTTGCGAGTGGTGCGCCTGTGGCGAATTTATTAATGACGAGTGCGGTTTATCAAGACCCAGAACTAGGATCTACAGTCTTACATTTTGGCGTGCCGATGACTGCCCAAGGCGTTTCGATTGAACCGACTTGGCAAGCAATGGGGATGCGGGGAACGGGTTCCCATGATGTGGTGTTGTCTGATGTGTTTGTCCCGGATGCGGCAGTTGCTCTACGGCGGGAACAAGGAAAGTGGCATTTTATTTTTCACCTGATCTCGATGATCGCGATTCCATTAATTTATTCCGTTTATGTTGGGGTTGCAGAAGCGGCACGCGATCGCGCAGTTCAACTCGCAATGAAACGTCATACCGATGAACATTGCTGCTATATGGTGGGAGGTTTAGACAATGAATTGATGGCGGCAAAGTTAGCGCTTCAGCATATGATTTCTACTGCTGTCGTCAGTCAACCTAGCTTTGAAACTACAAATCAGATCATGACGGGACGGACATTGGTTGCGAAAGCCGTTCTCAATGTCGCTGATCTAGCAATGGAAGCTGCGGGGGGAAGTGCGTTCTATCGCAAACTGGGGCTAGAAAAATTGTTCCGTGATGTGCAGGGAGCGCGCTATCATCCTTTGCGGGAAGAGGCTCAGCGCAAGCTGTCGGGACAACTGGCACTCGGGTGGGATACGTCTTCTTTATAGAGCAGTGTCTTTTGTGTAGAGCGATCTATTGTTTAGAGAGTAAAAAATAGATCGCTCTTTCCCTGCCAACTTTCTAAGTGAGCGGCGGCGAGTAACTTTGGCAATTCAATATCTTTCAACTGCTCCCTGCATTTGGATCGATGTTATGCGTCGTCATCGCTATCCACAACAGCAATATCGAAATGAAGGACATCTTCGCGTGTTCCAAGCTTGGTATAAAGTGCGATCGCAGGATCATCCACAAGGTCTGCCTGCACGAAAATAACATAAGCTGATCGCGCGACAGCAATCTTCTTCAGTTCCTGAATTAGTGCGGTGGCAATGCCTTCGCGTCGATGCGCTGCTGCAACAGCGAGATCGTAAATATAAATTTCACTACGCTCCTGCTCAAACTTCTGAAGTTCATAAGCAGCAAGACCTCCAACGACTGAACCATTCTTTAACGCTGCAAGCGCGATGAAATAATCGCTGCTGAGCAACCGCTTGAGATAGGTATGACTTGGGCGAAATGAGTTATAGGTATCAACTTCGTCGAAAGCCTCACCGAAGGTAGCCAATAAGTCTTCCATCAGTGTCAAGTCGTTGGAGGTAAGCTGACGAATGCTAATTGGCTCAGAAGATGGCGTTTTCATATCTATTGATTGGGGCAACGCAGAAAAATGATCGGTGAAAATGTATAATGTCTCGCTTTACTTGCTGCAAGGAGCTTTCGGACTTCAATAATCTCGGTTCTAAACGGCCGGGTGTGGGTTGTTGGACATAGCTACTATATCCTTCTCAAACCTTGATCTTTCTTAAACCTATCTTATTAGCGCCAATTGTCTAATACAAAAACGTCTACTCGATTGTAACCAGGCTCGTTTGGTCTCTGCATAACGACATCTACAGGTTCAGTGTAGAAAACGTTGAGCAAGCATCCTGGTATAGGCTGTCTCATGACTCGTATTCACTCCAGCAACTAGATGCAGCAGTTTTTGTACGGTCGGTGTGCAGAGGGAGTTATGGGTAGACAAGAGCAGTACCGGAATGATCAATTCCCACACCATATCGCTATTCACCCTTGAGATATAACCAAGTTGGCACCTGACACACGCGATCGCCCTCAAAACAGTGCCATAAATCACACGATGAGGGGAGCAAAACGATGCGTTGGCAGAAACGCTACATTGTGAAATTAGCCTCCTCACAGATTTGCGATCAGAATGGGCGCACCCGTATGTTTTTGAGGAGCATCGCTATCTTCAATTGTGACTGCAACTTTCGTCACCAGTTTTTTAGAACGGTAGGCTTTGGGAACTGAGAGCGTTTGGGAAAATTCGCTGCGATCATTAACCTGGAAAGCTTCTGTCAAGATTGCCTGTTTCTGGTCTGTAGTGAAGGGGGCATCTGGTTTCAAAACAGTCCATAACGCATAAACTTTGCCCGGGGGTAGAGGCGGTAAGTTCTTGACGACAAGCGTTGCTTCTAGTGTGTTTGGATTGACCACCATTGTTGCAGACCCCTGGTTACCACTCGTTGCATCTAGAATATAAGTCAGTGCCGCATAGCGCTGTGTTTCAGTTTGGCTAGTTTGTAAAGCTTGCCGCAACCCGTAATTGTTAATTCCTAACGCAACAATCAGGACTGCTGCCGCAACCTCCATTCCACTTCGCCAAGAAAGAGATCGACCCGGTCTGGAGACAGTCCGTATGCTGGTTTTAGAATTAGCTATCTGGGCATTCTCTAAAATCATGGAACGTAGAGAAATTGGAGGTGCCAACTCGGGTGAAACGTGAGACACTTCTAGAGCTTTTTGCATTTGGGTAATTTCTTCTGCGATCGCTGGCTCTCGCTCCAATAGACGCTCAAATTCTGCTGCCTCCTCTGGGCTGAGGTCACCTAGGACATAACCTGCAATGAGTAGCTGTAACTCTTCTGAAGGCATCGACATCGCCATCCCCATCAACTCTTTAGTTTAAACTTGTCAGCGCTTTGCGTAATTTGAGCAGTCCTGTTCTCGCTCTCCCTTTTACCGTACCCAGTGGAATCTCCAGTTGTTTAGCAATTTCTGATTGGCTAAGCCCATCATAGTAAGCCATTTTCAAAATTTGCTGTTGATCGTCTGACAACTGAGCTAAGGCGTTACGGACTTCCTGGGATTGCTCGTGTTGAAAGGCACGCTCAAGCGGAACATTCGGGGCGCTCTCAGCCTGTCCACCCAGTTTCCAACGATCGAGCGTTTGACGTGCACTGTTGCGCGATCTCAATCGATCCCGTGCCCGCGATCGCGTCAAAATTGCCAGAAAAGTACGCAGAGATCCTCGCTTTGGGTCGTAGGTTGTCCCTTTTGCCAGAGTTAGAAAGATGTCTTGAGTTAAGTCTTCAGCTTCTTGAGCATTGCCAAGGGTATTGAGTGCGATTCCGTAGACTAACCTGGCGTGGCGATCATAGAGCACACCGAGCGCAACAGTCTGACCATTGCTCAATGCCAGAATTAATTCTGCATCTGTCTGGTTCGACTCGGGGGAGGCTTGGTTAGCAGACGGCTCAGACGGCATACACAAAACAATTTGTTTTTGGGGACGAGGGCATAGAGTCGGAAGTTTGCAGAAAACGAATAAAGATGAAAAACACAGGCAATCTCAATCTCTGGTACGGCAAAAGCTACCGAATCCGTCCAAGAGGTTGCCCGTGAGTTGGTTAAATTATCCTTGCAAGTATACTACGCTGTTCGCAGAAGGCTACGCTTGCTAGATATCGTTATTGCTACTTTAGCCCTCATTTTGGTACGGTTCTCAATCAAAGCATCTGGATTAGAGTGCTCGAAAAATGCCGCGCAATTCTCCAGCCCGATTCTGCTTGGTGTGAATATCGACATAGAGGTTGCCTTCAGAGAGTGCCTGAAGCTGTTCAGCCGTCAGAGTATACTCTCCGGCAAATCTACCGCCCATTGCAGTATCGTTCAAGGTTACAGTTAGCGCATATTGGAAGGGTCCGTTCTGGTTAGGTTCGCCCCGATGGATGTGAACCGCAGAGGTGATGTTAGGATTCGGAGGATTAACGGGGTCTGCTGCATAGTCACGTAAACCACTAGATAGCCCCCCAAAGTCTCCCCGAACAATGAGACGATCTCCTGCCAATGCTGCGCCAGCTACACCCGTTGCAGAAGTTGAGGGTGCGTTCGGTACTACATTATTGTTCGTCAAGATGGCTGCATAGCGTTGCAAAGAACTGCTAGACATTCCTTGAGCCATGAGAACGGACTCAGCTTCTTGTAAATCTGCCATCAAATGCTGATTGATTGGATTCTGAATCTGGGTTGGTTGAGCCGATTGGAATGTGTTGAAGGATGGTGCAATTTTACTCAAAGAAGCTGCTGTTGAGAGACCAATTATCAATACACAGGCGATCGTGCCAAGCAGAAAATTGGAGAGTACTCGCTTTGTCTTATTCATCAGGACTAGCCTTAGTTAGTAGATTTCTAGCAATAGTACGAAGCAGGCGATGATTTGGATGTATGGGGATTCTAATTTTTTAGTTTTTAGAGAAGAGCATTCGTCGGCTTGCAAACAGAATCGGTTGGGAAAACAGCGTGGCTAAGCGTTCGATGGTGATTCTGTGCTCTCTTTAAAACAGTTCGACTAAGATTTCTGGCATTACGAATTGCCTATTGCACAGTTGAGTGTATCAACAGGTCTGATAAAATGTCGCCCTCATTTGAGTTGTGCGGAGTTGGCATATGCGGCATGACGATTATTTGGACTGAAAGATACTGAATTGTGTGATCTTCCGTTAGCTCTGTTTCAGCGATCGTAGTAATTCCCTTGGTCTTGCATCTCGAATCACAGAATATCGATCGAGGTAATTGACATAAATATAATGCTCGTACTCATACCAATTCATTTCAGCTTTTTCGCGATTACACTGCTGGCAAATCACCCAGAAGTTTCGGAAATCCATTGAGAGCCAAGGATATTGTGCGCGGGGCAATTTGTGATCGATCGTTCTGCCACTTTTGAACGAATATTTCTGATCACAAATCGGACAGTCTCGATCGGAATGTTCTTTGACCCAGGTTTGGCTCTCTAACGTCGTTCCACATTCACTATCCCCATTGACATATCGCCAATAGTCATATTTTCGATAGTCCTCAAAATCCTGAGCCGTCAGCTTGTGATATCGTTTGTTTCCAACGACAGCGGCGAGTTTGAAGAGTTCTTCTAAGCTTTTATCGTCAAGATTCATCGTCTGGGCTTGGGTTTAGAGAAGTCAATGATTTCAGGCTCAGTATCAGGAAATTGTCGATCGACTAATTCTCCGATTTCGGCAACTTCTTTGGCGAGCTTTTGATTAAATTCTTCAATCTCTTCTTGGGTTTGATATTTTTTGCCAATTCGATCGACTTCGAGAAAGAGTTCTTCGAGTGAGAGATCTTCAGAAACGCGATCGCTGTCGAGTAACTCCTGGATGCGCTGATACAACGCAATCACATTATCCCATCCAGTATTCTTGAGTCCGCTTGCTTTTAAGAGCTTCTGGCTCTCTTGACTAAGCTGCGATCGAATCTGTGAGTTTGCTTTTTGCAACTCACGATAGTTCATACCTTGAAAAGTTCGTTTCGCCATTATCCGAGCGTCCAACGAAACAACCGAATAATCGCTTTCCGAAGCTGACTATCTTCGTACTGCAACAGTTCTTTAGTATCTCTTGCTAATCGCAACTTGATCGCATCGACAAACGTTTTCAACGCTTTGTTATCTTTTTTCAATTGCTCATTTGCTCCAACCAGCTCAAGATTCTGCGAAGAGAGCGTTTCAACTTTTGTCGAAAGTTGTTGAACTTCAGTAGATAGCTTTGCGTACTCTTGTTCTAATTGTTGTTTACGATCGAGTAATTTCAATTTATCAGCTTCGATCGAGGAGATAGATGCCTCTAATTCTTGGTACTCAACTTGCAATGATTTGAGTTCAGCTTCTGCCTTACTTTTAAGTCTGCCATAGTAAGCATTATTGCTTCCTAAGCTAGAATTCTTGACTGCAAAGGACTCGACTAATTTTGCAGCGCTCGGCTCAAGACTTAACACATCTAACAAGCGTTCACACTCCTCTTTGCTCAACGCTTGACTAATATTTTTATTGATTCCGTATTTTGCTTTCAAAACACTTTGAAGCTGATCCTTTGATGCCATACTCGACCTCGTAAGCTTCACTTATTATACGAATTCAACGAATCCAGAAATAAGTCATACATAAAGTTATCAGTGTCAATGGCAACCCAAATTTCAAATGCTCCAAAAACGATAATCGATATCCTAATCTCCCCGCTGCTTCAATCATGATCAAATTTGCAACCGATCCAAAAATGGTCAAATTGCCTGCTAAGGTCGAACCTGCTGCAAGTCGTAACCAAGATTGAGAATCATTCTGTGCAATCAAAGGATGCAATAACAAAACGGCTGGAACATTAGAAACGAGATTCGACAAAATTGCAGTCACGCTGAGAAATTTAGCTGGATGATCAATCGCTTGAGTCAGTGGTGCAAATACATTCAAATCTTGGGTCGCTTTGGTGAGAATAAACAATCCCGAAAATAGAACAAGCAAATTCCAATCGACAGGTTGCAGTAAGCGATCAGGCTTTAACCTCCGAGTAATCAACAAAATACTAGCAGCGACCAAAGCAGATTCCGCTAAAGGCAATCCCACAACAAATGCAATCAACATTGCTGCCGTCACGCTCACAGTTTTGAACAACAAAGGTCGATAGACGCGAGGTTGAGGCAGCGAAAATTCTTGTGGAGTCGTCGATCTAACTTCGGGATACATCCAATACAGCAACACAAGTTGAACACATAAGCCAAAAATCGCGATCGGCGTGAGTGCCTTAGCAAAGTCCAAATAGCCGATTTTGGAAAATGATCCAATCAAGATATTCTGTGGATTCCCGCTAATTGTGGCAACAGAGCCAAGATTCGTTGCCCCTGCCATGGCTAGTAAATAAGGAATCGGATTGATTCGCAAAGTTCGCGCCAAATCCAAAATCAGCGGCGTGAAAATCAGCGCCATTGCATCATTCAGAAAGAAAGCCGATAATGCAGCGACTCCAAAAGTAAGAACGGTGAGTAACCCGAATGGACTATGGGTAATGTTGAGAAGATGAGCGATCGCCAGTTGAAAAAATCCAGCTTGGGACAAGCCTGCATTCACAATCATCGTGCTGAGCAAGAATACAATCGTGGTTACATCGATTGCGCGCCAAGCGTCTTGCAGATTCAATACGCCTAAAGCAATGAGAAATCCTGAACTTGCAAGTGCAATTGTGGCGCGATTCATGCGCAGTCCAGGGAAAGAACCAATCGCTAAGCCGAGATATGCGATCGCAATCACGAAATACTTCACCAATAGACGGTTTCTCCCCCTTCTTTAGACAGTTTTCCCCCCAAGACAGCTTCTCTAGGATTTGACATGATAGAAAGCATCAAGTGAGAGCACACCAAATTATGAAGCTTCCATTTTACGATTGGTATCGCAATCTCGTTCGCAACTCGAAATACCGTTGGTTGATTATTGCAGGAACCCTGGTTTACTTGTTTAGCCCGATCGACTTACTCCCTGACATGATTCCTCTGATCGGTCAGATTGACGATACCGTCGTTCTCGGCTTACTGGTTGCTGAAGTCTCTTCAATGCTAATGGATCGTCTCAAAGCCCAGAAGGGTACAACGACCGCAACGGTTGATGGCACACCTGCTGAAGCAGTCGATGTTGAAGCAAAAACGATCAGCTAAAAAAATTGGGAGAATGGGGGAGTTGGGAGAAGTGATTTCTTATCCCCCATTCCCCTAATTCCCCACTCCCCTAAGCACAAACTCAAGCACAAAAAAACGGGCTAACTACAAAAGCTAACCCGCCAGCTTGGGAACGCGCAGAGAAACTAATTTTGAACGACCAACTTCACGTTAGCGTTGTTCAAGCCAGGGCGCTTGACTTCAGCCAAGGTCTTGTTAACCGCATACTTCTGGTTGATCGAGTTGATCAATTCGGTTTGATTGTGCTTCTTCGCTACACCCCAAAGGTCAGCGATCAAATCGAAGGAACCATCAGCGTTCCGCGACCAGCCCAAATCATACTCGCCATCGAGAACTGCAACGATGTCAGAACGAACCCGCTGACCGTTGTAGCCGCGAACATCAGCTTCGGTCTTAACCGAGATGCCCAAATCGCGCAGAGAAGACTTGAGGATTTCTGCGTCGGTGATCTTGGTGCGAAGAGTGCTAAAGTGAGACATTTTAGGGTTTCCTCCGTGGAAAGTTGAAAACAACGACAACGTTTAGGTTTAGATGTTTTGAGGCTTACATGCTCAAAAAATGGTTTGTGCATTCAAGCTTTCAAAACGGTGTTCAAACTGCTGGTACTAGCCCAGCCCTTCATCCTGTTGGGAAGACAGGAGAAAGCCTTTTAGAACTCCAGTCGCTGATATTCAGCAACTGATGCTGCCGCAGGTCGCGCGCGCTGCCTAGCCCAATCCCGAAGGGCTGTTACCTGCTCAGTCATAGTCTTGGACAACGGCATTGTGGCTCTTGATGCCGCAATGATGTCCAATTGAGTAAACTCTCGATCTTGAGCAAAAGCTTCATACATCGCTGCAACTAATGCTTGCTCAATTTCAGCTCCAGAAAATCCATCACAGACGCTTGCTAACTGGTCGAGATCGAAGCGTTCAATTTCTCGTCGGCGTTTTGCAAGGTGGATTCTGAAAATTTCTTTCCGCTCTTCTGCATTCGGGAGATCAACAAAGAAGATCTCGTCGAATCGTCCTTTCCTTAAAAACTCGCCAGGTAAACGTTCAACTCGGTTCGCAGTTGCCATCACAAACACTGGAGAAGTCTTCTCTTGCATCCAGGTCAGGAATGACCCGAAGATCCGGCTTGAAGTTCCACCGTCTGAATCGGCTGATCCGGATGTTCCAGCAAATGCTTTGTCCATTTCATCAATAAACAAGATCGCCGGAGAAATCGATTCAGCAGTCTTCAAAGCATTTCGCAGGTTCGCTTCTGATCGACCCACCATCGAGCCATCATACACACGTCCCATATCTAATCTCAGCAAGGGCAATCCCCACAATCGGGAAGTTGTCTTGGCAATGAGAGATTTTCCACACCCCGGAACGCCGAGAATCAACATTCCTTTCGGCTGGGGTAATCCATACTCTCTCGCTCGCTCAGTGAAGGCGTTCGATCGCTGTTTTAGCCAGTGCTTCAATTCGTCTAAGCCACCAACTGCCTCAAGCGTCTCATCTTCTTCCATGAACTCTAGGATGCCGTTCCGACGAATCAGCTGCTTCTTCTCAGAAAGAACAATATCAACTTCTTCTTCGGTCAAACGCCCGTTCGTAACCTGAGCCTTACGGTAAACTTTTTCTGCCTCATCTCGCGTCAACCCTAATGCTGCTTTTAACAACTTCTCGCGGGTTTCAGTCGTAATGCGGCGATTTCGGATCTGATCTAATTGAGTAGTGAGAACCTGATTCAACTCAGTCATCGTTGGAAGTGGGAAGTCCAGAACGATAACCTCTTTCTCTAGCTCAATCGGAACCGTTTGAACCGGAGACATTAAGACGATCGCTTTTTGCGTGCCTTTGAAAGATGCGATCGCATCGCGCAGCCATCGATTCACAGCGGGCGAATCAATAAACGGATGCAAGTCTTTGAAAACAAAGAGTCCAGGCTCTCGCTGGCGCATCACCCACTCGATCGCGGCTTCGGGAGAAACCGTATTGTGCTGGGTCACACTGCGGGGCTGACCATACTCGACAATCCCGTGAGTCACCGTCCACAAATACAATCGCTTGGGGGGCTTGGTTTGGGCAAGCAGGGCAAGTGCTTGCTCTGCCCGTTCCTCTTCTGAGGTTACAAGATAAATTAGAGGATATTGAGCCTGTAATAGGATGTTTAACTCTTCTTGCATAACCGCGACCCACTAGAGTGTAAAGCGAACCTGTTCAGGCTGCGAACGCTACTGAGGATAAATCCTTAGCAGGGAACGACCACCTTTTCCTCACTGGAAGATCCGATCGAAACGGTCGATAGCTCATCTTCGAGAATGATGTCTGAGTTTTGCCCTAAAGCGGTCAGTTCACCATTCTTTAAAACAACCGGAGTGGTACAACTGGGACAGTCATAAATCCGGTGAGTTTGTCCATGAGCTTCCTCTTGCTCAACTACCTCCGGGTATGTGAGGTAAAAGCTGAGTGCCCTCTCTGCGAGGACGGACATTGCCTCTGAACTCATTGCAGCTTGGATTTTTAGCTTGCGGTGAAGTTCGGGCGGAAGATACAACGTAACTTTCTGCTTGTCTTGCATAGAACTTTCAGTCGTTTTACCCGGGTATGTGATTACGATATCTGCCTAATCTCAGGCTGTCAAGACAGTATGCCCGCATGACAGCATTATTGTTACAATCATTTACATTATGAAGCAAGGTTTGAGTTGGATTTTGATAAGTTTGATAGGTTTGACAGGGTGCAATGACTTGCCGTGGAGCGGTTCGCAGTCTCAGCAGGAGCGGCTTCCCGATCGCTGGCAGACCTATCGCAATGAACGCTATGGCTTTGAGTTTTTGCATCCAGAGGGATGGATTGATTCGATACCGCCAGAGGCTCAAGATGGGATTGCCTTTAGTGATCCGAGAAATCCCGGTGTAGAGATTCGGGGCTGGGCGGAGTTAAAGCGATCGACCGATAAAAAATCTCAGAATCCGAAGTCGAACTTTACAACTGATCAGGGGGTTCCTGCGCGTTTAGATATCGCGGTTGAGAATCAGTCGAGTGTGATGACGTTGACGATTCATCAGAAGGATGTGGAATATCACTGGCGGGCGACGGCTCCGACTGTGCAGTTTGGCAATTACTATCGATTCTTTGACTTTATTGCCAAGCGATATCGCGTCTCACAGTGATAGGATTCTGTTTTACAAATTTCTGTGCAGGTGGATGGATCTCCACTGAGATGTAGAGAAACGAAGATCGACACTTTTGTACAGAATCAATTCAAGAGGAAATCGGGAATGCTGGCGAAGCGAATTTTGCCTTGCTTGGACGTGAAAGCAGGGCGTGTAGTCAAAGGAGTCAATTTTGTTGATCTGAGAGATGCAGGCGATCCGGTGGAACTTGCACAGGCTTATAACGAAGCGGGTGCGGATGAATTGGTGTTTCTTGATATCACCGCGACTCATGAAGATCGCGACATTATTTATGATGTGGTGTATCGCACAGCAGAACAAGTTTTTATTCCACTGACGGTTGGCGGTGGAATTCAGAATCTCGACACGATTAAGAAATTATTGAGAGCCGGAGCCGATAAAGTCAGTATTAATTCGGCAGCCGTTCGAGATCCAGATTTGATTAATCGAGCCAGCGATCGCTTTGGAGTCCAATGCATTGTCGTTGCCATTGATGCGCGTCGTCGCCAAGATCCTGAAAATCCAGGTTGGGATGTTTACGTTCGAGGTGGACGGGAAAACACCGGAATTGATGCTGTCTCTTGGGCAAAAGAAATGGCACAGCGGGGTGCAGGAGAATTGCTGATCACCAGCATGGATGCGGATGGAACGCAAGCCGGATACGATTTGGATCTGACTTCAACGATCGCGTCTCAAGTCGAAATTCCTGTGATTGCCTCAGGAGGTGCAGGAAATTGTGAACATATTTATCAAGCTGTAACAGAAGGTAAAGCTGAGGCGGCTTTATTAGCGTCTTTGTTACATTACGGTCAGTTAAGCGTTCAACAAATAAAGACATACTTAAGCGATCGTGCAATCACCGTTCGAGCGACATAGAATGACGAGACTCAGAGCGGACGAGCATTTTCAAAATCGACTGATAAGAATCTGCTACCACCAAGATTAGAAAAATGCGATTCAAATCGTGTTTCTACAGGGATGCTCTTTTCTGAGCATCTGTTACAATGTGTAAACTATGGTGATAACAATCTTATTTATTGTCATTGCTCTTGTAGCTTGGGCATTGCACCTAATGCAAGAAGCGATCGAGCAGAAAGAGTTTTCCCTGATGCTGGCTGGCACATTGGTCGCAGTGGCAGCATCAGCACTGGTTGGTGTCTATTTTGTCATGGGCAATTACATGGGATACGTGAGTCATCTCTCTCCCCGTGAGACTGCCTTGAATCAAGAAGCCTACGAGTCGGTTGCCCGCTATTTAGAAGAACAAGATCAGATGTACATGAGTGCTTCGGCATCTCGCTCAATTTCTCAGGCTGTGCGAAACATTTCGCCATAAATTCGATTACGATAAACAAGTGTTATGAAATTTTGACAAATGGGGTAAGTCGTCTTACGCCATTTTTTAGTGGGATTTTTATGAGTTATTACATCGCTCCCCGTTTCCTCGATAAGCTTGCGGTTCATATTACAAAGAACTATCTGGCGCTGCCGAATGTGAAAGCACCTCTAATTTTGGGCATTCACGGGCGCAAAGGTGAAGGAAAATCGTTCCAGTGCGATCTGGTGTTTGAGCGCATGGGACTTGAGGCAGTTTATATGTCAGCCGGGGAATTAGAAAGTCCTGATGCGGGCGATCCAGGACGGTTGATTCGGCTGAGATACCGAGAAGCAGGCGAATTGGTGAAAGTTCGCGGCAAAATGGCGGTTCTGCTAATTAATGATTTTGATGCGGGTGCGGGACGGGTTGATCAGTTCACGCAGTACACCGTCAATACGCAACTGGTGCATGGAACGTTGATGAACATTGCGGATAATCCGACTAATGTTCAGCTTCCCGGCAGTTATGATGCCGAGCCGACGCAGCGGATTCCGATTATTTTGACCGGAAATGATTTCTCGACGTTGTATGCGCCGCTGACCCGTGACGGACGGATGGATAAGTTTTTCTGGGAACCTGATCGTGACGATCGCGTTGGAATTGTCAGCGGAATTTTTGAAATCGATCAAGTTGCACAGCGCGATATTGAACAACTTGTCGATCACTTTCCAGATCAATCGATCGATTTCTTTGGTGCATTGCGATCGCGGCTTTATGATGAGCAAATTCGCAGATTGATTGATGATGTCGGACTCGATCGTATTTCTCAGCGAGTGGTCAATAGTACAGAAAAACCGCCAGAGTTCCGCCGACCAGATTTCAGTCTGCCTCACTTACTAGAAGTGGGAGCGGCAATGGTGCGCGAACAGAAACGATTACAAGAATTGCGTTTGGTTGAGGAATACAATCAAACGATTAAGAATCGAGGATTGGGCGAAATTAAAATGACTCCCGACCCTGAACCTGAACCCGCTCGTAGCTATAGCGGCAGGCCTTCGAGTACGCGGCTTACTTCTGAAATTGTTGGAGAGGTGAATCGTATTTTGGGACAAGGACAGCGACTCGGCATTGAAGTCGTAGACGATCGCCGATTCAAAATGAATTCCTGGAGCTGTTATGGCATGTTTGAAGGAGATGGAGCAGCAGCAATTGCAGCGTTAGAGACTTGCTTGAATGAGCATCAGAAAGATTACATTCGATTAGTTGGAATTCGCGATCGTCAAAGAGTGACTGAAACGATCGTGCATCGTCCTGCTTACAATCATGCAGGCTAGGAATCTCAATGCTAAAGGAGTTTCATGCTCTGGCTAAGCAGCCATTTAATCATTCTCAATCTGGCAGATACTCAGAATTCAGTACTTGCTCAGGAAAATAAGGGCAATTCACGGGAAAAGTTTCTAACGGCAAACCCGTTTCGTCTGCTGCCTGCTCACGAGCATTCGCATAGCATTCCGCAAAAACCTCTTGAAAATAGGGAGTTAAGCTTGGTGAATCTTTCAAGTCATCGTTGACTCGCCGACGATGTTCTCGAATACTGCCCCGCCAACTTCCACTTCGCAACTCTGGTTGATGTTGCCATTTCAGCAGGTGAAGCAGAATCACCACGAGATTGCTTTTGAGGCTTTTCCGTTCCCGTCTCGACATATCTTCGATTTCTTCGATCAGGTTTTGCCAATCCACACAACTGTAGTTTTGAGATCGCAATTGCTCCACTGTCGTCTCAATCCATTGAACAAAATCGGCTTCATAAAGAGTTTTTTGACTGGCTTTCAGTTCAGTTGACATCGCTATGCCTCATGATTTTTTGGTTTATTGTCACTCAGATCGTTCGGAGTGCGATCGCACAAACCCCGCAATACTATCCACAAATTCCTGAGTCGATTCATAGGGCAATACATTTCGACCGGGAATGATGACACCTTCAGAATTCGGAAAATGTTCGAGGTAATCGGTTAAGCGATCTTCCACTTTCTCCCCTTTCCCTTCGCGGCTAATACTCGAAGCTTTATCTCCAAAAACTGCCAAAACAGGTTGCTGAATCTTTGTCATTCTGTCTGTGTAATCCTGCCGCCAAAAGCTCGATAAAAACGCAAACACCGCATGACGACTTTCTAAATCGTCTGATCCTTGTTTCAACGTCGATAGCCATTCAGAATCAACTTGAGTTTCATCCGCAAACAGTTGGCGAATCGAAAATCGTCTTAGGAATTCAGTGCGACGAGCATAGCGATAAAAGGCATTTCCAAACGGAGAATCGAACAGATTCCAGGCGATTCGATGGGAGGTTTCTGAAGTGTCTCGACTTAACAGCGACATTGCAGGAGAACCGCTCAGCACGATCGCTTTAACAAGATCCGGTTCGATATTGGCAAGCTCGATCGCGACTGGAGATAGCGCTCCTTGAGCAACCACGATCGCAGGCGTTTTGATCACGGTTTGCAAAAAGAATTGCAGTTGACGTGCCCAATCGATCGGCGCATAAGCAATTCGCGGCATATCAGAGTCGCCACAGCCGAGTAAATCAGGGTTGTAAATCGGATTCGGTCGCCAGGAATTGATGAATCGTTGCCAGAACTGACGCGAAAGACCAACCCCGATTGGATGAATTAACAGCAGCGGAACACCCTGACCTTCGTGAAAGTCATAGGCGCATCGATACTGATTCCATTGATAAAACTGGGTTTTGTTAAGTTGCTTCATCTCTCCACTTTAAAGGGAAATTCAGCATGAATTTGCCAGCGTTGCCCATCGTGTTTAAGTAGTGTCAGATGAGTCGCGTCAAATTCAAAATGTAACGGTTGCGCTTTAAATTCTTTCCAGGCAAGTTTAAAATTCTCTGGGGTTAGATCGCGAAATGCGACCGTCATATGGGGTGCATAGGGACGGGAGTTCTCTCTGGGATCACTAAGTTCGATTGAGGTTTCTAGGTGCTCAATCAACTTTTGATGGAGATTTAAGAGCGCATCAGAGCGATCGACATGAATAAAAATCACACGCGGTGGAAAAGCCCCGAAGCCATCTAGTGTAATAGAAATAGCAGGGTGTTTCGTCGTAAAAGTAGCAAGAGATTCAGTCAGTATATCTAAGCGCTGATGTCTCCATTTAAATGGGGGAAATAGCGTGATATGCGGAGGTGAGTTGAAAGCATGACGACTGTCATAGTACTGATCAAAATGGCATTTAACTTCGGTAGCATAGTTTTGAATTGCTTGTGGGGGTAGCAACGCAATGAAAAATAAGTGCTCTGCGTTCATAAGCTGCTCTACTTAGGAAAAAACTGACTCACGCCCCTTAAAGTCACGTAAAAACTTTACTCCACTGCTGTCGCGATCTTAAGCTACAGCATAGGTTCCCTTTGACAAAAATGATAGAGGAAAGCGGTCAATGCCTTGGTTCGTCAAAATTGAAGAAGGAATTGTCGATAAAGCGACATTTGATCGGTACGTGCCAGCCCATAAAGCATTTGTAAAAGATTTGATTGCGAAGGGCTATGAGGCAAAGACCGGGTATTGGGGTTGTTTTGGCGGTGGAATGTTGATGTTTAAGGCAAAATCGATGGATGAAGCCGAAAAAATCATTCTTGAAGATCCGCTGATTCGCAATCACTGTGTCCATTACAAGCTGTATGAATGGAAGGTGGTCGTGGAATAACTTCAGAATTTGTCATCGGTCTGTCACAGAGAGTGCTATGCTAGTAAATGACTCGGATCTATGCGATCGTAACGCCCAAACTTTGTCAGGACCGGAAGGTAGCAGCAATACGGGATGCTTATGGTAGGCGTAGTCTCCGGGTCACCTTCGTTTTAAAGGGTCGGTTCTCTTCACCTCGACTCGTCGGATTTTTCACTCTGGGCAATCGGTAGAATTCTGCGTATCTTGGAGGTAACGAGTACCAGGAGCACGATTGTTATGGGTTTGGGAGATATTGTACAAAAAGCGATGTATTTAGGGATTGGAGTTGCTTCCTACGCGGGTGAGAAAGCTGGCGAGAAGTTGACCGAACTGCGATCGCAGGTGCAAAAGTTGGCGGATGAGATGGTGGCACGCGGCGAGATGAGTTCAGAAGAGGCGCGCCGTTTTGTCGATGAGATGGTGCAGCGAGCGCAACAACCTAGTGTGTCTGCTCCAACTTCAGAGAGTGAAAAGCCGACTGAGCCGCGCAAAATCGAGATTTTAGATGATGATGAGCCTGCACCCACGCAGACGACAACAACAGTCGATGAGATGCGTCAACAGGTTGCAGATTTACAGGAAGAATTGCGGCGATTGAAGAAGAATTAGAGTAGGGTTCCTAGTCATCAGCAATTTTGGATTGGGGAGGGGGAGAGAATGCAAACTTAGATGGCTCCCCCTCTCCCTATCAATCGTGGTGAATTAGTAGAGATTTCTGAACACTCTACTTTTTGAAAGCCTTATTTTTTGACAGTGGTGGCAAAATCTTCAAACCAGCCTTTGCGTTTGAAATAGAAGACTAGCGCGATCGCGATCGACAACATGACTGCCCAGCAGACCGGATATCCCCAATACCAATTCAATTCGGGCATATTTAACGGCGACTTCTCCGGATTGAAATTCATTCCATAAACGCCAGCTACAAACGTCAAGGGAATGAAAATGGTTGAAATTACAGTGAGCACTTTCATGATTTCATTCATTCGATTGCTGACTGAGGAAAGATACACATCCATCAAACTTGCAGCCAGTTCGCGATAGGTTTCAACCATGTCTAGTACCTGAACCGTGTGATCGTAGCAATCACGCAGATAGATCTTCGCCTCTTCACTGACAAGATCATTGCTGCTATCTCGGATCAGAGAATTGATGGCATCTCGGAGCGGCCAGATCGATCGACGTAGCGTTAAAAGTTCTCGCTTGACGTGATGAATTTTTTCTAATGTCTGCCGACTTGGACTCTCAACGACTTCTTCTTCGAGTTCTTCAATTTCCTCTCCATAGACTTCGAGAATTGGGAAAAAGCCATCCACGATCGCGTCTAGTAAGGCATAGGCAAGATAATCTGCATTGCGTTTGCGAATCGAACCTTTTCCAGAACGAATGCGATCGCGCACGATACCAAAGCAGTCATGTTTCGATTCTTCCTGAACCGATAAAACGTAATGTTTGCCCAGAATCAAACTCACCTGTTCTGAATAAAATCCTTTGCCTGACTCTTTCAAAACGACCATTCGCGTAATAATGACCACCTGGTCGTCGTATTCCTCCATTTTTGGACGCTGCGGCACATTCACCACGTCTTCCAACAACAGCGGATGCAGACTAAAGACTCGTCCCAGTCGCAGCAAGATATCTTCACTCCCTAAGCCACGCACATCGACCCAAGAAACCGATTCTGTATCAAGGTAAGGTTGGCATTTTTCAGGTTGATCAATGGGCAAACGCACAGCATTTTCCTCGTTGTAATCGATCAGATCAATCACTGGAGGTTCTGCGTCTTTGGGAATTGTTAGCGTTCCAGGAACCGTTCCGGGAGCATCGTAGTGATATTCGATCGATTGATCGTCATCGTCCGGATCGACGACCAGACTCGTCAGTTGAATTCGCTTTCCTACCATGCTCAATCCCCTTACAATCAACAGAAGTCTTTCTACTGTAATCGAATCAAACTCAGCTATAACTAATACCTGATATGCTTCGATCGACTTTGAACAAGGGAGTGCCCTTTGACTGAATCGCCCGACAACTCTTCTTCTGCATTAGGACGATGGAGCCGACGCTTGATTGCCGCCATTTTACTGGGGGGACAAGTGATCGTCCATTTGTTGTCCCGTAAACTGAATCGTCGAAATACAGTGGAGCAGATGGCAGCCGTAGGCCCAGAATCGCTGTTGATTGCATTGTTGACGGCGATGTTTGTCGGCGCTGTATTTACGATTCAAGTCGCTCGCGAGTTTATTAATTTGGGTGCTGGAACGGCAGTTGGCGGAGTTTTGGCAATTTCGCTGTCCCGCGAGTTAGCTCCGGTTCTGACTGCGGTAATTTTAGCGGGACGGGTGGGGTCGGCATTTGCAGCAGAAATCGGGACAATGCGAGTGACAGAGCAGATTGATGCTTTGTATATGTTGAGAACTGATCCGATCGATTATCTGGTCATCCCCCGTGTGATTGCGTGCTGTTTGATGTTGCCGATTTTGACCTTGCTCTCTCTCGTAACAGGGATGACAGGGGGAATGTTTATTGCGGAATGGCTGTATGGCATCTCGCATAATGTTTTTCTGAATTCGGCAAAAAATTTCTTAAGTGTGTGGGATTTATGCAGTTCGCCGATTAAGGGATTTGTGTTTGGAGCGTTGATTGCGGTCATTGGTTCGAGTTGGGGACTAACGACAACCGGAGGCGCGAAAGGAGTGGGACAATCCACAACAACTGCCGTTGTCACGTCGCTGCTAGCCATTTTTGTCGTGAATTTCTTCTTGTCTTGGTTAATGTTTCAAGGCCCAGGACAGGCGCTTGGGCGAGGATTGTAGTTGTTTTCTGCAAAATTCATACGATTGATTGACAGTTTTTCTACTCAGAACGTCTGTACTTCTTGCAGATTTTTCTGTATCTTTATGGGCATCAGGGAAAATCTAGTCAGAAAGATCTTGACGCTTGACTATATGTAGTGTTTTATAGTGAAGCGGCTTGGAAAGAGACGCTATATCTAAATTCATTCGCCCTAATTTAGAGAGATAACCCCTATGGTTTCGCAAGTTGAGACACCGACGTTTGATGCACCACGATCGCGCAATCTGAGCGTGGAAGGATTGGTGCAGGTGTTTACCTCGTTTCATCGCAGTTTTTTTACTGGGGTGATGGCGCAGGCGATGCGGATTGCAGGGCAGGGCACACCTGTTTTGGTGGTGCAGTTTCTCAAAGGGGGCATCGGGCAGGGATACGATCGACCGATGCAGTTGAGCCAGAATCTCGATTGGATTCGGTGCAATGTGGTGCGGTGCATTGACACCCCTCAGATTGATCCACAAGAAGCGCGATCGCTGTTAGAGCTTTGGCAGCATACCCGCCGAGTTGTTGAGCAAAATCGTTACGACTTAGTGGTTTTAGACGAGCTAAGTTTAGCGATTCATTTTGGGTTTATTCCTGAGGTTGAAGTGCTTGACTTTTTGCAAAATCGCCCGCGTCATGTGGATGTGATTTTGACGGGACCTGATATGCCTGAAGCGATTTTAGATGTAGCCGATCAAATCACAGAACTGCGCCGCACTCACCAACCGTAGGATGATTTTGGCACCTGAATCCAAAATCCCGAATTCAAACTCCCCAATCTAAAACAAACAGCGTCATGATCAAGAACGACACCTGGATTTCGCAGATGGCACAAGAGGGCATGATTACACCTTTTGAGCCTCAGCTTGTACGCCGTGCTGAAGGGCTGCCTGTGATTTCGTACGGGTTGAGCAGTTACGGATATGATTTGCGCTTGTCGGCTTCTGAGTTTCGGATCTTTAAGCACATTCCAGGAACGGTGGTTGATCCGAAGAATTTTAGCGATGCAAATCTGGAACCTGCCCCCTTGCATCACGATGAGAATGGAAGCTTCTTTATTTTGCCTGCTCATTCTTATGGGTTGGGTGTGGCGTTGGAGCGGTTGGAAGTGCCGGATAATGTGACGGTAATTTGTATTGGCAAATCGACTTATGCGCGGATTGGATTGATTGCGAATTTGACTCCGGCAGAAGCAGGCTGGAGAGGGCATTTGACGCTTGAGTTCTCGAATTCGTCGAGTGCAGATTGTCGGATTTATGCCAATGAAGGCATTGTGCAATTGCTGTTCTTAGAAGGGTTGCCCTGTGCGGTGAGTTATGACGATCGACGCGGTAAATATCAAGATCAAGTTGAACGGGTGACCTTAGCACGAGTCTAAATTCTGGTTTGCGGATTTGCCAATTGAAGCTGTGGCGTTGTACAGGCGGGATATCCTGCTTGAGGTAGCGCCGCAGCTTTTTTAGGTTCATGGCTCTTGGTGCTTATGATGGATAGACCGCTGCATGAATGCCTTAGCAAATTTCATTCAGAGAGGATTTTCGATTCATCTCGTCATTGCTGAATGATGTCTTCTTATCCGTCGAATCTATTACACCGTTTCTTACAACTCGCGATCGTCAATATCATCTCGAATCTGCTCGTTCCGATCGCGGGCCTGCTCGATGTGGCATTTCTTGGACATTTGACTGAAATTCGTCACTTGGCAGGAGTCGCGATCGCGACTGTAATTTTTAACTATTTGTACTGGACGTTCGGATTTCTCCGCATGGGAACGACCGGGATGACCGCACAGGCGATCGGGCGCAATGATCCAGAAGCGGTCAGAATGATTGCGCTGCGTAATGGCGGAATTGCGATCGCAATTGGCATCTTGATTCTGATCTTTCAAACTCCTCTGCAAACGCTCGGGTTTGCCCTTCTCAGCGCGACTCCAGAAGTCAAAGCATCGGGGCAGGCTTTCTACAATGCACTGATTTGGGGTGCGCCTGCGACCTTAGTGAACTTTGTCTTGATCGGGTGGTTTTTAGGGCGATCGCAAAGTGGGAAAGTTCTGCTCTTGTCTGCGGTGAGCAACATTGCAAATGTCACTTTAGACTATCTATTTGTCGTCAAATGGGGCTGGGCAAGCACTGGAGCAGGCGCATCAACCGCTTTGGCTCAGTATTTGATGCTATGCGTCGGTTTGTTCATGAGTCGAGACATCTTTGGACAAGTTGCGATCGCGCAATTATTCGATCGGACTGAACTCAAAGCCATCTTTACCCTAAATCGCGATTTGCTGATTCGGACATTGGCACTGATTTCAACGTTTGCCATCTTCACGAATGTCAGCTCGACCTTGGGAACCACGGTTTTAACTGTTAATACGTTGCTGCTTCAGGTTGTCACGTTTTCGGCTTATTTCATTGATGGATTTGCTTTTGCGACAGAAACACTTGCCGGAACGTATTATCAATCGCGATCGCACTTAATCCGCTTGCTGAAAATCGCCGGCATTCATTGTGTCAGCGTTGGCATTTTGTTCGCGATCGTCTTTATTACATTTCCAACCGCTTTATTTCAGTTACTCACCAATCATCAATCCATTCTGGGCGAAATTCAGCACTTTACAGGCTGGCTCTTACCTGTCTTAGGATTTGGAGCAATTGCTTATTTATTAGATGGATATTTCTTAGGATTAACTGCCGGACGAAGTTTAAGAATCTCCTCACTTTGGGCGACATTCGTTGGATTTTTGCCAATTGCAGTATTCGCTACAGTTCTACGATCGAGCCATTTACTCTGGCTTGGATTGACGACTTTTATGTTAGTTAGAGCTGTGACCTTAGCGATACAAGTTCCATTGACCTTCCAATTGAAAGCTGCCAAGAATTGAAAGGATTTCTGTCGAGAATAGCCCGAATTTTAACTTCAAATTCGCGAAAGAAATTTCACCGTTTTTCATGTGGTTAGGATTTCACGAAAGCCTCATGAAGTCTAGGATTTCGGGGTTTATTTTTGCTTTAGATTTTAGCTTTGCTTTAGATTTACTTTACACTTAGAGACTCGGATTAAAGTAACTGCTCATGTGAATATTTCGCTACATTTTGAATCGCCACGAAACGTTAAATGATTCAGGAATAACCAAGTTCAATTGAAATTCATGACTACTATAGGTCGTAGAAAAGTAGGGGTAACAGGTTAACAATGGATACTATCCAAATTCAAATTAACGCTCTCAATAGCAAGGTTGATTCCCTGCATCAGATCATCGAAAATTTAGGGTCAAACGTCACACAAGCGCTGACTGAAATTCGATCTGACAACAATCAGGGAATCAGTCGATCGAGCTTTGGAACCTCGAATAGTCGGTTTAGCTATTCCTATGCGCGTTCTGGCAATGCTTCGCTCGAACACAAGGATGTTTTATCGGATGATCACACGGTTGAATCTACTTCTCAAACTGGCGAAAAATCTCTCTCGCCAGAGATCCAAATTCAACGCCTGACGGCTCAGTTGACGGCTGCTTACAATCGCATTGCAGCGTTAGAAGAACAACTTTTGGCACAGCGCATTCACTAGCCCAAAGAAGTGAGTTGATGAATGTATCGATGTGTTCATAACTCAATCGAATAGATTGGCTCTATTCAATCTGTTGGTTTCTCTGTTCAATAAGGTGTTCGATCGCGGCTAATAATTCAGCCTGTCCCCAGCTCTGGAAGACCGTTGCTGCGATCGCGCATCCACCCGCTCCTACACCTTCTTTGACAAAGCCTTGTTCATACATTTGCAGGGCTTTCCATCGCGACTCTGCAAAGCTTAATCGAGTCGCAATTAGAGAGACATTTTGCAAAGTTTTTGCTAATCCAATAGTATCCCCGGTCGGATCTTCTGCAACCCAGCGCGTTGTGCCGATGAGAATTTGCTCTGGATTCCACACGATCGCTTTGGTTTGCACAAGCGCTTCTGCTAACGCATAAACGGCTAACATCTGCGTGCCGCCTGCCAGCAATACGCCACAGATTCGGCTGGCTGCGATCGTCATTCCTGCTACGACAATTTGCATCGGATCACCAACTGCAGCAACGACTGCAAACGGATCACCCACCGAATCACAGTGTGATTGTCTCAGTCCTTGCTGCACGAGTTCCCATTTCTGCGTGTGATTGCAAACTGGGTGACTGCTGTTGATTTTTCCGATCGCATCGATTCCTAAGCCCGTCAGCACAGCGAGAGCCGTCGTTGTGCCACCGACGACACATTCTCCTAAAACTAGATAGTCTGCACTTTGTGCTAGCTTTTCGCCCCATTTCAAGCCTTGGTTGAATAAGTGATGCACTATTTGCAGATCGATCGCGTTTCCAGTACTCACACATCGAGCAGGAGCACCGCCTAAATCTACGGCTAGAATTGCAGGCGATCGCGGTAATCCCGCATTCAAAACAGTCACCGGAATCTTCAAAGCCTCAATCACTGCGCGAGAAATAAAAACGGGAGAAATTCCCACATGTAAAGGTGGCAGCGGAAATTCAGGATTCGGTTGAATGCCATTGACGAGAAATTCGGCATCGGCGATCGCTGTAAATTGGCGATCGTGCGGCGTTGCACCCGCAGCAGAAATTCCTGGAATTAATCCCGTGTCCGTAAATCCTAAAATGCAAGCAAAATGAGGCTTTTTCCCCTGATGCCGAGCGATCCAAGCCTTTGCTCGATCGACTTCTGTATAAATCGCGAGTGCATCAATCATTGTCAAATAGCACTTGCACCCAGTTCGGCGGACGGGGAATCGGAGAGTCTAAGCGATCCAATAGTAGCCATGCTACGAGATGAACGACCGAGAGATATATCGTATTGACTAACAGAATAGATACAAAGACAAACGCTTGAACCAACGCTAAGGAAGGCTGAACCATCAAGCCTACCAGCGTAAAAATCCAATCGAGAAAGTTCGTAATCTGAGCTGTACTGTAAAGCCACAGATCATCGCCAAGCAGCAGCGATACTAACCAAATTCGGAAAAACGATCCCAATACGCCGAGCAGCGTGCCGAGCGGAATCGAGACATACCAAGTCACCCGGCGATACCACAGCGCACCCAGTAAAACGCCCAAAAATCCATAGGGCATTACATATTGAATACTTCTGACCGGAGCCAATAAAACTGAGAGTAATAAAGCTGCGATCGCGCATCCCATCCAAGCTGCCCGACTTCCCCAACGTAGATAAATTAACGCGATCGGAATGGGGAAAAAGATCTGCAAAATTGGCCCCATTGGGAAATAGGTATTCACCAGCCAGACTAAACTGGCAGCACTCGCCATAAATGCAGTTTCGACCATAATGATCGGACTATCCGGATCGACTTGACGACGAACCGGACGGCGATCCTCAATATCGTGAGGGGTTGGATCGCTGTCCGGTATCCATTCTTCGTCGAGTTCAGTCGGATCAATTCGATCGTTTGGCAAATCAGTCATTGAATTTGATACTGGCGGGCTGATCTACTTTAGTGCAAATTCTCACAAGCGATCGCAGGAAGCTTTCAACCTGTTTTCGTTGGAAAACCGCAACCAAATTCGTGATCAGACAGAGACTGCCAAGACTCAACAAAATATAAGTCGGCATCATCACGACACCCACTAAAAACCAGGTGAGCACATGCAACACCATGACCCCTGAAAATAGCGATGCAAAACCAGCAGCAATTAAAACTTGGCGAGTGGGGCGACCTAGACCTGTCAGCGTCAAGGTCAAACCAGTGAGCAACAAATTGGTGGGAACCAGCACCGCGCAAATCCCGACACAATTTGCTCTAGAGAGTTCAAATAGTAAGTTTAAATCCAGCATTTTCTTAAAGGGTTGCAAGCCTCTCAATAGTCGCATCGGACTTTAAAGAATGCCGCATTTTTCAACTAAACTTTATGAAATTCTGTGTCAAAGGTGGTCTTGCAAGAAGTTGAGATCGAGGCTATCTTCCCACGGTGGCTCTGGATAAAGCAGCGCCAAATGATAGTCGATATCCCGTTCAACTTCGTTCATGTCAATGCGATCGAACCAACTTGACATAATGGCAAGATCTTGATCGCGCAGAGGCGAAATCGGGGCAGCATGATCAAACGGCTCTGCTCGATAGCGCCGCCGATTGACCGTCTTAACATAGCGCCACGGATTGACAGGAGGCGGATCAAGGCTGAGACGCTCCAGAGATCGAATCGGCGGCAGAGAGGGACTTTCATGAAGCGGAGTCTCGTCGATCGAGTCATGATCCGCGGGTGACACGTTTAACATAAGACAATCAGGCTGAAAGGCTGTGAGAGTAAACCCTGAGATCAAGCGCCCTGAAGTCAAGTCTGAGTTGAGAAATAAGCAGAATGCGTGGATCTACTGTATCGAGAAATAGGTAGAACCTCAATCGGTCTTTTGTCATGTGCAGTTCAGTCGAATCTCAGCCGCATCATTGTGCGATCGTCACAGTTTGACTGCCCCTTGTCTCAAGACTGCCCAGTCTTCTCCCGTCCATTTCACGACCGTTGAAGGTGTGCCAGATAAAGGTTCTGCTGATTCAATCGGCAACATAAGCACGTCTGGAAATTCGGTTGCGATCGCATCCATTGACAGTAAAGCGGGCTGTCCAGAACGATTAGCGCTTGTTGTCGCTAATGCCCCAGTTTGTGCCAAAATCTGTCGCGCCAGCGTATGATTCGGAACTCTTACACCGATCGTCGTGGGATCAGTGGGATTCATAATGGCTGGAACACGATCGCTCGATGGTAAAACGAGCGTTAAGGCTCCGGGTAAATATTTTTGGGCAGTTTCGTTCCAGATTTCAAGTTCTCGATCGCTGCCTTTGACGTATTGCCAGAGTTCGTCGATCTCACTTGCCATCAGAATCAGCGGTTTGTCGAGACTGCGTTGTTTAGCGGTGAAGATGAGATCGGCTCGATCGGGTTTGGCAGCGAGTGCAGGGACGGTATCGGTCGGGAAGCTAGCAAGATGAGTTCCAGCCCGAACGGAGGTAACTAGGGTCGCTAGGGAGACTTGAGGCATAAAAGAAAGTTGGAATGAATGTGGCTCTTGGATAGAGTTGCATGTTTGGGAAGATCCCAAGTGCTGAAAAATCAATTTAATACAACTTGGGATGCTTAATTTCCCAAGTCAGCAGAGGTAATAGAGCTAAGCCCCTAGTAGTATGCACACTTGTACATACTATAATTGAGATGGTTTACCAATGGAATAGAGACAAGGCAGCAGCCAATCTTCGCAAGCATGGTATTGACTTCGCTGATGCAGTATCCGTTTTCTCGGATGATCTGGCAATCACTATTCCAGATGAGCGGTTTGACGAAGAGCGATTTGTCACGATCGGTGTCGATGCATTTGGAAGAGTTTTGGTGGTTGTCTACACCTTGCGGGACGATGAAATCCGGGTTATCTCGGCTCGCAGAGCGACTCGGCAAGAACGGCAGCAGTATGAGGAAGGATAATTATGGAAGCTGAATACGATTTTAGCCAGGGGAAACGAGGGGCGATCGACCCAACACCAGCAGGAAAAACTCGGATCACCATTCGATTAGATGACGAGGTTTTAACATGGTTTCGTGAACAAGCTCACAGTGCAGGCGGAGGGAATTATCAAACGATGATTAACGAAGCTTTACGCCAGCACATTCAACAGAGCCATGAGCCTTTAGAAGAAACCCTACGTAGAGTTGTTCGTGAAGAATTAGAGCGTATTGAGCAGTGAGGTTTTACTGAGGGTTAATCGTTCGCGGTGACGGACAGACGAAAGATACTGATGCTGAGTTTAAGGCTATCTGCCGCCGCTGCTGTTTGCCGTTCTCAATCTTTCTGACAGCGATCGACCTGTTCCTCCCCGTCGCACCATAATCAACTCTGCACAGATACTCACGGCAATTTCTTCTGGCGTTAAGGCTCCAATCTCTAATCCAATCGGTGCGTAAATCGATCGTAATTTCTCCGGGTCAATCTCCAACGTCTGATAAACCTTTCTCACTCGCTTCTCGCTGCCGATCATGCCCAAATAGCGGCAAGGCAATTTTCGATTCAATAAAGCTTTTAATGCAGCAAGGTCGTACTGATAACCGCGTGTTACTAAAGCTGCATAGAGTTCCGTGTGATTCGCAAGTTCATCGACAACTTGCTCGATCGCACAATGAGCAACTCTTGCCTGCGGATACAACTCTGCATTTGCCCACTCTGCTCGATCGTCTTGCACAATTACCTGAAATCCAACCAAATCTGCAACCTTTGCCAACTGAATACCGCAGTGACCCGCTCCGACAATCAGCAGCGTTGGTGCAGGGTGCAGCGTTTCGATAAAGGCTTGCTCCGGGCAGTCTTGCGACAAATAAGGAAAGCGATCGTCAAAAGGAGTCACGATCGATACTGCCTGTCCCGATTCCAGCATCGTCATCATTTGACGAACTAGAGAAAGCGATCGCTCACCTTGCCAGCGTTCTAACCAAACTCGCATCATGCCACCACAGATTCCTTGAGTTTCTCGGTTTGGTGCACCTGTCAGATCGATCTCAACCCATTGTTTACGACCTGTTTCGAGAATGGCGCGAGCTTGCTGAATCACTTTCGCTTCCCCTGCACCGCCCCCAATCGTTCCCAAAATGCGACCATCTGCACAAATCAGCATCTTTGCACCCACTTCACGCGGAACAGAACCTTGGGTTTGAATCACGGTTGCGAGTACCGCAGGCATGGTTTCTAGAACTTGCGCAAATTGGCGATCGAACATGGACTATTCACATCCAAACTGACTTTGTTGACGGCATTGGCGATCGCCTTGAATCGTACCATTCAAGCTTTCTAGAGGCAGTATCGTGAAATGATAAAACTTTCGCCCGTCATTTGCTTCTTTGAAGGCAGTCGTGCGATATCCAAACTGCTTGCCGCGAAAATATCGATTTTCTACTGAATGATAGTCAACCTTCGCGATATATTGCGAGGCTCGAAAATCATTGGCGATCGCACTGCTATAAATCCGGCGAATCAAATCCAAATTTTGCCGAGTAAATCCAGCAAACGGCTCAGCCGTAGCGAATGCGATTGTTTCTCTTTGCGAAATTTTATCTTGACGATCCGGACTCATCGAAAACACAACCGTACCATTAGATAGCGTGGCTTGACTCGTATAGAATGGCAACCCACTTAACTCAGCAATCCCTCGACCTAACGGCGATAAAAGCGAATGTTGTTTCGCCCAATTTTTCACGGTTTGCACAGAATTACCCGGAACTGCGTGTGCAGAAGTATTGAAATTACACAGTAGAGAAAATCCGACACTCAGAATAATCAGATTGCGTTTCATAGATGGCGAGCAAGACAACACCGAATGCTACAGCATAAAATTCAGCGAATCCTGATGCATTCAAAGTTTTCCATACGGAAAAACTCAGTGCAAAAAACACACTCAAAATACCCAGATCTCCTTTAATATTCAATTGCCGAAATACTCGCACCTATGTTAGACAGTCGCCGTCCTAGTTCTCAATCTCCAAAATCTCGTCCTGCTTGGATCAACTGGTTCTACAACTTACCAATCGGGCGCAAACAACTTCTCGCCTTAACGCTGTGTGAATTCATTCCCATGGTGGGATTTGGGATTGGCTCGACCTTCGTGCTCACCAACAGTTTGAGAACTCAACTGCTGTCTCAAGCCAAATCCGAACTCGCGGTCACGGAAACGAACTACAACATCAAAGTCAATCAGATGGGATTCGGCTCTCGGGGGCAATCTGACAATTCCGCCGTGATCGCAGCGACTAAAAATCATCAAAACAATCAAGCTCCACCTGCGGACTTGCAAAAGATTTTGCAAAACGAAGTCAAAGCCCGCCGCATGGAATATGCCACGCTCGTCGGCAAGGATTTACGCATCATTGCCAGTGCCAATAATTCGCGATCGAAGGAAACGATCACTTCACCCAAACTCGTCGCCCTGATTCAGCAAGTTCTCAAAGACGGCAATCAAATCAAAGCCAACGAAATCGTCAGTGGAGACGAACTCAGCAAAGAAGCTCCACCGCTTCCAGACGGATTCAAACCTCAAGATGCTTTAATTCGCTATGTCGTCACGCCCGTCCGTGATCCTGATAACGAGAACGTTCTCGGCGTGCTGATTTTTGGAGACATTGCCAATCGCAAACTCCCGATCGTTGAAAATACCCTCAATTCATTTGGTGGCGGCTATAGTGCGATTTATCTACGCCGCGCAGATGGTAACTTTAGCTTAGCTACCTCACTCACAAAAGACGATTCCCAACAGTCTCAAATTGATGTCGCACTGGCTGATCCTGCGATTCTCCAATCCGCGATCGCGACCAACGGAGAAACTGTGACTCAACGACTTGAGATTAATGGACAAATGCATACTGTCGCGGTCAAAGCTTTGCCAAATCGAATTATCGAAACCCCAGAGCGAGCCGTTCGCATCAATGCGGATCAACCCACTGCGCTGATTGTCCGGGGAACTCCTGAAGGCGCTTTGAATCAATTGCTCTGGGAGAGTATGCAGCAACAAGGCATGGCGTTTGCGCTGGCATTCGTGACGATCGTGGCTTGGACGGCTCTGTTCCGTCGCATGGTCGTCAAACCGATTCAGAACCTTCAGCAAACGACAGAAGCATTTGCGGACGGGGATCGCACAGTCCGAGCCGAAATCTATGCGAAAGATGAAGTCGGGAAACTGGCGATGGCGTTTAATCACATGGCGGATAGCATTCGGTCTTCGGAAAGTGCGCTCGAAACGGAAGTTTCGCGTCAAGAAGAACAGACCCGAGAAGCCAGAGCCTTGAGTGAGATTACGGTGCGAATGCGGCGATCGTTGAATGCTGCTCAGATTTTGCAAACGGCAATCACTGAAACTCGGAATTTTCTCAAGCTCGATCGTGTGATTGTGTATCAATTCCAAAATCCGGAAACGCTTGATGCGCTGATCTCGAATGAATCGATCGGCAATGAAAGCTTTAGTGTCATCCATCAATCCATTCAAGATCCCCTAGGACTGCAACGCATTGAGCAATATCAGTTCCAGTCACCTTGGGTGATTCAGAACTCAGCTGCAGAACCCAACGATACGTACAGACAGCAAGCCGCAACCCTGAATACAAAAGCTGAACTGATCGTCCCGCTCAAGCAGAATGAGCAAGTTACAGGATTAGTGTGTGCTCAGATGTGTAATTCCCCGCACAAGTGGCAACAATCTGAGGTCAATTTCCTGTCTCAACTGGTGACACAAATCGGTTACGCGCTCGATCAAGCAAATCTGCTTCAAGAGCACCAACGCGCGCTACAAGATGCCGAAACTCGCAAAGATTCCTTACAGCGGCAAATCATTCAACTCTTAGGCGAAGTGCAAAACGTTTCCGCCGGAGATTTGACCGTGCATGCCAATACGAATGCTGGTGATTTAGGTATCGTCGCAGACTTCTTTAATGCGATCGTCGAAAATCTCCGCACGATCGTTGTCAAAGTCAAACAATCGTCTGCACAAGTGAATGACCTGCTCAGCCAAAACGAAGGCGAAGTCGAACAGCTTGCCGTGCAAGCGAGACAGCAAGCTCAGGAAACAATTCGGACGTTAGATTCGGTTGAGCAAATGACGCAAGCCATGCAAGCTGTAGCAGAACGGGCGCAAAAAGCTGCGATCTCTGCCGAACAAGCTGCGATCGCGGCTGAATCTGGCGAAACGATCATGGATTCAACCGTGACCAGCATTTACAGCCTCAGAGCAACCGTTGAAGATGCGACGCGCAAAGTCAAACAACTCGGCGAATCGTCTCAACACATTGGACGAGTCGTATCGCTGATTAATGATTTAGCAACTCAAACGGATTTACTCGCCATTAATGCCAGTATTGAAGCAACTCGCGCTGGCGAACACGGACGAGGATTCAGCATTGTGGCAAATGAAATTGCAGAATTAGCCTCTCGATCAGCAAATGCAACTCGCGAAATTGCTGCCATTATTGAAACGATCCAACAGCAAACGGGTGAAGTTGTAAGCACGATGACGCATGGTGCAACTCAAGCCGTCGAAAGCGCTCATTCTGCCCGCAATGCGAAGCAGAGCTTGCTGCATGTGGTTCAAGTCTCTCAACAGATGGATCAGCTCGTGAAATCGATTTCGGAAACGATGGCAGCTCAAGCGATGACTTCTCGCTCAGTCACGAGCTTGATTCAAGAAGTTGCCGAAGTGTCAAATCGCACATCTGATTCTTCGCTGCGAGTTTCAGATGCATTGCGGCAAACGGTTGGTGTAGCTGAAGAACTGCAATCCTCAGTGGAAATGTTTAAAATCCAGGCAGGCGATCGAGCAGATATATAGCGAACATTCAAAAGCGCGATCGATCTGCGAAGATAAGCATCCAATCTTGTTGAATCGTCATCATGCAATCCCCACTCAGGCGAATTCTCACGGGAGTCATCTTCTTTCTCATCACAGTTTTGGCGGCAACAGGCGGCTATATTTTAGCGGGCTGGTCGCCGCTCGATGCGATCTATATGGTTGTGATTACGGTGTTTGGGGTGGGCTTCGGGGAAGTGCAACCGATTAATACACCCGCTCTGAAGGTCTTTACCATTTTGGTGATCATTAGTGGCACATCTTCAGCCGTATATGCGGTTGGAGGATTTGTGCAGATGATTACAGAAGGCGAAATCAACCAGCTTTTAGGAAAACGACGTATGACGCGCACGATCGAAGGTTTGAAAGACCATGTGATTATTTGCGGCTTTGGGCGTATGGGTCAAATTCTGGCAAAAAGACTGACAGACTCGCTCGTTCCGTTTGTGGTGATTGATAACAATGCTGAGCGGATTGAGCAAGCCGAAACGTTAGGGTATTTGGTCTACACCGGCAATGCAACCGATGACACTGTGCTGTATCAAGTGGGTATCGATCGAGCAAGAGCTCTAACAACCGTTCTCCCAGATGATGCGGCAAACGTTTTCATTACGTTGACAGCCCGTGAACTGAATCCCAAATTAATGATTGTGTCGCGGGGTGAATTGCCTTCAACTGAAAAGAAATTACGTTTAGCAGGCGCGGATCAAGTGGTGCTTCCGGCTTCAATTAGTGCGTTCCGTATGGCACATATGATCACTCATCCAGCGACACTCGATTTCTTCAGCCAAGGCGATGAGCGCGCGACGTTGAATGAGTTACTAGGACAACTCGATATTCAAGTCGATGAATTGCTGATTGATTCAGCGTCTGGACTAATTGGAGCAACGATCGGGGATATTGAACTTCGGGGCAAAGGCACGATGATTATTGTGGCGCTGCGACGAGCGGACGGGACAACGGTGACGCATCCGTCTCAGTCTACTTTCTTGCATGAAGGCGATGCCGTGATTATCTTAGGTCATCAAGTGGATATGCCGCATGTGATGCGGAACTTAGGTGCGCGTCGAAAAATGCGGTATCGCGGCTCATCGCGAGTCTGGAAAGGCTAAAGCCCCAAATCAACAGCAACTCGATGCGCGCAGGCAAACCCCGAGAATGCCACTGCATTTAAACCTTGTCCCGAAAATGTGCTATCTCGTACACAGTAAAGATTCGCGATCGCGGTTCAAGATTCATCAGGTTGTACAGGCTTCAACATCTGCCAAATTGCTGCATCAACTTGCACCAGATATTCTGACTCTAGCTGTCCAATCTTGCGGATGATGCGTTTTCGATCGATTGCCCGCATTTGGAAAACCATTGCGACTGACGGTAAGGTCAACCCATTCTGCTTCGACGGCTTGATTTCTACCGTAAATGAGAAACGAAGCGCACCTAAAGAAGATGTGATTGGGATAACCATCAACATTGGGGAGTTTCCAAGATCGGTCTGTACTGCGATCGCAGGTCGGTTGCCTTTTTTTTCTCGCTTATCTGAATCTGGCAGACTGACCAGGAGAATGTCTCCTCTTGCCATCTAGTTTTCCTGAGATGCCAGTGTTGCGTCTAAATTGATCCAATCCTCATCGCTTGCAGCTTCCCAATCCGCAAATTCTTGTGCGAGAGATGAATCGTCGATCAAGGAAGCAAGCAGTGAGACAATTTCGCTATTGACAGATTTTCCTTGTCCCTGTGCCCGATGCGCGATCGCTTGATATAAGTTGATCGGCAACGTCACTTCTGTACTAATTGTGTCTGAAGCATTCATGACATCACTAATAATGAAGACGATTGTTTACATTATGACTTAGGATTAAAGCCCCAAATCGACTGCAACTCGATGCGCGCAAGCAAAGCCCGAAAACGCGACTGCATTTAAGCCTTGTCCCGGAAATGTACTATCTCCCACGCAATAAAGATTGGCGATCGCAGTCCGATTAAATGGCATTCCGAGCAATCCAGGCAATTTCCGTGCAGGAATCGGACCATAGGTGCCATTCTCCCGTCCTAAAAATCGTCGATGCGTTCTTGGGGTTCCGACTTCTTGGTAATCTAAGCCCTGAATTAAATTCGGGAAAAGTTGAGTTAAGCGATCGATTAATCGATTCGCTGCTGCCTCTTTTTTCGCCTTATATTCACTGGGTGAAAGATTCTCCCATTCCTGCATCCAACTGGGCGTAAAGGTATGCACAATATGATGTCCTTCAGGCGCTAAGCTCGGATCAAGCAAGGTTGGAATCGAAACAAAGATTGTGCCTTGTTCGGCTTCCATTTCATCCCAAGTTTCCAGCAAAATGTGATGACATTCTACATCCGCAGGCAATGCTTCAGCTTTGACTCCTAAATGTAGACTCAAGAAACTAGGAGATTGTTGATAGCGTTGTTGCCATTTTGTTTCTGAGTTGGGCTTTTGCGATGCAGGAAGTAACTTTTCAAACGTATCCCATCGTGTTGCATTTGAAACCACTCTCTTGGCTCGCAATGTTTCACCGGATGCGAGTTTCACGCCGACTGCGCGATTGTTTTCAATCAAAATTTCTGTGACGCGCGTCTTGTATTTAATCTGACTACCCGCCTTTTCTAACCCTTCAACTAGCTTCTGCGCGATTTGTCCAACGCCACCTTTGGGATAGTTAATTCCGCCGTAATGGCGATCGCTAAACACCATGCCCGCATTGATCATCGGCGTACGATCGGCTGGCACAACTGACCAGATATAGCACTCTGCATCGATGAACTTCAGCAATTGCGGATCGTGAATGTATCGGCGGGCAATATCTCCAGCATTCTGCGGCAAGTACTTAACTAACCCTAAACAAGCAAAAGGATGCTGGAAAAACACTCGCGTCAAGTATCCCAATTCTTCAAGCGAGAGTAGCTCCATGACATTGAGACAGTTAAACACTTTCCAGCATTCATCATAAAACTGCCGAATGCCTTTCTCTTCATGGGGAAAGTAAGCGATCAATTCTTGGAGAAACTTCTCATAGTCTTTGTGAACTTTGAGATCTAACCCATCGGGCAAATGATAGTGAACTTGTACCGGATCAGGAATTGTTTCGATCGACATTCCGACCCCATCCAATGCCCGAGTCAGTAAATTGGTTGTGCCTTTATCGCCAAATCCAAAAATCATGGATGCACCGACATCAAAGCGATATCCACTATCGCGATCGAAGTATCCAGCACTCCCACCCGGAATCAAATACCGTTCTAAGACTAAAACATTTGCTCCTTTTGCCGCGAGTTGGGAAGCGGTGACTAATCCGCCAATGCCAGACCCAATCACAATTACGTCGTAGTCGGTAGAACTCATGAAATTTAGCGATCGCTCAACTTTACAGTTCTTAGTGTATAGGGATTTGGGGACGAAGTGGGGAGTCCCCAAATCTTCTACCCAACCTTCCCCCCTCCCATCAAATACAACAACGCCATCCGCACCGCTACCCCACTCGTTACCTGCTGCGAAATCAAACTCAGCACCGGATCATCCATCAAATCCGAACTGATCTCAACGCCTCGATTCACCGGGCCGGGATGCAGCACTCTCACGTCTGGATTACACAGCTTTAAGCGATCGCGCGTGATCCCAAACTGTTGATGATACTCGCGCAAACTCGGCAACAGATGGCTGGTCATTCGTTCTTTTTGCAAGCGCAATGTCATGACAAAATCTGCATCAATTAGCGCAGGCTCTAATGTCCAATGAATGAACAATTTTCGAGAAATTTCTGGATTGCTTGTTTTAACAAAATCCGCGAACTCTTTTGGCAGCAATGTCGGGGGCGCAGCTAAGTGAACTTCTGCTCCACTAGCAGTCAAGCTCCAAATGTTGGATCGAGCCACCCGAGAATGCAAGATATCGCCCACGATCGCAATTTTTTTGCCTTCGAGTAATGTCGATCGCGGTTTTTCGACATCCATCAACGAACAAATCGTAAACAGATCGAGCAAGGCTTGAGACGGATGTTCATGTTGTCCGTCACCTGCGTTGAGTACGCCGACTTTGACATTTAAGCGATCCATTTCATCAGCGATCGCTTGTGGCACTCCGGCTTCTTTATGCCGAATCACCATCATGTCCGTTCCCATTGCTAAATATGTTTTAGCTGTATCGAGAATGGTTTCTCCTTTGGTAATCGAAGAAGTACTCGCAGCAAAGTTCAATGTATCAGCTGACAGACGTTTCGCTGCAAGTTCAAAACTACTGCGAGTTCGAGTCGAAGGTTCAAAAAACAAATTTGCCACGACTTGACCTTGCAGCGTCGGAACCTTTTTAGTACGACGAGTCAACACTTCTCGAAAACTACTTGCAGTCTGCAAAACAGTGTTATATTCTTCAACCGAAAAATCGGCAAGCGATAAAACGTGGCGACGATTCCAAGACATGACTGACACTCGACAATCAAAAAGCGTCCTAATGATACGTCATCATGAAGAGCATCCGATTTTTTTGAACAAATTAATTTGCCCAAATGTGCAACACTGTTTTTGCAAAACGATGATTTGCTTTAGACGGAAGCGTTGATTTTTAGCTGGCATGTACAGATGAATGAATTGCATTCAAAATTTCTTGAAAGAGAACGGATCGTCGCATGGGAAGTTTTTATTTTCACGAGAACAACTGCTTGAATGCTTTCAAAGCCTTTAAACTCCAAGCTTCAACACATTCAAACTGAATGTAATCAGAGTCAGGAAGGTAATAAAGCCGATCGTATCGAGCAATGTCGTCACCAATGGGCCACTCACCAACGCTGGATCAAGGTTCAATCGCTTCAAGCCCATCGGTAGCAGCGTTCCCAACGTCACAGCAACAATGCTATTTGATGCCATCACAAAGCCCGCTACAAATCCAACCCACCGTTCCTCCGGCTTTGTCCAAATCAACGACAGCAATAACATCGTCAATCCCAGCGCCAATGCCGTTCCAACTCCTGCAATCAATTCTTTTCGCAGAATTTTCATCGTATCTTTTGAAGATACTTCTCCAACGCCGAGCGATCGAATCGTCACCGTCAACGCCTGAATTCCGACCGTTCCGCCCGTATTCGAGAACAAAGGCATAATCACCGCCAAAACTGGAACAGCCGCGATCGTCGTTTGAAACGGCGCGATTGCACTCGACGCTCCAATATAAAGCGCCATAATTCCTAACAACCAAGGCAACCGATTGCGAAGTTTATCGATCGGCAGCGACAGCGAAGACTCATCGCCACCGCCACCGCCAAGTTTTTGGATATCCTCGGTTGCTTCTTGTTCGAGAATATCGACGACATCATCGACCGTGATAATTCCAACTAGACGATCTTCGCGATCGACAACCGGAACCGCTAGCAAGTCATAGCGCTTCATTAACTGCGCGACTTCTTCTTGCTGCATTTCAGTCCGGGCTTTGATCACACGATCGCTGCCAATGTCCTCAATTCTGGCATCCGGGATCGAAAATAATAATTGTCGCAGCGAAACCACCTGCTTCAGCTTGCGGTTATTATCCGTGACGTAAGCGTAGTAAATCGTTTCCTTATCTCGGTCAGCGAGTCGAATCTTACTCAACGCCTCGCCCACCGTCAGTCCTTCTCGCAAGCGGACATACTCGGTCGTCATCACCCGACCTGCTGTCCCCTCGGCGTACCCCAAAATTGTTGCCGTCGCCTGCCGTTCTTCTGGACTCAGTTGTTGAACAAGCCGTTTGACAATCCCCGCAGGCAATTCATCAAATAATTCTGCGCGATCGTCAGGACGCATCGATTCGACAATTTGACAAACCTGGATATTGTGCAGCGAACCGATCAGCGATTCGCGCACATCCGGTGGCAAATACTCGAAGACATCCGTTGCCTGAGTTTTATTTAATAAGCGAAATGTAATGGCTCGTTGTTCAGGAGCCAGGTCAGAAATATAGTCGCCTACATCGATCGCAGGCAGTTCGTTTAGCTCTAACTTTAAGCGATTGAGATCCGAGATACGATCGAGCGTTGCCCGACTGTCTTGAGTCAGCATCTAACTTTCCCTCCATAATCTTCCGCGCGCTGGAAGACCTCAGAGGGTAACCAGGCTAGGAAATGCGTGTTGTGTTGCCTAAATGGACGTCGTCCATGAAATTAAAAAAAATCAACATCAATACCAGTTGCAGGCATTGCTACGCTTATGCTACCCCTGAAACAGCAATTTCACAATCTGTACAAGCGCATAAGATAGAAAATCCTATCTTTAGTCGAAAGAGACGCAGCACGATGCTCTACCGAGATTGGTATAGTTTCTCTTTCCAAGTACGGAAGCAAAAACAGGAAAATCATACGACGATGATGCGCAATCTATTTCTCTTGGGTGCCGTATTGCTGACACTGAGTAGCTGTCGATCGCCCGACCCGATCAAACTCGAAATATCTCCTTCCCCAGTTGCAGCTTCTCCGGTTGCTAAACCCACAACGAAAGGAAAGACGCTGACGATCAACATCTATCAGATTGATAGCGAATGCAATAAATTCAAAACGACCAAGGCAACCGTTCCTGCGAGTCAGCCCGTGACTCAAGCGATCGCTCAAACTTTAGAAAAAGCAAACAGTGAAAGTTTGGATGTTGCAGGATATCGCGTTAAAGTCAAATCTAGAGTGGCGACCGTCGATTTCCGTCCGGTTCCAAATGCACGAAAATCCTTAACCACGCTTGCGAACTGCGAACAACTTGCTTTATTTGGCAGTGTGCGACGCACGCTCACGCAAAATCCAGCCCTGAAAATTAAATCAGTCCGATTTACCGATCGCGGACAATTGATTAAACCGCAATAGTCTCTCCTTGGGTAAATCTGTGATTAATCTGTGATTTGATAAACTTTCAGCAATCTGGCTCTAAAATCGTTCACAGTTCGTAGCATCACTTTGTATTGTTGCTCCTGTACACTCATAAATAAAAGATTCAAAAGGTTGTAAGCGATTATGGATGTAAAACTCGTCTTACTAGTTCTCAGCGTCGTATTTACCGTCGCTTGTCTGTTCTTTGGCACGCGCAATGGGTTTTATGATACCGATAACTATCACGGCAATGGTTCCGCACACTAATCTCCAGAAAGCAGAATTCTGAGTTGCCCAATCCGTTCTCGGAATTCCGCCTTCTCTCCGCCGAATTCTGAATCGTTTTAGGGTGAATTCGTGACGCAACTGGACTGTTTTCCCTACGGTGCGGGACATGGCGACGAGGGAGTCGCACTCTTAGTTCGGATGGGTCCCTATCGGATTTTGCTGGATTGCGGACTCCCCGATATTTCCGCGCTCTCTGATAGTGCAGCCCCGCTCCCGGCAGACGTGGTTCTCTGCAGCCATGCCCATCCTGATCATGCTCAAGGCTTGCTTGCCTTATATCGATCGTTTCCCAAACTGCCAATTTACGCCAGCGAAGCAACCACTCAACTGTTGCCGCTCAACTGGATGGATGAGGCGGACAAAGTGCCGCAATTTGTCCAGGCTTTGCCTTGGCGATCGCCAGTTGAGTTTCAAGATGGTCTGACGGCTGAACTGTTTCCGGCGGGACATCTGCCAGGAGCAGCAGCGATTTTATTAACCTATGCGCCGAGTACGGGAGAACGTCCTTGCAGTGTTCTCTATACCGGAGATTTTTTCCTGTCGAATTCTCGATTAGTAGAAGGACTGCGCCTGGAAGAATTACGCGGATTGCATCCCGATGTCGTGATTATTGAAGGAACTTACGGCACGGCTCGATTTCCCCATCGACGACAGCAGGAAAATCAACTTGCAGAAAGAATCAGCCGAGCATTAAGCGATCGACATTCTGTTTTACTGCCCACTCCGATGATTGGATTGGGGCAAGAGTTGCTGATGTTGCTCAGAAGCCATCATTCGTTTACAGGGCGGGATCTCGATATTTGGGTCGATGGCATGGTCGCGGCGGGCTGTGATGCGTATTTAGATTTGCTGCCTCATCTGCCTGCTTCTGTGCAAAACTTTGCGCGTCATCAGTCTTTGTTTTGGGACGATCGCGTGCGTCCGAGAGTGCGACGATTGCATCCAGAACAGCGATCGACGGTCAGCGCGTCTCCGTGCATTGTGCTGACCGATTTCTCAGTCAATTGGGATGAGTTCTTTGACGATCAGCCAGAACGTTGGCTCACTTTACTACCGCAGAACCTTGAAGGATCTGTCTTTAACATTCCTCAGAACTATGCAGTCGAAACCTACCTGCTCGCACAGCATTGTGATGGCGCAAGCACGACGCAATTTATTCACAATCTGCGCCCTCAACACGTAATTTTCGTCCACGGAAATCCGAGCTATTTGACAGATTTAACAGGACTCGATGAGTTGCACAATCGCTACCATCTGCATTGTCCTGCATCCGGCACGCTCGTTGAGTTACCGATCGGAGAAACATTCTTACAGCCTGTCTTGCCGGAGACAACTTACGAAGGAGAAATTACAGAACTGGCAACAGAAGTCATCGTCTCTTTACCCGAGGCAATTACGGCTGATCCGCGCTGGCGATCGCTGTCTGACACTGGATTAATCGAAGCGCGTTGGCAAGGACAGGATTTAATCTTGCGGGGATTGAATCAGCGAGAATTGATGAATCAAGATCGATCGTCGATTTGGTTAGAAGAAGCTGAAAGAGATAGCTGTTTTCGCTGTCGGCATTTCCGAGGGCAACGCTGTTGGAATCCAGCATCGCCCTTGTTTAATTTCAAAGTCACGCCGGAGGGATATTGTCCCGCGTTTGAGTCGGCGCGAACCGAGCTTGATCCACAGCCGACTCAACAAGATGCAGATCACGCACCGGGATAGCAGACTTTTGTACCACCTAAGCCACAGTAGCCATTGGGATTTTTAGCCAAATATTGCTGATGATAAGCTTCTGCGTAGTAAAACTCTGGTGCGTCCAGAATTTCGGTCGTGATGGCTTTGTAGCCTGCTTTCGCCAGTTCCGCCTGATAGGTTTTCAGAGAAGCCTCGGCGAACTGACGCTGCTCATCCGAATAGACATAAATGCCCGATCGATATTGCGTTCCCGCATCATTGCCTTGGCGCATTCCCTGAGTCGGATCATGGCTTTCCCAGAAGACCTTCAGAAGTTGCTCGTAGCTGATTTTTTTCGGGTCATAGACGACGAGAACGACTTCATTATGTCCAGTCATGCCAGAACACACTTCTTGATAAGTTGGATTCGGCGTGTATCCGGCTGCATACCCGACGGCGGTTGTGTAAACGCCTTCTTGCTGCCAGAATTTGCGTTCTGCACCCCAGAAGCATCCTAATCCGAAAACGGCGGTTTCCAGACCTGCGGGAAACGGCGCTTGCAAAGGATGACCATTGACAAAGTGCTTCTCAGGAACGGGCATCTTTTCCGATCGCCCTTTTAAAGCCTCACTCTGCGACGGCATCGCTGATTTTTTCCCAAATCCAAATAACACCATTGATTTTGACACTCACGTTATTTTCCTCGGATTCTAACGCGATCGCTGATGGGGATTGCAGTGTGGATTGCCGATGTATGCAGTATCATGCTTTGAATCGCATCGGCAAAATCTAGCCTGAAATTCAGAATTTTCAGAATACTAAGATTTGTGTTCATATCCTCAGCCAGACCTGCATTTTCAAGAAAAATCAGGTTAAATCTAAAGAAAGTATTAAGTTATTAAAATTTCGTCGTTTTTGCCCTGTTATCAAAGTGTTCTTATCGTTTAGGAGCGGTTTCAATGCAGCTAGTCCCCAGACCGTCTCACTCCTCCTTTCCGGAAAATTCTTCTTTAGGCAAAACTTCTCAATACAAACAACTGATTCCCTCTGATCCAGAAGAACGAGTCGTCATCCTGATTGATGGTGCAAACCTGTTTTATGCAGCGATGCAGCTTGGCATGGAGATTGACTATACTCGCCTCTTACAATGCCTAACCGGAGATCGATCGCTAGTTCGCGCCTATTTCTACACCGGAGTCGATCGCGCGAACGAAAAGCAACAGCGATTTCTCTTATGGATGCGCCATAACGGATTCCGGGTTGTCTCTAAAGAGCTAATTCAGCACCCAGATGGCTCCAAAAAAGCGGATCTCAACATTGAAATGGCGGTGGATATGATCACCCTTTCCCAGCACTGTGACACGATCATCTTGCTCAGCGGCACAGGCGACCTCACCTATGCCGTTGATCATGTGTCCTATCGCGGAGTCAAAATCGAGGTCGTTAGCCTACCGACGATGACCAGTGACAGCTTGATTCATGTGTCGGATCACTTTATCGATCTCACCCACCTCAAACCCAATATTGAGAAGCTCCGTCCCGCTCAAGAGCGAATACCCGACTGAACTCGCCACAAGGCAGCATAAACGCCATCATGAGCCAGTAATTCTTCATGCGTTCCTTGCTCCACAATGCGCCCATACTCCATTACATAAATGCAGTGTGCCTGTCGAATTGTCGAGAGACGATGCGCGATCGCAATCGTCGTGCGATGTTGGGTGATCGTATCCAGTGATCGCTGAATGGCTGCCTCAGTCTCGTTATCGACTGCAGAGGTTGCTTCATCCAAAATCAAGATAGGTGGATCTTTCAGAATGGCACGCGCGATCGCCAGTCTTTGTCTTTGCCCACCCGATAATTTCTGACCGCGTTCTCCAACGATCGTGTCATACCCTTGGGGTAAAGCTTCGATGAATTCATGCGCTTCAGCGAGTTTCGCAGCTTGCATAATTTCTGCACGACTCGCCTCAAAACTGCCATATGCAATGTTTTCCGCCACCGTTCCATGAAACAGGAAAACCTCTTGACTAACCCAACCAATACAGCGTCTCAGATCCCGGAGTTGCAGCTCTCGAATATCAATTCCATCAATCAGAATTTGCCCTTGCTGAATTTCATAAAATCGCAGCAGCAATTTGACTAAGGTGCTTTTCCCTGAACCCGTCGCGCCGACAATGCCAATCGTCTGTCCCGCCGGAAGATGCAGAGAAAGATTCGTCAAGGCAGGCGTGCGATCTGGGTATGCAAAAGTAATGTCTCGAATCTCCACTTCGCCTCGAACTTGATGGGTCGGAAAAGCTCGATTTCCAGTGGGAATTGCGATCGGTGTATCGAGCAAATTCATGACGCGGTTAATCGATGCCATCGCTCGCTGATATTGATCCAAGGTCTGTCCCAATTGCGTAAAGGGCCACAACAACCGTTGGATAATGAACACCATAAATCCATATGTTCCAACCGATAGCCGACCATTTGCTGCTTCCAATCCGCCGAGAAACAAGGTTGCAGTAAATCCAACCAGAATCACAAATCGAATCAACGGCACGAATGCAGCAGAAAGTGCGATCGCGTTTCGATTACTGCGGCGATACGCTTCACTCTCAATGCCAACTCGTTCGAGTTCATAATCCTCAGCCGTAAAGCTTTTAATCGTTGCAATCCCTGACAAGTTATTTGCCAATCTGGCATTGATCAAGCCTGACTTCTGTCGCACATCGGCATAGCGAGGGGCAAGCATTTTCTGAAACACCAACGTGCCCCAAATAATGAATGGAATCGGCAACATTGCCAGCCATGAAACCGAAGGTGCAAAGGCAATGAACGTTCCACCGACGAGCAATACAGTCGTGAAGAATTGCAGAATCTGATTGGCACCACTATCGAGAAAGCGCTCAAGCTGATTGATATCGTCATTGAGAATGGCAAGTAAATTGCCTGTTGTCTCAGTTTCAAAAAAGCTTAGCTCTAACTCTTGCAAATGCTGATAGGCATCGAGCCGCAAATCATGCTGCATGGTTTGGGCGAGATCTCGCCATTGTCGATCGTAGAAATATTCAAACAGGGATTCTAACCCCCAAATCAATAAGGTCAGAAATGAAATGACCGTTAACTGTCCTGGAATGCTTTTCACCCCAAGTTGAGCAATCCAAGATTGATCCCGCTTAACGACGATATCCACTGCAATCCCAATCAGATAAGGAGGCGCAAGGTCAAATGCCTTATTGAGAACAGAGTTGAGACTCGCTTGTAGTGCTTGAGAACGGTAAATGCGATCGTAGTTAAACAACCGTTGCAGTGGGTGAGGCTTCTTCTGAGTCATAGCAACGTGATTTTAGGAAATCTCACCATACTACAACTTGTGGTATCGCATTTCAACAAACAAATAGAGAGATGTAGCGCTTACATCTCTCTATAAAATATCCTCACAGAGAAAAATTGTAATTGACAATGCTATTGCTGCATGGAAGGAGCCGAGAAAATCCGGCTGCTCAATGGCACTCTGGTTTGGATCTTTTGAGCAACGGGTTTTTCCGCATCGGATTGTGACACGAGAACGGGCTGATCCTGCTTTGGAGCTTCTTTCTGCACGACAACCTGCTGATTCTCAGTAACAGGTTGCTGGACTTCAGGAGCCGTCTCAGCCACTGCCGGATTGACCATCGCACCTGCAAAACTCAAAAGAACAATCGAACGCAAGAGTGAAGAAGACATAATCAGCGTGAAAAATGGATGCTCACACCCTAGTCCTTCTCCCTAGTCGATCGCGTTGAGCACTTCTACTGATTTTCTTGTGAAGAACTGATAAACCTAGAATGCGAAAGTTGTCCGGACAACCCCTGTCACAAACGAATCGCTATCTGGTGTATGTCTAGGTTGAATGATCCAAATCAGTCCAGGGGTCACACTGATATTGTTATTCAGCTGCCAGCGGTAGAACGCTTCAACGTGTGTCGTCGTTCCAGGTTGTCCACCTGAGCGACCCAATCCAGTATTGAGTGAATCCGGAATATTACTCCCGATGGGTAAGCTACTCCGCGTAATTTTCGGTGGCTGTCCCACATACAGACCTCCCAGATTTCCTTTGCCAAACAGATCCAGGAAATTCAAGTAGACCATGTAATTCGTCGTCTCAACTCGGCCCGATTCGCCCGGAATGTAAGAGTTGGTATAGCCAAACCATCCTCCCAGATTTAGCCGCGGATTAATTTGCCAGTTTACCGTTCCCCCAAATGCATTGGTTTGAGTAGGAGCAGAACTTCCGCGTACCGGATCGATCGCTGTCAGTTGAGCATCCCCCACAAAACTAAGCAACTGACCATTCGGAGAATAGTTGTTGATGTAGTACAGGGCAACATCGACTTGATCGGTCGGAGTCACAGCAAGCTGGACACCTGCTGTATTGTGTCCTTTGCCGCCAATTGAGTTAGGGAAGAATCCAGGAATATTGGTGGAGTAAATAGCCTGCAAACTTGCCCGCTTGGCAAATTGCCAATCAAAAGCAACGCCACCTCGACCAAAGCCAATATTCAAGATCGGATTACGCTGAGCAAAGTAAGAAACCGGGCCTGTAAATGCTCCTTCAGCTCGATTAGGTCCTCGAAATGCCAAACTGCTGTAAATGCCTTCTGTTCCAACCATCCCGACCAATTTGTCCGTGACCATAAAGTGATATTTTAAGTCACTGATATAGAGGGGGAATCCACCAGCGTCATAGCCGACTCGAGCATCATTGGTGAGCCGAGGATCGCCACTTCCATTTTGTTGCCAGAATGCGAAGTAGAGAAAATCGCGCGGGCTGAACTGCGTGGTGAAAGACAGATAGTTGTTTGTGATGACATTAAAATTCGTTCCTGGATCATCGGTATCCCGTTGCCCATCTCTGGGATTACGATCGCCCCGATTGGGTGTCCTTCCCTGTACGCCAATGACCGAAAATCCATTCATTTTGGTCGTGGTCGAAAACTGTTGAGATTCGAGCTTTGCAGTGCGTGCTTCTAGAGTGTCAACCTTACCTCGAAGTGCAGTTAACTCCGATGAGAATTGAGTTTGCAGCGTTTTCAGTTTCTCTAAGTCTTCCTGCTTGACCAAATCAGCGGTGCTAGGCGCAATCAGTTCATTCACACGATCAAGACAAGCATTCAAGCCTGCTGCAAATTCGTACCGAGTCAGGGCGCGATTGCCGCGAAAGGTTTTGTCAGGATAGCCTGCAATACAACCATAGCGCTCGACTAGAGACTGCAATGCCTGAAATGCCCAATCGGTCGGCTGAACATCGGTTAACTGAGAAACAGAAGTGACCTGATCTAATTCTGTTGCTTCAGGTGCTTCCGGCTCTCCTGCGATTGCAGGAAACGAAATGAAGCTCAGCAATAAACCGACAAGCAGACGATCGCGCAAACGTTGAGACATGATTGGAGAAGAACTCAATGATGCTCATCAATCTACGGATTTCCTCAGGGTTTCAATCCGTAATCTTGCCCAGGATTTTTATGTTCGTAGAAAACGCGAGAAATTTTACGCAAAAAAAAACTCGCCCTCATTGAGAGCGAGTTGAATTGAAATTGATTTAGCCGCCAGCGATCGCCGGAATGATGCTGACTTCATCACCATCTTTCAGTGCCGTATTCTCGTTATCGAGAAAGCGAATATCTTCGCTGTTGACATAGAAGTTGACGAAGCGGCGAAGCTTGCCTTGTTCGTCTACGAGACGAGCTTTGATGCCCGGACAGCTCGATTCGAGCGATTCTAGCAATCCACTGATCGTATCGGCACTGCATTCAACAGTCGCTTGATCGTTGGTAAGTTTTTGCAAAGGGGTGGGAATGAGGACTTTGACAGCCATAGTTCAGAAAATGCGTAAAAAGAACAGAAATTAATTAAACCAAAACTTGTTGCCACTCTAAGCGATCGAGGGTGCGAGATCTTTCTAAAGCACGCTCAAAGCTTTCCAGCTTCGGCTCGATCGTTAAGGGTTCACCGACGTAACCTTGAACCGCTTCTTGCGTCTTCAAGCCGTTACCCGTGATGTAAACCACAGTTGTTTCATCAGGATTGATCTTACCGGCTTCAACCAATTTCTTCAGAACTGCGATCGTGGTTCCACCTGCGGTTTCTGTGAAAATGCCTTCAGTTTCAGCCAAGAGTTTGATGCCATCTACAATTTCCGCGTCGGTGACCGATTCGATATTTCCATTGGTCTTCCGAGCAATGTCAACGGCATAAACGCCATCTGCCGGATTTCCAATTGCGATCGATTTTGCGATCGTGTTTGGCTTAACCGGAGAAATGAAGTCTCTGCCTTCTTGGAATGCTTTTGCGATCGGAGAACAGCCTTCAGCTTGTGCACCACTAAACCGCACTGCTTTTTCTTCGACCAATCCCACTTCGACGAATTCGTTGAAGCCTTTGTAGATCTTGGTGAACAACGAGCCAGAAGCGAGCGGAGCCACAATATGATCCGGCAATTGCCAGCCGAGTTGCTCGATCACTTCGTAGCCCAAGGTCTTCGACCCTTCTGAGTAATAAGGACGCAAGTTGATATTGACGAAGCCCCAGCCGTGAGTGTTTGCCACTTCAGAGCAGAGACGATTCACTTGGTCGTAGTTGCCATGAACTGCCATCAGGGTTGGGTTGTAGATTAAAGTTCCAAGAACTTTACCCGCTTCTAAGTCAGAAGGAATGAATACACAGCAATCTAAACCTGCGTGAGCCGCGATCGCTGCTGTTGAATTTGCCAAATTGCCAGTACTTGCACAGGAAACCGTCGTAAAGCCCAATTCGCGCGCGCGGCTCAATGCTACTGAAACGACGCGATCCTTAAAGCTGAGCGTCGGCATATTAACCGCATCATTCTTGATAAACAGCTTTTTCAGACCTAACCGACGTGCCAAACGATTTGCTTGAACCAGGGGAGTCATTCCGGTTCCGACATCAATCACATTGTCAGTTTCGACAGGCAAGAACTGACGATACCGCCAAATCGAGTTCGGGCCTGCTTCGATCGTTTCACGAGTGACCGTTTTGCGGAGCCAATCGTAGTCGTACTTCACTTCCAACGGGCCAAAGCACAATTCACAAACGTGAGTCGCTTTCGGTTCATATTCTGCGCCACACTCTTTACACTTCAGTGCTTCAAACGCAGATTGGCTGGAACGGGTTTTAGAATACGTTGCGGTCATCTCTCGAAACTCCCTAACTGCAAGCTTTTTATCGTTTGACTGTGATTTCGTTTGAAATCGTAGCACGGCAAAAATACGGAGTCAAACATACCCGACAAATTTTATCGGGTATAGCTCAACCGCCGCTCACAGGCGGGATCAAGACAATTTCGTCACCATTTTGCACAACGGTGTCCGGTTCGACAAATTGCAGGTTTACACCGAACCGAGTAATTTCTTTGAATGCAGAAAGTTCTGGATGCTCCAGGATTAAGCGATCGCAAATCTGCTCCACCGTTTGCCCAGTCGGGATTTCCAATGAGAGTTCGGGTACGCCATACGCATCCTGATATGCCGCAAAAAGTTTCACGGTTACGGTAATTGAATTATTCATTTCAGCAAAATTTACAAACGCTTGTTCAAAATCAGGCAGAAAAGATCAATCTAAAGATGACGATCCTCGCCCTTCTCTGAGTATGACGTACTGTATTAACCCGGATTGCCCCCAGCCTCAAAATCCAGATGGACTAGACTCCTGCCAAACTTGCGGTACAACATTAATCGACCGCCTCAGAGGGCGCTATCGCATTCTCGAACCCCTGGGGCAAGGGGGATTTGGGAAAACATTTTTGGCAGCAGATGACGATCGTCTTGGAACTCGCTGCGTCATTAAACAATTTTCCCCGCAACTGAAGGGCACAAAAGGACTAGAGAAAGCGATTCAATTATTTGAGCAAGAAGCGGTTCGCCTGCATGAACTGGGCGAACATCCGCATATTCCAACTCTGCTGGCATATTTTGAGCAAGACCAACGCTTATACCTCGTTCAGCAATTTATTGAAGGATCAACGCTCTCTCAAGAATTGAACAAAAATGGTCCTTTCAGCGAACAGAAGATTCGCGAGGTGCTGGTACGGCTCTTACCGCTGTTGAAGTTCGTTCACGATCGCAATGTGATCCACCGCGATATTACCCCTGCCAATATTATTCGTCGCAACATTGACGGGCGGCTCGTTTTAATTGATTTTGGAATTGCGAAGGTGCTCTCAGAAGAGAATGCCAGCAAGCCTGGAACTAAAATTGGCACAGAGGGGTATGCGCCGATCGAACAACTTCGTAATGGCAAAGCTTATCCAGCGAGTGATCTCTACAGCTTAGGTGCAACTTGTCTCTATCTATTGACGCAAGTGCGACCTGAAGACCTGCATGATCCGCTTTCGGGTAAATGGTTGTGGCGTGAACGCTTAGCCAGTCATGGCGGCGGTATTAGTGAAAATATTGGACAGATTCTCGATCGCATGTTGAAGGATTTAGTCAGCGAACGGTACCAAACTGCTGATGAAGTTATGCACGATTTACGCATGGCACTCTCAAAACCTGCGGTCGGTGCGGCTCCTCAGACTTCAATCCCCAGCCGTGGCAGAAGCATTCATCTTTCGGCGATCGCGTATCCTGCAACTCAACCGCCTGCTGACCTCCCATCTCCCTTATCTGCACCGCAAAGAGTTTCAACACCCCCGCCCCCGCCGTCTCTGCCTCTCAGCGCGACGCGACACTCTGGGATTCCGAAACCTCAGCCAAGAAAATGCTTCTACACGCTGACAGGTCACACCTCATGGGTCGTATCGCTTGCCATCAGTCCTGATCGTCGCACGCTTGTCAGTGGCAGCTTAGACGATCGCATTATGCTCTGGGATTTAACCACGGGCGAACGCTTAGGAACTCTAACCGGGCACAAAAACTCGATTAATTCACTGGCTTTTAGTCCTGATGGGCGAACGTTAATTAGCGCGAGCGATGACGACTCGATTAAAATGTGGCGACTGCCCACTGGAGAAATGATTCGATCGCTCCAAGGTCATTTGCGCGATGTGAACTCGATCGCAGTCAGCCCGGATGGGAGCTTTTTTGCCAGTGGTAGCGAAGATCGCTCGATTGGCATCTGGCGAATGAATACAGGTGAAATGATTCACAGTTTTACAGGCTTGTCTGGCATGGTGAAAACCGTAGCAATTAGTCCGAATGGGCAAATTTTGGCAAGTGGTGGATTGAACAATCTCGTCAAACTATGGAATCTGATCACAGGGCAACCTGTCAGAGAATTAGCAGGACATCAAAATTCGATCACCTCGATTGTGATCAGTTCAGACGGCAAACATTTAGTCAGCGCCAGCAAAGATAAAACGATTAAAATTTGGGAACCCAATACTGGGCAAGTGGTGCAAACTTTAACCGGGCATTCGGACATCATTAACTCGGTCGCAATTACGCCCGATAGTAAGACGCTCATTAGCGGTAGCAACGATAAAACCGTGAAATTGTGGAATCTTAATACTGGTGATCTAATTTGCACTCTGACGGATCATTCTCATTCTGTAAATGCGATCGCGATGAGTAGTGATGGTCAATGGTTTGCCAGCGGCAGTTCTGACAATACAATTAAAGTCTGGCAAACATTTCCCTGATGCCAAAAATGAGACGTAGGGATGAGCACCGATCGCCTTGGTTTCGATTACGCTAAAACTATTCGCTTCGATTCCGATCCTCTTATCCTTTCCCGGAACTCTAAATCGATGGATGCAGCTAGAAGCCCGCTTCGACGAATTGACTACTTGTTGCGTAAGGCTGACTATGTGAATTGGCATCGCCAGCAGAGTAATCGCCAAATTCTGCGATCGCAACAGGGATTTAGTGATGTAGAACCGTCTCGCCCAAGAGCTTGCCGAGGCTGTGCAAATTATCACGGGGTTGCCTACGGCTATAGCCGCGAGAGCCGCACTGCATTAGTCTGCGGATTTCATCCCTATGGCTGGCTAGACAGTTCAGATTGCCCAGATTGGCAGGAAATTCGCTGATGGATAAAGTCGAAGAGTTGGTGTGCAAGTTCTAGTTTTGTACAGGGTGGAATCGCAACTTGTCGTCCAGTGCGATCGATGAACACCGCTTGATTCGTCTCGCTTCCAAATCCACTATTGGGCTGATCAATCGGATTTGCAACGATGACATCTAAGTTTTTACGGTGCAGTTTTTCGAGTGCAGGAGTCACAAAATCTCCGGTTTGCGCGGCAAATCCAATCAAGTGTTGATTCGGGCGTTTCAAGGTTGATAGCTCTGCCAGAATGTCAGGAATGGGAACGAGGTCTAACGTCTCTGGTAATTGACTTTTCGGCAACTTAGCATCGCTGTAAAAATTAGGTTTGACATCCCCGACCGCAGCAGACATAACAATATAATCTGCACTGCTAAAGTTCTGTTTCATCGCTTGCTGCATGTCTTGTGAAGTCGTGACCGGAATGCACTGAATCGAGCGGAGGGGAGCGAGTAAATGCGAGTCGATTGGCGCGTGGACGAGGGTCACTTCTGCGCCTCTGTGTAATGCTGCTTGTGCGATCGCAATTCCCATTTTTCCAGTTGAAGGATTGCCGATAAATCGCACTGGATCAAAGTGTTCTCGCGTTCCGCCTGCACTGACGAGAATCTGTTTGCCTGTTAAATCGCGATCGTGAGTTTGTAAGAGCGATCGAATTTGTAGCAGTAATTCTTCTGGCTCTGCCATGCGTCCCGTGCCGACACGATCGCACGCGAGAATTCCTTCTCCGGGAGCAGCAGAGTGATAGCGTGTGTCAGACAACAGTTCGCGCCAATTACGTTGAGTCGATCGCTGTTCCCACATGTCGGTATTCATCGCAGGAGCGAGCAATATCGGACAGGTTGAAGCGAGAACTGTATTCGTGAGTAAATTGTCTGCAAGTCCATAGGTTAACTTTGCTAGTGTATTTGCCGTCAAAGGTGCGATCAGAAACAGATCTGCCCATTCGCCTAATTCGATATGCAACGGACGAGGACTTGACGCATCCCAAAACATTTGATCGGTGTAAGCAGGATTGCGGCTCAACGTTGCAAACGTCAGAGGTGTGACAAAGGCTTGAGCCGAATCGGTGAGAATCACGCGCACCTCAATTTGCTCTTTAGCTAGGGCTGAAACCACATGACAGACTTTGTAAGCTGCGATTCCGCCACCCACACCGATTAGAACTCGTTTTGGTATCTCACTCATTTTGTGATGACTAATTGTGATGATTCAGTAGATGGGCGTAATTCAACATCTGCTCGGCATCTGCTCGGCAAGTTCTCTCGCTTCGTTGCTCACCCGCCCCGGAATGAATTCGGGGCTAGCGGTGCGAAGTCCGCTCCGGGACTAACAGCCAATGAAAACGCTTTCTTCAGTGGGTTTCAACCCAGTTCGCACGGTTAGCCCTGGAATTCTATTCCGGGGCGGGACACAGACGAGAGCGACTCTCTTCCCATTTCATCTTCCTAATTTATGTCCAGTCATCATCGTCCCAAACATCTGAAGTGGAGGACTGCGATCGCTGAGATTGAGGTTGAGATTGAGGTTGAGGCGCTTTCACTTCTGGTTTTGTTTTAACTTCTGGCTTCTTGGATGGTTCCATTTCCCAATCGTCCCAGGGATCAGGATCAGAAGAAGGTGCAGTATACGGCTCGGTTTCTTCCAAGGCAATTTCTTCGACAAATTCATAGGTCTGTTCGGCAACTGATAGCGCTTTTTCTTTTAATCGACGCGCTTTTTCACGTGCCAGTTCAGCTAGCGATTTTACTTCTTGGCTGACTTGTTGAGTGACTTGCGATCGCTCTTCTTTCAGGCGATCTTTCACCTTTGAGAATTTCTCCTGAACGCCACCTCGATACACTGCAAACGATTCGACCGACTCTTGAGGCACAAGCACCCGCTGATTGCCAAATCGCAGAATATAGTTTGCTGGCAACAGATAAACGCTGCCGACAATGCCGCCCCACCCATCCGATACATAGAGATAATGTTGAATCTCGCCCGTTTCGAGATCGAATAAATAATCCACAATTCGACCGACCTGATCGCCTCGATCTGTCCAAACTTCGGAGCCAACCAGCGATTCGAGCTTCTTCACTTTCTCGGCATCGGTTTCAACAGGCGCAGAATTGACCAAAACGCCGTTACTGCCGATCGTGTCCAACTGATCGAGATTAAACGCCGTTTTCTTACTGCCAAGCCAACCCGACTTACAAATAAACCCAAGCACCCGATGCACTTTCGGATACATCCAAAGCACTTCGATCTGTCCTAGCTCTTGCATCGAACCGCGATCGAGGACAGTCTGATTCAGAACCTCACTTTGCCGAACGATCTCCGCCATATCTTGCCAAAACGCTGCTATTTCTTAGAGTTTATCTCGCAAATGCCAAAAATGTCGCTTGACATAAACGTGTTACATTTTGCATACTAGTTAACTGGCTATTAATTCATGCTCGGATCAGGTATTGGCAACTGCGATTCTCGACGATCGCGACCTGTACGGCGCTTATCAGGATAAACTCATGGCTCACGCAATTATCGAAATCGCAGGACAGCAAATTCGGGTTGAACCGAGTCGTTTTTATGATGTGAACCGTCTCGTCGGAGATGTAGACTCGCAGCTCGAAATCGATCGTGTCTTGTATGTGAATAACGCAGGCGAAGTTAGCATCGGTGCACCCGTTGTAGAAGGAGCAACCGTTCAGGCAACGATTTTGCGTCACATGCGCGGACGTAAAGTTCTCGTCTACAAGATGAAACCGAAAAAGAAAACCCGCAAAAAACGCGGTCATCGTCAAGAACTCACCCGCATCATGATCGATTCGATCACGGTCGGTGGAACCGCAATTGATACCAAAGATCAGCCGCGCGGTTAGTCTAGTCAATACAAGCACGAATTTCAGAGGAAATCATGGCTCATAAGAAAGGTACAGGAAGTACAAGAAACGGACGCGATTCTAACGCTCAGCGCTTAGGCGTGAAGCGTTACGGTGGTCAGAAGGTTTTGGCTGGAAACATCTTGGTTCGTCAGCGCGGAACCAAAGTGCATCCAGGTAACAATGTCGGACGCGGTAGCGATGATACCCTGTTCGCATTGATCGAAGGTGAAGTGAAATTTGAGCGCTTGGGCAAGAGCCGCACGAAAGTGAGCGTTTATCCTGTTTCGGCATAGATCGAAATCTGAGGATATTGAAAAGCCGCCTAAATTTTAGGCGGCTTTTTTGGTGTTGATGCTGTCTAGATTCTAAACAGGTGCTGTGACTGCGGGGACAGCAATGATGGATAAATCTACTCGTTCGTTTGCGGGTTGAGTCACATCAACGCGGACATTTGGGCCGAAGAATGAAGTCATTTTTTCAATCTTTTTCTGCCACATTTCCAGGGTAATAAAGGGCGAATCGAATTCGAGAATCATGGCGTAGGCTCCGTCGATATTCTCTTCGCGGATGCCAATGATTGTGGGTCGATCGTCATCGGTCGGAGCAAGACCCAAAAATTTCAAAGCGCTGTCTAAATGTGCTTCTTGCCCATAGCGATACCGAGTCAGGTCATCAAAAATTTGCTTCTGAGTGTCGGTCGCTTGGGTCGCTTTGAGTGCTTCTACTTCGGAAGTTGTGGGAATCGTCAGAGGCACGGGGCGAAGTTCAGTAATTTTGAGCGCTACGCCGCCTAGGAGTAACGGAATTCCATAGAAGAAGCCAATCATGTTGAGCGCTGCATAATTGAGCGCGTAGGCGGTAAATCCGATGATTGTGATGATGGCTCCTCCACCGAGGCACAACGCAGCCAAAGGAGGCAATCGACGAAGTAGCGATGACATAAGACGAGTTTTTTGCAAAGTTTGTTAACTTTTATTATCACCGCTTTCGGGAACGTGCAGCAAAGCGGATTGATTCTCGATCGCAGATTTACACAGGTTTACGTTTCTGCCCTTCGGAACGCAGGATCTTTTACCCTAGAAACTGTATTCAAAATGATGATTTCAATATGACTCGTGCTGTAATTAAGTTCTCGTCTGAAGATTGCGGAATTTGCCACAAAATGTCGTTCTATGACCAGAAAGTGGTGGAAGAATTGGGCTTAAGCTTTGTGGATGTGAAAATGCAGGATACCGCGACTTATCGGATGTATCGCAAGATTTTGTTGGCGCAATATCCGGATAAGGCGGATATGGGATGGCCGACTTACATTATTTGTGATTCACCAGAAGCGGAATTTAAGATTTTGGGTGAAGTCAAAGGAGGGCATCCCAAAGGAGAGTTTCGCAGCCGATTGCAAGCGATTTTGGCGGAATCGAATTAGTTAGATTTCGGCTACGCTTAGGGGATGGTTTAGTTACGCTTAGAGGATGTTTAAAAGGTAGTCGTTGAGACGCATTCGCCCGCCCCGGAATGGAATTCCAGGGCTAACTGTGCGAAGTCCTTTAAAAGGACTGCATTGCTCAAGCCTCTGGTTAGTCCAGTTTAGGGGACTTCGTTTTGGTAGCCCTGAATTACATTGCGGGATAGCAAGGCGAGCGAAGAGGCTTTTTATACCTTTAAAGCATCCTCTCAAATCGCACAGCATCTCAAGTTTTTTGGATGCTGCGCGTCGTTGAAACGTATTTCAAGCTGTGTTTTAGAGCAATTCAAACGTTTTCACTTCGAGAATCTGTCCGACCATTGCAAAACTCATCACATCATCGCGAATCTCGCCGTCAACTTTGACTTTCAGACCTGCTTTTTGCAAGTCTTTCGGCGGTTTATGCAATTCGTAGGTTTTCCCGTCTTCGGCATCGATCGCCCAAGTTCCGGTTCCAAATCCTTTTCGCTGAATCACACCTGTGACTGTCATACCCATCGATCCTTCGGTTTCAACGCTAAGCGAGCTAAGCCAAAACAGAGCAGTGCATTGATGCTCAAATAAGCACGTCCAATCCATCCGTCACCAAGCCACATGACTTGCGGATCGACGATCGCGCTAATTCCTAAGCAAGCCGCAACACCGATCGTTGCTCCGATCGCGAACGGTTTCCCCCAGGAATGACCTAACAATAGCGCAAGCAGCAGAAATGGAATCAGCACACTGGCAGAAATCGGGTTTAGTGCTGCACTACCTTGAACAGCACTGCCTAACTCTGGAAGCGAACTTCCCAAAATCCGGAACGGAAATTGCGGCAAGTCAAATAAATAGAAGCCTTTGAGCAAGAACAAACCAGAGCTACCCGCGACTAAACCTGAACCCATTGCCCAACTCCAGTTGAAAGGGAAATAGACCCGCAGGAACCAGGCAAGTAGATAAGATCCAAGCACCATCGCAATTTTAGGCAACAGCGCAACTACGCCCCCATCAATCCAGAATCGCGGATTGAGATAGCCATTATCTCGCAACCATCGGAAGAAATCGTTAAAGGTAATTTTGCCGTGTAGTGCCAGCTTCACAGCCGCCGCCGCATCTAATTTTCCGGCTCCGTAATGATTGAGATCATCGGATTCTACTTTGCGTGCAGATTGCTTCAGAACTGCTAAGACTTCATCTGGATTGTCTACACCTGCTGCTTTGATCAAGGCTGCTACGCCTGCTGCATGAGGAGCGGCCATACTTGTGCCTTGGAAAGCCGCAAAGACAGATTCTCCTGTTTCTGGATTGAGTGTATTTTGCAGAATGCCACCCGATTCGCCTTGCTCAGTTGAGCCACCTGGAGCCGCAATATCAACGCCTGCACCAAAGTTAGAATAGGGGGCTTTGGCTCCCGAAGCATCGAGAGCGGCAACTGCGATCGCATGGGGATATCGCGCTGGATAATCGGCTGCATTACGATTCGAGTTTCCGGCAGCAGCGATGACGACGACCCCTTTACTGTGGGCATAGTCGATCGCATCTCGCATCACTACGCTTTCACCGCCTCCACCTAAACTGAGGTTAATCACATCTGCTTTGTTATCTGCGGCAAATCGAATTGCTTCGGCAATGTCTGCAACCGTTCCGCCTCCAAAAGAACTGAGAACTTTGAGCGGCATAATATTGGCTTCGTAAGCAATTCCAGCCACGCCAAAATTGTTATTGGTCGATTGTGCGATCGTGCCTGCTACGTGAGTTCCATGCCCGTTATCATCTGCGGCATTTTCTTGATCGTTGACGAAATCGAAGCCTTTGACAAAATTCGTTTTTTCTAAATCAGGAACTTTTGATACTCCGGTATCAATCACGGCAACCGTTACACCGCGCCCTTTTGTCTCAATCCAAGCTTGCTCAATTCCGATGTTATGCATATTCCACTGTTTGCTGTACATCGGATCGTTTGGAGCCTGACTTGCATTTGGCTCTGAGGTTGAACCGACCAATTTGCGAGATTCGCCGTCTGGGATGCGATAGATATAATCTGGCTCGATCGCTTCGGTATAGCGTTTCAGATCAGATTTTCTCAAAGCATCTAGCAGTGATTTATCACCTTTAACGATGTAGAGATGTTCTGGTTTAGAGAACTGGCTATTGAATTGAGGACGAACCTTATAAGTTTGTGCGATCGCGTTAAGCTGCTGCTGAATTGCTGTATCTGCAATATCTTCGCGAAAATCGAGAACAATCTGATCGTAATTTCCTTGCATTGCCAACCCAGGAAACTGTGCAATTGTCCACCCCAATCCAACCAGAAATAGGGCGATGATCAGGAGTTTTTTCATACTTAGAAATCGTGCTTGCGATCCAACGATAGCGAATCAAATCCGCCCTTGGGGAGACAAAATCGTAAAGAGTAGTAAAGCTGTGGCAGGATGAAGGGTGTCGATCGTGCGTTTACGTTATGATTCACGGACTGTTATGGTTTCCTTTACTTGCGGTATTCATCGGCTTGGCGTATGCCGGATGGAATGAATATCAAACTCTAGAAACGTATCGACGCTGGGCAGACCCGTTTCAACGGGCGAAGTATGATATTTATTCCGTTTTAGGACAGCAAGGCGATACGCTGATTTTCGGCAAGGCTTCTCGGAAAGAGATTCAAGAAATCGAAACGTTCTCACTCAAAGCAGTCAAAAGTATTCAATTGCAGGTAAACGGGCAAACGGTCGATATGGCAGCACCCCCTGAAAAAGGCAAGCAGATTGTGTTGGGGTTTAACTTGGGCGATCGAGCGATCGAAGTACCGTTTACCAATGTCAAACTAGCAGCAAAATGGGGCGAAGTTTTGACCAAAGATTGGCAGGACTTGAACTCTTAAATTTTGCATCACGAACGTTTATGAAAATGCTTGTGCTCTCGAATTTCTGCGATCGTACTTGCTTGCGAACTGATTACACTGGATTGATATCTTGAAACAAGAATCAGTATGACCGACACTACAGTTAATCCTCTCGCATACGATGTCGAGCAAGCGGTCTTAGAGCGCTATGAAGCCGGAGCACGACAGCCTGAAGCTGCGCTCTGTTGTCCGACCGATGGCTATGAGAGTCGCTATTTAGAGATTTTGCCACAAGAAATTATCGAGAAAGACTACGGCTGTGGAGATCCAACGCGCTATGTGAATGCAGGCGAAGTCGTGGTTGACTTGGGATCTGGGGCTGGCAAAAATTGCTATATTTTGGCGCAGAAAGTTGGTGAAAATGGGCGAGTCATTGGCGTTGATTTTAATGATGAAATGCTCAGCTTGTCGCGCAAATATCTTGCACCGATGAGCGAGAAGCTTGGCTATCAGAATGTGGAATTCGTGAAAGGTAAAATTCAGGATCTAGCATTGAACTTAGACTTAGTTCAAGCTTGGCTGGAAAAGACACCCATTACTTCGGTCGGGCAAATTGCAGCATTTGAAGCAGAATGCGATCGCTTACGCCAATCTCAACCGCTGATTTCAACCGATAGCGTTGATGTTGTCATTTCCAATTGTGTTTTGAATCTGGTACGTCCTCAAGATAAAAAACAATTGTTTCAGGAGATCTTTCGGGTTCTCAAACGCGGGGGACGAGCTGTAATCTCTGACATTGTTTGTGATGAAGCTCCGACAGCCAAGATTCTAAATGATCCTGAATTGTGGAGCGGCTGTATTGCTGGAGCCTTTCGAGAGAATGAGTTTCTCCAAATGTTTGAGCAGACTGGATTCTATGGCATTGAGATTTTGGCAAGGCAGAGTGAGCCTTGGCAAGTGATTGATGGTGTGGAATTTCGATCGCTGACAGTTCAAGCTTTCAAAGGGAAAGAAGGTGAATGTTTAGACCGCAATCAAGCGGTAATCTATCGTGGCCCTTGGAAAGCGGTACAAGATGACGATGGACATACGCTACAGCGTGGAGAACGCATGGCAGTCTGTGATAAGACTTTCCATATCTATACCAATCCAAAAGGGGCTTATCATGCCGATATTATTGCGATCGCACCTTATGAAGAAGTCCCATTAGATTCAGCACCGCCCTTTCCTTGTACAAAAGACATGATTCGTGATCCAAAGCAAACGAAAGGATTGAACTATAACGTGACGACCGAAAGCGGTGATTGCTGTAGTCCACAAAGCTGTTGTTGAATGAAATCACCTTAAGCAACCTTAATCGTTCAAGTTGGCTAGCTCTGCTCAGTTTAGCTCTGCTCAACGGCTGTTGTGAGCAGAGCTAAACTATCGCTTAATCCTGCTCAAATACTTTCCCCAATGCAGCAGGTGGAGTACTCCGAATCAATTCCGAAGCTGTGCGATCGAGAGGTGAAGGTAGAGCTTTCAACACTCTTTCCACCCATTCGCTCGAAGTCAAAACCAACAGCACAATCATCAGCAAAAATGGCGCAACAGTGAACACTTGCGTCGGAACATCAGGAATTGTACTTTGAGCGACCCCAGCTAGAGATTGCAAAATGCCAAACAGGTAGCAGCTAATCGCCACTCTTAAAGGATTCCAACCACCAAAAATGACGATCGCCAAAGCAACCCAACCATATCCAGCAGTATGTAACTGGCTCCAACCCGCTTTGAAATTCAGCGAGAATGCTGCTCCTGCAATGCCCATGAATGCACCGCCCACCAAAGTATAGATGTAGCGCATCAAAACAACATTTGTACCTCTAGCGAAGGCAGCATTCGGCTGTTCTCCGATCGCTCTCAGCATCAATCCGGCACGAGTCCGATAGAAGTAGATCCAGGCAAACGCGATCGCGAAATAGCTCAAATAAACGAGCCAATCACTCTGAAAGAAAAGCTGCCCAATCAAGGGAATATCTTGCAGCAATGGAATTCTAAAACTGGGAACAGTCGGTCCTGGAATTCGCACAAACGGATTCCCCAAAAATGACGATAAGCTCGCTCCTAACAGTGCCAACACAAACCCGATCGCAACTTGAGACTGTTTCAGCGTCAACGCTCCAAACGCAACAATGAATGCGATAGCGGCTCCAACACATGCCGCTCCTGTAAAGCCTGCGATCAAACTGGGAATTGTACCCGCGTCTTCGAGCGTTTTCGCCATCGCAAATCCGGTCATTGCACCCATTAAAATCGTGCCTTCAGCCGAGAGATTGATCACTCCCGCTCGTTCTCCGATCGTTTCGCCCAGGCAAGCAAAAACAAGCGGAGTAGAAGTCGCGATCGCAGTTGCAAAAATCGGAATCAGTTGAGCTGCATCCATGGATTTCAAACCTTTTTGCTCACTGTATCATCCTTTCAAAGTGTCACTTTGTCGTAAATTTCAGCAATCGACAAGGTGACATCAATTGATTTCAGTTTAATTTCAGTGTCTTGATCGTCAAACTGATCAATTTGCCAGTGTTTCGGTTGGGTTTTGTAGAAATGATCGATCGCGATCTGGCTTTGATCAATCAAGAGATATTCCTGAAAAGACGGAATCGATTGATAAAGTCTGAACTTATCTTCTCGATCAAATTCTTCTGTAGATTCCGATAAGACTTCAATAATAATCTGTGGATTTGTAACCGTTGTTTTGCGATTCTGATAGTATTCTGGTTCTCCAGCAGTCACCATAATGTCTGGATATCGAAACTTTTGGGAAGTTGGAACCCAAACTTTCAAATCTGAAATAAATACTTCAAACCTCTGTCCTCTTAACCCGATTGTTAAAGCAGTACAGAGATTCCGACAGATGCGATTGTGATTTGCAGTTCCACCTGTCGTTGGGGTAATCACTCCGTTATCGTATTCGCTTCTAAATTCAGCGTTTGTTTCTAGATCAAGATACTCTTCTGGTGTGTAAAGACGCTGTTCTTGTGCGGTAGCTCCGCTGTACGAAGTGGTCGCTTGAGTCATCAGAAATGCTCCAAATCCATGAATTGATTCTATCAATCACAAAGAGAATGCCTGCTAGATCGCTTGAACCTCTCCAAGCGATCTAGCAGGCATTAAATTTTGGTTCAAAATTCAATTTAGAACAAACCGAGCGTCAAACCTTGGCTGACGGGCATAATTGCACCAATTCCAAGCCACATGGTCACAAAGGTTCCAAACAAGAACACTGCCATCGCCACAGGACGACGGAAGGGGTTTTGGAATTTGTTGACGTTTTCGATGAACGGAACGGCAATCAAACCTAAAGGCACAGATCCCATCAAGACCACACCCAAGAGCTTGTTCGGCACGAGGCGCAGAATGTTGAAAACAGGATACAGATACCACTCAGGCAGAATTTCCAGCGGAGTTGCAAAGGGATTTGCAGGCTCACCATTCATTGAAGGGTCAAGCACTGCCAAACCGACACAAAGCGCGATCGTACCTAAAATTACGACCGGGAAAATGTAAAGCAAATCGTTGGGCCAAGCAGGTTCACCATAATAGTTGTGACCCATGCCTTTCGCCAACTTAGCGCGCAATTGAGGATCGCTAAGATCCGGCTTCTTAATCGTTGCCATTTAACGGAGGCTCTCCTAGTTCTAGAGATCAGCAGAGACAGAATTTAGACTTTGATTTCATCTTACGGTTGAATCCAAAATCCAAAATCTAAAATTCATTACAACGGACCGGAAATTCCTTGCTTCCGAATCATCAGGAAGTGCGCCAGCATAAAGACGGCGATCAACCAAGGTAAGACAAAGGTATGAGCACTGTAGTAGCGAGTCAGGGTCGATTGACCAACACTTGCACCACCGCGCAGCAAGTCTGCAATCAGGGTTCCCACAACTGGAATCGCTTCAGGCACACCGGATACGATTTTCACCGCCCAGTAGCCGACTTGATCCCAAGGCAAGGAATAGCCCGTCACACCGAAAGAAACGGTGATCACAGCCAAGATAACGCCCGTTACCCAGGTCAATTCGCGGGGCTTTTTGAAGCCACCAGTCAAATAAACGCGGAACACGTGAAGAATCATCATCAGCACCATCATGCTGGCAGACCAACGGTGGATGGAGCGAATCAGCCAACCGAAATTGACTTCGTTCATGATGTACTGAACAGAAGTGAATGCTTCGGCAACGGTGGGCTTGTAGTAAAAGGTCATTGCAAATCCAGTTGCGAACTGGATCAAAAAGCACACCAGAGTAATGCCGCCCAAGCAATAGAAGATGTTGACGTGGGGAGGCACGTACTTGCTGGTTACGTCTTCGGCGAGCGCACCGACTTCTAGGCGCTCATCGAACCAGTCATACACATTTGCCATAAAGCAAGCGTTCCTAAAAAATGATTGCTGTTCATAAAAAATGTAACATATGAGAACGCTTCATTTCATCGCGGAAAGAGTCAATTCGTCAGGGGTTTTACGGCTTTTTGGGATGTTAGGCTTTTATAAGTCTTCATGAAGAATAATTTCATTCTGAGAATTTTTTATCGGAACGTTCGATTTCTGGCAGAGTGAATCATGCTTGAATTGGGACACCGATTGACGCAATATTTGGCGCTACTATCACGATCGCTATGGAAAAACGATTCATTTGGGTTCGCTCTCTTACGATTGTTGGGTTGTCGATCGCGGCGGCGCTCCTGTTTCTTGCGGCTCCAGCACTGGCACTGACGGAAGAACAAAAGTTAATCAACGAGGTTTGGCGGATTATCGATCGCGGATATGTCGATCCAACTTTTAATCATAAAAACTGGTGGGCGCTGAGAGAAAAATATCTCAAGCAATCTTTGCCGAATCGAGAGGCGACGTATGGAGTGATTAGCCAAATGTTGGCAGTGCTTGACGATCCGTTTACCCGATTGCTCAAGCCCGATCAGTATCGCAGTTTGCAAACGAGTACGTCAGGTGAATTGACAGGCGTGGGTTTGCAGATCGCGCTGGATATGGAGACGAAGCGATTGAAGGTGATTTCGCCGATCAGCGGATCGCCTGCGGCAAAAGCGGGGATTTTGGCGGGAGATAGCATTCTTGAAATTGATGGCGTGACCACCGAAGGCTTGAGTCTCGATGAAGCGGCAGAGAAAATGCGCGGGACGATCGGAAGTCATGTGATGCTGACAGTCAAGAGAGAAACCGAAGAACGCGAATTTGATTTGGTGCGCGCTCGTGTGGAATTAAATCCGGTTGTGGCTGAATTGCGATCGCAGCCGAATGGATTGAAGGTTGGATATTTGCGGTTGAGCCAGTTTAATGCGAACGCAGCGATGGAACTGGGACATGCGATCGCGTCATTAGAGAAAAATGGAGCCGATCACTATATTCTCGATTTGCGGAATAATCCAGGTGGATTGTTGAATGCTGGAATTGAGATTGCGCGATTATGGCTGGATGAAGGCGCGATCGTTTACACGGTCAATCGCCAAGGGACATTAGGAAGTTTTGAAGCGACTGGGAAAGCCTTGACGCATGATCCGCTTGTTGTTTTGGTCAATCAAGGTACGGCAAGTGCCAGCGAGATTTTAGCAGGAGCACTGCAAGATAACGCACGAGCAACGATTATCGGAGAGAAAACATTCGGCAAAGGGTTGATTCAATCGTTGTTTGATTTGTCAGATGGATCGGGCTTAGCTGTCACCGTTGCCAAGTACGAAACGCCAAATCACACGGATATTAATCGGTTGGGGATTCAGCCCGATCGAGTTGTACCGATCGACCAAACGTTTACGCTGGAGCAGATTGGAACAGAAGCGGATCGCCAATATCAAGCTGCGATCGCGGCGTTTTCGGATTCGCTCGTAGCTGGGGCGAAGTAGTGAGTGAATTAGTTTTCAATAGTCATGGTTGAGCGCGTTTATCACGATCCGTTACATGGCGCGATCGCGCTCGATCAAAGCGATCCGACTGAGGCATTGTTGATTCAATTGATCGATACGCCTGCATTCCAACGATTGCGGCGGATTCGGCAGTTGGGTCCTGCCAGTTTGACGTTTCATGGCGCGGAAGGATCGCGGTTTACGCATTCTTTGGGCGTGTTAGCGGTCGCGAGACGGGCATTTGATCGGATTGCACGGGATTATCCGCAATTGCTTCCGCATCGCACGATCGTACTCTGTGCGGCATTGCTGCATGATATTGGACATGCGGCGTTTAGCCATACGGCAGAAGAGATTTTTGGCAGTGATCATGAGCTTTGGACGCGGCGGATTTTGCGGGAGTCAGAGCCAATTCGGCAATTGCTCGATCGGTTCTCGCCAGATTTGATTGATCAACTTGAAGCCGTTTTCTTGAAGAAATATCCATTGCCATTGGTTTGGCAGTTGGTTTCAAGTCAGTTAGATTGCGATCGCTTAGATTATTTGATGCGAGATAGTTACTTTACGGGCGCATCTTATGGACATATTGATCTCGATCGCATTTTGATGGCGATGCGCTACGATCCGGTCACTCAGCAGTTAGTGGTTGCGAAAAAGGGAATGGCAGCGATCGAGCATTATTTGATCGTGCGCTATTTTATGTATTCTCAGGTTTATAACCATCGTAAAAATATTGCTGCGACTTGGGTTTTACTCAAAACATTTCAGCAAGCTCGATATCAGTTGAAGCTTGGCAATCTAGAAGCCGATCAAAATGTTCGAGCTTGGCTGAATCAAGACGGTAATCAAATCGAATTAGACCAGTATTTAGCCGGAGATGATGGAGCTTTTCTCTATCATTTTCAGCAGTGGCGATCGCATAGTGATCCTGTTTTGGCGGATTTATCCCGGCGATTTCTCGATCGAGATTTGCTGAAATCTTTGGATATTTCCCAATTAGAAGAAAGCGATCGAGATTTACTGCTAGAAAAGGCTCGATATTGGACAACGCAAGCGGGATTTGATTCATCGACTTACTGCGGATTGAGAATCGCAGTGAGTCGAGGGTATACGTTATACGATCGTGGCATTCATATTCAAACAACAACCGGACTGCGAGAAATTGGAGAGCTTTCTGCTTTGGTACAAACGTTGACACAGCCAATTCAGAAAGTGTGGCTAATCTATTTGCGCGAGATTGATGACAAGATTAAAAGCTTTGTGGATAAAGCAGGCGAATTGCTGTGAAATTTGAGGATAACGCTTTGGATAGAGAGATCGACTGTTGAGAGATGTTCTAAGAGGATGCAAAAGACTCTTCGCTCACGTTTCCATCCCGCCCCGGAATGAATTCGGGACTAGTGGTGCGAAGTCCGCTCTGGGACTAACAGCCAATGAAAACACCTTCTTCAGTGGGTTTCAACCCACTTCGCACGGTTAGCCCTGGAATTCATTCCGGGGCGGGTGAATGCGTCTCAACGATTACTGTTCAAACATCCTCTAAACGACCAAATGATGTTCCATCGCAAATCGAACGAGTTCTGCTCGATTACTCGTTTCAGTTTTTCTCAGCAAACTACTGACATGCTTCTCAACAGTTCGCGCACTCAGATGTAAATGATTGCCGATTTGAATATTCGATAGCCCATCACTCAAGAGCGCTAAAACCTGTTTCTCACGATCGGTTAAAGCAATATCGATATCTGCGATCGGTTTTTCTCCAATCTCACCCGAAGCTTCAAAGCCTTGCCGCGATCGCCATTCTGTTTCGATCATCTGAGTGCGATCGAGTAAATTTCGCACGACCGCACCTAATTCAGACAATTCAAACGGTTTGGCAAGATAAACATCACAGCCAAGCTGATACCCTTTCACTCGCTCCGTTGTCTCAGTCCGTCCTGTGAGGAACACGATCGGCAAAAGCCGCAAAGCGGGACGGCGACGGACGTGGCGAACTAACTCGTAGCCATCAATTAAAGGCATCGAAACATCGGTCACGATGAGATGGGGTTGATGCGTGTCAAGCAGTGCGATCGCATCAGCCCCATTCTCAGCCGAGACCACGGAATAACCAGAACATTCAAGGTAGTCGCTGATCGAGAGTCGAGTTCCGACATCATCCTCAGCAACGAGGATCGTCAGGGGCATGAAACACAGGTTAGCAAGAACTCCAGATGCCGGAAATTGCGGCATATCGGATATTAAAGCGATTTATTATGCGGCACTAGGACGCAAAAATTCTTGGAGTTGGTGAGCAATATCTATATCGTAGGGGATTGGTCGGCGCATTGGACGATAATCTTGCTCGATCGCGGGTCGGTGACGCAGCACAGCATTCACTAAAACACAGGGCGAATCACTCAAGTTAATGGCTCCATGTGGCACTCCTGGCGGAATCTTGACCACTTGCGGGTAAGACTCACTTAATGGAATGTATTCATACTTACGATTTTGTAACACAACCAGGATAAAACTTCCCCGTACTACCAGCAATTGGTCGGTTTGAGTCCGGTGAACGAAAAGGTCATCGATCGTATTGGCGGGGACATTCACCAACATGGTTTCATGACTCGATTGCGGCGTGTAGAATTCTGCCATTCCGCCTTTAATCGATTGCAATTGAATGATCTCAATTTGCGTTGTGATACCCATACGAATCTCCTAGTGACGATCGCATTTTTTCTAATCTAATCGCTGCTCTGGGAAGCGGCTGTGCTTATTATTACAAAAGATAATAAATACTTCTAAAGTGTGACACTTTATGGTAAGCATCCCATTTTTACGTTTTTTGAACTTGCCTCTTGACTTCTGATGAATCGTACATTAATACTATTTATAGTACTTGCGTACTAAAGATTCATATGCCTTAGGAGCCGCGATGACAGAACTTAAAACAGAAAGTCAGTCTACTCGGATCGTTCAGACCCAACCGACTGCAAGACGACAATCTAAGAAATCAGCGATCGCGGCTGGCAAAGAATCCCCGTCTGAAGCGCCTGCTGAGTCTAACACTGAAGATATTGCGAAAAAAACTTCGCGCACCACGAAAACTAAAAAAACAACTCAAACCCGTCAAGCGGCAAGTAAGTCTACCAATCAATCCGCTTCTACCCGCGTGAAATTAACTTGGGAGCCGTCTCCTTCGATCGAAGCAAGCTTGCAACAATTCAATGAGCAATTAAATGCGACTTGGATGGCGATCGACGAACTCAAAGCTACCGTCGAACAGATGCAAATTCAAACGGCAAGACCCGCAAGCGTCCAACTGCCTTTAGAACCACCTAAGGCACAGATGAGCGATGTTGCACCTCACCAACCTGCACAATCTGTTCCAGTCCCGCGAACACGGGCACGTGTACCAGAGACAGCGCCGCAGTCTGCGATCCCACCCTTTCGCCCGACTTCTGGTTTTCCGACTTCGGTGCGAGTCCGTCGCCGCAAGCCGTTTGATCTGCTGATGCAGAGTGTCTTACGACTTCCGGTACAAAATTCTGGCATCGCGATCGATGCTGCCTTGTGGGTGATGGCTGCTGCCGGACTGAGAGTTGGCTTGAAATACGTCGTCATGGCATTTCCAGTGTTGGAACTTCCCGTGATGATTCTTGTGTTTGTGCCAGCATTGCTCGCTGCTTATGCTGCATTGTTTATTCCGAACGTCAATCGAATCGGGGTCTATCGACTGTTGCTTTTAGCCTTAGGACTGTTCGTTGGAGGACGGCTATGATTGATAAACTCAACTCGAATCAATTTTTAGCAAGCATCGCTGGTGTTCTCGCCATTGGGATTTTCATTCAAGCGATGGGCTTACCGTCTTTTGGAAGTAAAGAGGCGACTTTAGAGTGTCAGGGAACAGTGCGATCGGACTCTGCACTTGCGAAAGACAAAATCGCGAATCTGATTCAATTCAAAACAGGAGACACAAAAGACTCAGTTCGCAAGGTGCTTAAAGAGCCGTACTGTGTTCTGCCGAAAATTGCCATTCGCAGCGGGATGCAGACTGAGCGGGAAGCGTATCGGGTCGCATCCGATGCCCTAGAAAAATCAACTTCTCAAACGTTTATTGTGGTTTCCTATGAAGGTGATCAATATCTGGGGTATAAGTTCTGGATTCGTTAAGCTCGGAACTATTTTTTTGTTGCTGCTGCTGATTTCGGGTTGTACTTCTTCTCAACAGCCAAACCATAGCATTTCAGAACCGAAGTTGTACCAAAGTTGGCAACTGAAGCTCGGAGATCAAATTGCTGGATCAACTGTGATAGGAGGATTAGGAGATATTTCGATCGCATTAAACGGTAAGTCTGTCTACGCTCCATCGACAGGCAATGTTTATTTAGGTCAGCGAGGCTGTGTGTACTTTGCAGGGACAGATACTCCAGCCTATTTGTTTCGGCTCTGTGGATTAAAGTCTCCGAAGCTCGGAGCATTGAAAGCTGGAGACGCGATCGCGACTGGAGACATCTTGCAATTTGCAACGTTACTCAAGCAATCCGACGGAACTTGGGCACTCGTCGAGCCTGATAAAAGCCTATTGGAACGAACCCTGAAGCCACGATGAAGAAAATTGTTTCCCTGATGATAAGCGTGATTGTTCTCACCTTAAGTGGAGTACGATCGACGCAAGCTCAAGTACTGGAATTCACCCCAAACCTACCCAAATCTGAAGTAAAAAAATCTCCAAAGATTCAAGAAAGTACCCCGTCTGAGATTCAAGAGAGTCCCTCTTCTAAGACTCAAGCAAGTTCGCCTGCAATTCTCACTCCTCTCAAACCATCGAGTCCACCACAACCCCAACCGAAACCCCAAAACATTGATACTTCAACCGATGACACTCGCTTAGTTGCCGTTGCACCGGATGAACTCTTTGCAGGAGGATCGGATTCGCTCGTTGCAAGAGCAGTCGGAAGTGCTGAAGGAACTCGCACACCAGAAGGAGGAAAGACTTGGGCGTACTATGGACATGTTGATCCAGGTAATGGGGCTTGGAATATGGGAAGCTTTTCTTATCAGCATGGTGCTAGCTCTCCAGATGATGCCGATCGCCGACAGCTTGATCGCTTATGGCGGCAGTATCAGGTGATTCAAGAATCTGCGATCGCGGCTGGATTGCGATTAGGGTTAGAAGAACAACTCAATGGCATTGATTTAGCAAACCAAGCACCACTTGCAGCTTTGGATGAAGGAGGTTATGTCGATCGATTACGGCAAGCTTATGAGCGAGGTTTTCGCGGTTCTGAGGCAGTGTTGCAGGCTCGAACTTACTCTTACCTCAATCCTCGCACCAATCGATGGGAGGCTCCTGGATTGGGCAATACGCTAGAAGGGATTAGTCGAGATCAGGCGCGGCGGCAAGGAGCGATCGCAGAAGCAATGAGCTATCATCAGCAGAGCCAGGTTGCGCGATCGCGGACATCGGATGATGAGCGGGTTAGTGCGGTTCCGAAGTGAGAGTTTGTCTAGTCGTCGAGCATTTTGTGGAGTAGGGAGTAGGGAGTGGGGAGTGGGGAGCAACAACCATGATTTTAGATCTTCTACCTATCCCCCTATCAGATTAATTGTAGTGAACTACTAGGTCGAGACAAAATACATCGCATCTCGACCGGAAGTTTAACGATTCTACGATCGCAAATAATCAACAACCGCTTGAGCGATCGTAAGATTCCCATCTTTCGGCAATTTTTCAGATTTGCGTGGCGGATTCATTGGTTGACGAATGTTGCTCCAATCTCCGTTAAAAAATTCATCGAGTGACCAGATTTGATGTTCAGCGTAGTCTTGAATGCCTTCTAGTAAAATCGGAGATTCTGCAAAGCCTTCACGAGTCACAGTCATCACCGGAATTTCATAACGGCAGGCTTCAGAGAAAGTACTATATCCAGGCTTTGACAGTAAGCGACCGCAGATGGGCATTAAGTCGATCGGACGGTAAAATCGATCGTCTACTTTAATCAAATTGGGCAAGTCTGGAGCATTGTTATCAAAACAGAGAAACTGATAGTCAGACAGGTGAGTGAGATTCTCGTACGGAACTCGATCAAGTCCTAGTCCACCAAACGTTACTAGGATGATTTTTTCTTTTGGAGTATCCGTGAGGTTGAACTTTGCTAAAACTTCTGCTGCCTCGAATCTTGGAGCAACGCCAGTTAGACCGACATCTGTGACAGTTGGAAACGCTTGCATCGATTCGTGAAATGGCATTCTGAATAAGCGATCGCACTGTGAAAAACAATCGCTGATCCAATCTGCCATTTCTAGAAACTCACCACCCCAATCTCGATAGATAAAGTCCCACCCAAAGTTACTCATCATCCAACCTGGAACACCTGCTGCTTTGGCAATGGGAGCCGCTAAAGGTGGAATATCTCCAAGCACTAATCCGGCTTTGTTTTGCAAAATAAAATTCGCTTCTGATGCGATCGTTGCTTGTTGACGCGATCGAATTTCTCTTAATTTCTCTAGCGTTGCAGGCTTATCCATGATTAAACTGTCTTGCTGAATAATTCCCACGTCTAATGCTCTGGGGCGATGGATAAAATCGCCGGGAATGTAAGCTTCTAAGACCGAGCGTGGAGCCGTTGTCGCCAGGATTAAAACAATTTCGGGATCAAGGCGTTGAATTTCAGCCGCGATCGCTGCCGCGCGAGTTGCATGACCAAAGCCATGATTCGTAATTGCAAGATAGAGAATGGGTTGGGCCATAGGGAGTTTAGAGAAAGCAATCCGTAAACAAGCTTAAGCGATACCTATCAAAACGCAACAAGTTGTAGAATTTTACTCATTGAGCTTTTCAAGATTTTGTCTCAGGGCTTGTCTTAGTACCGAATTGATTGAGCGTGATGGTGCAAGTATAAGAGGATGTTTGACAAAGTATCGTTCATCGCATTTACCCGCCCCGGAATGAATTCGGGGCGAGATTGAACAGAGCGAGGAAACTGTTGATACTTTCAAAACACCTTTTGAGAGATGAAAAGACATCATCTCGAACCTTCATAACTTGCGCCAATCATTCGCTTATCTCCTACCCGGTTCAGATTTTCGCCTACAAAATTTTGCTCAAAGAGGGTTCCCAGATGGCTCGAATTGGTTGGATAGTCGGCTTGTTCTCCGGCATCACACTCGCATTTAGTCAAGCTTCGATTACACTTGCCAAAGCAGTTCTTTCTCCGTCTGAAATTCGCCAAACGGCTCAACCACTGACCGTTCAGATCTTAGGTTTTAGTCCAGAAGGAAGTCAGACGGGATCAGGTGTGATCATTGCGAAACAGGGCAATACTTATGCAGTGTTAACCAACCGCCATGTAATTTGCAATTTGGATTTCGCGGGACAATGCGATCGCAATTTAAGACTTCAGATTCGGACTGCCAATGGTCAGCGCTATCCAGTCGCAAATACTCATACATTTGAGCAGTTAAAAGGCATTCCTGACGTTGCAGTGGTTTTATTTCAATCTCCACAAAACTATCCAGTTGCAACATTCGGGGATTCAACCCAATTAGCTAAGCGGGATCTGATCTGGATTAATGGTTATCCAGGCAGTCCGCAGCAATCTCCTGGGACAGAGCCTGTTGCATTTCACAAAGGCTTTTTCACCTCTCAGGTGAATGATCCTCATAGTGAAGGTTACTCATTGATGTTTACAACGATCGCGGCTCCTGGAATGAGCGGTAGCCCGATCTTTGATGCAAGCGGGCGAGTGATTGCCATTTTTGGGCAATCCGGCGATATGGGCGTTTTAGCAGGCATTCCCTCGAATTTTGTCTCGGATTTATTGCAAAAATCGTCGAAGTTAAATCAGATGACACTGACTGTCGATCGCTCTGCTCTCACCGGAACTCGACCACAGTTGAGCACACCTCAAACGGCTGAAGATTACTTTTTGCGAGGAGTCAGTCAAATTGATCAACCCCAATCTGCACTCGCTGATTTGACAAAAGCAATTGAGCTAAATCCCAAGTTGATGATGCCGTATCGAACGAGAGCTACAATTCGAGCCAGAATGGGCGATCAACAAGGTGCAATGCGCGATTTTGAAACAGTACTGAAGCTCAATCCAGATCGCAGTGATGCGTTGTCTGCACGGGCACAAATGCGCATTCAATGGAATGATCTCACAGGCGCGATCGCAGATTACACCGAAGCCCTGCAACATGCTCCTCAGACCCCAAGTTTGCTCTTCAATCGAGGCATGACACACAGCCGACTGGGGAACTATCAAGCCTCAGTAGACGATTTTACAGCGGGAATTGTACTTCAGCCTAAAGATGCAGTTGCTTATCGAGAACGAGGACGTAGCTATCTCGGACTGCAACAATTACCGAGTGCATTGAAAGATCTCGATCGCTCGATTGCACTCGATCCTAGCTCAGCCGTTGCTTACGATCTGCGCTGCTTTATTCAAATGGGAATGGATCGTTATCAGGCAGCTTTGAATGATTGTAATCGCGCGATCGAGATCAATCCTACTTATGCGATCGCGTATGCTGATCGAGCATTTGCTTGGCTTGGCTTAAACAATCCTCAGAATGCGATTCAAGATGCGAAAACAGCGAGTCGGCTTGATCCGAAATTGAGCGAATCTTATACGGTGCAAGCGATGGCGTATGAGCGGATAGGAGATCTGCAAAATGCGATCGTTGCTTATGAGGCTGTGATGAACTTGTTGCGAGAGAATGGTCAGATCAATTCCAGAGCATATCAGGGAATTTCAGCGACGATCGCGCAACTAAGAAGCAAGGTAAAATCACAAGAATCTCGATAACGAGGTTTTTGTCGTGGGGATTTGATTTTGACTGCGTTTAAGAAGGCGTTTGTTAAGTATCAACCTTTCCTCGCTCCGTTCGATCTCGCCCCGGACTGAAAGTCCAGGGCTAACGGTGCGAAGTCCTTTGAAAAGGACTAAAGAGCTGATTCTGATTGGCTGTTAGTCCCTTGAGTGGACTTCGTTCAACTAGCCCGGAATTCCATTCCAGGGCGGGTGATTGCGATGAACGATACTTCTTTAAAATCCTCTAACCTCCGAGGACTCAGATTTGAATTTTTGAGCAAAGTCTCACCGCACCTTACCCCGTATTTCACTCAATTTTTCTTATGGCAAATCAGGGCTGGCAGTTTTGGATTGATCGAGGTGGCACATTCACTGATGTTGTTGCTCAACGTCCAGATGGCACGATCGTCGTTCACAAATTGCTGTCTGAAAATCCTGAATGCTATCAAGATGCTGCAATTCAAGGCATTCGAGATGTGTTAGGACTGACGAATGATCAACCGATTCCTTGCGACCAAATCGCAGTTGTGAAAATGGGAACGACTGTAGCAACCAATGCTTTGTTAGAGCGTCAAGGCGATCGCACTGTATTACTGATTACTCAAGGCTTTCGAGATGCGCTGAGAATTGGCTATCAAAACCGCCCCAACATCTTTGCTCAACAGATCGTGCGACCAGAAATGCTGTATGAGCGAGTGATCGAAGTAGAGGAACGCTTTAGCGCTCAAGGCGAAGAACTTTGTCCGGTTCAGATTACGGAGGAACTTATTCGATCGCTTACTGCTGCTTATGAGGACGGAATTCGAGCTTGTGCGATCGTGTTACTTCACGGATATCGCTATCCTCAACATGAACAACAGCTCGCTGAGATAGCTCAAAAGATTGGATTTACTCAAATCTCTGTTTCGCATCAGGTGAGTCCACTCATGAAGCTTGTGAGTCGAGGCGATACAACCGTTGTTGATGCTTATCTTTCTCCAATTTTGCGCCGTTATGTCGATCAAGTTTCAGCCGCGCTCAACAACACTGATTTGATGTTTATGCAGTCTAATGGGGGCTTAGTCAATGCTCAGCAATTTCAAGGGAAAGATAGTATTTTATCGGGACCTGCGGGTGGAATTGTCGGAGCGGTAAAAACCAGTGCACTAGCGGGGTTTGATAAAATCATTGGCTTTGATATGGGCGGGACTTCTACAGATGTTTCGCATTTTAATGGACAGTATGAACGCACCTTTGAAACTGAAGTCGCCGGAGTGAGATTGCGATCGCCAATGATGGCAATTCACACGGTTGCAGCAGGAGGCGGATCCATCCTTCGCTTTGATGGATCTCGGTATCGAGTAGGTCCGGAATCAGCCTTATCCAGTTCGCAATCCTCAGCAGAATATCGCTGATTTGCAAGCTCAGATTGCAGCGAGTGAGAGAGGATCACAGCAGCTTTTACAAATGGTTGATCGCTATAGGTTAGAAACGGTTCAAGCTTACATGCAGCATATTCAAGACAATGCTGAAGAAGCTGTACGTCAAGCAATTACAGTGCTGCAAGATGGCGATTTTACTTACGAAATGGATGATGGCAATCAAATCCAAGTCAGTGTCAAAATCAAAGACCACAGCGCGATCGTCGATTTTACTGGCACTTCTCCGCAGCAGTTATCGAACTTAAATGCACCGCTCGCGATTTGTAAAGCAGTTGTTCTCTATGTCTTTCGTACCTTAGTTCAAGATGATATCCCACTGAATGCAGGGTGTTTGAAGCCTTTAGAAATTATTGTGCCTGAAGGGTGCTTGCTGAATCCTCAATATCCGGCAGCAGTCGTGGCTGGCAATGTGGAAACATCACAAGCGATCGCGAATGCTCTCTATGGTGCATTAGGAGTTTTAGCAGCTTCTCAAGGCACCATGAACAATTTTACCTTTGGCAATGAGCAGTATCAGTACTATGAGACGATTTGTGGCGGGTCTGGAGCAGGCGCGACATTCGATGGGACAGATGCAGTTCAAACTCATATGACCAATTCGCGATTGACTGACCCTGAAGTGTTGGAATGGCGCTTTCCTGTCTTAGTCGATATGTTTGCAATCCGGGCAGGAAGTGGCGGTCAGGGGAAGCATTCAGGCGGAAATGGGGTGATTCGTCGGATTCGGTTTCGCGAGGCAATGACTGCTGCAATCTTGTCAGGGCATCGGCGCATTCAGCCGTTTGGATTAGCCGGAGGTCAAGCCGGAAAGACAGGACGAAATTGGGTCGAACGATCGAATGGAACGATCGTAGAAGTGTCGGGAAAAGCGGAAGTTCAGATGTTGCCGGGAGATGTGTTTGTAATTGAAACTCCGGGCGGGGGTGGGTTTGGGGAAGGCTAGTAGTTTGCCGGAATTTAGATGATAGGGAGTGGGGATTTTTAAGAGCTATGATGCGATCGCACTTTTTCGCTTCACGACAACCATTGAATCTCCTACGATCGGCGGTCGTGCTAGTAACACACCTCGCGGATCACGAACCTCTAATTTGGGAAGCTTGAACGTCTGAGATCGTGTCCACAATTCGTCTGCAAATCGGTCTTGCTGTTCAGCATTAAATCGATACCAGTCATTTGAAACCGTAACTTTCATCTGACCTCGTGTTTCGTTCTGCTCAACTGACACGACTAGACCATTGATAAAGCGATCGCTAATTTCTATCACTTGATCCTCGATCGCAGCGATGCGTTTCTCTTCAGGTGTCAATTCTGGTTGAGGAATAGCTGGTTCTGCAACAACTTCCGGCACTTCTACTTCTGGCGTTTCTACAATCGGTTCTGCTGCTTCAACTGGAATCTCTGCAACGACTTCTGGTTCGCTAACCGCTTCTGGTTCACCGACGACAATCGGTTCACTTACAACGATTGGCTCACCAACTACTTCTGGTTCACCGACGACAATCGGTTCGCTGACCACTTCTGGCTCACTGACGACAATCGGTTCACTCACTACTTCCGGCTCGCTCACCACAGGAGTCGTCACGGTTTGTGGTGCAGTGTCAGGAGTGGATAAATCAGAGGGAAAAGACGATTTTGTCTGATCTGGCAGAATCAGCGGGGGACGATTTGCGACTTGTGGGTGAGGGGGTTTCGAGGAAAAAAGCGATGTCGTGAACCAGAATAAAATCACGATCGCGCCTGCCAAAATCCTGCTTAAAGCGCGATCGCCTAATTTCTCATTCCATTCGGGCGAGAGTCGATCGCGTACCAGTTTTAACAACTGATTCCAAATCGGTAAAAACTTCTCCCACACGACAGAGAAGAACTTCAAAATCTTCGCAACCGTTGGATTCGGTTCTGACGAACCTTCTAGCGTATTGGCAGTTTTTTCGAGAAACTGAATCGTCGATCGTAAGAGCTTAATCGTGCCAGTTTTTAGCGAAAAAATAAAATCCGTTGTCTGAGACTGTGCCACACTAGACTGGGATTCTGGGGTTTGGTTTGAGTCTTGTGACATAGATGTGACCTCCTCGACAACAGAAATCTGTATGAATCCAGTAGAGTAAAGAGCGGTAAGATCTTCAATCTACCATCTGAGCGATCGCAACTGTTGTTAAGAACAAAGTCGTATGAGATTAAGTCGTCGTCAACTGCTGGTGTTAGGGGGAGTCGGTGCAGCCGGACTTGCCGTCGCCGGAAAGAGCTTTAGTCGGCAATTTGAGCCAATGCCACAAACGGTTTCTGAACCGCCTAAACCTGCAAGTCAAGAATTGATGCTGCGATTTGTTGCGGTCGCAGATTCAGGAGCAGGCGATCAAAATCAGTTTGATTCTGCGAATGCAATGGCAAACTATCACAAGAAGCATCCCTATTCACTCGTCACGCTCGCCGGAGATAATATTTACAACAGTGGCGAAATGGAGCGGATTGGCATTGCTTTCGAGCAGCCTTATGCACCTTTGTTGAAGCAAAATGTTCGCTTCCAAGCCTGCCTGGGCAATCATGACATCCGCACAGCAAACGGCGATCCACAAGTTCAATACAAGAACTTTCACATGACAGGACGGTACTACACCTACCGCGAAAAAGATGTGCAGTTCTTTGTGCTGGATACTAATGGCAATGCTGACTGGAAAGATCAAATGGCTTGGCTGAATGCTGAGCTAGGACGGAGTAATGCTCCGTGGAAAATTGTCTATGGACATCATCCGATCTATTCCTCCGGGCATTACGGAACCGATCGAGAGATGATCCGAAAATTTGCGCCATTGTTCAAAAAACATCAAGTGCAGCTTTATATCAATGGGCACGAGCATCACTATGAGCGATCGACATCCATTGATGGCACGACTTACTTAGTCACTGGTATTGGAGGCGCAAGTCTCCGTCCCGTCGGAACCTCAAAAACAACTGAATACTCCGTTTCTCGCTTTGGATTTAGTGCGATCGAAGTCTATCCGGATCGACTCCAAATCGAAGGCATCGGCACAGATGGGCTAGTGTTCGATCGCGGTATCATTGCTCGGCAAGCTCAGGTAGCAGTATGACAGATGCATCTACTCGCACCGTTCAACTCGCAACTGACTTCATCGGCAAGGGCGACCCCTTGGGATGGTTTGAAGAACTCTATGCGACTGCAAACGGAGATCCCACCACAGTTCCTTGGGCAAGGTTAACCCCGCATCCACTGTTTGTGGAATGGTTAAATCAACACTCGCTTGTCGGAAAAACGGCGATCGTCATCGGTTGCGGATTAGGAGACGATGCCGAAGAACTCGCAAAACGAGGCATGGAAGTGACAGCTTTTGATATTTCGGAAACCGCGATCGCTTGGTGCAAAAAACGATTTCCCGACTCATCTGTGAACTATCAAGTCGCTGATTTATTCCAGCTTGCATTGGGCAAATTCGACTTTGTTCTAGAGTCTTACACGATTCAAGCGATGCCGCCAGAATTGCGCGCTCAAGCGATTCCCAAAATCGCCGAACTTGTTGCAGAATCGGGACAACTGCTTGTGATTTGTCTCGGCAGAGAACCGGAACAGCCGTTAGCGACCGTGCCATTTCCGCTGACTAAAATAGAGCTATCTGGTTTTACTCAAGCTGGACTGCATGAAGTCAAGTTTGAAGACCTGAACGAACCAGAAACGGTCAGACGTTGGCGAGTGCAGTATCAAGGTTAATCCAATGGCAAATATGATTTGGATGGAAGACATCACGAAGACCTATCGCTTAGGTGAAGTCGATGTTCCGGTTCTCAAAGGGATTGATCTGGCGATCGAAGAAGGCGAGTATGTTGCGATCATGGGCATGTCCGGATCGGGTAAGTCCACTTTGATGAATATCATCGGATGTCTGGATCGCCCATCTGATGGCAATTATGTTCTTGAAGGTCGGAATTTAACCACCTTAGATAATGATGAACTTGCCTTTATTCGCAATCAACGCATTGGGTTTGTCTTCCAGCAGTTCAATTTGCTCAGCCGGGCAACGGCTTTAGAAAATGTGATGTTGCCGATGGTCTATGCAGGCGTTGCCCGATCGCAAAGAAAACGCCGAGCCGAAGAAGCTCTCACACGAGTTGGACTCGCAGAACGTTTATCCAACCGTCCCAATCAACTGTCTGGAGGACAACAGCAACGAGTTGCGATCGCACGAGCTTTGGTCAATCGTCCGGCGCTCGTCCTCGCTGATGAGCCAACAGGTGCTTTAGATACGCAAACTTCAGCCGAAGTGATGGCATTGTTGACTGAACTCAATCAGCAAGGAATTACGATCGTGATTGTGACGCATGAACCTGATATTGCCGCACAAACTCAGCGGACGATTCATGTGAAAGATGGGTTGGTCGTTGATGGGTGAGTACCCGAAGCATCGAGTTTCGAGGAAGTGATATGTAGCGATCCTGTCTGAGTTGCAACGGCTAGAAAAAGTGGGGAGTAGGGGGTAGGGAGTAGAGAGCTACCAAACAAACAACTCCCTACTCCCCACCCTAGCAATTAAGCAAACTTGAATGAGCATCCTCAACTTGCAGGCTTGACTGTCCCCGCCGATTGATTAAACAACAGTTCTCGTGCTTGTTCTGGGCTAATCTGATCTGCCTTAAACGCCTCTGCTTTCTCATAAGCTCGTACCGTTGCTGGACGAGATTGAATCGTCTCAAACCAGCGCTTCAAATTGGGAAAATCTTCGAGCTTTTGCCCCTGACGCTCGTAAGGCACAATCCACGGGTAGCAAGCAATATCCGCGATCGAATATTCGCCTGCTAAAAATTCGCGATCGCTCAACTGTTTGTTCATCACCGCATAAAGCCTTCCCGTTTCATTCACGTAGCGATTGATCGCGTACGAAATTTTCTCAGGCGCATACTGGCTGAAATGGTGATTCTGTCCTGCCATCGGACCTAACCCTCCCATCTGCCAAAACAACCACTGCAATGTATCTGCCCGACCTCGAAGATCACTTGGAATCAATTTGCCTGTCTTTTCAGCCAGGTAGAGCAAGATCGCACCCGATTCAAACAGAGAAATCGGCTCACCGCCGTCTGCTGGTTCATGATCTACGATCGCCGGAATCCGATTGTTTGGAGAAACCTTGAGAAATTCAGGTTGAAACTGATCGCCCTTGCCAATATTGATCGGCACAAGATTATAAGGTAGCCCTACTTCCTCTAGAAAGATTGTAATTTTATGCCCATTGGGTGTTGTCCAATAGTAGAGATCGAGCATGAGAGTTTGTGTTCCTGAGAATGTACTTCAATTGCACGATCGTAGCGAATCTCCGTCTCATCGATTTGCATTAAGATATCTAATTCTTATTCAAATCTGAATCAACTCTGCCGATGTCAAAAAGTTCCGGAGAGCAGGAATCCGTCACGTAATAGAGGAAATATTGGTATTTTTTATTACATTCTCTCTGGCTACGCAAGCGAATTAATACAAGAAAACAAACTAAAAAATTGTGATGGAAGAGTTTCAATGTAGGCATGTCTACAGTTCAGTCCCATGAAGATTGTTTGTTCTTGCTCAGCCCTCTAGCATAAGCAATTTATGTCGCCCTTATCTCAAGACACTTTTGCCCCTTTGAGTTCTCAAGATGACCTTGAGCTAGCCTTACTCCTATGCTGTGCCAGAACTCATCGCGATGCTACAACAGTGGCTCAGATTCATCAACTAGTACACCAGCCGATTCGATGGGAAAACCTCATTCCCCTAGCCGAGTGGCACAGTGTCCTGCCGCTGGTCTATCAAACCTTAAACACAGTCTGTCCAGAAAAGATTCCTCCTGAAATTTCTAAGCGGCTCCGGCAGTCCTTCTATGCAATCTCACTCAACAATCAACTGTTGATACAAACGCTGCTTATCCTATTAAAACAATTTGAGGATGCAGAGATTCCCGTTCTCGCTTTCAAGGGTCCATTGTTGGCGATTTCGTACTACGGCGACTTGAATTTAAGGCAATTTAACGATCTCGATCTGCTTGTTGCTCGAAATGATTTTGAACGTGCTCAAACCTTATTGCGGGAAAAAAATTACCAGCCTTATCAAGTATTAGGGTGGCAAACGGCTTTCGCTCATTCATCAAGTGGAGTAGGAATTGATCTCCACCGTGCCCTAACTCCACCCTATTTCAAATTCGATTTGCAGTTTGAAGAACTGCGATCTCGCCTTCAATCTTGTTCGTTCGACAATCAGCAGATCGCCTGTCTCTCCCCGATTGATATGTTGCTCATCCTCTGTGTGAGCTTTTGCCGCGATCGCCATGAACAAAAATCTCGGCTCATTCAACTGTGCGATATCGCTCAACTGATTCAAGCTTATCCCAATCTCGACTGGCATCAGGTTCTCAACCAATCTCGTCGATTCGGCATCCTACATATGGTTCTAGTGACACTAGCACTTGGACAGCAGCTTTTGCAGATTCCCTTACCGAAAATGATGCAAACTCAGATTCAACACAATTCAGCGATCGAGTCGTTGCTGCATCCACTTGCAACCAATCTACTTAAAACCAATTTACAGCCTCAGCTTCTACAGTTTGATTCAGAAACATTCTGCTTGGATCACACTTTCTATTTGGCGCTCAGAGAACGCTGGTCGGATAAAATCCCTTACTTTCTGAATTATGCTGCGCTGCCCGTTGATCATCTGCAACGCATCCAGTTACCCAAAGCATTCGATCATCTATACTTAATTCGCCGAACAATTGGACCGAAGACTAATCTATTTCGGCTGAAAGTATTGCTACACAGAGTAAAGCTTTTCTTGCGCCTTTCTCCACAAGACAGCATTCGTTTCATCTGTGCCTTAGCATTGTTTCCTTGCATCGCGATCGCACTACAGCATTGGAATATTGCACAGATTCAAGGTGTTCTCACTCGCTTATGCCGACCGCTCTCTCCTGCATCACCAGTTCAAGTAGCGCGAACAGTCAGATTAGTCGAAATTGCAGCACGGCAATACAGTTCTCGCTGGGCAAATTGTCTGAAGCGATCGCTAGTGCTCTGGTATCTGCTGCGCTGTCAAGGAATTGCGAGTGAACTCAGAATTGGGGTGCGCCGAGAGCAAGGGGAATTTCAAGCCCATGCTTGGGTGGAATGTCAGGGCAAAATCCTGAATGATATCCCCGATGTGCACCAATCGTTTGCTGCCTTTGACTCGACACTTATGCATAAGCTCTCATCTGACTAATCTCCGGATTGGAATAAATTGCTGTGGATACAGCAAAGCACTATTAACAACTATCACTTCTCAAACCAATGCTTAAACATCCTCAAATCACCCTAACAGATTCACTTCTTAATCAGCAGAAATACCAGATTGCGGATGATGTACTCTATCGCCAAGTTGATACTGAAGCAATCCTGCTCAGCATTTCTGGTGGCGCTTACTATAGTTTGAATGAAACCAGTATTTACATCTGGGACGCGCTCAAAAATCAGCAGCCGCTCGCCTCTGCGGTAGACCGCATTCTGGATGAATACGACGTTGAGCGGACTCAAGTTCTCACGGATTTGCAACAAGTACTCCAAGACCTATCAGCTTATGGTCTGATTTCTCCCGTTAACCTAGAGTGAGCTATGAGCGGAATTTTAGGAATCTGGAATAGCCAGCAGCCTAGCCCTTGGGAAGCAATGCTGAGCGATTTAACCGTGTTGGGAAGAGATGGACAAGGCAGTTGGCATGATCCATCGATTGGACTCAGTTTAGGGCGATCGCAGTTATTTAATACACCAGAATCTTGCTTAGAAGCACCTGTTGTTGAGCAAGATGGCTGTGTACTCGTTTGGGATGGGCGACTTGACGATCGAGAGACGTTACTCGCAGGGCGTACTCAAGTCCCAGATGCTCAATTGATTATTGAAAGCTATCGACGTTGGGGAGTGGATAGTCTGCGCCATCTCGTGGGTGAGTTTGTATTTATCCTTTGGGATGCGAGCCAAGACCTATTATTCGTCGGCTGTGATCCTGTCGGCAATCGTACGATCGCTTATGTCTGGGATGGCAATACTTTATTGCTTTGCTCACGGGTTTTGACTTTATTGCTTCACCCGCAAGTGAGCCATGAATTTGATGAAGGTTACATGGCTCATACGATCTGCGATGCCTGGGCACATCCTGCCGAAATTACTCCATTTCAGGCAATTAAACGGCTCCGACCTGGATACGGCTTAATCCTCCAATCAGGACGACTTCAGCAGCGTCAACTTGCAAAATTAGCACCGACAAGCTACGACTTACGGGACTCACCGGAAACCTACTTCGAGAAATTTTGGTATCTTCTCAATCAATCCGTTCGCGATCGCTTACGCAACTACCGTCCGGTATGTACGACCTTGAGCGGTGGGTTAGATTCTACAACGGTAACAGTTGCTCTCCTCAATCATCTTTCCAATCTTGAAGCATTCTCAGTCACTACAGAGCGTTATGCTGCAATTGATGAAAGCGAACCCATTCAAGCATTTCTCGATCGATATTCCCAAGTCAAATGGCATTCCATTAACTGTGATGATGCTTGGGTATTGAGTGAACCGTGGGAACAGTTACCGCTGCCTGATGATCCGTTTACGAGTTGTGTTGTACCAATGCATTTACGGATGATGCAAGAGGCTCAAAAATTGGGCTTTGGTCTGATATTTGATGGCGAGTGGGGCGATGAGTTTTGCTATATATTCTGGCGCGATCGCATTCAAGTGGGAGACTGGCAATTTCTGTGGCAACAGCTTAGAAGCCCAGGAAATCGTCGATCGTTTGTTTTGCAAGACCTCATTTTGCCCAATTGTCCAAAGCCCTGGCAAACTCAGTGGATGATGTCACGCCTGAAGCTCAGAAATCTTGCGCCGCAATGGATTCAATCCACCTATCTAGCACAGATACAACAGACTCAAGTTGCAGAACAGCTTGCGATGAAGTCTTTTGGATTAGATCGAGTTAAGGCTTTGAATCAAGAGATCGAAGATGCTAGTTTTGTTGGGACGATGCAAGTTCACCGATTGCTTCGATCTGCTCATCAATTAGAATATACTTCGCCACTACGCGATCAGCGCGTAGTTGAATTTGCAAATCGGTTACATCCTTCGCTACAACTGGATTCAAACTATCAAAAAGTCTTTTTGCGCCATGCAAACCGAACAACTTTACCAGATGCAGTTAGGTTACGTCCAAAAATCAACTACTTCGATCCATTGAAGTATGCTGGACTCGGTAGAGGAAGCCAAGCTCTTGAATTGCTAGAACAAGCAAAACAAAATTCCTATTTACAAGAAGCAATTGATTTCAAGCAGCTAGAGAATTCGCTCTTGTCCTATCGGCAGTCATACGAGCAAGATTATCGACCAGACGAACCTTTCCACGATGGAATTGCGAATCAGTTGATCAGCACACTTGGATTAGCCAATTGGTTAACGCAGTTGGATAAAAAATATCTTGCTAGAAAGGTAATCTAATGATGATTAAAATTCATAAGCAATCCTATCGTTATTTTTATCAATTGATTGACTTGCTCACGGCTTGTTTTGTTGGCTTCTGGTTAGGAGTGCTCGATCGCAATTCGATGTATCAAATTGATCAACAGTTTTACGATAGCGAAGCCATCTATCGAGATGAAGAATATAATCAAAGCGGTTTTTGGGAGTGGGAATTCAAGGCGATTCAAACTCATTTTAAAACCTGTAAAACGATTCTGCTTGCAGGCGCAGGAGGAGGACGAGAAATCTTAGCCTTGCATGCCTTGGGATATGAAGTAGATGCATTTGAATGTAATCCTAATTTTGTCAAATTTGCAAATGAATTTCTTCAGGAAAAGCAGATCAATTGCACAGTTCAAATCGCGGTGAGAGACACTTGCCCGGTTTACGAAGAAATATACGACGGACTAATTGTTGGTTGGGGAGCTTATACCTTAATTCAAGGGCGGCAAACTCGGATTGATTTTCTAAAACAAATGCGAGATCGTGTTAAGAGCGGATCGCCAATTCTCTTATCATTTCTGTACGCTTATAAGCCTGCAAAATATTACAAGATGATTAGTACGATCGCGAATCTTATTCGAGCAATACGATGGCAATCTAAAACCGAAATCGGCGACTTTATACTTCCAGAAAACTTTGTCCATTACTTCTCGAAAGAACAGATTTCCTCCGAATTAAAGGAAGCAGGATTTAGACTTGAGTTCTATTCAGAACTCAACTACGGACATGCAGTCGGAATCGCCGAATGATTGAAAAAGAATCAATCGATTACTCCTAATAATTTATGAATTGATGTTAGAAGAGTTTTCTATCAGCTCCTTCAAAACTGATTTTCAAACTCCTCATTTTTCTCATATATTTACTGAAACTTTATCTTTAAACTAATAGACTGAAACTAGTATATATACAGGGTGCGCTTCGTAATTTATAAGACCATAAGGAGGTCAATCACAATGAAGAAGACATACCTATCGATGCAGGTTTCGCAACTAGGAAGTCTTGCAGAACTGACTCAACAAGCGCAAGGGAATCCTAAATCAGGTCCATTTCAAGATGGAATTAACATGAGAGTCACCAATCCAGGTGGTTTTGATGGCAGCGAAAATATGCGCTAAACATCGATGTGAAGAGCATTGTTACAGTTTGCACACTTAGTAAGTAAAATTTGCTCAGTTCAGCAACTTAACAGGTGCTCAGATCATTCATCAAGGGAGCATTCCAGTTGACGGAATGCTCCTAGCAAGTTTATCAAGATTGACCCATGAAATTTCAGAGCATTCTGCAGGCTGCTACCGACGAACTCAGACATATCTCAAACACTCAACTAACCTTAGAGTTAGTTACCGAACTTCCCTTAAACTCAGGAGCAGGCTCTATATATAAGAATAGCTCTGCACAAAATACTTCACATCATTACTGGATTCCTTGGACAGAAGAGATGGGTGCATGGATTGATGCCAATGGTCATCATGCAATCCTTGTCGTGGTTGAATCAGCCCCAATCGAGAACATTCAAGGCTCTCCCGTATTGTGTTTTGCTGCTCATATTGCTGCTACTTGTTTAGGGTTACAGGGACAAATCGCACTTCATGCAAATGTTGTCGCTTTAGATGGAGTCGCGATCGCGTTTGCAGGATGTTCTGGAAAGGGGAAATCGACCTTAACTACATATTGTGTAAGCCGTGGTGCAAGCTTTGTCACCGATGATGTTTTAGTCGTCAATGACCAAGGGCAAGTTCGCCCTGGAAGTCCTCGGATTAAGCTGTTTCCTCATACGGGAGAAAGCTTTGGATTAGACGCTTCCGAAACAACAACCTACAAAATTCATTATGCAATAGAACAATTGGGGATAACTCCTCAGAACCAATCTTTCCCATTGGGTACCATTTACCTACTCGAAGAAAGCGATCGCATCTATATTGAGCAGCTTTCACCCAGCCAAGCCCTGCTCGATCTGCTGATTCATAGCTATCACGTGACCGAAATCATGCCCGATCAGCCGAGCTTGTTTTATGCCTACACCAATTTAGTGGCACAAGTCCCCGTCAAAAAACTGTTCTACCCACGATCATTCGAGAGCCTACCCAAGCTCTACGACTTCTTGCAAACCGAAACGCATTCTTTTACTCCTCAACTTCTATGAGCTATCTTCTTCTACAGGGGCAGCAGGTGATGACCCTTGATGCTAGACGCAATGCAGCTTATCTTCAGGCGATGCAAGCAGTCATCACCCCAGACAGTGTGGTGCTAGATTTAGGAGCAGGTCTAGGAATTTTTGGACTGCTGGCAGCTCAACTGGGCGCAAAACGAGTTTACATGGTCGAGCCAGAAGACATTATCAGCTTGACACAGCAGATTGTGAAAGCGAATGGATACAGCGATCGCATTCAGTGTTTACAAGGCAAAATCGAAGAAGTGACGATCCCTGAGCCTGTTGATGTGATTATTTCAGTCTTTACAGGGAACTTTTTACTCTCAGAAGATCTCCTACCTTCGCTATTCTACGCCCGCGATCGCTACCTTAAGCCAAGTGGCGTGCTCATTCCCTCAGCGGCAGTCATGGAGACGGTTCCTGCCTCTGTCCCCGCTTTCTATGAACGAGAGATTGCAGTGTGGTCAAATCCACATCTGAATTTAGATCATAGTCCAGTTCGTTCCTATGTGAGCCAAGCTATGTTCTTTGCACGTCAAGACCTTGGACAGGCTCAATATCTGGCAGAACCCGAAAAAGTCATGGCATTAGATTTCTATCAAGCCACTGATACGAATTGTCGTGCAGAGATACACCATACCATCACTCAAGCAGGCATCTGTCACGGTTGGATCGGTTGGTTCAAAATGCTACTTGGAGATCAGTGGCTTTCGACTGCGCCGCACGAACCTCCGCTCCACTGGTCATCTGCATTCATGCCGATCGATCCACCTGTTGCTTTTGAAGTAGGTGAGACTGTTACTTTCAAATTACAACGCCCGCCTTATGGGGACTGGATTTGGCAATTTAAGAGCCAGCAGACACAGCAACAGCGATCGACATTCTTCTCTGTGCCCAACACCCTAAAAACCCTGCAAAAGATGGCTCCTGCTTATCAGCCTAATCTAAATACCAAAGGCAAAGCCGTGCATTATATTTTGGCTCATGCCGATGGAACTCACTCTGTACAAGAACTCGCACAGCAACTCGTTTCGCTGTTTCCAGATACATTTGCGACAGATCAGAAAGCCACAAAATTTATTCAAACGCTCGTCAGTTGGTTGGCATAACGAATGTTGTCTCTCCGTTATTTGATTCGCAAACTTCAGGGTGCAAGCCATTTGCTTCCTGCACTGCGCTTTGTCTGGAAAGGTTCGCCGCGATGGACTTTAGCCCATGTGACGCTAATTTTCATTCAAGGGCTTTTGCCGATCGCATTACTCTATCTAACCAAACTCATTATTGATATCGTTACAAGTAGTATTGCGCTGCCTGATAAAACATTGCTGTTTCAGCGTTTACTTGTCTTACTTGGATTGATGGGTGCTGTTACCGTCATCGCTGCGATTCTCGCTGCTTTAGCCGAACTAGTTAACAGTGCCCAGACTCAGCAAGTCACTGATTATATGCAAGGCATTGTTCATGCCAAGTCACTAGAAATTGACCTAGAATACTACGAAAATCCAGACTATCACAATAGCCTACAACGTGCTCAACAAGAAGCTTTTTACCGTCCTAATCAAATCTTGGAGCACTTGATCCAGCTTGGTCAAACAATGATCACGTTAGTGCTGATGGTCGGCTTACTCGTTGCGCTACATTGGGGAATTGCAGGCATTCTCTTTGCGGCTTCGGTTCCATCCATTCTCGTTCGTTTGAAGTACGCCTCTATCCTACATGCTTGGCAACGTCGTCGAACTGAGATGCAGCGACAAGGAGAATACTTAAGCTGGTTACTCACAGGGGATTGGTTTGCAAAAGAGCTACGCCTCTTCGATCTCGGCAACCTTTTTAGTCAACGCTTTCAGCGGATTCGCAAGCAGTTGTATCAAGAAACTTTGCAGATTGGAACTCAGCGCGCGATCGCGAATGTTCTCGCCCAAAGCCTCTCTGCTCTGCTCCTTTTTTCTGCTTACAGTTTTGTGGTCTATCAAGCGTTTCAGGGTCAACTACAAATCGGAGATTTAGTCCTTTACCATGCTGCACTCCAACAAGGACAAGCTGCTTTGAAAGGGTTACTTGGAAGTTTGTCTGCACTCTACGAAGACAATCTCTTCCTGAGCAATCTTTATGAATTTCTAGAACTCCAGCCAAAAATCGCCGCACCCCTTCATCCTAAACCACTCCCTCGACCGATGCGATCGGGGATTGTATTCGATCGCGTGAGCTTTCAATATAGCAATACGCCCCGTTGGGCATTGAAAGACGTTAGCCTGACAATTCGCCCTGGTGAGGTCATTGCTCTCGTCGGCGAAAATGGTTCTGGAAAAACAACTCTGATTAAACTGCTCTGTCGGCTATATGAACCTACACAAGGCAAGATTACCCTCGATGGCGTTGCCTTAGAGCAATATGATCTCGTAGACTTGCGCCGACAGATTAGTGTAGTTTTTCAGGACTATGTGAAGTACTATTTCACAGCTTGGGAAAACATTTGGTTCGGCAATATCGAACTTCCACCTGGGGCAGAAACGGTGATGCAAGCTGCTAAACAATCGGGAGCCGATGCGGTGATTCAAACATTACCCCAAGGCTATGACACGATGCTCGGAAAATTATTTGAACAAGGCGAAGAGTTAAGCATTGGACAATGGCAAAAAGTTGCGCTGGCGAGAGCGTTTTTGCGCCAGTCCCAGTTAGTTGTCTTAGATGAGCCGACCAGTGCAATGGATCCGAAAGCAGAATATGAAGTTTTTCAGCAGTTTCGGCAACTGATTCAGAATCAATCTGCCATTTTGATTAGCCATCGATTATCTACGGTTAAGATGGCTGACCGAATTTATGTCGTCGATCGTGGAACGATCGTGGAACAAGGCACGCATACTGAATTAATGCAGTTAAACGGCAGATATGCTCATTTATTTGAAACTCAGGCTCAGAACTATCGCTAGGAATTCTTGAGCACTGTAGAGATATCAATGCTTTATCTCAGTCAGCAACATCTTCCCCAACTCTGATTTTCTAGAAAATCCCAAAGTGGCTGTTTTGTAAAACAAGTTGAATCTGGCGATCGCAGAAATCAAAGTCCCATCCAAACTATGCAGATTCGCAAGTTTCTCTACAAGTTCGGATTAGATTGAGGAAATCTAATCCGAAGCCGTTTATCAAAGTGGAGGGGCGGCTCCTGAGAAAACTGCGTTCCAAGAATTCTTGTGAAGCGATCGCTGCTCCGGATCTTCTCGGCTTGGGAGAGCGATTCTTTAAACTGCATAAGCGAGCAGGCTTGAACATATTAATTAATATCAGCCACAATCTGCGGAAGATTGGGTGTTGCAGTTCGCATTAGGTAGCAAAAAATGCGAACTAACCCCCTACGGTTGCTGTATCTATCGAGAGTACGTTGTAATCTTGATAGGGAGTATCGTCACATTTTCCGCGTTTTATGACAGAACGGACACATTCGTGTTGTTTCGCTTGAGGTCAAGAAATGCCCCCAGTCGGTGTTGGTGCGAGTCGATTTGCTTCCGCCTTAGAAACAGGTGAAGCAAAACTCTGGGTAATGATGCTTGGGATCAATGATTACCAAGATGCAACATTGCCAAAGTTACGCTATGCCGCTTTTGACTGTCAAGGGTTGAGCCAAGCACTCGCTGAAGCAACGCAAGCATTTCCGCAGAAAGAGTTTTTTATTCATCACGATCTGACTCCAGACAAACCGACGCTACAAGCAATTCAGGCGAGCTTAGACCGCATTGTTGCCTCGGCAAAAACGCAAGATACAGTTTTATTCTATTTTTCTGGGCATGGTGTTCTAGAACCGGAGAGCCAGCAAACCGTGTTATGTCTTGCGGACACACAAAAACAGCATCTGCTCAAGACTGGGCTATGTTTTCAAAATCTATTAGCGACTTTGGGCAACTGTGCGGCTCATAGTCAACTGATTTGGCTCGACGCTTGTCACAGCGGCAATATTTCCCTATCTGGTGCGCGTGGACACTTCTCTGAACCTGCTCTGCTCAATCCAACGCCGCAACTTTTAGAAATGCTGCGCCAAAGAGCAGCAAAGAGTCGCGGATTTTATGCTTTACTTTCGTGCGATCAAGGACAGCAATCTTGGGAGTTTCCCGATCTGGGTCATGGTGTATTTAGTTACTATTTAATGCGCGGATTGCGCGGAGAAGCGGCTGGAGCTTATGGCATTATCGATGCAGATGCTCTTTATCGTTATGTGTATCATCAAACACTTCAGTACATTGAGCAGACGAATCAGCAGTTGCGGTTAATCAATCAGCAGAAACGGAATAAAGGCGAAACAGATTTACATCCAGAGTATTCCCTGCAAACACCGAAGCGGATTGTTGAGGGGATCGGAGAGACAATTTTAGGACTTAAACCAACTCACACTGAAGTAGTGCAACAACGACAAGCTTTGATTGTGGACGGGCTGATTCATCATACAGTCAGTCCTGCCGTATCGGACGTTCTGCGTCAGGATGGTAATTTTGACCTAACTTACTTCCCTCAGCCCAGTGATGCTTGGTCGAATGTTCGATCTGAGATTGCAACATTTCTTCAGCAAGACATGACTGTGCCGGAACAGCGATCGTCCGGGTCGATTCAAACTGTGGCAACGCGATTGTTATATCTGCGAGGACGGATTGAATCTTCAGAGGATGGCGATTCCTGGTTATTTTTGGGAGATGGGGCTTGGCTGAGTCGAACTTGGCTGCGGCAAGAACTTCGGCGATCGCGCACGGCTCAGCAAATTGTCATTCTCGATTGTCCGGGCGCAACTTCTTTAGAAGATTGGGTCGAGGATCTCAAGTTTTCGTCGGATCATGGTCAGTGCATTCTTGCCTGTGCTTCGCCTCAAGATGAACCAGAATTGTTTGCTCAAGTCTTGCTCGAAGCATTGATTGCGGCTCCGGCTCAAACAGGGTTGTCGATGGCAGGATTGCTGGCAAAGCTGCAAACGAACTTAGATGGTTTGGGATTGACGTGCTACCTTTGGCTGTCTGGGACGCAGGGATTGATTGAAATGCTGCCTCCAGTCCTAGAGACGCAAACCGTTCAATCGGTTCAGTCAGACACTTCGCATGATTCGCAAGCGGCGAGTACTGAAATTCCGTTGGATGAATTCATCGCTCGGATTAAGCCCTTGTTGTTGAAATTAGTCGGGCCGATCGCGCCGAGTTTAATCGAGCAGGCAGCAGAACCGCTGCAAGAAAGCAGTCCTCAACTTTTGATTCGCGCCTTGTCTGCACTGATCCCCGCCAAGCATCGCACATATTTTGAACAAGAGGCAGGATCGCTGATCCAAGTTCCTGCTCAGCCTGAAAATGTCAGTGAAGCAAGAGCGATCGCTTTACCGATCCCCGAGCAAATTCAGCCACAAACTCATCCATCTATCCAGCAAAGCGTACCCCCTCAGCAACGCGACCAATTTGTCGATCAAACGGCTCCCCGTCTCACCGCAGAACAGCTTGCAAGCATTGAGCAATTTCTGATTGAACTTGTAGGACCGATCGCACCCATGCTCTTAGGGCAACTCTCTCCCGCAGCTTGTGATCCGATAGTCATGCAGGAAGAGTTAGCCGTGCATCTATCACCTGTGCAGCAGACAAAATTAGCGCAGCGCATTACTGCACTGATGCAGTTGCCTCCGAAATCACAGAGTCCTCGCTTGAGTACGGCAAAAGGGTATGGAGTTGCTGTCCGAGAGCCACAGCAGACTCAAGAAGCGCTGAGCGATCGCTTAGTCAATGCTCAATTAATTCAGGTCTGTGAGCAAGAACTGACCTGTTTGATTGGGCCGATCGCGAAGTTTATTGTGACAACGAAACGAGATTTAGAGAATCAGGTGTCTCTGACCACGTTTGTGGAGGAGTTGATCACAGAGATTCCCGATCGTCAGAAAGCAGACGAGTTTCGGCGGAAGATATTGAGAAATTAAGAGATTAGAATCGGCGCGAATTCGATTCGTCGATCGCTCATATGTTAATTAAACATCTCGGCGAACTTAGATTCATTGAGGCTGTATGAATTGGGTCTCGACTTCGCCCCAACCTGCGAAAAATCCTCAATTTTGAGCGGTTCGCGAAGCGCATCTGAGCGGGTGAATGAAAAGTTTTCGCTGATACGCGTTCACCCGCCCTGACTTCTACAGGAACGGGTGAACGCGATAAACAACAGGATTTTATTGAATCGTAAATCCTTTACTTGCGCTTGTTCAGCAAGTTCATTGAAATCTCCAGGCTCGACTTCATCCGATTAAAAGCTGCGGCCAACGCGCCAATCTCATCTTGAGTATCTTGCTCAAACTCCATATCCATTTGCCCCATACTGACTGCTTCCGCAGCATTCGAGATCCGACGAATCGGACGAATCACCGATCGTCTGAGCAAGGTGTTAATTAACAGCGCGAGCGCAATGAAGACTGCCGTTAAAATTGCCATCACGGTTAAGAGCGATCGCCAAGCGTTATTAATCACTTCACCTGCTGGTACAGCAATAATCTGAGTTGCAACAATCTCATTGAGATTCCAACCAAATCCACCCGCATCGCCATAGGTTGCAATTTGACTTTTCGGTGCTTTATCGGGGGTCGAATGGCACTCCAAACAGCTTTGCTTACTCACACTTAACGGACGAGCAATATAGTAAACCTGCCCACCCGGTAAATCGCGAAACCCAGAGATTTCCTTAGTGTTAGGTTCTTTTTGAAACCGCTCGACTAAAGAAGCCTCAAATACATCTGCCTTATCTCGCGGGTTAGTTGGATTCAAAGTGGCTTCTTTGTAAAAGAAATCTTTGTACTCGTTATTTTCACGAAACCGCTGAAAGACTTCGTTTGCAGAGTAAGCAGGAACCGTTTCAGCAATAAAAGTCGGCTCTGTCTCTAAACGCGATTTGAGCAACGGCTGAATCTTAGTACTCGTATAATCGCGCACTGAGTTCATGGATTGAATCAGAATCAAAGCTTTCGTCGTCACTTCTCCCCTAGCTCGATTTTCGAGCACCTGCGATAGTGCCAAACTACTCAACAGCAATCCAATTAAAAATGCGGCTGCTAACAAGACATTAAATTTAGCGCCAAGCTTTAGTTTCTTTAAAATCATGACTCAGACAACCTCGCGGGGATCAAGAAACATCAACAAATAGATGCTCATTCAGGCAGGGAAAAGGAGATCGAATCAATCTGTATGCTCTTCTTAAAAGTAGCGAATTTTGGGTCTTTTCCTATCAAAGCGCTACAAACAGTTACGGTTCACAAAACGTTAGGTAGTATTCCGAGCAAAACAAGACGAGCATCCGGCAGTATGAAACAATAACTAGCATTCATAAATTCATTCAGCAATGGATAGCAGAACCTCCCGGCGCTCATTTCTAATTCTGTTATTTCTATCGGGATGTGGCATCGGTTCACGTTCAGTTCAAGCAATTCAACTCACCATTGGAACGGTTAGCTACGGAGCCGCCAATTCTGGCAATCAGTACGATCGCTTTAAACAATATCTGGCTGAGAAACTGCAAGCGGTCATCCAATTTGAGCCTGCTTTTAATGAACGCAAAGCCTTAGAGCGCATCAAAGCACAAGCTTGGTCAATCGTGTTTGCACCTCCTGGACTTGCCGCGATCGCGATGTCGCAATATCAATACACGCCGCTGTTTCCCTTAGTCGGGGTGAACAATCTGCGCTCGGTTCTGGTCGTTCCCAAAGAGAGTCCTATTTCAGACTTGCAAGCCTTATCAGGTAAAAGGTTAGCAATCGGACAACCTGGATCAGCGACAGGCTATTACTTTCCCATTTTTAATCTCTATGGTTTGACACTCAAAGAGCTTCTGGTGACATCCACTCCCAAAGCAGTCTTAGAAGCGATCGCACAAGGAACAGCAGATGCGGGAGCGCTGTCCCTCGAAGAATTCAATCTTTACAAATCGCAACTTAGCTCAGCAGAGTTTCGCATTTTGTACAACGACCCGCACAAAGTTCCAGCGGGAGTCGTGCTAGTTAGTCCGAGTGTCGATCGCACACTGCTAGAATCGATTCGCAAAGTTCTGGGAGATACGCCTTCAGTCGTTGCCCAGGAAGCAGGATTTGTTCCGACGGGAACTGTTCCGGACTACAAATATATGATTTCGGTCGTCGATCGTGTGCGTGCAATTTTTCCGGCAGATCGCGCTGAAGGTGCAGCTTTACTCGCCCAAAAACCCGTTCGACTGTTTACAGATGGACAGCCAGCAGCGCCTCAAGCTGCTTCACCTGCTCCTGCTTCGCCCACTGCTTCGCCTGCGTCAGAATCTCCTGCATCAACACCTGATGCTTCACCGACCGCAAGCTCTTCTCCTGCTCCTGGCTCACCTTGAGCGATCGCCAATCATTCATCACCCACCTCCAAAAATTGCTTCTAGTCATTCTTACGACGGGGTGAAGAAGAATATGCAGTTCTGGTGCTTTTTCTAGAAAATGGATATAGTTTGAAGACTAGCTCTCGCTCAATCTGAACTCATGCGATCGCGACAAAGTATTCTTGAAATCTTTTCCACGTTTCTACAGTTTGAGAGCGATTCAGCGACTCGATGGGTTTCAGATGCTCGCCTGCGTCGGAGTATGCAACGCTGTCTTGAAGAATCCGATGAACAAGACCTTTCCGAAATGGTTTGGTCGCTGTATTGGCATCGGCTCTGGCAAGCCGACAGTCATCCTCTCGCAGTCGCTCATTTATCTGCTTATTTGCAAGAAGTCTGCTTTTGGTCAGCTCGAAAGCTGGCATTGAATATCGGCAGCAGTCAGTCGCTTGCGGATTTCTTTCAAATCGCGATCGTCAAAATTCACCGTGTCCTGCAAGGGTTCAATCCTCAACACAGTTCAGGTCTGAAACGCTACGCAAGTCTAGCGTTTAGCAATGTGATTAAAGATACATTGCGCCTGCGCCAAGAAGTCGATATCTGTACAGATTGGGCACTGATGCACAAGTTAAGTCACAAACGATTTGTCGAGTCGTTGCAGAATTTTGGGCTAGATGCTTCTGCGATCGCAGAGCGAGTCTTCGCTTGGCAATGTTTCAAAATCATCTACGCACCTGCTCAAGGCAAAGGCTTACGAAAATTAGCAAAACCTGACCTTTCGACCCTGCAAGCGATCGTCGATCTTTATAATCGCGATCGCGTTGCCACGTTAGGCGCAACTGCCCAACCTTGCAATCCAGCTTTATTAGAGCAATGGCTGACCACTTGCGGCAAGGCAGCGAGATCGTATCTCTACCCGTCTTTGATTTCGGCAGACACGCCGCAGCCGGGAGCCGAGAATACGGAAATGTTAGACAATTTTGAATCGACCTTTCAGGAGTCAAATCTCAGCCAAATTATTGAAGCAGAAGAGGAAGATCAGCGGAAACAAACGCGATCGCAGTTGAATGCGACCCTTTTGAAAGCCCTCGTCAAACTGGATTTACCCGCGCAACGCTTGCTGCAAATGTACTATGGGAAAGGCATGACGCAGCAAGAAATTGCGAAAGAATTAGACACAAAACAATACACAGTTTCGCGACGATTAACCAATCTCAAACAAAGCCTGTTACAAATTCTTGCAGAATGGAGTCAGACAACCCTGCATCAAACTCTCAACTCGAACGTAGTGTCTAATATGAGTACGATTTTGGAGGAATGGCTGAAACTGCACTACAGTCATCCAGACCTGCCCTCCTAAATATCGAGCGATATTTAGCGCGTTCTGAGGCAAGTCCTATGTCTTATCCTGGTACATCACCCATTATGATCGCTGACACCCCGCAACTTCAATTAGAAATTCCGAGCGATGCGTTGTCCCAGGTTTGGCAGCAACAAGCATTTACGACGGATGGAATTCATTGGCAAGCGGCACTCAATCAAGCGAGTCTCAAAACGCTCTTGCCCTGGGTACAAAGTTTTGCGCCGAATGCGCGAATTTGGGCAAATTCAGCCGCGCTTTCTAGTTTTTGGGAAGTGGTGAACGGCGGAGCGATCGAGTTTGAGAATCAGCGTTTAGTGGTGATTCCAACTGCTGCGATCGACGATCGTGAACTGCGAGTGCCCCAAGAGTGGGTGGATCTTCCCAGTTGGGCAGGGGATTATTATCTATCGGTTGCCGTCAATTTAGAAGACGATGAAATTCAGGTTTTGGGATACACCACCCATCAAATGCTCAAGCAGCGCGCTCAGTATGATCCTCTTGATCGAACATATTCGCTCAATGAAGCCGATCTGATTCCTGATACGAATGTGCTGTGGATTACGCGACGGCTTTGTCCGGATGAAGTTTTGCGATCGCAGCTTGCGCCTTTACCTGCGCTTTCCCTTCAGCAAGCTGAAAATCTACTTGCTCGGTTGGGAACTACGGATGTGGTTGTGCCGCGTTTAGCGATACCCTTTCAGCAGTGGGGCGCATTACTGGAGCATGGCGGTTGGCGGCAACGTCTGTATCAACGACGCTTAGGTCTACCCGAACAATGGTCAGTACAACAATGGCTTCAGAGCGGCATTTCCACGCTAGCAGAACAATTCGGCTGGGGAGCAACAGAGATGCAGTCAAATCTGGCTTGGGCGCGTGGGTCTGAGATTAGCTCACAAAAGGCATTGTTACGCCATTTGTCGATCGCTGGAAAACCTTATGAGTTGAGAGTGTTTCAAAAGAGCGATGATGTCTGGCGCTTTGAGCTACAAAGTACTTCTGGAGCATTAATTCCAGGTGGCTTTAAGCTGCGATTGCTTCTAGAAGATTTGATGCCGTTTGAAAATAACGAAGATGTCGCCATGAATGCGATCGAGTGTCTTTATCTAGAAGTGCGGCTTAGCCCTGGCGATACTTTAGTCTGGGAAACAGAACCCTTGCCAGAGAACTACGATCGCGAAATTCTTTGCTTTTAGAGGGTCTTTGAAATGTATCAACAGTTGCTCGCTCCGTTCTAGCTCGCCCCGGAATGAATTCGGGGCTAACCGTGCGAAGTCCTTTGAAAAGGACTGAAGACCCCATTCTTATTAGCTTTTAGTCCCTTGAGTGGACTTTGTTCAACTAGCCCGGATTTTCAATCACGGGCGGGTGAAGGCGATGAACAATACCTTTTAAACATCCTCTTAGTCCTCATCCAGGCAGCGATCGCGCTTCTGCTAAAAACACCTGAATCCGATCCCAAACTCGATCGACTAAATTTCCTGCATCCGCATCAAACCATTCCAGTTCCGGGACAGCTCGGAACCAAGTTCTTTGCCGTTTTGCAAACTGCCGCGTGTGCAGCACCGTCAACCGCTCCGCCTCTTGCAGAGAGATCTCTCCTCTCAAGTACTGCCGCATCTCTGCATAACCCAACGTATTCAACAGCGGCAGATCCTCGCCATACTTCTGGCACAGTCGTTCTACTTCTTCGACAAATCCCATTTCAATCATTTGTCCTGCCCGTTTCGCAATCCGCTGCTCCAACTGATCCGACTCCAATCCAATCTGCAAAATCGGATAATTCGGCGGATTCTCCCCTTGCTGTTCAGAAATCGGACGACCCGTCACATAAAAAACTTCCAACGCTCTCAACGTCCGCACCTGATCATTTGCATGAATCCGCTCTGCCGCAGCCGAGTCTACTTGTTGCAGCATTGCATAAAGCGTCTTCTGCCCGAGTGTTTCCAACTGCGATCGCAATTCCAACTGAGGCGCAACTCGCGGAATTTTCATCCCACGCGCGATCGCTTTAATGTAGAGTCCAGTTCCACCAACCAGGAAAAGGTGGGGAGTGGATCTACTCCCCACTTTCTCAATCAACCCATTCGCCCGCTCCTGATAATCCGCCACCGTCAACGTCTCCGTCGGCTCGCAAATATCAATCAAAAAATGCGGCACTTGATTTAACTCTCGCTGAGTCGGTTTTGCCGTTCCGATGGTAAACTCTCGATACACTTGGCGCGAATCGGCACTCAAGATGATAGACTGCGAGCGTTTTGCAAGCTCGATCGCTAAACCTGATTTGCCACTTGCCGTCGCGCCAGCGATTATAATAAGTACAGGTGTATTGCTTAATCTTTTTTGATCGTTTTGCGATTTATAAGCCAAAATAGACCGATCCATCCTACTTTCAAAATTCATCAGAGACTGTCCTAAAACCGCTCATAAGCCATTTGTGCTATAATTTTGGTGAAATTTGTCTCTCTCTTACTGATTTCGCTCCTTATTGCCCTAAAAGAACGCTTCCTATGACGACAAACTACGATGCGCAGCAGATTCAAGTCCTTGAAGGTCTTGAAGCCGTAAGAAAACGCCCCGGCATGTATATCGGCAGTACTGGACCTCGCGGACTGCACCATCTTGTTTACGAGGTTGTCGATAACTCCGTCGATGAAGCACTTGCGGGCTACTGTAAAGCGATCGATATTTCAATTAACGCCGATGGTTCTGTCACCGTAACCGATGACGGACGCGGCATTCCCACTGGAATTCATCCTAAAACCGGGAAGTCAGCACTGGAAACCGTGATGACGATTCTACACGCTGGCGGTAAGTTTGGCGGCGGTGGATACAAAGTCTCTGGCGGTCTGCATGGGGTTGGGATTTCAGTTGTCAACGCACTCTCCGAATGGGTCGAAGTCACCGTCTGGCGCGAGAAGAAAGTTCACCTGCAACGATTTGAGCGGGGAATTGCGATGGGGGAATTGCAAGTCGAGCCTTATCCTCAAGCGAGAACCGGAACATCCGTCACCTTTCTGCCCGATGCTTCGATCTTCACGGAAACCACGAAGTTCGACTACACTACCCTCTCTGGACGATTGCGGGAGCTTGCTTATCTTAACGGTGGGGTTCGGATCAAATTCGCCGATCACCGAGAAGGCTCTGAACGAGAAGATGTCTACTTCTACGAAGGCGGAATTCGTGAGTACATCTCTTACATGAACCGCGAAAAGCAACCGCTGCATGAAGAAGTCATCTTTGTTAGTGGGGAACGCAACGGCATTCAAGTTGAAGTGGCGCTGCAATGGTGTTCCGATGCCTACAACGACAATATTATTGGCTTTGCGAATAACATTCGTACCGTCGATGGTGGAACGCATTTAGAAGGCTTGAAAGCAGTTCTGACTCGCACCCTGAATACGATCGCGCGCAAGCGGAACAAGATTAAAGAAAACGAATCGAATCTTGCCGGGGAAAACATCCGAGAAGGCTTAACGGCTGTGATTTCGGTGAAGGTTCCTGATCCTGAGTTTGAAGGTCAAACCAAGACGAAATTAGGCAATACCGAAGTTCGTGGGATTGTTGATTCGCTGGTCGGTGAAGTGCTGACTGAGTATCTAGAATTCCGTCCGAACGTTTCGGATGCGATTATTGAGAAAGCAGTTCAGGCGTTCAAAGCAGCAGAAGCGGCTCGACATGCACGAGAAATGGTGCGCCGCAAGTCGGTTCTCGAATCTTCTACACTGCCTGGAAAACTCGCAGACTGTGCATCTCGCGATCCAAGCGAATCCGAGATTTACATTGTGGAAGGGGATTCTGCGGGCGGTTCTGCAAAACAAGGACGCGATCGCCGATTCCAAGCGATTCTGCCGTTGCGCGGTAAGATTCTCAACATCGAGAAAACCGATGACTCGAAGATCTACAAGAACACTGAAATTCAAGCTTTAATTACTGCATTGGGCTTGGGTATCAAAGGCGAAGAATTCGATGTGTCTCAGCTTCGCTACCACCGCATCATCATCATGACGGACGCAGACGTAGATGGAGCGCACATCCGCACCTTGCTACTGACCTTCTTCTATCGCTATCAGCGCATGATGGTCGATCAAGGCTATGTGTATATTGCTTGTCCTCCATTGTTCAAAGTCGAACGTGGACGCAATCACTACTATTGCTACAGTGAGCGAGAACTGCAAGAACGCTTAGCAACCTTCCCAGACAATGCGAGCTATAACATTCAGCGCTTCAAAGGGTTGGGTGAAATGATGCCACAGCAGCTATGGGATACAACGATGAATCCTGAAACTCGGACACTCAAACGAGTTGAAATCGAAGATGCAGCAGAAGCCGATCGCGTCTTTACGGTGTTGATGGGCGATCGCGTTGCCCCCCGTCGCGAATTCATCGAGACTTATGGCTCGAAGATGAATTTAGCAGACCTCGATATCTAATTGGTTTGCTATTTCAATTGTCTTGAAGCTCAGCTAGTTTAAAAGCACTAGCTGAGCTTTTTGTTGATGAGTGCAGCTTCTCCAAATCCGGATTGCATAAACTGTCGCCGCTGGCGTTCTGCCATCCAGCAGGTCACATCCCACACATCCGCGATCGGCATTTTCGTAAACGGCAAGGTCTGCATATAGCCATCCCATAGAAACTCTGGATTCATTGTGACTTGAGAGAATCCTCGTTGCCTTTGCGCCTTCCAAATGAGATCCCACCAGCGTTCATGCGCCGCCAAAGCTGCCGTATATTCGGGCGCTCGCGGATCAGGAACTTGAGCATGTTGAGCATAGCCGACTCGACAATGAATATGCATCGCTCGCTGAGCGCACTGCTCTAGAATTGCCCATTCACTATCGAGTAACCGTTCACAGACGACGCACCAATGGCTAAAATCACACGTCAATTTCATCTCTGGAAATTGTGCGAGTAAATCTCGCGTAATCCAAGGATTAAACAGCGATCGACTTCGATGCGTCTCAAAGCTAATTGTTACTCCTGACGTTTGCTCTAGTTCAAGCGCTTGTCCAAAAAAGTCCACATTCTGCTGCCATGACCAAGCATCATACCCACACATGGTCGAAACAAACATCGCTCCCATGTCGATCGCATGTTCGACAGTCCAGCGTAAATCATTGAGATGATCTTGAATTGTGCGATCGCGCTGAGGAATCCACCAATCTTCAGGTGTATCGGGATTCACCCCCGTCGTCGCTTCAGCAATGTAGACTAGTTGATGTTCAGCTAATTTTTGACGTAGCTTGTGGCGGTGTTCGATTTCGTTTGGAATCGGGCCTTCTAGCCCATCGAATCCGCCCTGAAGCGTCTGCTCGATCAGTTCATCGAGATCGGATGAACCTGACCAGACTGAACGTAGCATCAATAGTTTCATTGTGAATTGGCGCCTTGAATTTGCTGGGCTAGATATTTTTGAAATAACCAAATCGGCATTTCTAAATGTCCCAACGCTCCGGGTGAATAAACCGACGATCGCAATCCTCGCTGTACCGCAGTACAAACCTCAACATCTTCTAAGTGAAACTCTTTGAGTCCAGCAATCTCTCGTTCGAGAATCTGCGGAAACTCTGGCATATCCTTGCTTTCAGAAGTCACTAACAATGTTGTATGCAGCGTCATTTCACCTGCGCTCGTCGGCAGTAGCAAGTACCAATAAACGCGATCGGGTCCTGTAAACAATAAGAAATTCGGATTCCCAAGATAGACTGCATATTCATAATGATCTTGAGGCAGCAGATTCACTGGCGTTTGAAACACTGTCGGAGACTGCCCTGCGTTAATCCGTTCTACGATCGATTTTGCTAACGGTAAATGACAGACAACTCCGTTTAAGACTTCTGGCTCTGTCCATGTCTTTGCCGCAGGCAGCATCGGTTCAAAGGTTTTAGCGTGAGTCCCTAAATGATGATAGGGTTCCATAAAATTCTCAACTAAGACCTTCCAATTAAATTGGCAATTCCACTCTAGGTTCGCAACCATCTGCATTTCTGCAATGTTCCACCGTTCTAGATAGGGAGAGAGTGCAGCATAGTGAGTGCTAACCGATTCAATCTCAGGGTCGAAGGTGATAAAAATAAAGCCGTGCCAGATCTCAGATCGAAACTTGGGTAAACAAACTTTGTCCGGCTCAAACTGCTGACTCTGGTGCATTTCTGGCGCGCCGACGAGCGTTCCGTCTAATCCATACACCCAATGATGATACGGGCAGAGAAAGCTCCGACGATTGCCTTGTGCTGCATGTCCAAATCCTTCTGGCATCATGTCCATCCCGCGATGAGCACAGACTCGCGACAGCACTCGAATCTGATTATCTTTGCCTCGGACAATTACAAGAGGTTCATCGATTAGATCAAGGTTAATATAATCGCCGGGCTGAGGCACTTGTGAGCAATGCCCGACACAGAGCCATTGTCGTTTGAAAATGTGTTGAACTTCCCATTGGTAGAAGTCTGGATCAGTGTAAGTTTCTGCGGGTAGTGCGATCGCAGTTTCTAAAGGTCTACTCGCAGCTTCTAAGATCTTCTGTTGGAGTTCAACAAGCTTTTGCGGATGGGAACAGACGGTCATAAATGCAACTCCTTATTGATCGATCTAAGCTTGAATCCCTTTCAGAAAAGAGGTATTGACGACCGAATCAGCTTTAACAGTCTTCGTCATCAATCCTGCTTCTATCCAAACTTGTTGTGCTTTCGGAAAGCTTTCAAAGAATGGAGCAGTCCCATTTCCCTTTAAGCCAAAATAAGTGGCGTTCTCTTGGAGATCTGCGTACTTACACCCTTTGACCATTTCGCTGACTTCTTGCTCAGACACACCTAAACCTTTCGCAATCACAGCATTTGCTTGAGTTGGGTTCGCTTTCCAGTATTCAACTGCATCAAACCAGGCTTTAATTACCCCGCTCACGGCATCTGGATTTGTTTTGGCATATTCCTGATGAACAATCAACAAGTCGAGTAAAAGTCCTGGTTTTTCTCGGCTAGTGGTCAGGATATGAGCATTCGGGGCTTGTTTTGCAGAAGTGGATAGATATGGCTCCCAGGTTACAGCAGCTTTGGCACGCCCTGCGCTGAATGCGCTTGCCGCATCGCCTGCGGTTGGCATGTATATGGCTTGAACATCTTGAGCCGATAACTTAGCTTCTTTCATCAAAGATAGGAGAAAGAAATGAGAGGGAGAGCCTTTTTCAACGGCGATCGATTGTCCTCGCAAGTCGGCAACTTTCGCAATTTCTTTACTCGAAACAATGCCATCTGCGCCGTAAGAATCATCTAATTTGAGAATGCAGGATGCAGGGAGTCCCTGAGCCGCTTCGATCGCAAACCAGTCGAGTGTAGAAATCGAAAATTGCACTTCTTGCGAAGCTAAGGCACTGCGACGGGGGGCTGCATCTTCAATTTTGAGAATTTCTGCATCGAGTCCATACTTTTCAAAGAGTTTCTGGTCTTTCGCAACAAAGAAAGGACCATACCCAACCCAGGTCAAAATCGCAATTTTGATCGGTTTGAGAGAACTGGGTTTGTCTGATGATGAGGAGTTCGTTCGATTTTGACAGGCTGCGATCGCTGTTGTTGTTCCAGCCAGCAAACCATATTTCAGCAGTTGACGACGCTGTATCACTCTAGTCACTCTCCAATCGTTTTAGATGGAACTGTGTAGTCACTCAAAGGCACGACAAACAAGCGATAGGGATAAAATCATTGTCTAGGTTAGGAGGATATCTAGTAGAAAAATGTGTCTCAAGCAACAAAATTCGTACTTATGTGCCAAAATAATTGCGAATTTAGAGCCTCAAAGCTATTCAAATTTGTTTTAGCTACAAAATTCTGCCTATAACTGCGAATATCGAATTTAACTCTATCGAATGAGTTGCAGACATTCCGATGTATACTACGGGTTCCGTGCGATAAAGTTGGTGCTATGTCTGATGAACCCGCATCTCAAGGAGTCGAAGGCGCTCAGTCCAACTTAGATGAGTTGGACATTGAGATTGTTCAACTCCTGCACAAAGATGGGCGGATGCCGTTTACGGAAATTGCGAAGCAGCTAGGTGTGTCAGAAGCCACGATCCGCAATCGGGTTCAGCGTTTGACAAATTCTGGCGCAATTACGATTCAGGCTTACTTGAACCCGAATAAGCTAGGATTCCGCAGCATTGCGCTGATTGAATTGAAAATGGTTAATTTAGAGCGAGCACAAGCGATCGCCTCTGAGTTAGTCGAGCAAGATTCAGTGAGCTATGTTGCGTTTGTCGCAGGAAGCTATGATCTATTTGTAGAAGTTACTTACGATACGAATGAAGGATTGCTTGACTTTCTAACCGCGTTAAGAGCAAAACCTGGCATCATTAATTGTGAAACAGCCACAGTTCTGAAGCTACTGAAAACTCAGTATTCATTTCAGATACGATCGACGAAGAGTTCTAGCTTTTCATCTTAATTCTGCCTCTAAGAGGCTGTTTGAAACGTATCAACAGTTTCCTCGCTCCGTGCTATGTCGCCCCGGAATGAAATTCCAGGGCTAACGGTGCGAAGTCCTTTGAAAAGGACTGAAGACCCGGTTCTAACTGGCTGTTAGTCCCTTGAGTGGACTTTGTTCAACTAGCCCGGAATTCCATTCCAGGGCGGGTGAATGCGATGAACGATACTGTTCAAACATTCTCTAAGACTTGTAAAATCGCCTTCGGGAGCAATTGATCCTTAAACCAAACAATTCGAGCAGGTGTATCTGAGATTTTCACCCCTGCATTCTCTAAATTCAGTCGCTCTGAAACTGCCAAAATCAAATCATCCCGCCCTGATTGCCTAACTTGTGAAAACTTTTTCCGCAAATATTCAGGTCGCCAATATCCGACAATTTCTACTAGAAACGATCGACCATCTGGATGCACGACTCGAAAATCTGGAATCATCACACTGCCAGGAATCGGAATTAAATCAACTTCTCGTTCCAATCGCCATTCCGTCTTCGCTTTATTCCAGCGATCGACAAATCCTGCTTCTAGTAGACTATCGTAGGTCTTTCCAGGCGGATAGTGGCTGACCAATCCACATTCAGAATCTAGAGCAAATCGCCCTTGTCGCTTTTGACCTGAATAGCTATCGTTGATCTGCAATTCTGCTGCAAGGCTCCAGCGAGTTACATGCAGTAAAGCAGGAAGTAACTTTGCGATCGCAAGTCCATACCGAGTTGAAGGCTTAAACAAACTGGTCGGACCATCGATCGTCAACGTAAATCCATGATCCGCATCGCCTTCGATATACGTCATCAACTGAAACAATTTCATGTACCGAAACAAGAGCTTATACTGTCCCGGATCATTGCGGTGAGCATTGATCACCAGATGACTTGCCCGATAAAACACACCTTGCACTTGCGATAAATTGTAGCGATGGAGCAGTGCTTCTGGGGTTGGAGCTTCAAAGCTCGTTAGAATTTGATTCTCTGGTAAATCCGCATACAATCCAGCTTTTACTTGTTCTGGTAAGACTTCGCGATCGAGTTCTTGACCCAAATCATTGGCAATCTTCTCGATCGTCATCTGAGTTGCCTGAGCACTCGGAACACTTTGCGCGGACAATGCAAACACCCGCTCTCGTAACATCGGCGGATCAAGGGGACTCACAGTTTCAAAGGTACTAAATGAGCTATTGAGTAAATGCGCTAATCCTCGCTTGACTCGATAGTCCGTCTCTTCTCCTTCAAGCTCTTGCAGTTGCCGATTGAGTGCGCCTCTAGTTCCGTTCCGAGCTTCTTGAAATAAAGTGATTAAATCTTCAGCGATCGCTAAAACTTTCGCATCAAACTCTAACCGTTTTGGTGCAATTTCTTCTCCATTGAATCGATGAATTAATAACTCAGTCGGTAACATGATTGCAATACATTTCTCTATTTCTTAGAAGTAGCGGGCACATCACTACTCTAGCGTTAAGATTGAACACTTTGCGTACTATGGAAGTCAAAAACCACTGCATAATGGTGTCCAAAAGATTAGTTTTCGTATGCTGAAACCTCGTTGGCAAATTTTCGCGATCGCGGCTCTGGTCATTGCCTTAATTGTAGGCGGCATTATTTTAATCAATCGCCCCAAGGAACCGACTGGAACTCAACCCTTTCTCCCTCCAGTTGTCGGCAATGTTCATCTGACGATGGGGATTCCGAGCAAAGCAACTCGCGACATTCAAAATGCCAATGATTATTTAATTGACGACAATCAGCGCCCCTATGCACTGTCATACAACAACACCAAACGGATTCCCAACTGGGTGAGTTGGCAGCTCAATAAAAGCTGGTTAGGTACGGCTCCTCGTAGCAATGATTTTCGTGCCGATACCACTTTGCCCAAGGGTTGGTATCAAGTGAAATCAAGCGACTACAACGGTAGTGGATACGATCGTGGACATATGGCGCCTTCTGCCGATCGCGCCAAAGATATCGCGACGAATTCTGCAACTTTCTTGATGACCAACATTGTTCCCCAAACGCCAGATAACAATCGTGATGTTTGGGAGAGCTTAGAAAGCGAGTCTCGTCGATTGGCAAATCTGGGCAAAGAACTTTATATCATTGCAGGTGGAGTTGGGGAAAAAGGCACGATTGGGGCAGCAAAAATTTCGATTCCTGCTTCGACTTGGAAAGTAATTGTCGTTCTGGATAAGCCGGGGTTAAGGGCGGCGAATGTCACGAATAAAACGCGGGTGATTGCAGTCGATGTTCCCAATATTCAAGGCATTAAAGATAAGACTTGGCGAGACTTTCGAGTGAGTGTCGATCAGCTTGAAGCAAAAACAGGCTATAACTTTTTGACCAACGTACCGGAAGCCGTGCAAACCGCGATCGAGAGCCGAGTCGATCGCGGATAGCCAAAATTAGATTCTGAACAAACAATTCTCAGCGACAGCTTTTGTCTCGATCGCTCTTCCTCTGGTTAGACGAAGTTCGGATCCTGACTCTCTATCATCCGTCCAAGTGTTGTCTCTGCTTTCAGCCTGCCAACAAATGGCGAATGACATCGACTTCACGGTTCAGACAATAGAGGAACTTAGTGATGAAAGCTGTTGTGTTTCACGGAGTCGGTGATATTCGGTTAGATAATGTCCCTGAACCCAAGATAAAAGATCCCCTAGATGCGATCGTGCGCCTAACTGCCAGTGCGATCTGTGGAACCGATCTCCACATGATTCGCGGAACGTTTACAGGCATGAAGCCAGGAACAATCCTCGGACATGAAGGCGTAGGAATCGTTGAAGAAGTCGGCGCAAATGTGCGGAATTTGAACAAAGGCGATCGCGTCGTGATTCCATCTACCATTGCTTGCGGCTACTGTTCATATTGTCGATCGGGCTACTATGCTCAATGCGACGTTGCCAATCCCAATGGACCTGAGGCAGGAACCGCATTCTTTGGTGGTCCCGAACCCACTGGTCCAATCGATGGATTGCAAGCCGAGTATGCGCGAATTCCCTATGCTAGTACCGGACTCGTCAAACTGCCTCAAGGTGTGACTGACGACGAAGCAATTCTACTCTCAGATATTTTTCCAACCGCTTACTTCGGAGCAGAACTAGCAGAAATCACGTCTGGAGATACAGTCGCAATCTTTGGCTGCGGGCCAGTTGGACAATTTGCTATTAAGAGCGCACAACTCTTGGGTGCAGGACGAATTTTTGCGATCGATACGATTCCTTCTCGTTTGCAAATGGCAAAGGCACTCGGAGCCGAAATCATTGACTTTAATGTTGAAGATCCGGTCGAAACACTGAAAAGTTTAACGGGAGGAGCGGGAGTCGATCGAGCGATCGATGCTGTCGGTGTCGATGCTGTTGCGCCGCATTCAGGTGCCGCTGCTCAAAAAGCTCAAGCACAAATGCAGCAGTTTCAGCAACAAGTCCATGAGATTGCGCCTCAAATCAATCCGCAGAATGGGAATTGGCATCCGGGAAATGCTCCTTCTCAAGCGTTGGAATGGGCAGTCCAAGCACTAGCAAAAGCAGGAACATTATCGATTATTGGGGTGTACCCCCTGACGCATAAGTTTTTCCCAATCGGGATGGCAATGAACAAAAATCTCACGATCAAGATGGGAAATTGCAATCACCGCAAATACATTCCGCAACTGATTGATATGGTACAAAGCGGAATGGTAACACCCACACAAATTCTGTCGCAAATCGAGCCGATGACTTCGGTGCTAGATGCTTATAAATCGTTTGATCAACGTAAACCAGGATGGGTCAAAGTAGAATTAGTACCCGGAGCCACAGCTTAAAACTATTTCTAACAAATCCAGCAACGTCTAAGAGCAGAGTTTAGAACATTTGGCAGAAGTCTTCCTAAAGGTCAAGGTACTTCCTAAAACCCTGACCTAATCTCTTAGATGTGTTTCATTCACCAAACGATAAAGCCTTCTAAGAAAGTATTTTCATAAGCTAGAACAAGGGGACAAAATGTTTTTTCACAAAAAAGAATCTATCCATACTGTCAATGTTGACGACGCAAATCCAAAATTTGCTCAATTACTATTAGAACAATTCGGGGGTGCCACGGGTGAGTTGACTGCTGCTCTACAGTACTGGGTACAGTCTTTTCACTGCGAAAATCCTGGCATTCGAGATATGCTCCAGGACATTGCGATCGAAGAGTTTGGGCACTTGGAAATGGTGGGCAAACTGATCGAATCCCATACCAAGAATGTAGACCAAACCGAAGCTTACAAGAGTTCTCTGTTTGCTGTGCGCGGGATGGGACCTCACTTCCTCGATAGCCAAGGCTCAGCTTGGACGGCTGCCTACATTAACGAAGGCGGTGATGTTGTCCGTGACTTACGCGCTAACATTGCCGCAGAAGCAGGAGCGCGACAAACTTATGAGGCGCTGATTAAACTCGCTCCAGACAAAGGAACTGAGAAAACGCTAGTCCATTTGCTAACTCGCGAAATTTCGCACACCCAAATGTTCATGAAAGCATTGGATTCTATGGGCAAACTGACTGATCCGATGTTTGGTAATATTCAACCGGATGAAACCGTGGATATTTACTACAACCTCTCTCAAAATGGTCAAGATCAGCGTGGTCCCTGGAATTCAGAACCCACGTTTAAGTATATTGCTGACCCAATGTCACAACAATCATAACCAGATCTAAATTCTCTTTCATGCTAGGAGCCTTGAAGATCAAGGCTCCGTTTTGCTATATAACCTCATGGGTCCTCGTTACTGTTCTGCCTGTGCGATCGCCATTCTCGTCTTCAATACAGAATCAGGATTCAAGCTAATCGAATCAATGCCCTGCTGAACTAGGAATTTGGCGAACTCTGGATAGTCACTGGGAGCCTGTCCACAGATGCCAATCTTACGTCCACAGCGTTTCACTTTCGCGATCGCCAGTCCGACCATTTGCTTGACCGCTTCATTACGTTCATCAAACAAATGAGCAACCAGTGAAGAATCGCGATCGAGTCCTAATGTTAACTGAGTCAGATCATTCGACCCGATCGAGAAGCCATCAAACACTTCACAGAACTGAGTCGCTAACATGACGTTACTCGGCAACTCACACATAACATATTCCCTGAGCTTCTCTAAGTCAAGTAAGAATGTGAAAAAGTGCTTCTACCATCATTGTTAGATTCATTCTAGACATCACAATTCTATCGATTCTCAATCTGATAACTTCAGTAAGTTTAGAATCGAAAATCTAAATTACATTGAGTTTCATTCCTACATTCACACCATGACAAATGTCGCGTTCATGCTTGTGAAAGAATTTGCTGTGCTAAGGGTGACCCTTTTTGGTGCAATGCCAGGAGGTACTTGGCTTCATCATACGGAACTCGGTCTTGCCAGCAACGAAATAGAATCCGAATCCACTTAAACGCCAGTGCTCGAATTGCAGCTTGATGCGTCTTTCCAGCTTGTTTCTGAGCTTGATAGAATGCCTTTGCCCAGAGGGACGCTTTGCGCGATTCATTCGCCCACTCAATGAAGGTTTGGCGTAAGAATCTCGGTGCTCCCCAACGCCAATGTATCCAACACTTTTTCCCACTGCGTTCGGTTACCGGAGCAATGCCTGCATACTGCAACAAGTCTTGGGCAGTTTGATAACGAGTGCGATCTTCTCCAAACGCCAGCAGCAATCGTGGCGCGAGGTTAGTTCCAGCATGAGGGAGCGCCGCAAAGATCGCAGCATCAGGCAGTTGATTGAATTCGCGATCTATTTGGGCTTCAAACTGACGCACCGATGTGAGCAAGCTACGAAGTTGGCTGACCAAGGCTTGCACCATGAGTTGAGACGATTCGACGATCGCCGAATCTTGCGTGAGTGGAATACCGTTGCGTAAACACTCAATTCGACGAGCATTGCAGTCTTTGTAGCGAGAATGATGCTCACAGAAAAACTGCTGCAACTGTTCATCGCTGACTTGCTGCACCGCACTCAAAGTTGACCATTGTGTGAGAAAGTCACAGAACACCATCGTATCGCGATGCTCGAAACAGTCAATCGCTTGAGGAAAGTATCCTTTGAGCACATCGACGAGACGATTGGTCGTGCGTCCAATATCTTCAATCAGCGTGCGTCGCCATTCGACGAGTGCTTGCAGTTTTCTGAGCATTGGGCTGGCAGGTTGCCAAACCGTCAGTTTATCCCGGTGTTTCCGAAGAAGTTCAACCTGCAGTGCTGCATCCGTCGGATCATCCTTTGCACGACTCGGAGTAAAGACTTGACGATACTTAGAGACGGTTTGAGGATTGACGGGATAGAGGACAAGGAACTCGTACTTACACAATGCATAGATCAACGGTCCTCGTTTCTGTTCCAGGCAAACAGCAATCGGTTGTCCTCCATAGCGCACCCGCAATTGCATTGCCCAGGCTTCAATCGCTTCTGGTCGAGCGCCAATCACGCAATGTTCTTGAGTTTGAGCCGCACAATCATACAAACACACATCGTGCTTTTGGTCTGCCCAATCTAAACCAATCAAAGCCACATAAGGCATGTCAGTCATCTGAGTCCACCTCCGAAGGAATGTGTCATCATGAACTTGGTTTCAATCCCAGTCTTCAGGCGAAAGTATTATGGCAGACATAAAAATCTGTCCCTGAGGATTCGTTCATTGAGGACTAGGAAGCGAGGTCAGTGCGACAATATGTTAGAAGTCATCTGGCTGTCGCCCGTTGCATAGTCGTCACTGACCTTGCCTATTCTCAGGGCAATTCTGATCTCTTCGGTACTGCCCTTGTCTACCCATAATACACTTGCAGCCCATTTTCGCCACGAGTCAAACCGTATTTTGCCATCTCGGCTAGGACTCGTTTTCCTTCTTCGGGCGTTCGACAGAACGGAATCATCAGAATCACATTCGTCAATCCCATCTGATCTCGAACTCGCTTCATGGCTTGACATTCCAAGGCGAAGCCTTCTTGATACCGCTCATCATAGTAACGAGAAGCTCCACGCCAGCCAATCATCGGGTTTTCTTCGCGGGGTTCAAACTGCCGTCCACCAAGTAAGTTCGCATACTCATTGCTCTTGAAGTCCGACATGCGAACAATCACAGGTTTCGGATAGAACGCAGCCGCGATCGTGCCAATTCCATAGGCTAACTTATCGACAAAGAACTGAGATTTGTCGTCGTATCCGGGAGTGAGTGCTGCAATTTGAGCTTGGGCAACGCGATCGTCTAGCTCATCAAAGTAAATCAATGCGAGTGGATGCGTTTGAATTTGATTGGCAATGATAAACTCCAAGCGTGCTAGCCCAACACCATCGTTTGGAATGGCAGCAAGACTAAAGGCTTCCTGAGGATTGCCGACATTCATCAAAATGTCGGTTTTGGTCTGCGGTAAGGTTTCTAACTCAACTTCATTGATTTCAAACGGGATCATTCCCGCATAGACTCGCCCGGTTTCGCCTTCTGCACAACTTACGGTAATCGTTTGACCCGTATAGATTTGAGTCGTCGCATTGCCGCAGCCGACGATCGCTGGAATCCCCATTTCTCTTGCAATGATTGCCGCATGACAAGTTCGACCGCCTTGATTCGTCACGATCGCGCTTGCTTTTTTCATGATGGGTTCCCAGTCTGGATCAGTCCGATTCGTCACCAAAACATCCCCAGTTTGAAATTGATCAAGCTGATGCACATCAAGAATCACTCGTGCTTTACCTTGCCCGATCATTTCACCGACAGCCCGCCCCGTGATCATGGGTTCTGGAGGCGTAGCGACTAACCGATACGTGCGCAGAATTTGCTGAGTCTTTTGTGATTGCACCGTTTCGGGTCTAGCTTGCACAATAAACAGTTCGCCTGTGATGCCATCTTTTGCCCATTCAATGTCCATCGGCGTCGGAACGCCACGCACTTGTGAATAGTGGTCTTCAATGATGCAAGCCCAGTTTGCGAGTTGCAGAATCTCCTCATCTGCGATCGCAAATTGCTGCCGTTGTTCGAGTGAAACCGAGCGATTCTTCGTCGATTTAGTTCCACCGAGGTCATAGACCATCTTGATCTCTTTAGAACCCAGTCGTTTGTCTAGAATCGGACGATAGCCTTGTTTCAACGTCGGTTTGAAGACAACATACTCGTCAGGATTGACGGCTCCTTGCACCACGTTTTCGCCTAAACCGTAGGCTGCCGTGATCAACGCTGCATCTCTAAATCCCGTTTCAGTATCGATCGAGAACATCACGCCCGACGCAGCAAGGTCTGAACGCACCATTTTTTGCACCCCGACTGATAGTGCAATTTCTAAGTGATCAAAGCCGCGCAGTTGACGGTAAGAAATTGCGCGATCGGTAAAGATCGATGCAAAACATTTATGGCAAGCTTCCAGTAAACTCGGCAAACCATGAATGTTCAAATAGGTTTCTTGTTGTCCTGCAAAACTGGCATCTGGCAAATCTTCTGCGGTCGCACTTGAGCGGACTGCTACATCGGTATCTGTTCCATATTCCTCACAAAGCGTTTGGTAAGCATTCGCGATCGCTTGTTCTAATTCGACCGGGAAAGGAGTTTGGAGAATTAGCGATCTTGCTTTTCTGCCCCGTTCTTGCAAATTTTGCACATCTTCGACATTCAAATCCGCGAACAGTTGACGCAGTTGTGTTTCTAATCCTGCACCTGCAATGAAAGAGCGGTAAGCAAATGCGGTCGTCGCAAATCCATTGGGAACATTCACGCCTTTGGATGTAAGTTGTTGAATCATTTCACCGAGTGAAGCATTCTTGCCGCCGACGATGGGAATATCTGCAATTCCAACTTGCTGAAATGGCAACACCAGCGCTTGCGCTTTGGTGGATTCATTGATGAGGGAGTTCGATACTTGAGCTTCTAGCATAATTGCACTTCCCAACGGAATGTATCGGATAGGCTTCAAACCTGCTGAATTTATAGAAAAAAAGTTTGAGGAACTTGTGAGGAAAAAATCAGCAGCCCCTGTCCTACATACCTTGGGAATGAAAGACTTGCCACTGCACCTTATCTGGCTCGATTGTCATAGTGTGTTGATAATCCATAAAAGAGAACCCTTTTCCCAATAGATAGCTCATCACTAGACAAGTAACAGTTGTACTCAGAATCGATAGCAAATACGATACTGTAGAGTCAGAAATTAGAAGAATGGCAGGTTTTATGTCAACTACGTCTGAGATCGCATCCCCACAATTCGCGCTAGAGCACTTGCAATGGCGGTATGCTACGAAGCAATTTGATCCTGCTAAGAAGATTCCGACCGAAACCTGGAACGTCCTCGAACAGAGTCTAGTCCTCTCACCCTCTTCCTTTGGTTTACAGCCTTGGAAATTTCTAGTCATTCGCAATCTAGAACTTCGCCAACAACTGCTGGAGCATTCTTGGGGACAGAAGCAAGTTGTCGATGCCTCTCATCTCGTTGTATTCGCAATCCAGAAAAACATTGATGCCGCATACGTCGATCGCTATATTGTGCGGATGGCTGAAGTTCAACAAGTGCCTGTAGAGTCACTCCAAGGATTTGCTAAGGTCGTCAAAGGCTTCCTTGACCAGCGCCCCTCTCCTTCAGATGTGCAGGCTTGGGCTACCCGCCAAGTCTATATTGCCCTGGGGCAGTTTATGACGACTGCTGCAATGTTGGAAATCGATACTTGCCCAATGGAAGGATTTGTTCCAGCCAAGTATGACGAGGTGTTGGGATTGAGTGAACAAGGATACGCTTCCGTTGTGCTTTGTCCTACGGGCTATCGGTCTGCTGAGGATAAGTATGCAGCCAAACCGAAAGTGCGGTTTGCAACTCAGGAGGTTGTTCAAAACCTCGACTAGGAGAGCTGTAGCAGAACTGAGAATGCAATTGTTGAGAACACAATTCTAGGGTAAGAGACTTTTCAAATTTCCACCTTCTTGTTGCTTAGACGATAAACGGGTTCCTTGAAAAATTCGTTTTTATAGAGAAGAGATGTAGAAACGCGGGACGATAAGCTTCATTCTTCTCAATAGCGTCTATTTTTCGAGGTGCCCTTTCGTTTTCCAAGGCGGATTATGGCTGCACAATAAGAAGCAGTCCTAAACTTCGATCGAGTCCTGTGCAGTTAAAACAAGTTCTGATTATTCACAAATCCGGTGATGCGCTCAGCCAACGATGGGCGAAAAAGTGTGCTGAAGCGTTAGAAAAGCGGGGTTGCAACGTCCTCATGGGACCAAGTGGTCCGAAAGACAATCCCTATCCTGTATTTCTAGCCTCCGTGTCTCTGCCGATCAATCTCGCTGTCGTACTTGGGGGAGATGGAACCGCATTGTCTGCTGCTCGGAATTTAGCCTCTGATGGCATTCCGATTTTAGCGGTGAATGTTGGGGGACATTTAGGCTTTCTGACCGAATCACCCGATGATTTTGACAGTGAGACGATTTGGGATCGATTAGAAGCCGATCGCTATGCCGTGCAGACCCGAATGATGCTTCAAGCAACCGTACATGAAGGAAATCGCACAAATTTAGAGCCTGTCAGCGATCGCTTTCTCGCCTTAAATGAGATGTGTATTAAGCCTGCATCTGCCGATCGTATGATTACCTCAATTTTAGAAATGGAAATTGATGGAGAAGTCGTCGATCAGTATCAAGGCGATGGACTGATTATTTCAACGCCGACCGGATCAACGTGTTATACCGTTGCAGCGAATGGTCCAATCATTCATCCCGGTATGGCAGCGATCTCCGTTACGCCGATTTGTCCCCTGAGTTTATCTAGTCGCCCGATTTTGATTCCGTCTGGATCAGTCGTGAGTATTTGGCCTTTGGCAGATTATGACTTGAGTACAAAACTTTGGATGGACGGAGTGCTGGCAACTTCGATTTGGCCTGGACAGCGGGTGGATATTCGGATGGCAGCAGAAGAAGCAAGATTTATCGTGCTGCGCGAAAATTACTCTTACTACCAGACGTTACGCGAGAAATTACAATGGGCAGGTGCTAGAATTCACTACCACAATAATCATCGCAATTAGATTACTTCTAGATAGCGATCAACCGCTTGTTCAATACTGAAATCATCGGCGCGAAATTTTAGCAGTCTCGGTGAGATGGGATGTTGAATTGAATTTTTCATCGCAGCAGCCATTGCTACTGGATCTGCGATCGGAACAATTTGCCCAAACTCGCCGCCAGATAAAATCTCATCTACGCCTGATCGGCACTGAGTTGCAATCACTTGACACCCACATGCCATCGCTTCAATCAAGACGGTCGGCAGAGCTTCCCAGCGCGAGGATAAAACAAAAGCAGTGGCGCGACTCATATATTGGTAGGGATTATAAACAAAGCCTGGAAGCTCGACATCGGCTTGTAACCCTAAGGATTGGATTTGAGCTTCTAACTGAGATCTCAAAGCTCCATCTCCTAAAATCACCAATCGAGCTGGCATCTCTTGTCGCAAAATTGAGAACGCTCGAATCAGCGTCGTAAAATCCTTTTGCGCTGCGAATCTTCCGGCTCCCAGAAAGACCGGAATCTCATCGGATGCAAACCAGGGATGATCTAGGTCTGATTGCGCTTGTTCAGTGAGACGAGAATTGACGACCGCATTTGCGATCGCCAGCACATTCGTGAGATTGTACTTACTTCTCAATTCTGCACCGATTTGCTGAGACACAGAAATCACAGCATCCGCATGTGGATAGAGCACTCGAATCAGCAGTGGGAGAAGTTTACTGTGAGGTTCACCGTCATGTTCATCGGTAGAGAGGGCAAGATGCTCCACCAGAACCAGTTTTGGGGCTGGAAACGTGAGAAATTTGCTGAGGGTCACGATCGCATTTGCAAAACACAAATTCGAGATCAAGGTTTTGGGTTGAACACGCCGAAGGTAATGAAGCAACGGAAACAACAGCTTGATCATACTAGACGTGCGGGCGGTGACAGGAGTCTGCAGATCAATCACATTCACCTGCTTCGACAAATCTGATAAAACAAATTGCGCAGAAGATGCGAGCAGTAAATCAATTTCAAACCCTCTAGCAATCAGTCCTTCGGCTAAATTAAAGATAACTCTCGTGTCGCCAGTCATCTTATTACCGGCTAGCAAAATTGCAATTCGATCGCTCATGTCTTTCCCTCATTTCTCAGTCTAGAGAGTGCCCGAACGATCTCAGTATCTAAAACGTTCATGCTAAAAATCATGAATTGCAGAGCAGAACACTTGATTTATCTGATCAGAGCATTTGAGAATTAATGGACTGCAAGTTTAAGACAGAGATCTGCTGTGAGTGTTTTAATTCGATTAATTTTGGGGCTGATCTTCGCGATCGGGGGATTGTTTAGCTACTACGGCAATACTAGCCAAAACCCAGTCACAGGCGAAAATCAGCGAGTCCAACTCACTCCTCGACAAGAAATTGTGCTCGGACTGCAAAGCCGTCAACAAATGGCAGCCAGGCACGGTGGATTATTTCCTGACCAGGGCTTGCAAACTTATATGGATGAGGTAGGACAGCGGATTGTACAGCGCTCTGATGCGTCAAAATCGCCTTATACCTATGAGTTTCACCTCTTACGCGATCCGAAAACCGTGAATGCTTTCGCTTTACCGGGTGGGCAAGTTTTTATCACAGCAGCATTGCTTGGACAAATGAAGTCAGAAGCACAGTTAGCAGCCGTATTTGGACATGAGATCGGGCATGTCGTGGGTCGGCATGGAGCAGAACATTTAGCAAAACAGCAGTTAGGAAGCGCGCTAGTCACAGCAGTCGGGGTGGCAGCCAGTGGGGGACAAGATGGCGGACAGGGCGCAGCTGCAATCGCACAAGCCACGAACCAGTTAGTGAATCTGCGCTACGGTCGCAATGATGAATCCGAAAGCGATCGCTTAGGACTCAAGTTTATGCTGGACGCAGGTTACGATCCCCGTGGCATTTTAGAAGTGATGCAGATTTTGGCAAAGAGTGCAGGGAGTGGACGACAGCCGGAGTTTCTCAGTTCTCATCCCGATCCCGGCAATCGGTTGCAGGCATTAAAAGCAGCAATTCAGAAACAATTTCCACAAGGATTGCCGAGAGATCTAGAAGATGGGCGCGATCGATTTGCTCAGGCAGTCTTGCGTAGATAGGGCGAGTTTGGATAGGTCAGACGGAGTAAAACTATGGAATTGACAGTGCTCTATTGGATATTGGTGGCAGTAATGGTGGTCGGAGTCGTAGGAGCAGTCGTTCCAGGGATTCCGGGGCCGAGTTTAATCTTAGTGGCAATTTTGCTGTGGTGCATTGTCACGAAATTTGCGATTCCGCTGCTGCCGCTCGGATTGATTTTTGTCGCCTTGCTGCTCAGTTCGGTTGTGGAATGGCTGGGATCTTACTGGGGTGCAAAACAGATCGGCGCAAGTCGGTGGAGCCAGATGGGGATGTTTATCGGGATGGCGATCGGCTTTTTTGGATTGCTGCCTGCACTGCCGCTCGGTGGACCGATCGCTGGAATTTTAGTCGGCGGATTGCTCGGGGGATTTATCGGTGAGTTTCTGTATCGCAGCGATTTGCCGACTTCAGAGCGGCTGAGAACGGCTGGACGAGTCACATTGGGAATTGGCTTTGGCGCACTGATTGGAAATCTTATTGAATTGGTTCTGGCGATCGCTGCGGTGGCAGTTTTTGTTTGGGTAACTTTGCCGTCGGTAATGTGGACATGATTCTGGGTTTGCCGTCTGCTACTCCAAAAGCATCACGCGGAGGTTTGAAAAAACTACAGACGGCTTCAGCGGTTCCGTCTTGCTCAAACAGTTCTAAAACTTTGTTGTCTTGAATCGTTGTTTTCGATCGACAATCGTCAATCTGTAAGGGTTTGACTGCGCCATCGACTTTGACGATCGCTCGGTATTCCCAATAGTTTTTAGCACTGCGCCGAATTGAAACAATGCAGACTTCCTGATCGTTGACTGGGCGACAGCGTTCAGCAGCGTAGGCGGGAAATGCAATGCTCAACCATAAAAGCAACGCAATCAGAAATCTTTTCACGGTTCTCAGCGACAAGTTGGAATTTGCTCGATCGTACAGGGTGCGCCGCCATCAATTCAAGCTTGCCGGTCGGGATATCTTTCGTGATCGAGCGATCACCCACTGGCTAACTTATGAGCATGTCGGGTGGTTTCTGGCAATCGATATTTTGTTGTACAACCCATTACATACGCGATCGCACTTTCTAAACGAATGCGATGTCCAGATGAAATATAAAGCGGTTTCGTTCCTGGACGAGTTCTGAGAACGGCTCCGATCGTGTTGCCTTTATAAATCAGAGGAACCCAAGCCCCGCGCTGATCCGGCGGTTCTTCGTGCTTGCCCACCAATCGAGACTTGCCGACTCCGATCGCGGGAAGATTCGTCAAGATCCCCAAATGACAGGCAATCCCAAACCGTCTCGGATGAGCTAACCCTTGACCATCACACAGCAACAAATCCGGGCTTGTCTTGACTTGCTCCAACGCATCTAGCACGGCTGGAACTTCACGAAATGAGAGAAAACCGGGAATGTAAGGAAAAGTAGTAGGGCGACGCGCGATCGCATGGTCACAGAACTCTAATTCGGGATACTTTAAGATCGCGACAGCAGCACGGGTAATCGTTCCCTCTGCTTCAAATCCGACATCGATCCCCGCCACATAGTTCACTGTCCCAAACTGATCGTCTGTGATCACTTCTTGGGATAGTTCTTGTTGAATGACGATCGCGGCTTCTGCGGTCAACACCCATTCGTGACGCTGTTCAATTTTCATGACTGGATGTGCCTGAACTTGTCGATCGACCTACAATGCCATTATCGCTTTTCAGGGCTGCAATGCTAGGACGTATACTCGACGCACGGTACAAAATTCTTCAACCCCTTGGCTCTGGTGGCTTTGGGCAAACGTACATCGCCGAAGACACTAAACGCCCCGGAAATCCTCGCTGTGTTCTCAAACATTTGAGTTTTTCGAGTCAAGATGAAGCCATTCTACGTCAAGTGCGGCGCATGTTCTTTGCAGAAGCAGAAACCCTGGAACGCTTGGGCAGACACGATCAGATTCCACGGCTTCTCGCTTATTTTGAAGAAGATCAAGAGTTTTATCTCGTTCAAGAATTCATTCAAGGGCATCCGTTGAGCGAAGAAATCGGCGGAGATCGCAGACTTGCAGAAGCACAAGTCGTTGACCTGGTTGAAGATGTGACTCAGGTTCTAGGATATGTGCATGAGCAAGGCGTGATTCATCGCGATTTGAAACCCGAGAATTTAATCCGGCGCGATCGCGATCAGAAACTCGTACTGATCGACTTTGGAGCCGTCAAAACGATCTTAGAATCGTCGATCGCAACTGAACCCGTTGATCTCAGTGTTCCAATCTATACGTCTGGCTATGCCGCCAGTGAGCAATGTTTAGGTCAGCCCCGATATAACAGTGATTTCTATTCGTTGGGCATGATTGCCATTCAGGCTTTGACTGGAGTACGCCCGTCTCAACTGGCTTACGATCCTAATACTCATAACTTGCTTTGGCGAGATCGCGTCACGGTCAGCCATGATTTTGCCGCCGTTTTAGAGAAGATGACGCAGTTTCACTTCAACGATCGCTATCAAACTGCGGCAGAAATCTTAGAGGCGCTCAATCAGGTCAAGTCCTCGATTTTTACGCAGATGCCAATTTCCGAGGCAAAAAATCGACTGCGATCGCCACAACCTGTCTTGAACAAGCCGTTGAAAATGAGCGCGATCGCGGCCGGACTCACTGCGATCATTGGCGCTTCAGCTTGGACACTGACCCGCAACACTCCAACCCCGACCGACCCACCCGGACAACGCGGGCAATTTCTCAGCGTTGGACAAACGTTACTCAGTCCAAACACACCGCCACAACCCTTGAAACAAGCGGCAATCGACAAAATGAAAAGCGGCGAGTTTGCAGAAGCCGTCAGTTTGTTTGAACAAGCCCACAAAATCGATCAGAGCGATCCTGAAACGCTGATCTATCTCAACAATGCGCGAATTGGTTCCGAGCAGGCAAATACGATCGCTGTCGTTCTGCCGATTCGGACAAATCCAACCGCTTCGGCTGAAGTCTTGCGAGGAATTGCTCAGGCACAAGATCGGATCAATCAAACGAAAGCGATGAAATTGAAAATCGCGATCGCGTCTGATGATGCGAATCCGGATCTCGCTCGCCAAATTGCGACCCAACTGGTTCGCGATCCGACCGTCTTGGGCGTGATTGGACATGGAACGAGCGATACGACGCTGGCAGCAGGCAAGATTTACCAAGAAGGAGAACTGGTTGCAATATCTCCGGTGAGTTCAGCCAAGAATTTATCCGGATTTAGTCGCTATGTGTTCCGCACAATGCCAAGCGATGAACTGCCAGCCAAGCGGCTCGTAAGTTATATGACCAAACAATTGAAGAAGCGAAAAGCTGCCGTCTTTTTCAATTCCAAAAATCTCTATAGCAAATCGCTGACAGAAGCATTCAAAGATGCACTCTACTATGCGGATAAAGGTAAGGTCGTGCATGAAGTGGATTTGAGTAATCCTGCGATCGAAGTTGCAGAAAACGTTGCCCAAGCGATGAAAAAAGGCGCAGAAGTGATTTTCTTGGCTCCGAATGCAGAATTGCTCGATCGCACTCTACTTATCATTAATGCCAATCAGAAACGTCTGCCCATTCTCGCAGGAGATGCGTTGTACAATTCTCGAATTTTGACTGAGTTAGGAAGCGCAGCGAGTGAAATGGTTGTGGCGATTCCTTCGGCACAGACTCAGCTTCAGAATTCGCCCTTTGAACAGCAAGCGAAATCCGTCTGGGGGCGTGCCCCAGGCTGGCGATCGGCGTTAGGTTACGATGCGACGCAAGCCATGATCGCTGCACTGCAAAAAGCCCCAACGCGAAATGGTATTCGAGCGACACTTTCAACCCCAAGCTTTACCACAATTGGGGCAGTTCAGTCCGTCAGTTTTACCCCAGAAGGCGATCGTGAAACAGAAATTACGCTCGTGCGAGTCACAGGTGCGAAATCTGGCAAATTTATCTTTCAACCGATTCCGAAATAGCAGAGGGTTCGAGACTGCGTTCCTGTCCTGCACCGGGTTTTGAATCCGGTGCTAACTGTGCGAACTCCCTCAAGGGACTCCCGAACCTAGCTAATGGCTTAGAGATACAGTCTCTTCAGAGACTTCGTTCGATGAGCACGGGGTTTCTAACCTCGCGCGGGGTTATTTCAATGGCTGAACTAATTCAATGGCTGTACCACAGGCGCAGGTGCGACTTGAGGCTGAGTTTGCAGCATTTGGCGACGTTTATTGAGAAACTCTGCTGTTGCAGCGTCTAGGCTTTCTCGCTGCTGTTGACGAAAAGCTTCGGGATCAACGCTACCTTGCGAAACTCGTTGAATCAAGTCCATCAGACTGCTCGTTGCGTTATCGCCTCGGTTGTTGAATAAGTTGCTGAGCGAATCTTGAGATTGGGGATCTCTGAGCAGATCAGCACTGCTCGGAGCTTGTTGGGCATGTGAGGGAGCAGCGATCATTGCTATTCCAAACCCTGCAATCAAACCGAGCGCGAATTTTTTCTTAGACATGACACTGAACTCCACAGGATGGTTTTTGTAAGTTGCCCTATCGATATTTTACAAACGACGAAATCTTTTGAAAATTTCTCCTGAAAAATTGTTGAAACAGCGATCGACTTAATTTAGCGCTTCTCTATCAGTTCTAAATCAATTGTGAAGTGGGGAGTGGTTTTGGATCGCGATTTTAGAATTTCTCCCCGAATCCAAATTGGAAACGCCCTTCGCCTTGATCGTTAATTCCATAGCCTGCTCGAATTGTTCCCAGAGGCGACTTTAAGCGAATCCCTAAGCCAAACCCAAAACCAGTTCCCGGACGATTCCGAACAATGCCAGGTTCACCTAACACTGTATCTGCAGATCCGAGATCAGACGCAAAGTCGGCAAACACGGCTCCGCCAATGATGCTGTAAATCGGGAAGCGATACTCTGCCGAAGCTAAAACAAAACTCCGTCCGACTCCAACTTCTCCGACTCCATACCCTCGAACTGAATTGGGGCCGCCGAGCGTATAGGCATTGTAGGGCGGCAAATCTCCGATCGTGGTTCCTGCCTGCACATTAAATGCCAACACTTCTGGCTGTTGCTGCGTTTTTTCTAAATTAAAGAAATTTACTGGCATATACTGCGAGTAGTTCGCTTGCAGACGATTCGAGAGAATATTTCCTCGACCGATCGGAATCGATTGCTCGGTACTGAGCGTCAAAATCGAACCACTTGACGGATCGATCGCACTATTGCGCTGATCTCGAACGGCTGTAAAACTGAGCGTCGTCAGATCATCAATCCCAGTACCACTCCAGGAAAGCGGTGCGCCATTTGCATCGCGTCGCGCGACATCACCATCGCGATCGCGAATACTCACTCGCGTATAGTTCAAGCCCAACGTTCCATCCCAACCATTCCCAATTGGACGATTGACCGCAACGGTTCCCCCAAATCGACCTTCTCTTGGGCGATCGCCATTCGCTAATTCGCTCTGCTCGTCATCAAACACCCGCGACACCCCACGTCGCCGGAATCCGCTGATACTGTAGCCAAGCTTATCGGGTTCTGTCGCGCGATAAGGACTGACAAATCTGCCATCAAACTGTGCATCTTTTGTCCCGATCGAGGCATTCCCACTCAACTGTTGCCCAACTCCATTGAAGTTGTTATCGCTGTAGTTGAAGTTGCCAAAGATGCCTAAATCATCATTAAAGCCACCGCTGACATTTAAGGCACGACTGCGCGCCTCAGTCAGGTTATACACGACCGTGGTTTGACGGGCATCGCCTTCGAGTGAAACCCGCCCATTTGTAAACAGTCCTGTTTGCAAAATGCGCTGAAGATCTTGACGAGCCGCAGATTCTTGAAAGATCTGACCGGGCTTTAGTTGGATCTGATTGCGTAGAAAACTTTCGCGGGTTCTGCCGCGCACAGGTTCACCTTGATCATTAACCAGTCTGCCTTGCTCATCCGTAAAGCGAATTTGAATATCGCTCACTGCCCCTTCTGCAACTTCCAGCGTTAAGACTCCATCCCGACTCGGAACGACCCCAATCACACGCGCTAAAGTGAATCCATTCTGGCGATACCAAGCATTGATTTGACGAATGCTTTCATTAATTGCTGTTGGGCTGACGGGCGCGCCAAGTTGTGATTGGAAAAATTGATTAGCGATCGCAGGTGTCAACGCCTGAGCATTCACCAAATTCACTGTGCGTACTGTCGTCGGTTGCACTTGAAACGTCACACTCAATCCATTCGGATTCGCCTGAGTCGTAAAGTTTGCCGTACTAAACAGCCCCGTTTCTAAAATGGCGGCGATATCGCTCTCGAGCTGAGGAGTACTAACATTTCCGCCCGCTTGAGTGCGGATCTTAGAGCGAATGATCGATTGCAGTTCCGAATCTGCGCCCACGATTTGCACATCGGTTGCTGTGAGAACGAGATTAGCAGGAACCGGAGCCGGGGTTGCAGGAGTCGGGGTTGGACGCGGCGGAGTTTGGCGAGGAGCAGTTTGAGCGGTTGAGGCAGGCGAACGACTCGGAACGATCCACTCTTGCGTCGGAGAAACGGGTTGATAGGTCTGCTCAAATTGGGCTTGAGCAAGTTGGGAAGGGCGCGAAAATTCTGGAGCCGCGACAGGAGTTGCGATCGCAGGAACGAGTTGAGCGGAGCGCGAAAATTCTGGAGCCGCGATCGCTTGCTTAACAGCAGCACTCTTCGGACTCGGAGCGTCTGAAACGCTCTGCGTCTGAGTAGACTCAGCTTCAATCGGAACAATTTCATCGAGATTCGTCGCGCTCGTTGCTGCTGCTGTTTGCGCGAGATCTGATATGGAAATTAATCCGATCGTACAAGCCGTTAATGTAGAAATTCGCATTGCTAAACTCACAGAATTAGAGCACTCAATTCAACAATCAGAAGCCAAGATTTAAGAGTAGTTGTATCAGAAAATTGAGCTGATCTCACGGATGAATTCGTGATCCCTCGAACAGCTTTGTGATCAAAAGTTGTAGTACCTATTGAAGAAGAATTGAAACCTAGAGTTCCCCAAATATGAATGAGCCGATGTATCCACTCGGTCTTCCACCGAATGCCTGGTATGTGAATTCCACGATCGCAGATCTAACTCGATCTCCTATTCCTCCTCAAATCATTACGGTCGAAACCGCAACAAAAAAAATACGATTAGACCTAAACAAATCTGCATTGATTGTCATCGATATGCAGAATGATTTTTGTCACCCGGATGGATGGTTAGCCCATATCGGAGTGGATGTTACCCCTGCACGATCGCCAATTGTGCCGATTCAACAATTTCTACCGATCGCGCGACAAGTTGGTCTATCGATCGTTTGGGTCAATTGGGGAAACCGTCCTGACTTACTGAATATTAGCCCCGCAACACGATATGTCTACAATTCAGACGGACAAAGTGTAGGACTCGGCGATCCGCTCCCGAAAAATCAGGCTCCTGTTTTACAAAAAGATAGTTGGGCGGCAGCGATCGTCGATGAACTTCAACCGATAGAAGGTGATATTCAAATCGATAAATATCGAATGAGTGGATTTTGGGATACACCGCTGGATAGTATTCTGCGAAATTTAGGAAAAACGACGCTATTTTTTGCAGGCGTAAATGCAGATCAGTGTGTGATGGCAACTCTACAAGATGCAAATTTCTTAGGATACGATTGCATTTTGTTAGAAGATTGCACGGCAACAACTTCGCCGGATTTTTGTTGGCAAGCCACTCTGTATAATGTCAAACAATGCTTTGGATTTGTATCCAGTTCCATCTCTGTTTTGAATGGGATAAAATCCGGGGTTAAAGATAAAAATTAACTGATTAGCTCTCATCACTTTACATCTGCCTGCTGAATTCATGATTGAGTTCATCACGGAGTCCATCACTCTGATACTCAAGCAACGGAATTCCAGCGTGCCATCTTGTTGCTGAGTTCCTATGTGAGGAGAAGTATGACATTTTTTGATAGTTTGAATTCGTTCAAAGCACCTGATTTTAATGGAGATGGGCGGACTGATTTATTCAGTTTTGATCTCACGACACGCATTCCAGAAATTAATTTATCAGCCAATATCAGAACGAGTGCATCAAGTCCGATCTTCTTCATTCCAGAAGGTTGGCAGACTCCAAAATATGGCGACTTTAATCAAGACGGTAAAACGGATCTCGTTTGGCGAAATCCCAAAACTGGAGAAAATGCAATTTGGCTGATGGATGGAACTTCATCCTTGGATGCCCAATGGCTTGATTCTCTGCAAGGTACATGGACAGAAGTGATCGGCGATTTTGACGGCAACGGAACCAGCGATTTGTTTTGGTATAACTCTACGACTGGGGAGTTCCAGATCTGGGCAATGAATGGGGCGCAGCGTGTGAAACGCTCGATCGCTCAGATTGAACCGGGTTGGGAACCTGCTGCTGTAAATTTTATAAGTGATCATCGCCATGAATTATTCTGGCGCAATCCGTTGACAGGACAGAATGCGGTCTGGACAATCGATCCGCAGACGCTGAGTACTTCCGGAGAATGGATTGAGACGAAGTCTCCGACCTGGAACTATGAAATGATTGACTACAACGGAGATGGGCGCAGTGATCTGTTTTGGCGCGATCGCTTAACCGGACAAAACCAAATTTGGCTTTGGACAAGCGACAGTCTGCAACCTGATCCAATCGCGATCGATTTACCCAGCACAAGCAGGGATTTTGTGATCAAAACGGGCGATTTTGATGGCAATCACAAAACAGATTTTCTCGTTCGCAATCCAAGTACAGGCGAGAATCAAATCTGGCGCGCCGGAGACATCGAAGTGCAAATTTCCGATATTCCAGCGCAGTCTGCTACATTCTTTCCCGAAATTGGAGATTACAACGGCGATCGGTTTTCAGATATTCGTTGGGTCAGTGTGACGGGTCAGGAAAATGTGATTTGGTTCAGCGATGGGAAACTACCTCAGTCAATAGCAACCGAGTAAATCTGATGGGAGATAGGGCAAAGCTCTAAAATCATGGCTGTTTCTCCCCGTCTCCCCGTCCCACAAGATGGATGCAACCGATCGCTTAATACTTAAACAATCCAACCCCTTGAACTTTATAGCCCGTCGGTTCCAGAATTTTCTGAGCCGCCTGCTTGCCTGAAATCGTTGCACCTTCCATGCTATCGATATAGTCCTGTTGGGTGTAACTGCCTGCTAAGAAGAAATTCTCGATCGGCGTTTTTTGCGAAGGACGATAGGGATCTTTTCCGGGTTCTTCACGGTACAGCGACTGTGCTAGCTTCACCACGTTAAACCAGGTCATATTCAGTTCGCGCGAGGAAGGAAACAGATCATGAATTTGCTTGAGAGCATGTTGAGCAATGTCTTCATTACTCATTGGCACAAACGGATCACCCGGCGTGAGCACGACTTGCATCAAAGAGCCTTGACCTTCTCGGTAGTAATCTTTCGGACTCGTCAGCGCTAGATCTGCAAAACAAGAAAAATCTGCGTCCGAACTGTAGAGCAAGTTATCAATTCCTGCTGCATGGTCAACTTGCTTTCTCGCGGCTGGATCATTCATTTCTGTCACCCAGCCATCAAATCTCATTTGCACTGTTGCGACTGGAACTGCTTCGAGTTTGTAGATATTGTCAAACTCCTTGATACTGCGCCATTCCTGGGGAAGCAGTCTCTGAATTCCAGGAACATCACAGGCTGCAAGATAGGCATCAGCAGTAATAATCTCTTCTGTTTCACCATTCGCGATCGCAAGTCCAGTGACAGTCGTATTCGTCCCTTCACCTTCAAACAAAATGCGGCGCGTTTGTCTGCGGGTGTGAATCTTTGCGCCTCTCGCTTCCAAATAATCTACGATCGGCTTGTGCAAATATTCCGCAGGTGAGCCAGATAGCATGTTCAATTGCGACGCTTCTGTTTTCGCGGCGAACATCATAAAGATGGTTAACATGCAGCGTGCAGAAATATTTTCGGTATCGATGAAGCCGAGAGCGAGAGCGATCGGGTCCCACATTTTCTTCAAACTATTCTGAGAACCGCCATGACTGCGGAACCAATCAGCAAAGCTGACTCCATCCAAAGCGCGAATCATTTTCATCGCGGCATCGAAATTAATCAGCCCTGGAACAATCGGACTTGTGCCCAGCGCGATCGCGTTTTGCAATTTATCTTGAATCGTGAGTTGTCCGGTTGTAAAGAACGCCTTCAATCCGTGAAATGGCGCACCGACTAAGAAGCGAAAATCTAGCTTGCCAAGTTCACCGCCACGATTCACAAACGTGTGAACATGTTCTTTCGGCAGCAATTCTTGATATACGCCGACCTTTTTCATTAAGGCGAATAGATTCGCGTAATTGTTGAAAAACACATGCAATCCCATCTCAATGTGATTGCCATCCGCATCGATCCAACTGCCCACTTTCCCGCCGACAAACGATCGTGCTTCAAAGATTTCAACTTCGTGACCCGCATCGACTAATTCTACGGCTGCGGCTAATCCCGCTAATCCTGCCCCAACGATCGCAACACGCATTCGCTCATCTCACTGACATGACTTCATTAAGAAATTTTAACGCTGTTGTGTGATCAAATGTGGAAATTGAGGCATTCTAACGGGGTCGAATTTGTTCTCTGCTCATGGTTAAGGTTTTGTTACTCGTCGCAATGCTAGGATTTCTCACAAGCTGTACTCCTTTACCTACAAAGATCAGAGCCTACGTCGAGTCTCGTCCCGTTGATCCAACGCCCTACGAGAAACAAGGTTTGGTTGCAGTACAACCTGATGCACCCAAGCCTTCTGGATCTGAGATAAAGCTCCCGCCAACGGTCACAGTAAAACCGGGTCAGAAACTTTCTGAGGAAGAAATCAAGACTTTACTGACTCAAGCCGATGATAAAGCAGCGAGTGCTGCGAATCTTTCAAGAGTGGCGCAGTCGAAGGATGATTGGAGACTGGTGATCGATCGCTGGAAATTAGCGATCGATATTCTCAAACCTGCGGCGCAAATTCCTCGAATTCGCAAGCAATTGTCCGAGTATCAAACCAATTTGACAGCAGCACAGGTACAAGCCAGCACGAATCCAAGACAAATAGAAGCAACCGAGCGATCGACCAGTGATGGGATTCCCCTAACAATTCAAGCGCCTTCACCGTCGCCGTCGCCGTCTGCATCGCCATCTCCGACAGCATCTCCTTCATCGACAGCATCTCCGTCCCCATCTCCATCTCCCTAGAGTTGGTCAAGATTCTCACACTGTCAAACCTGCTCAAGCCGCAGCACATCAGTCTGAATTCAACAACAATTCAATCAACGCTTGCGTGATTGGAAATCCAGTCTGTTGTTCAAAGGCTAAGAAGGATGGATTGGGATTCGCTTCGAGAAAGAGATACTTGCCGCTCGGTGTTAATCTCCAATCAATCATCAGCCATTCCGCATCCAAGGCTTGAGCGATCGCAATTGCCTGCTGGCACATCGCTTTCGGAAAGATGATCGGAATGACTTTAACATCGTCATCCTCATGAAAATCCAATGCAGCACTGCAAATCTCGGCTGCATAAACCGTGTCACCAATGACATACGATCGAATATTCGCTCCGGCAATGTATTCGCACAGCGTCACAGGCGCAATTTTTAGACTCAATTTCAAGCGTTCAGGATTCAAGTGTTCTGCTGAAATGAGTTGGGTTCTAGCTCCGCCATAAATTGGTTTGAAGGTCGTTTTGGAATGTCGATAGACGAACTCTCGCACTGAAGTTGGATCATTCGTGACGATCGTATCGGGAAGGTTGACTCCTAATTGATGAAGTTTGCTGAGTTGCAGCGGTTTCTCGCGATGCAGTTGATACGCCTGTATGGGATTCACCCAGTGGATTGAAGGAATTTGAATCAGAGAGCGCACGAGCGCGATCGCATCTTGATACGCGGCTTTTTGCACCGATGCATGAGGTAATCTGGGCACTCGTACCCCGGCAAAATGTCGCCAGAACACACTGCGAATCTGGCTGACTGCTAAGTGCCGCCCATCTGCCAGACGCAATAAGCCTTCTTGAGATACGGGCGACCAAGTAATTTGTGCTTGGGTCGGAAACGTTGCCACATCCCAGTAGTGACAGACAATTCCCAATCGTTCTAAGGTTTGATACAGATGTGATGCATGAAGATCCGCGGCATGTCCCAAAATCAGCACGGTCATATAGATGTAAGTCAGAAGTTTGCCAGATTGAGAAGCAATCGACGGACAATTGATAGTTTCTATCTACGATCTTGTGACCCGAAATCAGGGTAATTTGGTACGTTAAGGATAACGTTGCACAGGAATGATCATGACGGCAGTAGTGACCCAACCCAATTGGCAAGCGATCGCACGCGAATTTGAAGCAGTTGTGGGAAAATCGGGGGTTGTGCAACGCCGCGAAGAACTTTTGGTTTATGAGTGTGATGGCTTGACGAGCTATCGAGAACGTCCCGCGATCGCAGTGTTACCGCGCACGACAGAAGAAGTCGCAGAAGTCGTGAAGATTTGCGCGCGCGCTTCGGTTCCCTTTGTAGCGAGAGGTTCAGGCACAGGACTGTCGGGTGGTGCTTTACCGATCGAGAACTGTGTCTTGATTGTCACCTCTTTGATGCGGAAAATCCTTCAGGTGGATTTGGAGAATCAGCGCGTGATTGTTCAACCGGGCGTGATCAATAGTTGGGTAACTCAGACGGTGAGTGGAGCCGGATTTTACTATGCACCCGATCCATCGAGTCAGATTATTTGTTCGATCGGCGGTAATGTAGCTGAGAATTCCGGCGGGGTGCATTGCCTGAAATATGGAGTGACGACGAATCATGTATTGGGTGTGAAGATTGTCACTCCCGAAGGCGCGATCGTGGATTTGGGCAGTGAGATTCCCGAATCGCCAGGATACGATCTCACCGGAGTGTTTGTTGGCTCAGAAGGAACGCTCGGAATCGCGACTGAAATCACGTTGAAAATCTTGAAAACACCGGAGTCGATTCGGGTGCTTTTAGCAGATTTTATGAGTGTTGAAGCAGCGGGAGCGACAGTTTCGGACATTATTAGTGCGGGCATCATCCCAGGCGGAATGGAAATGATGGATAACATGAGTATCAATGCAGTCGAAGATGTCGTCGCGACTGGGTGTTATCCACGTGATGCGACTGCGATTTTGCTGGTGGAAGTAGATGGCTTAGAAGTTGAAGCAGACTTGAACAGTCAGCGAGTCGCGGAGATTTGTAAAAAAAATGGAGCGCGAAATGTCACGGTAGCAACCGAGGCGGATGAGCGACTAACGATTTGGAAGGGACGAAAAGCAGCATTTGCAGCAATGGGTAAGATGAGTCCCGATTACTATGTGCAAGATGGCGTGATTCCGCGCACGAAGTTGGAATATGTGCTGCGTGAAATTGAAGCCTTGGGACAAAAGTTTGGCTACAACGTGGCAAATGTGTTTCATGCAGGCGATGGGAATTTGCATCCGTTGATTTTGTACAACAATGCAATTCCAGGCGCGTTAGAACAAGTCGAAGCGTTGGGTGGAGAGATTCTGAAGCTCTGTGTGAAAGTGGGGGGAAGTATTTCTGGAGAGCATGGCATTGGGGCGGATAAACGGTGCTATATGCCAGAGATGTTTTCGCCTGCGGATTTGGAGACGATGCAGTGGGTGAGATTGGCATTTGATCCACAGGGAATTGCTAATCCAACAAAGTTGTTCCCGACTCCTCGGACTTGTGGAGAAGCGGCTCAGGCGCATGGACAGAAGGTTTTTGAGGGCATTGAGCGGTTTTAGGTGAAGGTGCGATCGCAAATTGGAAAATAGCAATTGCCCTTCAGAAATGGCGCGCCAATTTTGAAGTCGCGTAAAATGAAATAGATCGTCTAAGTACTGCTTTATGAGAGCGATTGAAGTAACAGGCAGCGTGAATGAGGAAGGTTGTATCCAGATCGATCAACCGCTCCCTGCAGCAAAATCAACCAGATTTCGAGGGATTTTGCTCTTCCCTGACTCAGAGAGTTCTTTGAATCAAGAGTGGTCATCCTCTGCAGTTCAACCTTCTGTTCAGGATTGGTTAGATGATCCGGCGGAAGATATTTACACGTTAGAAGATGGCGAACCTGTGAGTGATGAAGCATAGGTATTGTCTTGATCGAGTTTCCTTAATGATGATCTTTCAGCTAGCAAGATTCGTCCTGCATATTGTCTCACTGACCCAATTGGAGAGAATCGCCATCTGATTTTTGCACTGATTACGAGTCGGATTCCGGCCATGCTACTCGATTCGGATCTCGTTCTAGATTTGTCTCACCCAGATTTTGTGATGAGTGGGTTGCGAAAGCCTTCTACGCTCCGTCTGAATCATCTGATTACGCTTCGTCGATCGATGGTTCAGCGTCGCTTGGGCGAATTATCTCTGCAGACTCATGCTGTATTAGTTGAGAAGCTCTGTAGCTTGCTAAATGGGTAATTGAGATCGCGCTTGGAAATTCCGCCGCTGTCTACGCTTTCTCATTTCGCAAGCGTTGGAGTGATTTTCAAAATTTCTACAGGCATTCAGTCAGCTCAATCCACTGAATTCTTTGATGCAGTTCTCCGGCTCTCTGCACCTGAGACATCCCCTAAGTTTTACAATTAAATCTGTGATGTATTGCGGATTGTCTCATGCAGGTCGCTTCTTCGATCGATACGGTTCCAGGACAGTATTGGAACTGGCGAAACGAGCCAGTTTACTATGTAAAAATGGGCGAACGGAACAATCGCCCCCCGCTGTTATTGATTCATGGATTTGGAGCTTCGACTGATCACTGGCGCAAAAACGTGATCGGATTGAGCCAAGAGTTTGAAGTGTGGGCGATCGACTTACTCGGATTTGGGCGATCGGCAAAACCAGACTGGAAATACAGCGGTGAACTGTGGCGCGACCAGATTCATGAATTCGTCACTGAAGTCATCGGTGCGCCTGCCGTCGTTGCTGGAAATTCGCTCGGTGGCTATGTTGGACTTTGTGCCGCTTCCCAACGTCCCGAATCGTCAGCAGGATTAATTTTGATCAATAGTGCAGGTCCCTTTACCGATATTCAAGGCACAACCAAGCCTGATCCGATTCGCCAAGTCATGGGAAGCTTTGTGATGAGCTTATTTCACCAGGACTGGGCAAGTTGGTTGCTCTTTCAGTATGTGCGGCAGAAATCAACGATCCGAAAAACCTTAGAAAAGGTCTACTTAGATCAAACGGCAGTCACAGATCGCTTAATTGAGGAAATCCAACGCCCTGCCTTTGATCAAGGCGCAGATAAAGTCTTTGCATCAGTCTTCCGCACTCCACAAGGAGAAAAAGTCGATGTATTGCTCGGACAACTAACGCGACCCTTGTTAATGTTGTGGGGAGAAGCTGACCCCTGGATTAACGCGCGCGATCGCGGTGCAAAATTCCGCAGCTATCATCCCCAACTGACCGAGCATTATTTGAATGCAGGACATTGTCCGCATGACGAAATTCCTGACCAAGTGAACGCACTGATTCGGACTTGGGTCACATCGGCAGTCAATTAAGCGATCGCAGCATCAATTCCAAAATCCCCAGAAAATCACCGTTCCGTTAATCAAGGATAACAGTGATTTTCTGGGGATTCTTTGTGATAATCAGCCTCACGCTAGCGCTCTACAACCATCACAACTTCCGACTTAAATCTCAATCACATTCACCCAGTCGCGATACGTCTCATTCCGATTTTCCGTTACCGCCGTCACCGCTTCACGCAGCTTATCCGTCACTGGACGATGCTTACTAAACTCAAACGTCTCAATGCGTTTCACAGGCGTTACCTTCGCTGCCGTTCCGCTTAAGAACACCTCATCCGCGATGAATAACTCTGACTTATCCACCGGACGTTCGATCGTTTTAATCCCCAAATCGCGCGCGATCGTCAACACACTATCCCGCGTAATCCCCTCCAAAATATCCTGGTCATATCCTGGCGTAATCAATTCCCCATTGCGCACCAAGAAAATATTCATTCCCGATGCTTCACTGACTTTGCCTTGCGAATTCAGCAAAATCGCCTCATCAAACCCACAAGACACCGCCTCTGTCTTCGCCAATGAAGACGTAATATAGGCTCCACTAATCTTGCCGCGCAACGGTAGACTGCGATCCTCCTGCCGATACCAAGAACTAATGCGGCAACTCACCCCATCCGGCGACAAATAATCCCCTAACTCCAGCCCATACACAAAGAAATCATGTTCAATATTGTGTAATCGCGGTGCGATCCCCAGATCCGAGGTATAGACAAACGGACGAATATAAAACGATGTTTTTGGCTGATTTTTCTTAACAAAATCCGTAATAATCGATTGGATCTTATCCGCAGGCAGCTCAAAATTCAGCAATCTTGCACTATTACTCAAGCGTTGACAATGGCGATCGAGGCGAAACAGCAAAATCTGATTTGGATTCTCTGGATTCGGAATCCCGCGTAATCCGCCGAACGCACCCGTTCCGTAATGCAGCGCATGGGTTGCGATCGACAAATTGGCATTCTCAAAAGGGAGAAATTGATTTTTGAAATAGGCGATGGGGAGGAAATTGTGCATGGGAGTGAGGATCAAAAACTAGAAAACGCGTCCCGATAAGACAGATTTCAAGATTACCTTGAAATTCGCGTTCTGGTTTGATTCACCTCCTGCTGAATCCTTTTCATCGAGGAGAAATTTTTATTTTGCCGCGTTCATCTCCTGACCTAACTATGGTTTAAATAAAACGTGGGCGATAATTCTCCACGATGAAAAATACATATGGCTTCTCACTCGCGATTTCAAATTCTGCTCCTGTCGCTACTTCCTCTTGTTCATCCGTCGCCTGCTCTCGCTCAGCGCGTTTTGCCAATTCCCCCACCTCAAGATTTACCCAGACCGCAACCGCCGCAGCCTTCTCCACCAGAACCCACTCCAACTCCACTTCCCCCACCTGATCAACTACTCCCGGGTCTAACTCCCCCCACTCCTGAACCTCCGGAGAATGTCTCAGACACGATTCAAATTAAACAAATTGAAATTGTCGGCAGTACGGTTTTTCGTCCGCAAGATTTCGCGGAGATTACTCGCAAATATGTCGATCGCAGGATCTCGTTTGCAGAATTGTTGCAAATTAGAACTGAAATTACTGAACTGTATATCAAACAAGGCTATGTCACCTCTGCCGCAGTTCTCCCACCTCAGGTTTTAACGGGTGGCACCGTTAAAATTCAAATCATTGAAGGTGCGATCGCGAGCATTGATGTCATCGGAACCCGTCGCCTTAATCCTGCTTATATCCGCAGCCGAATTGGGCTTGTGGCTCAAAAACCTTTGAATGTAAATCGGTTGCTAGAAGGCTTGCGGCTGTTACAGCTTGACCCCTTGATTGCTTCGATTTCAGCCGACTTGCAAGCAGGTACACGCTCAGGCACGAGTGTTTTACAAATTACGATCGCAGAATCGAAAACTTTAACTATCTCGCCTTTGCTTGATAATTCACGTTCTCCGAGCGTCGGCTCGTTTCGCAGACAACTCGAAGTCTCACAGGCAAATCTACTCGGCTTGGGCGATGCTCTTAGAGCAAGCTACACCAATACAAACGGGAGCAATGGTGTTGATTTGAGCTACATCGTTCCGTTAAATCCTCGTAATGGAACTCTACGGCTTGCTTATGGCAGCACTCGCAGTCGAGTGATTGAGGAGCCGTTTGATATTTTGGAGATTGAAGCGCGATCGCGTTACTACGAACTGACGCTAAGACAGCCGATTGTTCAGCGCCCAACGAATGAGCTTGCAATCGGTTTGACGTTCTCGCGCCAAGAAAGTCAGACCGAGCTTGGCATTGATAATATTGGACCTTTTCCCCTTTCTCCTGGCGCAGATGAGCAGGGACGCACTCGAGTTTCAGCCTTGCGCTTCTTTCAGGAATATGTGCAGCGCAGCGATCGCCAAGTCTTGGCCGCGCGATCGCAATTTAGCCTGGGCTTGAATTTCTTGAATTCAACCATCAACGAGCAAGCACCAGACAGCCGTTTTTTTGCTTGGCGAGGTCAAGCACAGTGGACAAGACTTTTAGCAAGAGACTCATTATTCCTAGTGCGAGGAGATATGCAACTTGCCGATCGTACACTCGTCCCCTTAGAACAAATTGGCGTGGGAGGACAAGAAACAGTTCGAGGATATCGACAAGATGCCCTGCTCACCGATAACGGTTTTTTGTTCTCGACCGAATTACGATTGCCGATTTTCAGACCGAGAAACGGACTGGTACAACTCACACCGTTTGTTGACCTAGGAACAGGCTGGAATCGCAGCGGAGACAATCCTGAAAAGAATACCCTCGTCGGAGCGGGTCTAGGGCTTTTGTGGCGGCAAGGAGAAAACTTTTCAGCGCGGATCGATTTTGGCTTTCCGCTCGTGTCGATCGAAAATGAGAAACGCACCTTACAAGAGAATGGAATTTATTTCTCGATTCGGTATAGCCCATCGTTTTAAGATGAAGAAAGATTTGAGAAAGGATGCAATCGGTGCAAGACATTTCAACAGATTCGAGAGAGCGATCGTGGTTCTATTGGTTTCTCCTCCCCATTTATCCCTATCGTCAGCGTCGAACCCTTAGAACTGAAGTTGTGAAAGATGCCGTTTGGACATTTGACCAGCTTCAAGGCATCTTTTATGTGGTCACACCGATTCGCATGACTGTGATTAAGCTCGATGAGGGTGGACTGTTAATCTATGCTCCGGTTGCCCTAACCCGCGAATGTTCAAGATTACTCGATGAGCTAGTCGCCCTACACGGCGATGTAAAATACATTGTTCTGCCAACGATATCGGGACTAGAGCATAAAGTCTGTGTTCCGCCTTTTGCGCGTCGGTTTCCTAAAGCTCAAATCTATGTTCCACCGAGCCAATGGAGCTATCCAGCCAATTTACCTCTGACCTGGTTGGGATTTCCAAAGCAACGCACTCATGTGCTAGATGGGCAGAATGTTTCTTTTAGTAACCAATTTGAGTCTGCAACTCTCGGCCCGATTGGATTGGGACTCGGCCCTTTTGGAGAGATTGCACTGTTGGATAAAAGCTCACGCACCTTACTGGTGACAGATTCCGTTGTCTCAGTTCCAGAAGTTGCTCCAGAGATTATTCAGCTTGATCCGTATCCGTTGTTGTTTCATGCGCGTGAGAGTGCTGTCGATCACATCGAAGATACAGAAGCCAATCGTCTCAAAGGCTGGCAGCGCGTGGCATTATTTACATTTTACTTTCGCCCTAGTGCGCTGGATATCGCAGACTTAGCTCCTTCGGTTCGAGAAGCAATGAAAGCTCCCGATCGCTCAAAGAAAGCTCTATTCGGCTGGTATCCGTTTCATTGGAAAGCGGGCTGGCAGCGATCGTTTGAAGCATTACGCAAGCATCGCTTGGTCGTTGCTCCGATTTTGCAGCAATTGATCCTCAATCGTGAACCGCAAAAGGTGATGGATTGGGCAAATCAAGTTGCAAGCTGGAACTTTGAGCGGATTATTCCCTGCCACTTCGATGCTCCTATTCCAGCAGATGCACAAGAGTTTCGATCGGCATTTAGCTTTTTGGAAAAAGAGAGCGATCGAGTTTTACCAGATGAGGACTTTGAATTGCTCAGAGAAATCGAGCAGGGCTTAGTTCAAACGGGAGTAACACCGCCTGCGCAAGAGAAACTTTAGTTGCTATCGTAGCCCTAAGTTGGGTGAGGAGTGGGGAGTTGCTTCCTTACTAGCTCCCTACCCCCACTCTTTGAGCATCTCCATCTCAAACAGACTCGTCTCAACTCGTTCGACGCTGCGGATTGAGAACCGAATCCATCGACTTCGAACTACTGGGCTGATATTCTGGAACCAAAGTTTTGAGCAGCGATCGTAGTTTAGTAGCATTTTTCTGATACGCCGCTAAGAAAAGCTGATCCAACAATGGCTCTAGCTGCTCCCACGGTATCATTGCCTCTCGTGCTGCAAAAATCTTAGGATGACTCGTCGCCATTGAATTTCCGCTGATGAGTAACTCCTCATACAACTTCTCGCCCGGTCGTAATCCCGTAATTTCAATATCAATATCTGCTCCGGGTACTAATCCACTCAGTTCAATCATCTGCACCGCCAGATCATAAATCCGCACAGGTTCACCCATATCGAGCAGAAAAACTTCACCGCCCTGAGCCATTGCACCTGCTTGAATCACCAGCCGTGACGCTTCTGGAATCGACATGAAATAGCGCGTCATTTCTGGATGTGTCAACGTAATCGGCTGACCTGCTGCAATCTGCTGTCGAAATCGGGGGACAACTGACCCGTTACTATTCAGCACATTACCAAATCGCACCATCACAAAGCGGGTGCGTGTTTTCGCCCGTGCTGCTAATGCTTGCAGTACTAATTCTGCAATCCGCTTCGTCGCACCCATCACATTGGTTGGACGCACAGCTTTATCCGTTGAGATCAAGACAAAAGTCTCAACTCTGCATTTTTCTGCGGTCTGTGCAGTCACCATTGTGCCATAGGCATTGTTGATGATTCCTTGCGCTGCATTGCTTTCAACCAAAGGAACATGCTTGTATGCCGCTGCATGATAGACCGTCTCAACTTGATGCTTCTCCAATACTTCCGATAAGCGATCGCCATCAGTGACCGAGCCTAAATAAGCAAAACGAGGCACATTGGGATACGTTTCTGCTAGCTCTGTTTCAATCGAATACAAAGCAAACTCATTCAGCTCATAGAGCACCAGAAGTCGAGGATTTTGCTGGGCAATTTGGCGGCAGAGTTCTGACCCGATCGAGCCGCCTGCTCCTGTCACCAGTACTGACTTATCAGTGATGTTAACTCGAAGCAGACTCGGATCGGGCAGAACTTCGGCGCGCCCGAGCAGATCAGAAATATCAACATTCCGAATTTTACCGATCGGCACATGACCTGCAACAATTTCACGCACCGAAGGAACTGTTTTGACCTTGACAGGCAATCCCTTCAAACTCTGAAGAATGCGACGCTTGTCTTGGGGACTCGCAGAAGGCACTGCCAGTAAAACCATCGTAATCTGGTACTGAGCAATCAGCGTTCTCAACAGAGTTGGACTGTAAATATGAGCGCGATCGAGCGATCTGCCATGAATTTCAGGATTGTCATCCACAAAAGCAATGACTTGGTATTCTGTTTCACGCAGCAGTGCCTGCGAAAGCTGAAAGCCAGCCGACCCTGCGCCATAGATGATAATTCGCTGTGACGTTGAATATGGCAGCGACTTATGGCGCTGACGCGATCGCACAGCAGCCGCATGAGTTGCCTGAGGTGCAGTATCGATCAGGACCAAAAAGCGCCGGATTGAGAACCGAATTCCGACTACTCCAATCCAAGTGATCAGCGCAGAAATAATTTGAACCGATCGAGGTAAAACCTGCACATGTAGCAGGGTACTGAATGCAACCAGTCCCGCTTCGCTCAAAATGACTGCCTTTAGTGCCAACCATAAGATTTCTGCCCCTGTATGCCGTAACAGAGGTCGATACATGCCTAATAAATAAAATATGCAGAATTTAATCGGAACAGTTAGCGCAAGAGATGCTTGGTAATACCAGAATTGGTCAATCAAAGGGGAATCTTCAAACCGCAGATTGAGCGCAATACAGGCAGCAATTAGAAAGATGATACTGTCGCCTGCGAACAAAATATAGCGTCGCAAGCGGCGGGGCAATTTAAGCAAGCCTGTGATGAATTGAAGGAGTAATCCAGTTTGAAAGAGCCGAAGGAAAGCCGCCGAAACAGAAAGCTTTTCACGCATAAGGAATCTCGTTCTTTACTCAGTCGCGTAATGCAGGACGAAATCAACTCAAAGTTCGGTAGATGTGAGTCTTGATTTCAAAAACAACCCTGTCCGTTCGATCAACCTGGTAGAAAACGCCTTGATTAAACGTGAAAAATGTCGCTCTAATTCACTTTCTCAAATTCACATGCGTGTCATTAGGTACACCCATGCAAATTTTTAGTCTGTCTCCACATAATGCAAAGTATTACGTACACCCTTAGTGAAAATACTACCTTCTTGAAGTCTCGCACTTAAAGAAATGAGCAAGGAATCAAATCGTTTATAAACTAGAGATAAATTTCAAAATCTGATGGATGCACTCAAGTTTTCAAGTTTAGTTTGTCTAGCTTTTGATTTAGTGTAAACAAACTGATGATTCTGAGAAAAAGCGAAGTTAAAGCTTCATGAATCCTATTTAGATTAAACGAGCCTGAACGCGATCGCTAAGCGTTCAAACACGCAAATCTCAGACAGATTTTCTGGTAAATTACACGGCTATGGCTTGCGCAAAATTTCAGGGTTATTACGGTAAAACTTGCGTCTAGACGTTCAAAACCGTTCAAGTTGCAGCAAGACCGCATATTTTCCAAGTACTTGTACGGATTAAGATCGAGACCGCTCCTGCGTATTCTCAAGGTGAAATTCGTAAAATCGTAGAGAACGAGCGTCAGTATGTATCAATTTTTTCTACTTCTGCGTGAACACTGAACTGTTCACCTTGCTCAGCGCGATCGCTGAATTGTTTTCAATAATACAGGTCAATAATATAAAGAAACAATAAAGATGCCCGAAATTGTACGGATGATCCACAGAGATCGGGGAAATTAGCTAATAGAAATCACTGAGGCGCAACATCAGCGTGTCGCAGTCGGTTCCCTGGATGTGATTAAGCAAAGCAAGCTGCCATGAAGTCAACGCATCAGGCTGTTAAAGTGTGTTTTACCCCAACCCTCAATCATGCTTCTCGCTTTCAAGCGTCTCGAAAGCCAGAGGTTGAAAGCAGGTGTCCCTCAAAGGTTTGGAGCGAGTTAAGTTGGTTCGGCGCGATCGCTCAGCAGAGTCAAGATTTAATCGGAGTCGTGTCCCTCGATCACGAGTGGATTTGTCTGAATCCGAGTGGAAAGACTTTACTTAAATCATTTGAGTTCAAGTTAGACGAAGCCCGGCAACAGGTTTGGAATGACACGATCTTGCCGAGACTTTATGAAGTTGGAGAGTGGCGAGGCGAGTTTGCACTCTTAAGATCGTCTGAATTGGTTTGGTTTGAAAGTCAGTGGTTTTTGATTCGCGATCGCGAAACCGATCAACCGATCGGATTTGCCACGATTAGCCACCCGATTGAATCACCGCAACCGACACAAGAATCGCCACAGCCGCAGACTCAATTTTTAGCAGATACCGCTCACGAATTGCGATCTCCCTTAACGGTGATTTCGACCTCGATCGATTTATTGCAAACGGCGACGGCTCCGCAGAGCGATCGTGCTCGCAAGCATTTTCAGCGAATTCGATCGAAGATCAAGCAGATGGCTCAGATGTTAGAAGATGTCCTAGTGCTGAGTCGGACAGAGCAGCCTGAATTTAAGGTCAGTCCGACCGAGGTGAACCCTGTACAAGTGTGTGCAGAACTGATCGAAGAAGCCCAGGCGAATACGTCTTGCCATGAGATTGTGTTTTCATCTGAAACGACGATGCCCGTGACCCAAATTGATGCCACTCTATTCCAGCGCATTGTCGTGAATTTGCTGTCGAATGGCATCAAGTATTCACCGAAAGGCGGCAAGATCGAATGCAATTTGCAAGTTCATTCCAGCCATCTGACCCTACAAGTTGCAGATCAAGGGATTGGCATTCCCGCATCTGAGCAATCGAAATTGTTTCAGTCGTTTTATCGCGCTCAGAATGCAAGTGCCATTCCCGGCACAGGTTTGGGACTCGCGATCGTCAAACGCTGCGTTGATCTCTTAGGAGGACAGATTGCGATTCAGAGCGCGGTTGGAGTGGGCACTTGCTTTACGGTGCAGGTTCCGATTTAAGGGTTTTGATCGTCAGTACTTGTGGTGGCGTGGCATCCGGGGGATAAAGAAAATCGAACTGCACGAGTCGTCGTTCTTGAGGTTGCATCTGCAAGGTGACAAGCGGCGCACCTTGTTGACCGCGACGTTGAACGAGGTGAACGTAATGAGTTTGGGGTAATCCTTGATCGTCGTTGAATCTCCAACGGACGGTGCCGCGAAAGTTCATCTGCGGTCCCGCAGGCTCAAGAAAGCGCAGTCCTTTGTCGGTGTCTTCTCGCTTCAGCGGGGTTTCGACCGTGAGAACAACGGTTTGAGGCTGGTCGCTGGTATTTTCCAGCGGCATCGTCAGACTATATTGAATGGCATAGTTTCCGTGGGCTTGATAGGCTGTATCAGGATAGCGGCGAATCATTTTAGCGCTTTGGTTTTGATTCGTGCCCAATGTGCCGCGATGCAGCGTGGCTAATCCATAAGAGAAGCCTGCCCCTGGTGCAGGAATGCTGAGAGAATCTCGGTTTGCATCTAAAATTCGTCCGTTCCATTGCGAGCCAACGGCGACCCCTGCAACTCGTCCGTAGATTAAAGTACCTGTGGTTTCTTCGATCGGGGTTGGCGTTTTATCGCGTGGTCCTGACAGATCTGCTGTATTGAGCAATGCTTCCCATTCTTCGACCGTGGGTTCGCGTTCTGTGCTGTCGGGATTTTGTTTGGCAAACATGCCTAGGCTTGCAAGATACACTTCTCCAGTGCTGCGCAGTCTCATCAAGGACGATCGACCATTGAGCGGTGGGGTGAGCGGCTTCACAGGAATCGGCAAGTTCATTAACATCCGGCTTTCCCCAGGTGGGATCACAACTTGAGCCGGAAAGATATCTTGGCGTAATCCGCGCAGGACTTCCCCGACAGCGCGACTGCCGGGACCTGCGAAAGTTTTGCCATCCTCATTGGCGATCGCGGGATCGAGTGAAATAAACGGCGCATCAGGTTGGCTCAGATAGCTCGCAGCTTGGAGAATGTCGATCGTTACCGCGGTCTTGCCGGGATTATGAGCAATCACACCGAGATAAAGCGTTCTCAAATCTTCTGGGGTGAGAGCTTTGGCAATGTGATGGGTGAAGATGTCAAATCTGCCGGAAAAGCTTTGATTGAGGTGCGCTGATGGAAATTGTTTGCCTGCTGCGGGAAATGTGGACAGTAAAATTCCTTCTTTTTGCACCACTTCTGGGCTGTTGCTGTTGAAGACGGGCACTGAATCTAATTCTCCCGGTAAAACGCGCATTTCTTGCGGTTCTACGATCGTTTGCTGTGGGGGAGGAGTGGGAGTCGGTGTCGGTGTGGGAGCAGGTGTTGTTTGTGACAAGATCAAACTGGAGAGAAGCGACAACATAAAGGAATTCAAGATCGAGAGCGGGATTGATCATACCGAAAAAGCGCGATCGCAGTTTGCTATTTGTCTCGTTGAATTCTTGACGATTTAGCGAAAAATGCGGCTGAGATCGAGTAAAAATCCGGGTAAAACGGTTTCGCCGGAGAGTGTGAGAGGGGATTGCAGCGTTTCAACAGGCTGACCTTGCCGATAAATTTTGACTTGTTCCGCTTGGGGGTCAATCAGCCAACCGAGGCGCACTCCATTGTCTATGTATTCCTGCATTTTGGCTTCTAGATCCACGATGTCGTCGGTGCGCGATCGTAGTTCAATCACAAAGTCAGGTGCGATCGGCGGAAAGCGTTCTTGCTGTTCTGAGGTTAGAGCATTCCAGCGATCGTGACTGATCCAAGCAACATCAGGCGATTTATTGGCTCCATTTGGCAACTTAAAGATCGTCGAAGAATCAAACACAACTCCTAAATCAGCCTGACGATTCCAAAGCCCAACATCAGTTGTTAGATCAGCATTCCGTTTTCCAGTTCTTCCTCCCACGGGTGGCGTAACAATTAGCGCTCCGGTAGCTGTGGTTTCAATTCGGAGGTTTGGATTCTGCTGACAGAACTTGTAAAACTCGTCGTCGGTCAGTTCGATCGTGGGACGGAGATTGATGACGATTGCAGTCATGGTATGCCTCGCTGAATCGATATTTTTAGAATGAGATTTCTGTGGGCAATTGTTACTGTCAGTTTTGCACAGGCAAGCTTTATATCAATCCATCGCACTGCGATCGAATGCGATCGAGAATGCTCAGAAAATCTTCAACGATCGCATTGTGATTTGCTGAAGTCAAAATTGGAACGTGAATAAACACACAGGGTTGATTTAGTTGGCAATGCTCTAGATATTTCAAAACGGAATAGTAGAGATAGTTACAAACGTAATCTCCTGCATCATGACTAATTTCAGTGGTAGTCGTTCCTTCGAGCAGAGTTTCTAGATTCAAGCGCGATCGCAGAATTTCGCTCTGAAATCTGCCATTAGATTCGATCGATAACTTTTGGCGCGATTCTGCCATTCCACAGCAAATAATGCCAGCAGGATTAAGCGTTTGAATTTGGGCGATCGTGACTTTCGGTGCGAGTTCAAAATCGACTGGGATGCTGCGTAGAAAATGACAGTCTTGGTGATCAGCGATCGCTTGAAGTAAATCATCCGATGAATTGGAGAGCTGGTGAGGCATCCAAGTCGAAAATGAGGTGAGGAGAATTTTCATCGTTCCAGATTGCTACTAGAATCTAAATATTAGATTGGAGGAATGAGCAATGCCCACGATCGCGGTCATCGATTACGATATGGGAAACTTGCACTCGGCTTGTAAAGGTCTGGATAATGCAGGTGCAACTACGATCGTGACGGACTCTGCCAAAGAAATCGAATCCGCAGATGCGGTCGTGCTTCCAGGAGTGGGATCGTTTGATCCGGCGATGCAGCATTTGCGATCGCGCGATCTCGTTCAGCCGATTAAAGATGTGATTGCGAGTGGTAAGCCTTTTTTAGGAATTTGTTTAGGCTTGCAAATCTTGTTTGAGTCGAGCGAAGAAGGCAAAGAAGCTGGATTGGGAATTGTGCCAGGAGTTGTTAAGCGATTTCATCATGAGCCTGATATCACGATTCCGCACATGGGCTGGAATCAATTAGAGTTCACTCAGCCAGATTGTGCCCTCTGGCAGCGCTTGGGTGAGAAGCCTTGGGTTTATTTTGTGCATTCCTACTATGTTGAGCCGACTGATCCGAGCATTCGGGCAGCAACGATTACGCATGGAACGCAAACTGTGACGGCTGCGATCGCGAGAGATAATCTGATGGCAGTGCAGTTTCATCCAGAAAAATCCTCTACGGCTGGCTTGCAGTTGCTCTCGAACTTTGTTGAGCTAGTGAATCAACGTCAGCTATTGCAGGTATGAGTTTGCGAATTTACGGCAATCGATCTCTGAAAACGCTTCCAGGACAGGCGACTCGTCCAACGGTAGCACGGGTGCGCGAGGCAGTGTTTAACATTTGGCAAGGTACGATCGATCAATGTCGTTGGCTCGATCTTTGTGCTGGAAGTGGTTCGATGGGGGCGGAAGCGCTGTGTCGGGGAGCCGCGATCGTAGTTGGGATTGAACAGTCTCCCAAAGCTTGTGCTGTGATTGAGCAAAATTGGAAACAAGTTGCTAAGCCAGATCAGTCTTTTCAATTGTTACGAGGGGATGTCGTCAAACAACTCAATCGCTTACAAGGGCAACAGTTCGATCGAATTTATTTTGATCCGCCTTATGCGAGCGATTTGTATGTTCCGGTCTTACAGTTGGTTGAGCAACTGAATCTACTTGCGCCCCACGGTGAGTTTGCGATCGAGCATAGTCCTGAGTATGAGTTACCAGATTCGGGATTTTCGATTGTTCGCCAGAAACGCTACGGTAACACTGCACTAACGTTTTATCAGCTATGAATTGGAAGCTTGTGACGTTGTTTGTTCTGACTGCTGCGCTGCCTGCCACGGCACTTCCACCGCCAGAAGATTTGCCTGAGGAAGTGGCGCGAACTGAGATTATTACAGAAGCGCGATCGCCGATTGATAATAAACGGCTAACGGCGGCTGAATATGCTGATCTTCAGGCTCAACTTCAACAACGTCCGCCTGAAAATCCACGCGATCAGGTTTCACCGGAACTCAGAAGAACGATCGGGCTTTTGCGGTTACGGAAGTTTATTAGAACGGTTTTTCCGTTTATCCCAATTCGCTAACCATCCGGAAACTGCCAGCAAGCGATATGTTCGACCTGCTTGCTTCCACATTGACAAGGTTCGGGCTTGGATGCAACCCATTCATAGTCACAGTCTCGACAATGACAGAGAATGTTATGTCGATCGGCTTCTGCAATTGCTAGCTGCCATTGATGCAATTCATCGGGTTTCAGTTGCCGTGGAATCTCTGGCATTGCGCTCTCCTGTTGCAAAAGCAGAAGCAGTTTCAAGACTATACTCCTACTTTTTCGCCAAATTTCAAAGTTCTCGATCGTAAGGTTATCTCGAAGGATAGCAATTAAGAATTGCAGTCTCGTTGACTTCTCAAAACCATTGAGTTGTTGTAGTTCTAGGCTTTTGGCAAACCTTCCAGGGTTTTCGCTCCCGCTTCGGTTTGCCAGAAAAATCACGCCCTGATGCTAAACCGCTAAGAACCGCTGTACCACCTCATTACTCAACTCACTCGTCGATCCAGAAGCCACAATCCCACCCTTCTGCATCGCATAGTACCAATCCGCCTGACGCACAAAATGTAAATGCTGCTCAACCAGCAACACCGAAATCCCAGTCGTCTCAATAATCCGCCGCACCGCAGCTTCAATCTCCAGAATAATCGACGGCTGAATCCCCTCCGTCGGCTCATCTAGCACCAGCAACCGCGGTTGACCCATCAAAGCCCGCGCGATCGCTAACTGCTGCTGTTGCCCACCGCTGAGATCCCCGCCCATCCGAGCCAGCATCGTCTTCAACACTGGGAACAACTCAAAAATCTCATCCGGAATGTCAGCCGTACGCTTCTTCGGTGGCAACGCCTCCATTCCCAACATCAAATTCTCCTTCACCGTCAGCCGAGGAATCACCTCCCGCCCCTGCGGCACATAGCCAATCCCCAACCGAGCACGCTGATCCGGAGTCTTCATCGTAATCGCCTCACCACCCAGATCGATCGTTCCTCGGCGCGGCTTCAGCAACCCCATAATCGACTTCAAAAGCGTCGTCTTTCCCACCCCATTGCGCCCAATCAGACAGACCATCTTGCCCGGATGCACCGTCATATCCACATCCCGCAAAATATGACTCTCGCCATAGTACACATTCAATCCCGACACCTGAAGCATCGGAACCGCAATGTCCATTCCCATTGGTTCTAACGTTGTATTCGTCATAGTAAATTACGCAGCGTGATCTTCTTGTTGCCCTAGATATACTTCAATGACTCGCGGATCGTTTTGTACCTCATCCATCGAACCCTCACACAGCACACTGCCTTGATGCAGCACCGTGACCTTTCGAGCAATCTGTCGGACAAACTCCATATCGTGTTCGATCACAATAATCGAATGACTCTCAGCCAGCGCCAGTAACAGATCCCCCACCTTCTCGGTTTCTTCATCCGTTAACCCTGCAACTGGCTCATCGACTAACAGCAAATCCGGAGACTGAGCCACCAACATGCCAATCTCTAACCGCTGCTTCTCTCCATGAGACAGCAACGCCGCCTTGATATCCGCTTTGAGATCTAGCCCGATCGTTTCGAGTAGCCCAGACACCGTTCGCCGTTCCGCAGCCGGAGTTTTTCCAACGATCGCATTCCAGATATTCTTATCGCGCGTACAAGAAAGCTCCAAATTCTCACGCGGAGTCAAATTTAGATACACCCTCGGCGTTTGAAACTTTCGCCCCACACCTAACCGCGCAATCTGGTGTTCTTTGAGACCTTTTGTGTTTCGACCTTGAAAGTAGACCGTTCCAACCGTCGGCTGCACCTTCCCAGTAATCGTATCCAAAAAGGTCGTTTTTCCGGCTCCATTCGGTCCAATCACCACCCGCAACTCGCCCGCATCCAGGTCAAAATTCAGGTCATTGATCGCCTTAAAGCCATCAAAACTAACGGTCAGATTTTCGATTTGCAAGATTTTCTCGCTCATATTGCACTTCCGGATCTTCTTCTAAACTTGGGTAGGTCATCAGGTAGCGTTTGCCAAGAATTCGCGATCGCACAAGCTCTAAGCCTTCATTGCGAATCCAGCCCACCAATCCACCCGGCAGCACCGTCACAACTGTGAGGAACAATGCACCTTGGAAAAAATACCAAACCTGGGGAAACTGTTCACTCAGCACGCTCTTAGCAAAGTTCACAATCAAAGCACCCAAAATCGCGCCGACTAAACTCGCCCGACCGCCGACTGCCACCCAGATCACCATCTCGATCGAGAAAGCAATGTCCATCGACTTGGGCGAAATGATCCCAGACTGCACCGTGAACAATGCACCTGCGACCCCCGCAAGTCCCGCAGAAATCGCAAACACCAACACCTTAAATGCCGTCGGGTCATACCCAGAAAATCGCAAGCGCGGTTCATCATCCCGAACTGCAACCAGTAACCGTCCCAATCGACCACTCGTGAGCCATCGACACAGTGCATAAGCGCCCACCAGCAACCAGACCGTCAGCATGTAGAACACCCACTGCACTTCGGGCGAACCTACCGCTTGTCCAAAAATAGTCGCCGTATCCGTCTTCAATCCATTCGTTCCATTGATCAACTTTTGTTGACCATTGAAGAAGTTGAAAAATACGATCAAAGCCGCTTGCGTCAAAATCGAAAAGTAAACGCCCCGAATCCGATTTCGGAACACCAGATAGCCTAGCACTGCCGCCACGACCGTCGGCAACAAGACGATCGCAAAGACCGTAAACGGCAGCGAGTAAAACGGCAACCAAAAAGCTGGCAGTTCAGTGACGCCATAGAGACTGAAAAATTCAGGAAGTTGTCCGGCGGGAATTTGCAACTGCAAATACATTGCCAAACTATAGCCACCGAGCGCAAAAAACAATCCGTGACCCAAGCTCAAAATGCCAGTGTAGCCCCAGATTAAATCAATCCCTAACGCCACAATTGCTAACGCTAAAAACCGCCCGAGCAAATTCACGCGAAAGGCTTGACCCACGCCGACTAACAAAGGCGGAATCACAAAGATCAGCAAGAGCGCGATCGCAATCACAAGTCCAACTTCGATTGCAAACGATTTCGTTTTCCACCAAGGAATTTCCCTTTTCACAACGTCATCCTCTTTTTAAGCATCCACCGTTCGACCCTTTTGCGGGAACAGTCCAGCCGGGCGGAACTGTAGAAACACAATAATTAATGCAAAGACCATCACCTTTGCCATGCTGATCGTTGAGAAGAACCGAAAGAATTCAGCCAACGGCGGAAAGAAACTAAACGCATCGACTAACAAGTTCGAGCCAATAATATAGTTCGCGGTTCCGATCGCCAGTGCTGCGATAATACTGCCGACTAACTTACCAACCCCACCCACGACGACCACCATAAAGGTATCGACGATGTAGTTCTGTCCCGTATTAGGACCAACTGATCCGAGCAAACTCACCGCACATCCCGCGACTCCAGCTAGCCCAGACCCGATCGCAAATGCCAAAGCATCCACTTTCTGCGTCGGAATTCCGAGACAAGCACTCATGCTGCGATTCTGCGTGACCGCACGAATTCGCAAGCCCCAGGACGTTTGATTTAAAAACCAATACACGCCAAACAAACACGCGATCGTCAAGACAATAATAAAAATCCGAGCATAGGAAAGCTGTGTGTCCGCGATCGACAATCCACCCCGCAACCATCGCGGAGCCGTCACATCCACGTTTTGCGCGCCAAACCACGGTTTGGTCATCAGCAGCCCATACGCTTGACCTAAATAATTTCCGAGCGAGAGCGCGATCCCAGCCGAGATCGGCAGTAAAAGCGCGATCGCCCACCCTCGAAATTGCTCAAAATTCGGGCGTTTTGCTAAAAACCACAGTCCCCCGAAGAAGAACGCACAGAAGACAATCAACCCAATTACAAATTGCCAACTCACACTGCGAACCAACTGCTGCAAGATCAAGCTCACACCCCACGTTGCCAGCAGCGTTTCCAGCGGTCGCCCATACAAATATCGAATCACCCCACGCTCTAGCACCACGCCAAATATGGCAGTCACAATAAACGCTGCGATCAAAGCAACAAAGATATAGGCATCAAACCAAATGCCACCCAACGGCTTCAGGGCATTTTGCACCACAAAAGTTGTGTAAGCGCCGAGCATCATTAACTCACCGTGCGCCATGTTGATCACACCCATGAGTCCAAAGACGATCGCCAGTCCCAATGCTGCAAGTAACAGTACTGAACCTAGGCTTAGCCCACTGAACAATCCATTCAAAAGTCCTGATAGCAAAATCTCCTCCAAGTCGGTATGACAGAAATGAGGAAGTAGGGAGTGAGGAGTGGGGAGTGGGAAACGGAATCGTACAATTCTTTCCCTACTCCCTACTCCCCACTCCCTACCTCTGTGACATGAGACAGAGCCATCAATCCCTAGGTTGTCAGCTTGAACTTCCCACCTTTCGCCGGATCAGACCAATCACAGGAGAAGCCTTTCGTTTCTGCAACAAACTGATTCCAAGGCAACGGTTTCACCGCTTCCTTGCCTTCGGAAACAATCTTGAACAGCGCATCATCTCCAACTTCACCAATCCGGACAAACTTCGACAAGTGGTGGTTCGAGTTCATGGTGACTTTTCCTTCGGGTGCATCGAAGGTCTGACCATACGCGGCTGCTTTCACTTTATCGAGATCATCAGCGGTTCCTGCTTTCTCAACGGATTGCTTCCACAGATAAACCATGATGTAAGCAGCTTCCATCGGGTCGTTCACGACTCGATCGTTGCCATACTTCGCCTTGAATGCTTGCACAAACTTTTGGCTAGCAGGTGTATTCACCGTTTGGAAGTAGTTCCATGCTGCATAGTGACCTTTGAGGTATTCAACCCCGATCGCTTTAACTTCTTCTTCTGCAATACTCACCGACATCGAAGGATACTTGTCAGGTGTCAAGCCAGATGCTTGCAGCTCTTTGAAGAATGCAACGTTCGTGTCGCCGTTCAAGCTGTTGTAGATCACGCCGCCATTCGGAAGCGCTTGCTTGATTTTGTCTACAACCGATTTGACTTCGGTGTTGCCTAAGGGAATGTAGTCTTCCCCTTTCACCGTTCCGCCTTGAGCTGCTAACTGAGCTTTGATGATCGTATTTGCAGTTCTGGGGAAGACATAGTCTGAACCCACCAAGAAGAACTCTTTGCCCTTGTTCTGCAACAACCATTCGACCGAAGGTTCGATCTGTTGGTTGGGAGCAGCACCCGTATAGAACACATTGTTAGAGCATTCTTGCCCTTCATACTGCACGGGATACCAGAGCAAGTGTTTTTTCGATTCAAACACAGGCAGTACCGCTTTCCGGCTTGCTGAAGTCCAGCAACCAAAGACCGTTGCCACCTTGTCTTGATCGATCAATTTCTTCGCTTTCTCAGCAAAGGTTGGCCAATCCGAGTTGCCATCTTCAACGACCGCTTCGATCTGCTTGCCTAACACACCGCCCGCTTTGTTGATCTCCTCGATCGCTAATTGCTCAGCATCGACGACACTCTTTTCAGAGATCGCCATCGTGCCAGAGAGCGAGTGCAAGATTCCCACCTTGATCGTGTTGCCCGATGCTGCGGTATTGGCAGCAGGAGAAGCAGCAGGAGAAGAACCTGAACTTGAACCCGTTGAAGCTGTGGGCGCTCCGCACGATTTCAACAAAATACTCCCTGCAAGAGTGGAGCCAAAAACAATAAATTCACGCCGTCCGAATGAGTTTGTCATAGTCCAAAGTAGTGACGTATTGAACCAAGCAAGAGCGATCGAACAATCCAAAAAAGATTGGCTCTGCGAAGGAGCGAGTCGCAGAGATGTCGCGATTTCAAGCTTCAGTAATATCTCTGAAATACTAGGGCTTGTGTTCTGGCAAGAATTGTATTGAGGACTACAATTTAAGGGTTATTTTGTTATTTTTGCGTCAGGTTCAGCCCTGCGTAAGTGGTCACAAAATCAACAATGGTGCCTAATCCAGCTTGTGTTTTTAAGTTTGTGAAGACAAAAGGTTTATCCCCTCTCATCAACTTTGCATCTCGCTCCATAACTTGCAGATCGGCACCGACATAGGGCGCTAAATCAATCTTATTAATGACCAATAGATCAGATTTTGTGATGCCGGGACCACCTTTGCGCGGGATCTTATCCCCGCCTGCAACATCAATTACATAGAGATTCAGATCAACCAGTTCAGGACTAAAGGTTGCAGCTAAATTATCGCCACCACTCTCGACGAAAATCAGCTCTAAATCCTGAAATCGCTGCTCAAGTTGCTCGATCGCAGCAAGATTCATCGATGCATCTTCCCGAATTGCTGTATGAGGACAGCCTCCCGTTTCGACTCCCAAAATTCGATTCGGGTCTAAAGCTTGCGATCGCACTAAAAATTTCGCATCTTCTTGCGTGTAAATATCATTCGTCACGACTGCGATCGCAAACCGATCGCGCAGCGTTTTACAAAGGGCATCAACTAACGCTGTTTTCCCTGATCCCACGGGACCTGCAATTCCGACTCGGAATGCGGTTGAAACTAATGTTTGTGTCATCGTGTACTTGCTGGCATTAATCCTAAAGCGGACAATAAGCGATCGCTGTCGAAATGAGCTTCAATCATTTGACAAATACATTGAAACTTAATTGGCTCCTGCAATCGCACTTCTCCAAAGGCTCGTTCAATAATTTCAACAGTTGTTAATGTATCTAAATCGACTGCAAGAATCGGCACTTCCAAATCCTCTGCGCGTGCCACAATCTCTTTCGTCGGGGCAATGTGCCCGGTCAAGATCAAACACTGTGTGGAAGTTTCCAGCGCTGCTAGCTGTAAATCCGTGCGATCGCCGCCTGTGACCACCGCCATATTGTGTCTCGCTCGAAAATACTTCAAAGCAGAATTGACATTCATCGCGCCGATCGTCAAACTTTCGACCATGAGATCTAAGCGATCAGGGCGACAGAGCACTTCTGCATTTAATTGATGCACTAATTCTGCAACACTGACGCTTCTTAACAACGTACTACTCGGCAACACCCCTAGCACGGGAATATTTTGCTGTTCTAGATAAGGACGGAGTGACTGATTGATGGAATTGAGCTGATCCGCCGGAACATCATTAATCAAAACTCCTAACAAGCGATCGCCTAATTGCTCTTTTGCACTCAAAATCTGGTCGAGCAAGAGTACAGAATGAAACCGTGTGACGAGCATTACCTGGGCTTGAATGGTTTCTGCGACTTGCAGCAATGAGAGATCGAACAATTTACCCTCACTGAGATTTCCAGGTCCTTCTAGAATGACTAAATCGCCTTTTTGCGCTTGCGATCGCTGCGCCAACAATTGTGGATAGTCCTGCTGATCAGTTCCACTAATCCGTCTTTCAACCGTATCCGTATCGAGGTTGAGGACGGGAGCCTGGAGCCGTTCTTGGGGCAGTTGTATCGCCTCTGCCACAAATTGAATATCACCATCATTATCTGCCATCTGAGTTTGACCCCAGCCGCCGCCTAGCGCTTTGCCGTAGGCAAGATCAATCCCTTTCGCTTTGAGTTGATGAGCAATTCCTAAAATGGCAGCCGATTTGCCACTGTAAGCTTCTAGCGAACCGATGACTAAATACTTGGCGGACTTTGGCACGCGCTTACTCCGGATAATGATGACTCAATGAACAGCCTTGTAGCTTTATGAATTTTATCGCAATCTTGGATACACTCAGTTCGGAACTACGGCAAAAGTCAGGGCGATCGTAGAATTCTACGATCGCCCTGACTTGATCAGAATCAGATGGAATTGAACCCTCTATTCGTCGATGCGCAACAGCTTGCGATAAAACGACTGGGAAAAATCAGAAAGCCGACTCCGCTTAAAATTAAGAATGACATCAATTAAGAAGTCAACAAACTCGAAGTTCGCCATCATGATCTCATAACTGAGTTCAGCATTGCCTTCAAATTGAATCCGACAACGGCACAAATCCGCAGGTAGGGTTGAAACATTCCAAGTCGCAATAAACGGAATACTTTCAGCTCCCTCAATTCTGCGTTCTCCTTCAAGCGCCCCTTTTTGATAGAGGCTAATCGCAAATGGAAGAAGTTGTTTTTTGGTTTGTTGAGGATAATATGGCGTGTAGACCCCGACTTGCTGCGTAGGTGCAGGTTGAAGTTTCTCAATGGACATGCTGGCTTCCTGTTTCGTCAATCCAAAGGGTGAATGTATCAGACAGAACCGTGAGTATCTTGGTGGGCGGATTCATTATGCCCAGGATGAGTAGAAAGCGCACAGGTCAGATTTTGCTAGGCTTTCGCGCGATGCTAAATCTAAATTCGTCATGAAGTTGAACCGTTTATTGCAATTTGTAAAACAACACTAAGAAATTGATTCTGAGCCTGACTCATCGGAGAGTTTTAGCCTAGTCTTGATAATTAAGATGCTCGACGCGATGCGCAATCGATGCACCTGTGAGTCCGATTGATTCGATGACTTTTCAATTGCAGCATGTCATGCAATGCTTCATTCAATTTCCCTCAATCCGGGGAAGAATGAACCGCTACCCTTCACTGCACTTTTAGAAAAACGATGCGATACAAACTACTAGGACAGAGCGGTCTCAGAGTCTCGGAATTGTGTCTCGGCACAATGACCTTCGGAGAGGATTGGGGCTGGGGCGGAGCGTATGAAGAGAGCCGCAAAATGTTTGATGCCTTTGCAGAAGCAGGCGGAAATTTCATTGATACCGCAAACCTCTATACCAATGGAACCAGCGAGAAGTTTGTTGGAGAATTTATTAAACGCGATCGCGAAAAGTGGGTACTCGCTACAAAGTACTCACTCAACATGGGCAACGGCGGGGTGAATGCTGCTGGCAATCATCGGAAAAACATGGTGCAAGCAGTTGAAGCAAGTTTGAAGCGCCTAGAAACAGACTACATCGATCTACTTTGGCTCCATGCTTGGGACTTTACAACACCTGTCGAAGAAGTCATGAGAGCATTTGATGACTTAGTTCGACAAGGCAAGATTCTCTATATTGGCATCTCAGATACACCTGCCTGGATTATTTCTCAGGCAAATACGATCGCGCAATTTCGCGGCTGGACTTCGTTTATCGGACTACAGATTGAGTACTCTCTGATTGAACGTACTCCCGAGCGAGATCTCCTGCCTATGGCACGAGCATTTGAGATTGGAGTAACGGCTTGGAGTCCGCTTGGAGCAGGAGTTTTAACGGGTAAATATAACAAGCCGGAACCTGTGGAAGGACGATTGAGTAATCCTGATACTTCGCGCCCGGTCACTGAAAAGCAACTCGCGATCGCTCAAACTGTGCTCGATATTGCTGCTGAAATAGGTAAGCTCCCGTCGCAAGTCGCACTGAATTGGATTCGTCAACAACCGGGTAGCATCATTCCAATCATTGGTTCGCGCAAGCTCGATCAACTCAAGGAGAACATGGATTGCTTAGGATTTGAACTCAGTTCAGAACAGCTTCAGAGATTGAATGATGTGAGTACGATCGAGCTTGGCTTTCCGCATGACTTTCTGGCAAGCGAGATGGTGCAAAATTTTGCATTTGGCGGAGTCGTTTCTAAACTCGATCGCACTCGTCAATAGCTTCTGCATTGAGCTTTCATCAATCAACTTCAGAAGTGCTAGCTATAGCAGTCCTGAATTGATCGTGAAAAGCATAGTCTGTCGTGCCCCCTAAGTCCCCCAAATTTCACAACTCAAATCGGATTGCTATAGCTGCATAAGGACTCACTTAACTGATTGAGATGTATCGTTAGCTAAAGTTTAATTTCAGCTAGCACATTGCCTTGCTATCTCATCCATGTAGAACAATCATACAAATAGGCTGTGCTTGGCTACAAAATTACTTCGTAGCTAGTAAAGCGAGTGATGATAGTTTTTCTTCTCCGCAAATTCGAGAATTCTGCCAACAAGCACTCGATTCATCGTTGATCATTCAGTGAAGTCATATCGGCTCAAAGTGAATATGAGTCACAAATTTTAGTGACTTCTTCGATGAAAGCTTCACGCCAGCTAAGATTGATCAGTTGGGAAAATCAATCGTGTGTTCTAACAGATCTCGAAGGCAAGAGATAGCACGATTTTATAGTCGGTGTTCGAGCTAGTAGTCTAAGTGCGATCGCGCTGACCTGGTTGTGGAGATAGGTTCGATGGTTCTACCAAAGTACACGCTGATCATTCCGATTTATGACGAGGAAGAGACGATCGCCGCGCTGTATGGTCGTGTGAGTGCGCTAATGGACAGGCTCGATGCCCCATCTGAATTGATTTTGGTCAATGATGGGAGCCGAGATCGGTCTTTGCAGTTAATTCGAGAATTACACGATCGCGATCCGCGCGTTTGTTATCTCAGCTTAGCTCGCAATTTCGGACATCAAATTGCCGTCACGGCTGGCTTGAACTATGTTCGAGGTCGCGTGATTGTCATCTTAGACGCAGACTTACAAGATCCGCCCGAACTGATTCCCGCCATGCTTGAGAAGTGGCGGCAAGGCTATCAAGTGGTGTATGCTCAGCGGACTCAGCGGCGCAAGGAAGGATGGTTTAAGCGCTTGACAGCTTTTGTGTTTTATCGATTGCTCAAACAGCTTGCGGATGTCGATATTCCAACAGATACAGGCGATTTTTGCTTGATGGATCGTCAAGTCGTGGATTTACTCAATGCAATGCCTGAGCGCAATCGTTACATTCGGGGCTTGCGATCGTGGGTTGGATTTTCTCAGACTGCAATCCAATTCGAGCGCGATCCTCGAATTGCTGGCGATGTGAAATACACATTTCACAAATCACTTGGGTTAGCCATCAATGGCTTAGTTTCCTTCTCGAAAGTGCCGCTGCGGATTTCAACCTATGTAGGATTATTTGCTGCTTTAGTTGCGATCGTGATGATGCTGCTGACGTTTTACTGGAGAATTGCTTATCCCGCTTCACCCTTGACTGGATTAACTATCATCGTAGTCGCTATTTTCTTCTTAGGTGCGGTGCAACTGCTCAGCATTGGAATTTTGGGAGAATACATTGGGCGCATCTATGAAGAAGTAAAAAACCGCCCACTCTATACACTATCTGAAGTCGCGGGATTCGAGCAACAAAAATTTTCTGTGCCCCAAGAACACTTCGATCGAGGTCACGATTGAAATCGGCAATTATCGAACACTAACAAACCGCTCTTGAGCGATCGCTCTAAGTCGCTGCACATCTTCACGCCGCGTAATCGAAAGTGGAACCGTCGATTTAATCACCTCTAACAATAGTGCAGTCTCTAACGGTTTATTCAAATACAACGCTTTATACAACGCTGTAATGACTGCTTGTTCAATCTCTGCACCACTAAATCCATCGGTTGCAGCAATCAAAGCTGATAAATCTAACATCTCTGGATTTTGGCGGCGGCGGGTGAGATGAATTTGTAGAATTGTCAGGCGTTCGCGATCGTCCGGTAAATCGACAAAAAAGATTTCATCAAATCGCCCTTTGCGTAACAGTTCTGGCGGGACTTGGGAGAGATCATTTGCGGTAGCAATCACGAAGACTTCGCCTGTTTTTTCTTGCATCCAGGTGAGAAATGATCCAAACATTCGCCGACTCAAACCGCCGTCCGCATCTCCACCATTGTTGCCTAAGCTTTTTTCGATTTCATCAATCCACAACACGGCGGGAGCCATCGATTCAGCAAGTGCGATCGCATGTCTGAAATTCTTCTCCGATTCACCAACATATTTGTCATACAGCCGACCTGCATCGAGCTTTAACAGGGGCATCTTCCAGGCGCGCGCGATTGCTTTTGCTGCCAGAGATTTTCCGCAGCCTTGAATCCCGACAATTAAAATTCCTTTGGGTGGTTTCAAATTCACGGCTTGAGCTTGCGGACTAAATCCAACCTTGGCATAAGCAAGCCATTGTTTGAGTCCGGTAAAACCGCCCAAATCAAGCGGCGTATCATCCATCGGGAAATACTCTAAAACGCCGCCTTCTTGAATAATCTGCGCTTTGCGTTGCAGAATTCGCTGCACATCTTGCGCCGTCAGTTTGCCATCTTCTAAAGCGGCATAAGCCACAACTTGACGGGCTTGTTTTAAGGTCATCCCGGTGAGCGATTTCACGAGCAGATGCAAGTCTTGATCTTGGACTTCGACTTGCACCCGATTTTTGACCCGCAGCGATCGCACAATGTCTTGAACAGCTTGCAGCAATTCATCTCGTCCTGGAAGTTTGAGATCATAAAAGCAAGCATCATGTGCAAGTTCGACGGGCAATGCAATCTCAGCCCCCACTAGAACAATCACCGATCGCGTTTGCCCAAACAATTGCACCAGTTCTCGAAACTGCCGGGCTGTCTTTGCATCTTCGAGGTGTGACGCAAAATCTTTGAGTAAAAAGACTCCTCGGATGTTTAAAGATTGAATTGTTTCGAGCAGCTTTAGCGGATCGCCTGAGTTTTCGTACCCAGAAGTAGTTTGTCCGGGCGGAGCATACTCATTTGTCCAGCGATCGCTCTGAGAGACACGAACTAATCCCTGAGTCATGCTCCACTCAAACAACGATAAGCCCATTTCTTGCGTTGCTGTTCTGAGCAAGTCTTGTACCCGCTCTTCTTCGACGGTTTCGATCGCGATGACCGGATGAAAAGACAGAATTAAAGTCTGAAGGTCTTGGAGATTTGACGCGATCGAAACGGAACGACTCATAGGGGGGTTCTGAAAAGTAACACTTTCCCAGAATTCCCTTTGAATACAGAATTAGCGCGAGTGACATCTTGAGGATTGGGTTTCGGCTGCGATCAATCCGCAAAGGCACTGGAACCTAAAGATCTTCAGCACTGAACGGTGAGCGTAGCCGAAACGCGGCAGTTCAATTAGGAATTCGAGATAACCTTCGCCGCTGCTGCAATTCCTGCCCCAGGCGTAAAGCTGTCATAGCCCAACTCTTGCAAGGTCGCTTCTAGCGCCGCGATCGCGGTTAATAAATCTCGATCGCTGACAAATCCCAAGTGCCCAATTCGGAAGATTTTGCCTTTGAGATGGTCTTGTCCACCTGCCAGCGCAATATCAAATCGTTTCCGCATCACAGAGCGAATTTGTTCTGCATCGACTCCGTTTGGCATCACCGCAGTAATCGCTGGACTGCCACACTCATCTGCTGCGTACAAAGGCATATTCAACGCTTTTACAGCAGCCCGTGCAGCTTGGCGCAGGCGTTCATGACGCGCAAAAATATTCTCCAAGCCTTCAGCTTTCATCATTCTCAGCGCGGCTTGCATCGCGTAGAACAAATTAATCGCAGGCGTAAACGGCGTGGTATCTTTTGCGCTCGACTTGCGATACTTGCCTAAATCCAAATAGTACCGAGGCAGTTTTGCCGTCTTGTAGGCTTCCCAAGCTTTTGCGCTGACTGCAACAAATCCCAATCCAGGCGGGATCATGTAGCCTTTTTGTGAACCTGATGCCACCACATCCAAGCTCCACTCATCCACGGGCACGCTGGTTGCACCGAGGCTGGTCACGGTGTCTGCCATCATCAGCGCTCCATGTGCTTTGACATAGCTGCTGATCGTTTTGAGATCGTTGATCACACCCGTTGAAGTTTCACTATGGGTAACAATGACCGCTTTGATCTGCTTGTCAGTGTCACTTTCCAAGCGTTGTCGGAATGCTTCTGGATCAAGCGGTTTCCCCCAATCTACTGAGAGGCGTTCGGTTTGCAAACCATAGGCATCCGTCACTTCTGCCCATCGTTCGCCAAATTTTCCATTCGTCCCGACTAAAACGCGATCGCCTGGGCTAAGAAAATTAATAATCCCGGCTTCCATCGCGCCTGTGCCACTTGCTGCGAGGATTAAGACATCATTTTGCGTTTGGTGGAGCCATTTGAGATTTTGCGTGACTTCTGCCACAATTTTGCCAAAATCGCCGCTCCGGTGTCCGATCGGATGCTTTGCCATTGCCGATAAGACCTGTTCAGGGACAGGAGTTGGTCCCGGAATCATTAACATTAACTTGTCGTCCATGATGGGTTCCTTAGAAAGCTAGAAATTTACGCATTGATCCAGGATTACACAGATGGTTGAAAATTCGGGTTTCAGCGTTCAGAATTTAATCATGTATCGAGATTGATCATGATGAGATTTGTTTCGGAACCCTCTACTGCACTCAAAATTCAAAAAATGCGGGAGCGGGTGCAGTGGAAAGCCCCTAGTTTGCGCGATCGCGGAATTGATCAAACCCGTTTTGTCATTGATGATCCGCGCGAACAAAATGCTTTTTCTTTCTTGGTGATTGGTGATAGTGGATCGGGACGACACCCTGGGCATTTTCCCCAACGCCAAATTGCTGAGCAGATGTTGCTTCATAAGGACGAATGTCGGTTTGTTTTACATACTGGAGATGTCGTTTATCTTGTTGGCTCTAGTGAATTTTATCCCCAAAATTTTATTGAGCCTTACCGAGAATTTTTAGTTGGGGGAGAAACACCGACCAAGATTAAGTTTGATCAAATGGTGTTTAACTTCCCATTCTTACCTGTGTTGGGAAATCATGATTATTATGATTTAACCCTATTTTATGGTGTATTAGCTCAGGTTTCTTATCCATTGAGACTGTTATTACGAAAAAAGATTGATCTCGATATTCGTTTTCATGGATCTTATCAAGGAAAAGCATTTGCCCAAGCGTTCATGGATACGTTGTGGCTGAAAGACCCAATGCATTTAGCCGAACATCTCGATCGACATTACACGGCTGAAACTTCAACAGGACGGTGCTTAAAATACGAGCCTGGGTTATTTACTCGTTTGCCAAACCGCTACTATACGTTCCGTTACGGCGGGATTGATTTCTTTGCCCTCGACTCCAATACATTTAATGAGCCGATTGTGCCTTCGAGTACTCAAGAAGACCGTGGGAAATTACTCGATCGTCGTAACGAGATCGAGCAAGAAATGCAGCAATTGCTACAAGAACTCTCTCGCTTAAATGTCAATCAACCCGAACAGTCAGACGCAGCAGATGATATTCGCGTCAAACTTCAACAACTTGAAGAGATTCAGCTTGACATTGATAAGCAATTGAATACAGAAGCATCGGTGACAGATTATGAGCAGTTAGACTGGTTACGCGATCGCTTAATTGCATCCCTCAATTCTCCTGACGTGCGAGGCAGAATTATCTATTTTCATCATCCCCCCTATGTGACCGAGGCGACGAAATGGTATCAAGCACAAACTCATGCGGTGCGCTATCGATTGCGGCAGGTTTTTGATGATGTAGCGAAAGCGGTTGATATCAAGGAGCGCTCTATTGTTGATCTTGTGCTTACGGGTCACGCTCATTGTTTTGAGTACCTTCGGACGGTTGAGACTGGACATGCAGATTCCAATATTAATTGGGTGATCTGTGGTGGGAGTGGCTATAGTTTGCGACGACAACGAGAGGAGGGAACCGAGATTGAAGAAGACGATCGCATTGTGGCGAAGTCTCAACTTTTTGTCGGACGAACTGGGCAAGGAAAGGACAAACAGCGTCCTTATTCTTTTCTACGAATTGACGTGATGGATGGTGAACCTGTGAAATTTGTTCTGCGTCCTTATGTTTCGGAATGGTCGCAGCGGCAATGGCACGATCGAGCATTAGACCCGATTGTAATCGGCTGATGTTTGATGTGAATCAGATCATTCTTTGGATCAGCTTGATGCGGATCATTTGAATCTTTTGGCAGAAGTCATCTTAGATCATCAGTTCTACAACAGTCATAGTAGATCAATTTATTGAGAAGTCTATGTCTGTCGAAGATTTGAGAAAAAGTGACATGATGGCGCATTTACTGGATGCGTTAGATGCAGGTGAAAATATCGAGCATTATGGGCGTTTAGTTTTCGCAATGGTGGCTCGACATTTTCTTTCGCAAGAAGAGGTGATTGAGTACCTTCTGAAAGATGAAGAATGCAGTGAAGCGGAAGCAAAATCGCTTTATCAGCAGGTTCAAGGCAAAGATTACAATCCACCGAAACGAGATCGTGTTTTAGATTGGCAGCAGCATCAAAACTTTCCAATTTGTCCAAATCCTGATGATCTCGATGCTTGTAATGTCTATCGAGATCTAGAGTTTCCGCAACATGTTTACGAGCATATTTCTAGCTACTACGAGCAAAAAGCTTAATTGATCTCGTCGGAAGCTCACAGGCTGTTTGTATGATTGTCTTTGGCTTCCGATGAAGGATACAAGTATTCCTCATAGTCAGGATTCTTGCCCGGAGACATCAAGTAGAAGCCAAAAGACCAAAGCGCCGCAAGCAGAAATGAGATACTCGCGAAGATATAAATCCAACCTGCTACCCAGAATGGTAAGGGTATAGGAATACTGTACCCATTCGTGCTGAAAAAGAAGGTCGCAAACTCCAGTCCTTGAAGCGTGGGGGTGAAACAGCAGTATGCCAATAATCCCATTAAGAGGCTGACGACTGTAAACGCAATCATTCCAATCTTGCCGATCTCTCTGTCGTCATCTAGCATAAAGACCCTTATAGATTCTCGATAAATTCATCGGTTGTGACTTGTGCTTGATTGAGAATTCCGCTGAGTGTTCCAACCTTCAATTCCCGATGCAGGGGAACAACACATCCTACAGTGCCCTTGTCCGTCTTTTTTTGCATCACAACATGACTACCCGTTTGACGAATCTGCTCAAACCTAAGTGCTCTAATGCCCGAATTGCTTCTTTGCTTGAAATTCGTGGCAGTTTAGGCATAACTCACTTCAATGCTAGTGATGTATTTGGGCGATCCGTCAGGTATTGGAAATTCTTCAAGATACAGACGGGTTGCCTCTTTCAGTCCGGCAACAGCTTGTTCGATCGTTTCACCTTGATCAACTGTGCCAACTTCTGGGCATTCGGCAATATACATGTCGTCTTCTTTAGAGATAATGACTGTAAAGCTACGAGTTTTCATCGCATTCCCAAAACTCTACCTACATTAGTCAGCATAGCAAAGCCTCGGAATTTAGATTAATTCCGAGGCTTTGCTTCATTAAAAGCTAGACTAACCGCCCATTCCAGGGATCAATCCACCGCCTAAACGCTTCAATGCACGGGTGGCTACATCTGCATAACGCAACTCACCGCACATAATTTTGCCCAAACGATCGGTTGCAGTCGGACGTTTCACACCCACCTTGTACCCGATCCCCGGAACTCGATAAAACAGATTTGCTAATCGTTGTGCCCAAACCATATCGCTGCCCCACTCTTGCTGAATCACGTTGGTATATTCAGCAAGCGCGTTTGCATTGCCGTTGAGTGCTTGATCAATCGCTTCTGCCGCTTTCATGCCGCTAAACATCGAAGGACGAATGCCTTCTGCGGTCATTGGATCAACGATCGCTGCCGTTTCTCCAGCAAGGACTGCATTCTGAGTATGTAAGACTTGATCCCCGTCCCAAAATACGATCGGATGGGTATAAATCTGTGCGCCGCTCGTATTGAATCCAGCCTCTTTTGCATAATTCGACAAGGCTTTATCAAAGTCGGTCTTATCGTTGCCTCTAAATGATGCAGTTCCGGCACTGAACCCTTCGGATTTCGGTAAATTCCAGATAAATCCGTTCTTCAACATGCCGAAATCAAATTGAGCCGTTTGCCCGATCGCATGAGGTGCTTCCATGACTGCACCCATTTGCGTCTTGCGCTCTTTGAATCCGAGCCATTTCGCCATCAGACCCTTTGCACCATCTGCTGCAATTAGATACTTTGCTTCTAGAGATCCGGCGGTGGTCTGGACGAGCCAGAGATCGCCTTTAAATTCGATCCCCGTTACCGCCGTTCCGTCTCGAACTTCTGCACCGACTTGCTGAGCTTGTTTGATCACAAATTGATCAAACTCATCACGGCGTACCATCCACATCGGTTCAGGCGTTTCCAGTGTCGCATCGACCGGATCACCGAGCTTCCAGGTATAGCGGATTGTATTGACTTTGCGAGAAATGACGGGGCTGAAATCAAACTCGAACCATTGCGCGATCGCAGGTGAAACTCCGCCGCTACAGGGTTTGTAACGAGGCAGAGCGTCTTTCTCTAACACTAAAACTGAACGTCCGCGTTTTGCGAGATGGTAAGCAGCAGTTCCGCCGGCGGGACCTGCTCCAACAACAATACAGTCAAACATAAAGCTGGAAGTTCACTCCTACGTCAACGCTATCTAGGTCATTCAAACTTTCTCACCGCGATCCGAACTGTTTTAAGAATCCTCATAAGTGTGCGAGGTGAGGAATGTCATATCACTTAGAGCAATGTAACCTGTTTTGGCAGATTTTACCCTATAGATTTTCTTAGCCCACATTATTCAGAAGAACTTTTTGTATTTAACAATTACATTAAGTTTGACGAAAGCTTTGCGAATTCGCTATTTCAGGTAATCAAAAAAGTGTTTTGCTTCTATATAATTCAGGTTTTAATTATTTAGTTTTATCCCTTTTGATTCATCAAATCTATGAGTTTTCTTGCGAAATAAAGCCATTAAGTTTGTCAAAACTTCATCCTTGAGCGGGAATAATCATGAAGTATTTAAAAACTTACCGGGAGTCTCTGTAGTCTCCTGTAAGGGTGAAATGAAGGCTCATCAATCATTAGTTATCAAATCTGTTTGAGTGGAGACGGATGTGTTCTTAGGTTTCTATTGGCTGCGCAATTTTTACCATGATGCGTATGACTACGGCTACGAGTTGTTTCGAGGGATCACTAAAAATCCAAATTGGCTACTGATGCGGAAGTTAGGACGGTTTGGTGCAGTGCGATCGCTGATCCATCGGTTCAGATCCCGTGCAAGCGTGATCGCTCGATTTTCAGGCGAGTCTGCGTTTCCCGAAACTGCTCCTGAGACAGTCGTGCAGTCTTTAGTCAAGGACGGAATTTACTTAGGTTTGAATTTGCCGCCGGATCTGCGCGAAGACATCATTACTTATGCAAAGCAGTACCCTTGTTATGGCGATCGTAAACCGGAATATGGCTTTCACTACACCCGCAAGCGAGAAGCGCAACAATGGTATCACCGGGCATTTGTCACGGCGCACTATTTCAATACGGTGGAGAATTGTCCTGCGATCGAGCGGTTGACTCAAGATCCCACATTGTTGTCGATCGCAGCAGAGTATTTAGGAACCGAGCCAGTTTTGATTAGTAGTCAGCTTTGGTGGAGCTTTGCAACAGAAGCCTCTTTACACGCTCGTCGTAAAGCAGCGCAACTGTTTCATTACGATCTTGATGATTACCGCTTTATCAAATTCTTTTTCTATCTCACGAATGTCGATTCACTCACGGGTGCTCATGCCTGTATTCAAGGCACGCATCGTCGAAAACGATTTGCTCACGAATGGGTGAGAAAGCGATTTAGAGATTCTGAGATTGTTGAGACTTACGGAATCGATAAATTAGTGACAGTATGTGGCAATGCAGGGTTTGGGTTTGCCGAAGATACCTTGTGCTTCCACAAAGGAATGCCCCCGATTCGCCACGATCGCTTAATGCTACAAATCGAATTTGCCACGCACGATTACAAGATGCAGTCGGATCAAGTCGATCCGCAATCGCTCTACGTTTACTCAGCTTATTTAAAGAGCGATCGGGCTTTGGATCGAATTGTAGATTAGTACAGCACGATCAATCTGATGGGAGATAGGGAGAGGGTCTGAAATTAAGGTTATTGCCCCGCATCTCCCTACTTTGCACAATGAATGCAGGTGACGAAGTCACCCTTTGATTAATCGTTGATCCTGCCCGTTAACGGCGAACTCGCACTTGCATACGCCTTGACCGGAATTCGACCTGCTTGATATGCCAAACGACCGGCTTCAGCCGCTAATCCCATTGCCCGCGCCATTGCTGCCGGATTCGCTGCTTGAGCGATCGCGGTATTGATCAACAATGCGTCCGCACCAAATTCCATCGCTTGCGCTGCCTCACTGGGAGTCCCAATCCCTGCATCTACTACGACCGGAACCTTGGCATTCTCGATAATGATCTGAATGTTTGCCGCATTCCGAATCCCTTGACCTGAACCAATTGGAGACCCCAATGGCATCACGGTTGCGCATCCTACCTCTTCTAATCGCTTGGCCAGCAGTGGATCTGCATTGATGTAAGGCAGGACGGCAAAACCTTCTTTCACCAATTGTTCAGCCGCTTCTAGTGTGCCAATGGGATCAGGGAGAAGGTACTTCGCATCAGGAATCACTTCGAGTTTGACGAAATTATTGTCTTCTTGTCCCAACAGTTTCGCCATCTCACGCCCCAAGCGTGCCACTCGAATCGCATCTTCGGCGGTTTGGCAACCTGCGGTATTCGGGAGCATCCAAATCTTGTTCCAATCGATCGCTTCCGCGAGTCCTTCATGTCCAGGAGCCTGCGTTTGTACGCGCCGCACAGCGACTGTGACAATTTCACAGCCACTCGCATCAATACTTTGACGCATCTCATCGAAATTGCGATATTTTCCAGTTCCAGTCATCAAGCGGGAGCGAAATTTGCGTCCTGCGATGATTAAACTGTCCTCTAAATTCTTGTCTAGGGGTTTTTCTAAAGTTTGCATAATGCTGCCTCGATCGCGGATTGCGGATATCCATTATGCCGAAAATTGCCCCCTCCCAAACCTAGAGAATCTATGAAAACCGCGAATAATGGAAAGCTTCTAGGCGAGAGTCAGACTTTTGCGTGAGGACAAATTGCGCGATCGCACTACCCGTAATCGGAGCCAGTAAAATGCCATTCCGGTAATGCCCAGTTGCCAGCGTCAAATTTGTATAGGGACTTTCGCCCAAAATCGGAAGTTCATCCGGCGTTGCAGGTCGGAACCCTGACCAAATCTCTTGCAATGCAAAGTTCTGGATCGGGGGGTAAAGTCGTATGGCCTTTGCTAACAACGTGTGAATGCCGATCGCAGTATTGCCTCTCTGAAATCCAACATTCTCGCTAGTTGCGCCGATAATAATGCGCCCATTCTGACGCGGCACAATGTAAGCGTCTCCAAACAACACATGTTGCAAGGGCAGCCTTGCAGGGTCGGGAACTTGCACCGCAAGCATTTGACCTTTTCTGGGAAAAACGGGAATCGGCAGCAGTTCTTGTGCCCAAGCTCCGGTTGCCAGAACGTAATGATCGGCTTTCCAAGTTCCCTGATTTGTCTCTAGATAATTAATGTTGGTATCAAATGCAAATCGCTCAACATTGATTCCGGTTTGAATTTCGACTCCTAGCTCTTTTGCTGCTATCCACAGCACTTTTGCTAGCGCGCGATTATCCACTTGCGCGTCGTGCGGGAACCAGTAGCCTCCAACGACTTCTTCACCAAGGTCTGCTTGATGCGCGAGTAGGCTGGCTCGATCGAGCCATTGATCATGGGCACTGAGTTGATACCGTGGTGCAAGAATGCCACAAGCCCAATATCCAGCATTCATTCCGGTTAAAGATTCGAGCTTATGAATCCAATCGGGGTAGCGCGCCCGACTCTCTAGACAAAAATCGAGCATCGGACTGGGCGGAAGTTCTTCTGCTTGAGGCGCGAGCATTCCTGCTGCTGCATGAGTTGCCCCTTCAGCAAAATCGCGGCAGAGAATGGTCACTGCCGCGCCTTGAGATTTAAGTTCGATCGCGATCGCGAGTCCGATAATACCGCCACCGATGATCAACACCTCACGTTGCATCGATTACCAAGCTCCTCGAATTGCGGGTCGTGTTGTGGCTCCGCTCGGTCTGGTTGTGCTGCCTGTCGAAGTGCCTGAGTTAGCAGTACTCGTTCCCGGAGCATTTGCCAAGTCTCCAATCGTGGAAGAACCATTCCCCGATGTTGTTCCATTCGGATTTAACGGCTGAGTTGTTGTCGGAGGGTTGAAGTTCGCGATCGTGGTGCGCGAGGCATCCAGATCTGAGATGGGAGGACGATCTTGGGGAACTTGTGCTGCCACTTGATTGATTGAGCGATCGCTAAAAGGTAAGGCTCCTGCAATTCGCAAAATCCATAACAATGCGATTAAGACCAATCCCCCACCCACAATTCTTCCAGTCGGATTCATAACACTTGCCTGACGTAATGTTTCTTTTCTAGAAAGCCCGATCGCGGGCAAAAAACGCTCTTTGTGTAAAGTATAGCGCTAGGGTTTGCGCCCCAATAATTGTACTGTTCTATGATTTTATCGCTCTAGCCAAATGGAGCGACTCTTCTAATCTTTTGAAAAGTCCAGGATAATGAGAAACCCGCCAGTTTGAGGATGCACTCACGCGCATAGCCTTGGCGGGTTTTGTTACTTCTACTGTGCTATTCAGTGATCATGATGTCAATTTATCGTTAACGCTGAAGCAGGCATTATTCCCATTGAATCGCGTCATCTTGTCCCCAAAATCCACTGTGTTTTGTAACCCGAATATCACCTAACACGCGAACTTGACAGGCTAAACGACGAGATTTTTCAGGATTGTGGGGTGGCAGAGAAAGGCGAGTTTTTTCGCGCCATTCCATCGGCGAAACTTCTCCTTCAATTTCAACTGAACAGGTTCCGCAAGTTCCGAGGCCGTGACAGTTAATCACAGTAGAACCGCCATTGTAGAGATCAATTCCGTTTTTGAGCAAAACTTGACGTAAATTTGCACCGGATTCACATTCAATCGTCTTTCCCTGGGCTGTAATTTGCGGCATTTCGCACCTCGTTGAATTAAGTTTTGCAAATGGTCACTCTGGAAGGTTTCTCAGTCTTTCAGAATAGGAAGCTGTCTTAATTTTTTTAGAGTCAAACGTATGACTCCAATCTCTTTATCGATTTACGATACAACATTGCGCGATGGTGCTCAGCGAGAAGGGATTTCATTTTCAGTCGAAGACAAGATCCGCATTGCGCGAGAACTCGATCGACTCGGGATTCCATTTATCGAAGGCGGATGGCCCGGAGCAAATCCCAAAGATGTGCAATTCTTCTGGCACCTCAAAGAGCAACCGCTGAGTCAGGCTGAAATCGTTGCGTTCTGCTTCACTCGCCGTCCTGGAAAGACGGCTGCAACTGATCCAATGTTGCAGCCGATTTTAGCAGCCGGAACAAAGTGGATCACGATTGTTGGCAAGTCCTGGGATTTGCATGTCACCGAAGGCTTACAAACTACGCTCGATGAAAATCTTGCGATGATTCAAGACACGATCACGTATCTCAGAAGCCACGATCGCCAAGTCATTTATGATGCAGAGCATTGGTTTGATGGTTATAAGCACAATCGAGAGTATGCGCTTGCAACCTTGAAAAGCGCGATCGCAGCAGGAGCAGAATGGATAACTCTCTGCGATACCAATGGCGGAACATTACCGCATGAGATTGAGCAGATTGTGAGAGATGTGAGAAATGCAGTTGGAGATGTGAAAATCGGCATCCATCCGCATAATGACTGTGATTTGGCGGTTGCAAATGCGATCGCGGCGGTCAATGCTGGCGCAACGATGGTTCAAGGCACGATCAACGGCTATGGTGAACGCTGCGGCAATGCCAATCTTTGCTCGGTGATTCCGAACTTGCAATTGAAATTAGGCTATGACTGTTTACCCGCTGAGCAGCTCGCGACGCTGGCTCAAGTCAGTCGCATTGTCAGTGAGGTCGCAAATCTTGCGCCAGATGATCATGCAGCATTTGTCGGATTGTCTGCATTTGCCCACAAAGGCGGATTGCATGTCAGCGCAGTGCAGCGTAATCCAATTACTTACGAGCATTTGCAGCCAGAACTGGTAGGGAACGGTCGGCGAATTGTGATTTCAGAGCAAGCCGGAATTAGCAACATCCTGGCAAAAGCAAAATCTTTGGGATTCAATCTCGATCGTCAAGATCCCACCTGTCGGGAGATTCTTGAATCGTTGAAGCATCTAGAGCAAGATGGCTATCAGTTTGAAGCCGCAGAAGCGAGCTTTGAATTGCTGATTCGGCAGGCTTTGGGAGAGAGAAATGCACCCTTTGAAGTTCGAGGATTTCAGGTGCATTACGACATGATGGCAGAGGCAGCCCCAACGCATAGTTATTGTGGACGCGCGCGATCGCTAGCAACGGTGAAAGTTGCGATCGCAGGCAAAGAAATTCTGGAAGCCGCAGAAGGGAATGGACCTGTTTCTGCTTTAGACGCAGCCTTACGCAAAGCCTTGATCACGGTCTATCCTGAGATTGAAACCTTTTACCTCACAGACTACAAAGTTAGAATTCTCGATGGTGCAGCGGGAACTTCCGCCAAAACGCGTGTGCTCGTTGAGTCAAGTAACGGTGTTCAACGTTGGGCAACGGTAGGAGTCTCAGGAAATATCCTGGAAGCGTCCTATCAAGCTGTCGTTGAAAGTTTAGAGTATGGGCTATTGTTGCAACAACGTGCTCAATCACCATTGCCTAGTAGACTTCTTGCATAGTTTGCTTTGGCGGATTTCATCCGCAGGGTCTAGATGCGAGGCTTTAGAACTTGCATAGACATATCCCTGTCAAGGGATTGCAACACGATCGATGCACCCTACGATCGACTATCTTGCTAAAATTGGAGGGCATCCAATTCTGGTTTCATAAGCAGTACAACTGCTTAGAAAATACGGGGCGCATCTTAATCTAGAAATAGATTCAGGGTAGATTTACGGATCGGGAAATCAAGAAACAATAAATTTCAATGCTTCCCGGTGTATGTACGGCAATCCGAAAGCGAATTGTTGAAACGACTTGTCAAAAACTCAAAAAAGTAAGCTAATATTAGTAGCTGGAATGGCAATGCGCCGTAAGAAACAGACACCTCCTCAGTGATATGTCTTCTGGCTGTAGCCCGTATGCAACATTTGTAAAACTCAATTGAATTTTGGTAAATCAAAGGTATGAACCTACAGGTTGCTCATCCGATGGAGAAGTTGCAGCGTCAAGTTCAAAAATTAGTGGACTCGAAGCTGCTGAAGCCAAATGATAGTCTTTGGAAAATCGCACTGCTTTATGGGGATGATTGGAGCTTTTGGAAACAAGAATTAGAAGCATTCGAGTTTTCAATGAAAGATCCGGTCAGTGAACTATTAGCGGTTGAAAGTTGGGAAGAAGACTAATTTGTTTGAAACGGGCGATCCATTTGAGTTTCCCCCGTTTTGCTATAGATATGATTTTGCAGATTGCAGATCAAATTCGATCGCGGTTTCAGTCTCCACCTTTTCTAATTGGCATCTCTGGCTTTGGCGGCTCTGGAAAAAGTACGCTTGCTAGAGAACTCGCTCAACAATTAGAAAGCGTTGAGACTGTTTCGATCGACGAATTCTGGCTTCCCGATTGCAATGTTCTATCCGAAGATTGGATTGTGTTCGATCGAGATCGACTCAGACAGCAAGTCATTATTCCAGCCCATCAAAATCAGCCCATTACCTATCAAGTCTTCGATTGGGAACAAGGCAAGTTAGGAAACTTAAAACAGCTTCCTGCCTCAAATTATTTGATCATTGAAGGCATCAGCGTACTCCATCCAGATTTATGCTCCTATTATGGGTTCACAATCTGGGTTGATTGTCCTTTGGAACTCGCTCAGGCTCGCGGTCTAAACCGGGGAAAGACAGAATACAACATTGATGAATCCGAAATTTGGATCAATTGTTGGACACCCAACGATCGTGCTTATTTCGAGAAATATCGTCCTGACTTAAAAGCAGATTATCTCTACCGCAACTGATCCAAATTGGGGCGAACCTTAGCTCGAACTGCGATCGCGGTAATATTGTCGTGCCCATTGTATTGATTTGCCAACTCAATCAAATTCGCGACACTCTGATCCAGATTGGTCTGCGAACTCAACATTGGGTCAATATGGCTTTGCCAATACGTTTCCAGCAGATCATTATCAGTTAAGCCATCCGATGCCAGAATGAGCACCATATCTTCGTTAATTTCAAAGAACTGCACATCTGGATTCACAAAATACTCGTCCCGTGGTCCTAATGCCTGAGTCAGTTGGTAGGCATCTGGGCGACCGTATGCGATTTCAGGCTCAACGCCTCGTAGAATTTCGCGTTGTCCCACTTCATGATCGAGCGTCACTTGTTGCAAACCGAGCTTGCGGGTATAGCGATACATGCGACTATCTCCGACATGCGCGACTGCGGCTTCCGTATCTTGAACCAGCAGCATGACTAGAGTCGTCCCCATTCTGCCACTGCCTGATTTTAGTCCTTCCTGATTGACGTTATAAATCGCCTTATTCGCCTGCTGAATCGCATCCCGAATGACATCTGCCGCAGGCAACTTGGCAGGAATTTTGCCTGCATCAATCTCGCGCCAATATTGCCGGAAGAATGCTCTGAGAGAATCCAGCGCCATTTGGCTTGCCACTTCTCCACTGGCATGTCCGCCCATGCCATCGCACAGGATGTACAGCCCACGTGCTTTCACTAATCTGCCTGTAGGAGACTGTACCTTATCAATGATTGCATCGATCCCGAAGCAATCCTCGTTGTGAGTTCGCTGCCGTCCAATATCGGTTCGACCTGCATCGTCAAGGCTAAACAATAGCATCGGCAGCACGATCGTAGGCATATCATCGCCTTCTGAATCTGGCTCCGAATCGGCAAATACCGTGACGATCTCTTCAGGTGGAACTTCGGAGTTGGGAATCGGAGCTTGGGGAAAATCGGGCACTTGTGGGTCAGACATGATCTCAATCTCAGAGTCAATTAAATCAGCTTGGGTTTCTTGGGCGATCGCTTTTAGCCGTGATCTTAATTGGTCAGGTGTGGAAACAGATTCGGTACAGAGATCAGCAATCAGGAAATGCAAAGACGCAGATTGAGTCTGAGTCAATTGAGCAAGCAGTGTTTGCCAGATTGTACCCAAGTTTCGCAGGGTCGGCGCAGTTGCGCTGTTGGGTAGCAGTTGTTCGAGACACAGCAGGTGATCTTCATCGAGTCGAAGATTGGGCAAACTCAGCAAGCTCTGAGTCAGGTGATGGGGTTCGAGAACTTCCCAGAGATCCACCATTTCATAAAACCAATGCAGAATTTGCAGCATCGGAATTTGCTTATTGTGCTTGAGAAAGGTAGCGAGTTGAGTGAACTGAGATCGCGCTTCTAACACCAGAAAGTCTCGCTCTTCCTCATGCCAGGCGTTGTAAAGCAAGGGCAGAATTTGATGTAAGTAGGGTTCTAATTCGAGATAAGGTATGGCACTCGTTGGCGGGACATCAATCATCGCAGGTTTGAGCGGTTCGCGATCGAGAACTTGAATCAGCGATTGGGTCGCGTCGAGAATTTGATAGCGTGACTCAAGTTGCCAAGTCCCTCCTGGAGGAATGACTGCTATCGATCGCACGGTTCCCGTAATCGCGCCGCATTTTGGGCATTCATAAGTACTCCAATCGACCAGTGCATCACAATTGGGGCAGGGTTTTTCAACTAATGAAGTTCCGCACGCCTGACAAAAGTTATGCTCTTCTGGGTTCTCAAATTGGCATTGAGGGCAAACCAGCATTCCAAATTCCTCGGTTCCCGATCGGGAAGTTTTCTCAATCTTACTCAGTCTTTTTCAGGGTGTAGCAATTTTAGCCTACGTTGTCTCGGTTCGGGTGGGGGGAGTGGGAGTGGGGAAGTAGGGGATAAATTCTTTTTCCTACTCCCCACTCCCTACTCCCTACCTCTTCTAAATCAACCTTCATCATTTAAAATGAATAAACCTTTTTACAGGCGTATGATTTGCCATGACTACTGCTGCTCCCGCTAAAACTCAGTATGAAGCGATTATCGGTCTTGAAACTCATTGCCAGTTAAACACTGAGACCAAGATTTTTTCCGATAGCTCAACCAAGTTCACCACTGATCCGAACGTCAATATCGATCCTGTGTGCATGGGAATGCCAGGGGTATTGCCCGTTTTGAATCAGAAAGTGCTGGAATATGCAGTTAAGGCTGGGCTAGCGTTAAATTGCCAAATTGCACCCTACAGTAAGTTCGATCGTAAACAGTATTTTTATCCTGACCTACCGAAAAATTACCAAATCTCACAATACGATTTGCCGATCGCAGAACATGGCTGGATCGAAATCGAACTGACTGACAACAAAGGCAAACCGCTGTTGGATGAAAACGGCAAAGCGAAGACAAAACGCATTGGGATCACGCGACTGCATATGGAAGAAGATGCAGGCAAACTGGTGCATGGAGGCAGCGATCGACTGGCGGGATCAACCTATTCTCTGGTTGATTACAACCGTGCGGGTGTGCCTTTGTGTGAGATTGTCTCGGAACCCGATCTGCGTACCGGATTAGAAGCGGCTGAATATGCGCAAGAAATTCGCCGGATCATGCGCTATCTCGGAGTCAGCGATGGCAACATGCAGGAAGGCTCACTGCGCTGTGATGTGAATGTGTCCGTCCGTCCGATTGGGCAAGAAGAATTCGGTGTGAAAGTCGAGATCAAGAATATGAACTCGTTTAGCGCCATTCAAAAAGCGATCGATTACGAAATTGAACGGCAAATTGCTGCGATCGAGAACGGTGAAAAGATTGTTCAAGAAACTCGATTGTGGGAAGAAGGCGCACAACGCACGATTAGTATGCGGATCAAAGAAGGATCCAGCGATTATCGCTATTTCCCGGAACCTGATTTAGGTCCGATCGAGGTTGCTCCGACGCAATTAGCAGAGTGGAAATCTCAACTGCCGGAATTGCCGAATCAGAAACGGCATCGGTATGAAGATGAGTTAGGGCTATCCGCTTACGATGCGAGAATCTTGACCGAGGACAAAGCGATCGCGGACTATTTTGAAGCAGCGATCGCAGCGAAAGCAAATCCCAAACTGGCAGCTAATTGGATTATGGGAGATATCAGTGCTTATCTAAATCAGGAGCGACTGAGTATTTCTCAATTGGCATTGCAGCCTGAAACCTTGGCGGAATTGATTGCCCTGATTGAAGACGGCACGATCAGTAACAAAATTGGGAAAGATGTCTTGCCAGAATTACTGACCACAGGTGGCTCGGCAAAGGAACTGATCGAGAAGAAAGGACTGATTCAAATTTCAGATACGGGCGCGATCGAAGCAGCGATCGATGCCGTTCTGGCAGCGAATCCGAATGAGCTAGAACAGTATCGCGCCGGGAAGACGAAGCTTTTAGGATTCTTTGTGGGTAAGGTGATGAAGGAAACCGGAGGACGGGCAGATCCAAAACTGACCAATCAACTCTTGGCAAAGAAGCTGAATCAAGGCTAAGGTGAAGTCGCAATTTGATCAGGCTCTAAGTGCGATTTGTACTCAGTAGACACATCAAACGCATCATTGTGCTTGCTTCACCGCAAAAACACTGATTTTTGTGAAGCCTTATCGAAAGATCCATGTATTTTTTACGAAGATCCGCTGAGAGGGGTTTTACCCCTCACCCCATTAATGGCATACTGTGATAAGTAGATGCACCCTGATGACAGGGGGGACTCGCCAACCGCGACCCTCCTTTTTTCTTTTTAAAGCCGAATTCCGAGTTGGCTTGCAAAGGAAATCAGAAAATGGAACCTGAGAGAAGCGTCTGATTTCCTCGCCAAAACACTAGCCTTCCATCATAACTCCCGATATAATCGCGGTTCAGGAATTAGAGAGAGGGCTACACTTCATGGCAGACTGGCAGCAAATCTCAGGCGGTATTACAGCACCTAAAGGCTACAAGGCAGCAGGAATTACTGCAGGACTCAAACCCTCCGGCTTACCCGATCTCACTCTCATCGTCTCAGAGGTAGACGCGATCGCGGCTGGAGTTTTCACTACAAGTCAAGTCCGCGCCGCTTGCGTCGATTACTGTCGAGAACGTCTTCAAACTAAATCCACCACTCGCGCGATTCTTTGTAATGCAGGACAGGCGAATGCTGCAACAGGCGCACAAGGCATGATCGATGCGCTCGAAAGCGCTCAAGCAGTCGCGCAAGCTTTAAATATTTCCTCGGATATGGTGTTGCTCGCATCAACAGGCGTGATCGGTCAACGCATTAAAATGGATGCGCTGAAATCCGGCATTCCGAATCTGGTTGCGAGTCTGAGTGAAACCGGAAGTGATGCGGCTGCAAAATCGATCGTGACCACAGATTTAGTCACGAAATCGATTGCTTTAGAAACCACGATCGGCGATCGCCCTGTTCGGATTGGTGGAATTGCTAAGGGATCGGGAATGATTCACCCGAATATGGCAACAATGTTGGCATTTGTCACTTGTGATGCTGCTGTGTCTTCTCATCTGTGGCAGCAAATGTTAAGTCGAGCTGCCGATCGCAGTTTTAATCAAATTACTGTGGATGGTGATACTAGTACGAATGATAGTTTGATTGCTTTAGCGAATGGTCAGTCAAGAACGCCTGCGATTACGGAAGCGGGAGCTGAAGCGGATAAATTAGAAGCGATGCTGACAGAAGTCTGTATTCATTTGGCAAAAGCGATCGCGAGAGACGGAGAAGGCGCGACTTGTTTGATTGAAGTTCAGGTATCGGGTGCAAGTGATGATGAATCGGCTCGGAAAGTTGCAAGAACGATCGCGGGATCTTCATTAGTTAAATCTGCGATTTTTGGACGCGATCCGAATTGGGGCAGAATTGCGGGAGCAGCAGGACGAGCAGATGTGATTTTTGATCAAGAAGAGTTGCAGATTACGCTTGGTGAGTTTGTGTTATTAAAAGATGGTCAGCCCCAATCGTTCGATCGCGTTGCGGCAAATGAATATTTGAAGCAACAGGCGGCGAAGAATTTAGACGGCGATCGCCAAGTTTTGGATCAGCCTGTGGTGATTGGAGTCAAGATTGGCAATGGTTCAGGCAGTGGAAAGGCTTGGGGTTGTGACCTGAGTTATGACTATGTAAAAATCAACGCGGAGTATACAACCTGATCAAAGGGTTCCGCAAATGGGCATTTCAACAATGGCACTTCCGAATGGCAAGCGAGTTTACTACTTGCGGAAACAGGAAGTGCCTGTTGTTTATGGACAGGTTCAACAATACGTTCGGAATGGGATTGAGCTACATCCAGGCGACATGTTGTTTGATGTTGGGGCAAATATTGGGTTATTTAGCCTTTGGGCGGCTGAGCAGTGTCAAAACGATTTACAGATTTATGCATTTGAGCCGATTCCAGAGGTCTTTCAAGTTTTAAAGCGCAATGCACAACTGCTGCCACAGAACAGGATGAAGGTGTTTGAGTGTGGACTCGCGCAAGCATCGAAATCCGTTGTATTTGATTACTATCCAAATCTAACCATTCTCTCGACGGCTTACTCTGACTCTTGGGAACAAACCCGATCGACGATTCGCCAAACGATCACGACTTCACTTGCCAACCCATCGGATGATGAACCCGCTGATATCACTCTGTTACGACGATTTCCATCTTTTTTGCGATCGCTGCTGGTCAATTTCAAGTTGAATCAGCTATTACGGGTCAAGTCGGTTCGTTGCCAGATGCGATCGCTGTCTGACATCATTCGCGATCACGACGTTCAACAGATTGATCTGCTGAAGATTGATGTTGAGGGTAGCGAATTAGATGTGCTCCTGGGAATTGAATTACAAGATTGGCATAAGATTCAGCAAATTGTAGTTGAAATTCACAATCGAGCGCAGCGAGTTGACCAAATTGCTACGTTACTCAAACAGCAGGGCTTTAGCAAAATTACGATCGAGCAAGAACCCATGTTTCAAGATACAGAGGTCTTTAATCTGTATGCTATTCGTTAGATTACTGCGATCGCAGTTGTGCTTCTAAGGCTTTGCCAATTCGATCTTGTGCTTCTTCTAAATGAGCTTTGGTGTAAATGTCTCGATCATTGACTTTCCGCATGGCTCGATCGATCGATTTCTGCAATTTTCTCAATTCATAGCGCGCGACCGTGCGAGCATCTTCAGGAACCTCAACTTCGCGCAGAATCATCGAAATCATGGCATTCATGTACTGCCGTTGCAGTGCCCGCCGCAATCCTGAGAGTTTGAGATTATCTTTGGGATTGGTCACTTCTCCCCAAATGCTCGATTGCAGACTGTCAAACAAGTCAGGAATCGTCAGTGTTGGTTGTCCTGCTTGCACTCGCAATTCGGAATCTCTGAGACGAGCTAAGCGATCGTAGTTCAGCAGGTCATACAAAACAATGCTCTGCAAAAACAGAATATTGTCATGAATCGGATAGTCCAGGTTCGAGGTTGGCTCACTGCCCCAATGTGCCCAGCGAGAAGGTGCTAGCTTATTCAGCAAATCCGGCGAAAATCGGAAAGGCTCTTCACTAAAAACATACTGATTAATCAAAGCTAAAGCTTGGCGTTGTTGCTCAACGGAGACTGGCTCAAAGGGTAATCTCCCCTTGGCATCTCCTGCTTTGAATCGGTTGAAATACTGTCCACCAATGTATTCTGGTAAAAAGAGCGAGTACTGGAAGTAGTAGTCAAGTACGGCATTAAAAGCAACCCGCACTTCATTAAAACTATCTCCTTCGACTGGAAATCGCTGGTTGACTCGATTCCACATTTCTCGCGCATTCGTTAGCTGCCACTGCGCATAAGTCAGTAAATCTCCACTGAGATCGAAGACGTTGACTTTTGGATCAAGCGTTGTCACGTCTTCATCGGTTGCATAGGCAAGCTCAGGAGTCGGAGCACGTTGAGCGATTTTATCGAGTTCGCGCTTTTCGGCTTGGGGAACTTTTGCATCGATCGGGGTGTAGCCGTATTCGATCGCCCATTCGTCGTAGGCTCCAACTCGATGGGTAAAGTAATCGCCTTGCTTTGTGCCGAGGGGCGCAAGATTCACAGGTGCGTAGTCCATCACAGAAGCTGTTAACCCGCGCTGCTGTGTAATTGCGGGATTGTTTAACTCTTCTGGTTTAAGCATTGCGCTCGCATGGAAATTGTGCCGCAGTCCTAGAGTATGACCGACTTCGTGAGCAATCAATTCACGCATGAATTCTTGAGCAAATGCTTTGCGCTCAGGACTGCTTGGCAATTCATTTTGCATAATTCCTAAAAACATATTGCCGACAGCAAATTGTTTAGCAGTATCGACGCCAAAACATAGGTCTTGATAGTTGCCGAGATGAGATCCGAATCGCAAGCGAGGAATCGGTTTCTTTTCTTGTGCTTTGGCTGTTTGCGCCAGTGATCGCGCTGCCATACCATAGTTACAGAGGTTAGCATTTCCGACTAATTGCGACACGAAAGGCGCTGTTCGCATTTGGTTTTGCTCAACCAAAGTCCGATAGTCTTCTTTCATGACCCGAGTAAAGTCGGCAGACACCATGATGTCGGCATCGAGAATCTCACCGGTTAGCGGATTGACGCGCGATGGTCCCATTGCAAAGATTGCATCATTACTATTGAACCAGCGAATCGTGTTGTATCGGACATCTGCCGGGTCCCAGTCGGCTTGATCAGGCATCTGTTTTACTTCGATCGCATCTTTAAATCCAGCTTTCTCAAAGGCTTGATTCCAGAACAATGCTCCATCTCGAACTGCATCGCGATACTCTAATGGCACGCTGTTTTCGATCCAAAATACGATCGGCTGTTTGGGTTTCGACACAGGAGCGGCTGGATCTTGCTTTTGTAAGTTCCAGCGATTGATATAGCGAACAAAAGGTCGTCTAGAATTGTCGTTTGTGAAATCTTTATAGGCAGTAATAAAGTAGCCGATGCGATCGTCAGCAAGCCGAGGACGATAGCCGTTATTTTCTGGCAGTTGAGACAAGCTATAGCGAACTCTCAGCGAAAAAGCTCGACTGTCCGGCAACGTGTTGATGTAAGTGGGTGCATCAACACCTTTATCTCCGCCTGTAAAGCCAAACACAGATTCGACTTCTACATTTTGAGGGAATGCTTTGACTGTTTCAAAGTACGAAGCGCTTGCTTCTGGACTGTAAGAGCCGCCTAATGTTGCAGAGAGAACGGGTAACAATCCAGGCAGATCAGAGAGGAGTAATGGATTGAGTTCGACTAAAAAGCTTTTGCGCTCGGCATGGATACTCCGAATCGACAAAGACTGTAGCACAGAGTCGCTAAACGATCGCTGAATCGATCGCTCAATCGGCAGACCGCGCTCGGCTCGGAAGTAAATATTGGGAACGACAAATTGAATATTGTTGTTGACTCGCCGGAAGGTGAAGAGAAAATCTCCGATCGGTAAACCGCTATAAATTCCACTCTGTCCGATGCCCGATTCGAGCGTCATCGTAGCCAGATAGTTGCGTTCTAGCTGATCGGGCAGGATTTCCGCAAACAGTTTCCCGTTTTTCTCATTGCGGTAGAGCGTGAATAATCCTTTGATCGTTTTTGTTTCTTTGATCACATCGTCAAACGGTCGAAGCTGCGATCGATCTGGCTCAGCAGTCGGTTTCTGGGCGGGTTTAGCGGAGGATTGACCCATACTTGGGACAATCCAGGGAATGCTAGCTGGCAACATCACTAACATTAACCCCAGCAGAAAAGCCAGGAACCTTGATGCTCGTTTCATTCGTGCGCTCTACTCTTCGGACAACCGTGGACGATGTTCGATCGATACTATCCCGCTCTTACGTACTTGAGTGGGATCAATCAAAAATTTAAGAGATTTTTAATCTCACTTACGATACACGGTTTAGCCCGGATTGAGCATGAACTTCTGAGCATTAACTTCCAGTTGAACAGTAATACCGCTCGCCAATTCGCCACAATTTGAGTGAGACCCCTAGGAAAATAAAGCCAGCGATTGGAGAAACATAACACACCCACAACGGGACTGAAAATTCAGCAGCTTTATTTAAAACAGCGAGCAGCGGAAAGTAGCTGACACAAGCGAGCGGAATCAAAAAAGTAAAGAATCGCTGGAACCATTTGCGATAGATCGAAAACGGATATTGCGCCGTTTCGACTCCGCCGTAAGTAAGGATATTCATGATTTCGAGCGATTCAATTGTCCAAAAGGTCAGCGTCGCCTGCACAATCACAATTCCAACAAATAGCGCAATACTGCCGAGCCAAGCGGTAAGGAGCAGCCATACTGTAGACAGAGATAAAGGAATCTGCAAAGTAGAGAGCGACCAACCTAGCACCGCTAATCCTTGGAGTAGGCGACCCATTCGCTTTAAGGTAAATTCCGTTCCGAGAAGTTGTAAAACCGTCGATCGCGGACGTAGCAATAAGCGATCGAATCCGCCGTCTCGAATCAGTTTGCCAAACAGGTCAAAACCTCGCGCGATCGCATCGGCACAGGCAAACGCAGTGTTAACCGTGCCATAGAACAGCGCAACTTCAGCCAGTGTCCAGGTTCCAAGTTGGTTGAAGCGATTGAACAATGTCCAGATAGCAAAGAACTCGATCGCTGTTCCACCGAATTGTCCGATCAGTTGCAGTAAGAAAGAGACTTTGTACTGCATTTGAGCTTGAAATGAGACAGAGATATATCGTAAGTAAAGCTGTAAAGCATTCATCTCTAGCCTCCTTGGATAATCAGTCGATTCACGCCTCGACTGACGAGAAATCGCCCTAATCCGATGAGCACAACAATCCAAACGGTCTGATGAAGCAAAACATTGAGCAGTGCTTCGGGCGGTAGATTGCCTGTAAACAGGCGAAAGGGCTTATCGAGCAAACCAGAAAAGGGCAGAATTGCCAAAATGGGCTTGAACCAATCTGGAAACAAGGGCAATGGCACAATCATGCCCGACAAGATGGTGACTAAAGTTGGAGCCATTTGATTCAGTCCCTCTCCAGAAAGTGTCCACATCATTGAAACGGTCAGCAGCATGGTGAGAGCCGCAGAAAGTAGAATTGCTCCCATGAAAGTCAGCAAGAAAGCACCCAAAGATGCAACCGAAGGAGGCGGAGCTAATGCCCATTCAGCCAGTCCAATTTGCGGGAATAGCACCATTGTCAGGATGAGTAAAGGCAAGGCACGCAGTACGATCGGAGCTGTTCGCATGGCTAAAGCACGAGTTAGCCAGAAGTTATACAGATCCGTTGGGCGCAGCAAATCATATCCGACTGCTCCAGAGCGAATCAGTTCTTGAATTTCGCGATCGCCCGACCAAGGCACGATCGCAAACAGAAAAGCTTGTCCGAGCCAGATATATCCCAATGTTTCTTGCAACGTGATCGGTTGAGCGGTCGTCGATTGCTGAAAAAAAGCTTCTAGTACCATGACTTTCAGCAATCCCCAGAAAAACTGAGTGCCAATTCCTGCCAAAGCTGCGGCGCGATATTGCAGTAAGAGCGAAAATCGCGCAACAAAGAGCGATCGATAAGCATTCATCTTGCACCTCTATACAGTTCAGCGACAATTTCCTCGATCGGCGGATTCTCAACAAACAAATCCTCAACCTCATAGCGCTCTGTGATTTTCTGAATCAAAGTCGCAGCAGAGATTTGCAACGGATCAAAAGCGAGTGTGATCGTATGACCTTCTTGATTTAAAACACTGACTCCTGGTGTTTCAAATTGAAACTGATCGGTTTTGAGATCAATCTTGAGATAGCGACGTGATGAAACTTGCGATCGCAGTTTTGCCAGCGACCCATCACAGAGAATCTCACCATTGCCGATAATGATCACGCGATCGCAGAGGGCTTCAATATCATCCATGTCATGAGTTGTGAGAATGGTCGTCACTTGATGCCCTTGATTCAGGGATTTGATAAATTTCCGTACTGATAATTTTGAAACTGCATCGAGTCCGATCGTTGGTTCATCGAGAAAGAGAATATCTGGTCGATGCAACATGGCAGCCGCAAAATCACAGCGCATTCTTTGTCCTAAACTCAATTGCCGCACGGGAGTATTCAGCAGGCTTTCTAAGTTCAAGAGTTCGATCATTTCTGCGCAGGTCGATCGATAAACCGATTCAGGCACGCGATAGATATCTCGTAGCAATTCAAACGATTCGATCACGGGCAAATCCCACCAAAGCTGAGTGCGCTGACCAAAGACAACGCCAATCCGCCCCACATGCTGAATGCGATCTTTCCAAGGAGTCCGTCCTCCAATCAAACAAGTGCCACCTGAAGGAACGAGAATGCCGCTCAAAATCTTAATCGTGGTCGATTTGCCCGCGCCATTTGGACCGATGTATCCCACGAGTTCTCCTGGCTCAACCGAGAACGAAATACCTTTTAAGGCTTGAACTGCTTTCGTTTTTCGATCGAACAGTCCCCGCACTGATCCCCAAAGTCCAGATGTTCGTTCAGATAAGTAAAAGGTCTTGCTGAGGTCTTTGACAACGATATGAGACATAAAGTCCAGCTAAAGACAGCAGAGAAATCATAAATCCTCTCTTATTCTGATGAGTGCAGTATTACAAATCCGCTATGAACCCACAGATTGAAGTTTTGTCTGATGTCCCTGCTTTAGTCGATCGTGCTCTCGAACTCGTTTTAGAGAAATTAAAAAGTGCGATCGCCGAACGGAATATTGCAACGATCGCGCTTGCAGGCGGCAGCACGCCCAAACCACTCTACGAAAAACTCGCTCAACAAGACTTGCCTTGGGAAAAATTGCACGTCTTTTGGGGCGATGAACGCTATGTTCCTGCCGATCATCCGGATAGTAATCAACGTATGGCAAGACTGGCATGGCTCAATCACGTCCCGATTCCGGCGGAAAATATTCATCCGATGCAGATGGATGCGATTGATCCGACGATCGCAGCCGATCGACACGAAGCAGAAGTCAAAAAATTCTTCAACTCAAAACCGGGAGAATTCCCTGCATTTGATGTGATTTTGCTTGGCATTGGCGATGATGCTCATACGGCTTCTCTGTTTCCGCATACTCAGGCGTTACAGGTCTGCGATCGCCTCATCACCGTGGGCAACAAAGACGGCAATCCTCGCATTACGTTCACAGTGCCGCTGATCAACGCAGCCCGCACCGTCATTTTCATGGTCGCAGGTTCAAACAAACACCACGCACTCACTCAGATTTTCGCCGATCAAGCTGATACGGATACTTATCCAGCGCGGCTGATTCAGCCTCAAGGAGAATTGTGGTGGTTATTGGATCAATCCACGAATTTCAGTAAAGAAAACTGAATATTGGAAGACTTGGGTTTACAATCGGCTTCATCGATTAGGAGTTGAATTGTATCAATGAGCAACCTGATTTCCTCAAACCGTCTGAAACTTGGACGCGCTTTATCCCTTGCTGCCGTCACTCTCACGGTTGGAATTCTGGCGGCTGCCTGCCAAGAATCCGCCCCGCCCACATCTCAAGGTCAAGGAGCAACGTCCGGAAATTCTACCCCTGCTAAAGGTCTCAAGATTGGTTCACTCCTACCTTCAACGGGGGATCTTGCGTCTGTCGGACAGCAAATGGTCGCTTCAGTGCCGATGCTGGTTGATACGGTCAATGCCTGTGGGGGTGTGAATGGTGAGCCGATGACGCTCGTGAGTGTCGATGATCAAACTGATCCCGCCGCAGGTGCAGAAGGGATGACCCGCCTTGCTGAGAAAGAGAGAGTTGCAGGCGTTGTCGGTTCGTTTGCCAGTAGTGTTTCGACTGCCGCTTTACCGATCGCGGTTCGTAATAAAGTCGTCTTGATTTCACCAGGAAGTACTAGCCCCGTCTTTACCCAAGCTGCTAAAGAAGGTAAATATCAAGGCTATTGGGCAAGAACGGCTCCCCCTGATACCTATCAAGCTCAGGCATTAGCAAGACTGGCGACCGAGCGCAAATTGGATACGGCAGGCACGATCGTGATTAATAACGATTATGGCGTTGGCTTTGAACAGGAGTTTGTTAAAGCGTTTGAATCGCAAGGCGGCAAAGTGCTGAACAAAGCAAGACCCACTCGCTATGATCCGAAAGCAACAACGGTTGAAACCGAAGCTGCTGCTGCCTTTGCCGGGAATCCGAAAGCTGTCGCCGCTGTTCTCTATGCGGATACAGGAAGCTTGATTGTCAAATCGGCGTATGAGCAGGGTAAACGATCGCAGTTTCTCTTGACGGATGGCGTTTATTCTCAAGATTTTGTGGATAAAGTTGGCAAAGGGCAAGACGGAAAATCGATTTTGACTGGGGCGTTAGGAACGGTTCCAGGGGCAAGTGGCAAGAGTTTAGATGCGTTTACAAAATTGTGGGAAGAGAAGCAGAAGCGCCCGTTAGTTGCGTATGCGGCTCATGCTTGGGATGCAGCAGCGATTCTAGCTTTAGCGGCACAGGCAGCGAAGTCGAATAGCGGTGAAGCGATGAAAGATAAACTCCGCGAAGTCACGAATGCCCCTGGAGAAGAAGTGACTGACGTTTGTAAAGGTCTGGCATTGCTGAAAGAGGGCAAAGATATCAATTACCAGGGTGCAAGTGGTGATGTCGATATCGATGCAGCAGGCGATGTGGTTGGCTCTTACGATGTTTGGACAGTCAAGGATGATGGTAAATTGGCAACGATCGGGAAAGTGAAACCGTAGTGTCAAGAGTGGGGAGTGGGGAGTGGGGAGTAGAGTGTGTATTTCCCCATCTCCCTATCTCCCCATCTCCCTGTAAGATCAGAGCAGTGTCGTTCTGAACCTTGAAATTATGACTGCTCAAGCATCTTCTTCAATTTATGATTTCTCAGCGAATAGCTTAGAAGGTCAGCCCGTTTCACTCAGCACGTTCAAAGATAAAGTATTGCTGATCGTGAATACTGCAAGTCAATGTGGATTTACACCACAGTATCAAGGCTTACAATCGATTTACAACAAGTTTGAGAATCAAGGATTTGCAGTTTTGGGATTTCCCTGTAATCAGTTCGGGCAACAAGAACCGGGAACCGCAAGTGAAATTCAATCCTTCTGTGAAACTCGCTTTGGCGTGACATTCCCCTTGTTTGAAAAAGTCGATGTCAATGGCAGCAATGCTCACCCGCTGTTTAAGTATTTGACCAAATCTGCACCGGGCATCTTTGGAACTGAAGGAATCAAGTGGAACTTCACGAAATTCTTAGTCGATCGCTCTGGTAAGGTCGTCAAGCGTTATCCGTCTACAACCAAACCAGAAGAAATCGAAAAAGATATTCAAGCGCTGCTCTAAGCGGGATCGTGTTCTAACTGACAGTAAGGGCGACTGTAGCTTAACGGTGGCTCCAGAGCGTGTTCAGCGAGTAAATCAGGATCGCTCATGACTTTCTCAGTCGAGCCATCATAAACGACTCGCCCTTGACTCAAAACGATCGTGCGCTTACACAGTTCCAACGCCAAATCTAAGCCATGCGTCGCAATTAACTGCGTCAGAGGCAAGCTATCGAGCAATTCGCACAGTTAGATCCGCGATCGCGGATCTAACTGTGCGGACGGTTCATCAAGCACCATAACATGAGTTATGGTGCTTGAAAATAAAGTGCCTGTCCGAACAAAAGAATCGCGATCATAATTCTGAGTGCCAGAATATTAAGTTCCTAAAAACTCGACTCCTGCGCCGATGAGCGATTTCGCAGCTTTGAGAATTGCTGCTTGAGACGACGAATCCCCAGAGGCAAAAATCCCCAGAGTGGGCAGAACGCAAATGGCACTGGAATTGCAGTAAAGCGAGTAATCGTACCATCTCGCTGCCCTGCCAAGAGCGAACCAGTACCATCCAAAGTAAGTCCTTCAATCTCTCCTGTTCCCAATGGGATAAGTGTTTGCTGCAAAACACCAGCCCCGTTAAATCGCTGTACAGAAGTAGCGGTTGATACTAAGACATCCCCTGTACTGTCAATAACGACATCAATAACTCCAGGTAAGCCTGAGACCAATGTTGATTGAAATACCCCGGCACTGTCGTATCGTGTGATTGAGTCAGATCCTCGGTTTGCAACAAGAACCTCTCCAGTCGCACTATTGATTGCTATTCCAAGTGGATTGCTTAGATTCGATGTGGTAAACGTGCCTAGGAAAGTTCCTGTGCTGCTGAATCTACCGATAGAAGGGGCAGAGTAACTTGAAACCAACACATTTCCACTGCTCTCGATCGCGATACCCCCAGGCTCATTGAATGGAGTACTTCCTAGTAGCACTCCACTACTGTTGTAACGCTGCAACTCATTAGCATTAAAGTTAGCAGCGAAAATTGTACCCGTGCTGTCTGCTGCAATTCCCCAAGGACCGTTCAAATTTGTTCCAAATTGGGACAGCAAGCCTCCGCTGCTGTTGTAGCGTCGAATCCAACCGCCATCATAACTTGTTGCAAGTATTTCACCAGTGCTTGTCAGTGCTAGATCACTGGTGGGCACTCCAGTGTTTGCAAAGAATACTCCAGTTGGATTGTAGGACAACGCCACTGCTGCTTTTGATGGGCTAAGGCTCAGCGTAGCTGTGAGAGCTACAGTGCCTAATCCAAGTCTGCATGACCTGAATGATGCTCGCTTTTTCGTGTTCGAGGATCGAATTATTCTACTCATTTGAATTGTCATCACAGAATCACCGACTTGAATCAATGGCTGCCCTATTCAAGCGGTTGTTGCGATTTTATTTCTTCCGCATTTTTTCGTGAAAAAATCGGATATGCACTTTCGTCGTAGCTATATTGGCGTAGCCTCAATATTCAGTCAGTGAGATGCAGTACTGGACTCAGCAAAAAGCTTTGCAGTCGAAATCGAAAAATCTAGCCAAAGGTCTTATTTAAGATCCTCTAGCTGGCAGTAAGGGCGACTATAGCTTAAAGGTGGCTCTAGTGCATGTTGAGCAAGCAGGTCAGGATCACTCATGACTTTCTCAGTTGAACCATCGTAAACCACTCGACCCTTACTGAGTACGATCGTGCGCTTACACAGCTCCAACGCCAAATCTAAATCATGCGTCGCAATCAACTGTGTCAGAGGCAAGCTATCGAGCAATTCGATCAGTTGTCTTCGCGATCGCGGATCTAACTGCGCTGACGGTTCATCTAACACGAGAACTTGCGGCTGCATCGCAAGCACACCCGCGATCGCAACTCGCTTTTTCTCTCCGCCTGATAAACCATTCGCGCTTCTCGATCCAAATAGCTCTGGATCAAGTCCCACACAGTTCATCGCGGTTGTTGCTCGATCGATTAATTCCTGCCCGTGAATCTCTTGATTTAGAGGTCCAAAGGTCACATCTTCCCAGACCGTTGGCATGAATAGCTGATCATCTGGATTCTGAAACACAATGCCAACAAAATTGCGAATCTGCTTAAGATACTGAGGCTCAACCGGAAGCTCACCCACAATGACCTGTCCCACTTGCGGTGTGATCAATCCATTAAAGTGCATTAAGAGCGTCGATTTGCCTGAACCATTTGCCCCCACAAGCGCAACTCGCTCAGTCGCACCAATTGAAATCGTAATTCCATTCAGTGCGCGATTGCCATCTGGATAGCAGTAGGAAAGGTTATAGATTTCAATCGGATTATGGTGCATGAAAAGTAATTGCTTGTCCGAACAAAAGAACCGAGATCATAATTGTGAGTGCTAGAATATCGCCCCTACCTCCGGACTGAGTTTCTGCCAGCGGAGGAAGACCTTGATATCCTCTCGCGAGCATCGCTTGATGGACTCGTTCTCCTCGCTCATAGGTGCGAATGAACAGCGAGCCAAACATATTGCCAACGATGATGCGTTGGCGCTTGGGATTTCCCATTAAATTGCGCGATCGTGCTGCTTTCTGCATCGAATGAAACTCATCGATCAGCACTGCAATATAGCGATACATGGATGCGAGAATTGCGACAAGCAACGGTGGCATTTTCAGTGCAGTTAATGCATGAAGCAATGCTGGAACCGAGGTCGTTAGAATTAAAGTATTCAATATCAGTAATGATAAGAACGCTTTAAGTGAGACACTCCCTAAAACGGTTAAGCCTTCAGTTGTAATTTGTATCCAACCCCATCGAAATAGGGTGTGCCCGCCGTCTCGAAACAAGGTTCCGAGCAGAACCACACCAATAAAAACAAATTCAACGGCAACGCGCCTGAATAAGACCCATAATCGAACACGACTCAAAAGCATAATCAGCCCGACTGCACCTGCATAAACTGCCCAAGTCAGCCAGCGACCATTGGGGGTAAGTGCGATCGCAAAGACTAAAAGTAAGGTGCACAGTAACCGCGACTTTGGAGTCAACCGATGCCAAAGCGTTTGATTTTTTTCAGCTTCCACAAGGTGCATTGCACCCAGGTGTAACAGGATCATTGAGATCTCCTAGACAAGTGTGGATCTCTGTTGAAAATAGTTAGAATCGCCCCCTAAGTTCCCAGAGTCAGGAATTTTAGGAGGCTAAAGGTCATGAGAACGCAGCAATTACTTCTCGCCTAGCGATCGCGAATCAAAACCTTCCCTGCACCCCATGCCAATCCAAAGGTCACTAATGTTCCAATCAATCCAGCCGCAGGAGTCGAAATTTGTTCTGGAACTCCTCGCAACTGATACTCTTCAAACATTTGATAAAACGGCAACTTATGCGCGATCGGCTCCTCTGCTGCCTTTTTCTCAAATCCTTGATCCTGAGCAACGCGATCGAGTCCATCCGGATCAGAACTAGCAAACGGCGACAAAAGCACTGCAACCAACAGCGCAACTCCCAATCCCGAAATCACAAACGCTCGATTTCGAGTCTGTGAAACTTGAGTCATACTACCCCCTAAATTACCGTGAAGAATAAGAACGATCCGGTTCCAAAGCTCCCAATCTTGGCGCTTTATAAATCAAATCTGGACGAGTCTTAAAAATATAGCTCACAGCAATCACCGTAATGATCGCTTCCCCGATTCCAATCATGACATGCCAAAATGTCATCGCTGATAATGCAACTGGTAACGGAACTGTTCCAGAAATTGCAAGCTGAACTGCACAGATGATTGCAGCCACAACCACACTTGTCCAACTCGCGATCGCGCTTCCGGTCAAAACCCCTTTCAAGGAATCTCTCCCCATCATGTAGCGAATGGTGCGGTAAAGGTAATACCCGCCAAATGTTCCAATCAACCCCATATTGAAGATATTTGCGCCGAGTGCAGTCACCCCGCCGTCTTGAAACAGAAACGCCTGTACGATAAACACGACCGACATCACGAGCGATCCCGCCCAAGGACCCAGTAATACACCCGCTAATGTTCCACCGAGCAAGTGTCCTGAAGTGCCGCCTGGAATCGGGAAATTAATCATCTGAGCTGCAAAAATAAAAGCAGCGCAAACGCCCATCAACGGCACAGCCCGCTCTTGATAATCTGATTGGACTTGTCTCAGGCTAATGGCGACGAGTGCAAGTGCACAGATCCAAGTAATTAACGTAACCGGTAGATTCAGAAAGCCATCTGGAACATGCAGGGCAAGCTGAGTCGAAACAAAAACCATATTTGCCTATCTCCAATACGACATTCTCGGATGAGAAGAAATGCTTAGGACAAACTTTGTGGAGGTCGGGGATGAACCCTCAGTAAAATTGACCCATCTGTGAGAATTCAATCCCCTCTAGGAGGATGACGGGCGGAATTTAAGCGAGACTTAAGAATTCAACAACTTTCTTGAATCTTCCTCTAGACAAAGTGCACGATCACGCGCTAAGATACGCGATTGTGAGTTTTGCAAGCCCTTTATGAACGCGCAAGAAATCATCCGCTCAATTGAAGCGGAACAAATAAAAGACAATCTCCCAACGATTTACATTGGGGATACGGTTCGCGTCGGCGTAATCATTCAAGAGGGCGATAAGGAACGGACGCAGCCGTATGAAGGCGTTGTGATCGCAAAAGGTAGTGCAGGTCTTACCCAGAGCATCACTGTACGTCGGGTTTTCCAAGGCGTAGGTGTGGAACGGGTCTTCCTGGTTCACTCCCCACGAATTGAAAGCATCAAAATCATGCGTCGGGCGAAAGTGCGTCGGGCTAAGTTGTACTATCTGCGCGATCGCGTTGGTAAGGCGACCCGCTTGAAGCAGCGTTTCGATCGTCCCTTGGTCTAGTAGTTAAAGTGCACTCGGTTTTTTTAGCTAGAATGCACAACACCTGGTAGACTAGATAAAGAACGCAATTCAGAGTCGTTCAGCATATGCGCTCTTAGTTCAGTTGGTAGAACGCAGGTCTCCAAAACCTGATGTCGGGGGTTCAAGTCCTCCAGGGCGCGCTGAATTACTCTGATTTTGCATGTAATAGGATTTTTTCGGTAGTGTGCCGCGATCGACAAAAATCATTATCATAAAAGTTCGGTCGAACAATGGAGCAGAGCAGTGGCAAAGAAAGGCGAGTCAGCTTTGGAGCAAAAATCAGGATTTAATCCGAACGAGTTCGCAAAAGAAACGAAGGAAGAACTCGACAAAGTTGTGTGGCCTAGCCGTCAGCAACTGATTGGAGAATCGCTTTCTGTGATTTTGATGGTCACGCTCTCTGCTAGCTTGATTTACTTTGTTGATCAGTTCTTTCATTGGGCACAAGTGAGAGTATTCGGATGACATTTACCTCAGACGAAACGCAGTACGACGATCGCTCCGAAGAAAACTTGGAGGCAGAGCTAGCCAAAGGTGCTCGATGGTATGCTGTCCAGGTCGCATCCGGCTGCGAAAAGCGCGTCAAAATGAATTTAGAGCAACGGATCGAGACGCTCGACGTTGTGAACCGGATTTTGGAAGTTCAAATTCCTGAAACGCCCATTCTCAAGCACCAAAAAGACGGACGAGCCAAGGAATCGGCTGAGAAAGTTTTCCCAGGCTATGTCCTCGTCAAAATGGTGATGGATGACGAAACGTGGCAGGTAATTAAGAACACCCCCAACGTGATTAACTTCGTCGGCGCGGAGCAAAAACGGCGCTACGGACGAGGCAGAGGTCACGTCAAACCAATGCCATTGGGGCATGGAGAAGTGGAACGCATCTTCAAACAGTCCCAAGAGCAGGAGCCTGTCAGAAAAATTGACATGGCGATGGGCGATAAGATTACGGTGCTTTCAGGTCCATTCAAAGACTTTGAAGGCGAAGTCATCGAACTCAGCCCTGAGCGGAACAAGCTCAAAGCACTTCTATCTATCTTTGGGCGTGAAACCCCGGTAGAACTAGAAGTGAACCAAGTGCAGAAAATTTAATCGGCTTTCAGAAAGTCAAGATCGATGGCAAAAAAAGTAACCGCAGTGATCAAGCTAGCGATCAACGCTGGCAAGGCGAATCCTGCACCCCCGATCGGACCTGCACTGGGTCAGCACGGGGTCAATATCATGATGTTCTGCAAGGAATACAATGCGAGAACTGCTGACCAAGCAGGGATGGTTGTACCTGTAGAAATCTCTGTTTACGAAGACCGTAGCTTCACGTTCATTCTCAAAACCCCTCCTGCCTCGAAGCTGATTGCAAAAGCAGCCGGAATCGAAACAGGCTCAGGCGAACCGAACAAAAAGAAAGTGGGCAAGATTACTCAAGCTCAACTCGAAGATATCGCGAAGACCAAAATGCCTGACCTCAATGCAAACGACATTGAAGCAGCTAAGAAAATCATCGCTGGAACCGCTCGTAACATGGGCGTAACCATCACCGACTAGTTCAATTTTTCGGGGGAGAGATTTTCTCGCCATTTACCCCAGGAGACACATGGTAAAGAAACTATCAAAGCGCACCAGAGAACTGCGTGCAAAGGTTCAAGACAAGGCTTATGCGCCGCTTGAAGCCTTGCAATTGCTCAAAGAAACAGCAACTGCGAAATTTCCTGAATCGGCTGAGGCGCACATTCGTCTCGGTATCGATCCCAAGTACACCGACCAACAGTTAAGAACCACCGTTGCACTGCCGAAAGGAACGGGTCAAGAAATCCGAGTCGCGGTCATTGCTCGTGGTGAAAAAGTAACGGAAGCAACGAACGCAGGCGCGGATATTGCAGGTTCTGAAGAACTGATCGATGAAATCCAGAAAGGACGGATGGACTTCGATCTGCTGATTGCAACTCCCGACGTGATGCCTCAAGTTGCAAAACTTGGTCGTGTGCTAGGTCCACGTGGTTTGATGCCTTCGCCGAAAGGTGGTACGGTGACCTTTGATCTGCCGCAAGCGATCGCTGAATTCAAAGCAGGTAAGCTTGAATTCCGGGCAGATCGGACTGGGATCGTCCACGTTCTATTTGGTAAAGCAGGTTTTTCCGCAGAAGATTTGTTGACGAACCTGAAAGCCCTGCAAGAAACGATCGATCGAAATCGTCCTGCTGGTGCAAAAGGACGCTATTGGCGTACAATGTATGTGTCGTCAACGATGGGTCCGTCCATTGAGGTCGATATCAACGCACTGCGTGACCTCAAGGTTGGAGATGCTGCTTAGACAAAAGTTTTTCAACTGAATATCCAAACCAAAGACAGCAGGTGGTTAAAGCCTTAATGTCCTGCCGAGGTTTGATTTTTCCAGACACTTTCGAGTGTTCTTTAGAAATCATGCGAACTCGGCTTTCTCTTAAAGTCGAGTTTTTTGTTTTTGGATATTCTCATTCGTCCCAAACCAGGAGGTGAGAAAGAGTGGGAAGAACGTTAGCAAACAAGAAAGAGATTGTTGCAGGTCTGAAAGAAACGCTCAGCGAATCACAGTTGATGTTCATCATTAACTACAGTGGTTTGACTGTTGCGGAGATTTCGGATTTACGGAATCGTTTGCGTCCGAAAGGTGCGATTTGTCAGGTGACAAAGAACACGTTTATGGAGAAAGCGACCGAAGGCGACGATCGCTGGCAAGCGGTGAGCGAATTACTGAAAGGTGATTCCGCGTTTGTGATGGTCAAAGACGACCTTGGTGGTGCGATCAAAGCATACCAAGAGTTCCAAAAGGCATCCAAAAAGACCGAGATGCGCGGCGGTGTGATGGATGGCAAAGTTCTCAAAGAAGCGGATCTTAAAGCGATCGCAGATCTACCTTCTAAGGAACAGCTCATTGCACAGATTGCTGGTGCTATCAACGGTGTCGCAACCAAGCTGGCAGTGGGTATCAACGAAGTACCGTCTGGTTTGGCAAGAGCGATCAAACAGGTGTCCGAAAAAGAAGCAGCGTAGTAATCTGCTTGGCAAATTTCAATTGATTTAGGAGTTAGTCCATGTCTGCTGTAACCGATGAAATTGTAGAGAAGTTGAAAGGTTTGACCCTGCTCGAAGCTTCTGAGCTGGTTAAACAAATCGAAGAAGTTTTTGGTGTAAGTGCTGCTGCTCCTGCAGGTGGCATGATGATGATGGCTCCGGGTGCTGGCGGCGGTGCTGCGGCTGAAGAAGTCGAAGAGAAGACCGAATTTGATGCAGTCTTGGAAGAAGTTCCTGCTGATAAGAAGATCGCCGTTCTCAAAGTTGTTCGCGGTATCACTGGCTTGGGTCTGAAGGAAGCAAAAGACCTCGTAGAAGCTGCGCCGAAAGCAATCAAAGAAGGTGTTGCTAAGGCTGAAGCTGAAGACATCAAGAAACAAATCGAAGAAGCTGGCGGTAAAGTGACGGTTAAATAGTCACTCGTTCGATTCTGATGATTTTGGGAGTCTCTTGCGAGAGGCTCCTTTTTTGTTGGTTGTGATTTCTTGTGGAGTGATTGGAAATCGATAGATGCAAAATGCTACTGCTTTGGAAGTTTGGATAGATATTTGTTTAAGAAGGCAGTGCTACATCTGAAGCGCTTTAATACTTCGGGTAAATCGCGTCGTCGGATTGCAATAAGAGTCCGAATCGCTTTTGTTTGTTCAGATTTGACCGTCATTTGACGAACTCGATCGAGACGTTTCTGGTAATCCTGTTTTGCGATTTCGTCGAGAGAAACATCATTTTGAAAATAGTTTTCTAGATAGTTCAGACCTTCGCTGATATCAGGCTGATTTTGGTTCAGATCGGCTTCAAAATCTGTCCAAAATGCAGCAGTTTCTCTGGTTTGGCTGGCCGCGATGCGATCGTAGGTAAATTGAGTGAGATATTTGTAAAACTTCTCGATATCGACTCCAAAAAAGCCAGTATCGACACGAGCATTGGCAAAAGCCGTGAAGATCAAGCCAAATGTAATTGCTTTGGTTACGAGATCTGCGTTGACGGTTGGTTTAGTGGGAATTGAATAGAGAAGCCAGAAAACGGTTGCAGGTAGAGCTAAATTCACCAAAATCCACCACCAAAATGCGATCGTGCTGAGTGGTTTGAAGAAGGGAAGAGATTGGCACTTATTCAGTAGTTTTTTGATGGAGATGGGGAGATTGATTAGTCCAGTCAGGAGCGCGATCGCGATGTACGGTTCCCAAGATTGCAGCCAATTCATCGGTTCAATGCCTCGGATGGACTGGCTGTGATAATCGGGTGCAGGAAGAAATAGCCTGTTGAGGTTAAAGCGAGTGGAATCTGTGGATCGAGTTGCTGTGCTTTCTTGCGTTGGGGAAATAGCATCGAGATAAAACTACTGGTAGCGCGATCGATGTATCCGCGTTTCCAGAGATTTTGGATAATACTCGATACCTGATTGATAGGGAGTCCAACTACATAGACTAAATCTTCGATCGAGGTCGGATGGTGTTCGATCGCTTTGAGGATTTTGATTTCGGTTTGCTCGACTGTGGCGATCGTGCGTTGCAAAGAATTGAGGTAAGGCTGAGTGTTTGCTGTCTGCTTAGATTTTGTTCGCTTGAGCAGATTTTTAGCTGTTTCGATGGGATCTGTCGATTGCAGAATGGGGAATGCGAGAGCGTCCCAAGTTAGAGTTGCCTCACTGGTCGGTGAATCGAAAAATCCTTTGGCACGTTCTTGGGTTTGGTAGGACTGTGCGAGGCGATCGTATTCTGAGTCGTAAATAGATTTGAGTTCGGAATCTTGATCGAGAAGTTGCCGGATTTGATTTACAGCGGATTGAGGTTGACGGCTGGCGAGGTCGCTAATGCTTTGTAGCGTGGGTTGCAGGGCTTCCAAGCGAGAGGGGTCTAGCTGAAGGAGTGTTAGAGAAAAGGCTTGAAAGGTAAAAGCATCGAAGGCATTAGCGATCGTCATAGTCCAGTGTGGGTAAAGGCTGCCCAGTAATAAGGATCGCGATACGGCGGGTCTGTTTCGTCTATTTTACATTCAATGCTTTGAATACAACTCCGAAGATATTCTTGAGCGCCGGGATCGCTTTCCGTTTTGGGGAGCAAGTCTTTGAGCCATTGGGCGAGTGCGGCATTTGAGCAGGTGCGGAGCCAGTTTTGGGCGGATCGAAGTGCGATCGCGCTTTCTTGACCCGCCTGCCAAAATTGGTAGAACCGGATCATCAGATAGGCGTTTGAGGCTTCTTCGACTGTCCAAAGGGTGCTGATGATGTGTGAAACTCCGGCTTGGAGAAAGGCGCTGGTTAAGCCGACGTATTCGGTATCGATCGATTGAGTCCCATTTAGTGCAGTTTCGCAGGCGGAGAGGATGACGAGATGATAGTTTTTCAGATCTAAACTACTGATTTCCTTGGCTGTGAGTGTGTCTGAGTTTTTGAGTGCGAGTTCGGAGTTTTCAGGTTTGCGATCGTTATAGTTGGCGTGTCCTGTGAAATGAAAGATGCCGTGATGTGTTTTGAGAGCGGATTCGACGGTTGCGCGATCGCTCTTTTCTGGTGGAATCGAGAAGGTGTTTGGGGCGAACATTGCTTTCAGAATCACCGATTCGAGTTGTGCGAAAGGCATTGAATTGCCGCGGTCGGGATCTTCAACATTGAGAAGGAAAGAAGTGCGATCGCTGGATCTCGAGTTTAGATTTAAGCCAATTTGGATGCTAGGAAGATAGCTGACAGTCAGACTTTCTGAGAATAGAGCGTGAAGGGGAAAACGATGCAAATCGCGATGGGGCAGGAGAATGAGGTTTTGAATGTTTGGGAGGTGAGATTCGATCGTTTGAATTTGCAGAAGTTCTTTGAGCTTTGTCAGCTGGGTTGATAGAGCTTTGCGCCAAGAATGATCAGCTTGATTGGCTTTCTTAGTGCGATAGTCGTTGTATTGAGTGTTCCAGGATTTGATCCAGGATTGTAGTTTTTTTGCTCGATCGTAGGGGAGCGGATTTTCTAGAACGATCGGGTCTTCTGAAGTTGGGGTAAGGATAAAGGTGGTGAGGGACTCATCGCTGAAATGCCAGTAAACGATCGCGGTTTGTGGATCGAGCAGTTGAAGTATTTCGGCATAGCTTGGGCTGATGACTTGTTCTTTCCATTCGTCGAGAATCCAAGTGAGACAGCGATTTTTGTAGCGTTCTGCGGTTTCGAGAGCGACGATAGTTTCGCCTTGAGCTAGTAGGCGATCGATAGCAATGCGGCTAAAGCTTGAGAACTTTGTTTCAAGATTGCGCTTTTGTAATGGTGTCGATTGGGCATTAAGCAATTGCCGAAAAACTTCTAATCCTTTGATACGCCATTGATCAGCAGTTTCGGAATCGCCTAAGCCAATATAAGTTGTAATAAGGTTTTGAATGAGTTCTAAATAGAACCTCGGAAATGATTCTAACGTCTGTCTTGCAGTGTTATAAACAGTGACTGCTTGACTGTAGTAGATTTTGCTAGTTCGAATATTTTGACTGTTCTGCGCTTGGTAGAAGTAGATGTTACCTTTTCCACGCTGAAGGTTCCCCCATCCTTCAGGGTTAGCTTCCTTTAGAACGCAGGTAAGTCCTTGATCATAGTTCGAGATCGCCTCTTCGTGCCGTCCTAGATTATCAAGTGAAATGCCGCGATTGAACCAAGCTTCGTAAAGGTCAGATTTGATGTCGAGGGCTTTATCAAGGCTTGTGATCGCCTCTTCGTACCGGTCTAGAATATTGAGTGAATTGCCACGACTCGTCCAAGCTGCATAATAATCCGGGTTGATGTCGAGGGCTTTATCAAAGCTTGTGATCGCCTCTTCGTACCGTCCTAGATCATGGAGCGAAATACCGCGACTGTGCCAAGCTGCATAATAATCCGGGTTGATGTCGAGGGCTTTATCAAGGCTTGCCATCGCATCTTCGTACTGATCCAGATTATGGAGTAAAATGCCGCGATTGAACCAAGCTTCGTGAAGGTCAGATTTGATGTCGAGGGCTTTGTCAAGACTTGCCATCGCATCTTCATGCCGTCCTAGATTATCAAGTGAGATGCCGCGATTGTGCCAAGCTGCATGAGAATCCGATTCGATGTCGAGGGCTTTATCAAAGCTTGCGACCGCCTCTTCGTTCCGTCCTAGATTGTGGAGTGAAATACCGCGATTGTACCAAGTTTGATAATCCGGGTTGATGTCGAGGGCTTTATCAAAGCTTGCGACCGCCTCTTCGTCTCGTCCTAGATTATGGAGTGAATCGCCGCGAATGAGCCAAGCTGTATGATAATCCGGCTTGATGTCGAGTACTTTATCAAAGCTTGCGATTGCATCTTCGTATCGTCCTAGATGATCGAATGCAATGCCACGAATGATCCAAATTTCGGGAAGATCCGGTTTAGTGTTGAGCACTTTGTCATAGCTTGAGATCGCACCCTCAAAATCCCCTGCACGGTAACACTCATTTCCTCGGTTCCACCAAGCCTCCGCTTCATCTTTCGGAGCCTGAGGACACTCTCGCTCCAACCGACCCCCAATCAATCCTGCGACTCGGCACAATTCACCTTCATCCAATCGCCCCAACCTCAACAACCGTTCTCCTAATTCCTGATGCTCTTCCCCACTCTGCAACCGTTCCCCAAACCCACGCAACCATTCTGCCAACGCCTCCCGCGTCACCCCTCGCAGTTCCAAAAATCCCCGAATCCATCCCCGACTAAACTCCGATCGCCGTTCCACCTCATCCAGCAAGGCAAACAACACCATTTCATAGTCAACCGAGGAACTTTGAGACGGAGAATGTTCGACTTCAGCCTTAGAACAATCGCCACTCTTGCGCCAGAAATTCCGAAACATCGATCAGAGCCTTGAAACAATCAGATTTATTCTACAAAGCGAAAAGTAGAGATTGGGGAACTCTAGCGATCGCTTTTATCCTTTGCTGTGATGGATACACGATCGCGAACCTGATACACTACACAAAGATTTTGATACATATGTATGAGCTTCGACAATCTTTGTAAGCTGCTAGCGGAAAAGCACCCGGAGCGATTTGCAGCTTGGTTACTCGGCGAAGAAGTGACAAGCACGATCGAAGTTCTCAAAACCGAACTGAGCATCGAACCCATTCGAGCAGACTCGGTGACATTTCTGAAAACGAGCGATCGCATTCTTCATCTAGAGTTCCAGACTATTTGGACATCTGATCCGCCCATCCCTTTTCGGTTACTAGATTACTGGGTGCGGCTGTATCGGTTGTATCGATCCTCCATTACTCAAATCGTGATTGTGCTGTTGCCGCCGAGTGAAGGAATGACGATCGAGAATTTCTTTGAAGAGGAATCAACTCGCCATGAATTTCAAGTTATAAAAATGTGGGAGCAAGACCCAGACCCATTTCTACACGATCCAGTTCTGCTGCCTTTTGCTGCCCTGACTCGAACTCAAAATCCAGATCAACTGCTCGATCGTATTGTCCAACAAGTTGCAGAAATTCCTGAAACCGAGGAACGGCGAGAGGTTTCGTCGTATGTGCAGCTTATGGCAGGTCTAAAGTACGATAAAGATAGAATCCACCGCCTATTTCGGGAGGACATGATGCGAGAATCCGTAATCTATCAAGAAATCCTTCAAGAAGGAGAAGAACGAGGACTCACACAAGGACTTTTACAAGGGCAACGATCGCTGATTCTCCGTATGCTGGAGCAAAAAATCGGGTCACTCTCGCAACAAGAACGTGATCGCATTTCCACACTCAACTTAGAGCAACTTGGAAACTTAGCGATCGCGCTTCTAAACTTCTCTTCTCAAACCGATTTAGAAGTTTGGCTAGCAGAGCAAAATTAGGTCAACTGCTTCTTCTTCAAAGTATTCTGAAGCAAAATCAGCAATGCGCCAACTGTGATAAAGCCCAATGCGAAAATATGGCTCTTTTGCTGTGCATAGGCAATGAGCAAAAGATTGAGTAAAACCGCGATTGCAGGAACGATCAGCGGAACCTGAAACCCAGAAATGATAGGCTCTCGGCGCTTAATCACTAGCAGAGAAAGATTGGTCAGAACAAACATAATGAGAATCAGCGTTGCGGTTGTTCCTGCTAGCAGTTCTCGTGTGCCAGCTAGAGCAATCACAATCACGATCGCTAAAATCACCAAAATTGCTCGATAAGGTGTTGCTCGTTCAGGATGTAATTTACCTGCCCAGGTCGGAATTAAGCCCTCGCGAGCCATCCCAAAAACTAATCGCGACGCAGTCACAAAGTTCAGCAATGCTGTATTCATCACAGCAAACAGAGGAATGAATGTGAAAATCAACTTCGGGAAACTTGGCTGAGCGCGAGTGACGACATCAAGCAAAGGCGCTTTTGAGCCAGCTAAATCTGTAGGACTCAGCACATTCACAGCCAGCCAAGCGATCGCGATATAAATGACTCCCGCGATCGCCAAGGACAAAACAATTGCTCTTGGCACATTCCGCTCAGGATTTTTGACCTCTTCAGCGACATTCACAATGTCCTCAAAGCCAATGAACGCATAGAACGCGATCGACGCTCCTCCGATAATTCCTGTCCAGCCTGTTTCAGGTTGAATCGCCACAACTGGAGCCGTTGTTGCTGCACCTCCGAATATATAAATGCTGGCAAGTAGAATCACGATCAAGAGTCCTGAAGTCTCGATCGCGGTACACACCAAGTTCAGTAACGAGGACTCTTTCATGCCTCGAAAATTGACATAGCCCAGTGCTGCAAACAGAAGAATGACCAGAAACCACTCGGGCAATACCGGGATCGAAGCCATCAGATAGCCAGCAAATGCCTTGGAAATCGTTGCCATTGAGACAATGCAGGTACAAAACATGACCCAGCCAACTAATGTCGAAAGCCAGTCAATCCGAAAAGCTTGCTGGACAAAATGCGCGACCCCTCCACACTTTGGCAATCGCCCTCCTAACTCGGCATAGCTCAAAGCCGTAAAAGCAGCAACGACGAGGGCAATGATAAATGAAACCCAAACCAGTGAAGCCGAAGGTTTCGTGATATCTCCAATCACGGCGTAAATTCCCGCCCCCAAGATGTCACCGACTCCATATATCACCAAGGCAGGTAGCCCAAACACTCGTTTGAGTGAGGTCGATTCTTCATTCGTTTCCATGTCAACTTTTTTACCTCTAACAAGGGTGGAAATCTATCACTTTCGCGATCGCTCACGGTCTAGCTTAAGGTTTACACGTTGCGATTGTCTCGCGGTATGCAATGATTGCAACACTCGAACATGTTTAGGAAATGAAGCTTATAGAAGCGATCGAGTTCTTGCAAGAGTGCAAGCTGATTAGCTTATTTCAAATCCAATAATCCTTCTTCTTTCAGCTTCGGATTAAATCGAATCTCAGCTTGAACGTTGCGCGCTTTGAGTTGCGTCATGATCTCCGACTCCACGCGGCGGGCAACGTTTTTTAATGCTTTCATTTGAGAGAGTTCATCGATCGCGCTTTCAAAGGTCGATCGCTCTTGAGCAGTCATGAATTCTTTTACCTGAATCGGCTGTGTCCACTGTGATTCATCGCTGAGTGGTGAACCATTTTCTTCAATCCAAGCGGCGCGAGTCGTTTCTAAAATTGTGCGATTTGGTCGATCGATTAAACTGACTTTCACCCAATAGCACTCCCGTGGACACCTCACCAAATGCTGTCTCAGGCTTAAAAAGACATCTCGCGAGAACCCAACAAATTTCAGGTTTTTCTCTTGATCAAAAATTGCATAGATGCCGATTTTGCCTTGAAACTGTTCTAGCAATTGACCAGCTTGATCAACGTAGGGAAGAAACTCTAACTCTGACAGCGATGGAATTTCGGACATTGGATTCACAGGGCGAAGTTGCTCGATCGTAGTATATTGAGCATTGCCGATCGCCAAATTTAACAATGACTCAATCTTCTCAGATCCCGAATTGCGCTTGGAAGCGTCCGATTGGAAAAGGATGGGAAAAGCCCTACACCGTACGCTATCCGAGCAATTTGGATGATGGGGCTTGGCATGGTGCACCGTTGGGAGGATTCGGAGCGGGATGTATTGGGCGATCGTCGAAAGGAGATTTTAATCTTTGGCATATTGATGGCGGAGAACATGTGTTTGAGTCGATGCCAGCATGTCAATTTAGCGTGTTTGAACAGGTCGGAGAAACCGTTCAGGCTTATCAGTTGACCACGGATCAGAGTGTAGAAAATTCATATCCTGAAAATGGTGGAACTTATTCAGCTTTGTATCCGCGGAGCTGGTTCCAGTACGAGAATGTGTTTCAAGCGCAGCTAACGTGTGAACAGTTCTCACCGATCATTGCTCAGAACTATCAAGAAACGAGCTATCCGGTTGCTGTCTTTCAATGGACAGCACACAATCCAACGGATCAGCCGATCACGCTCAGTATTATGCTGACCTGGCAGAATATGGTCGGTTGGTTTACCAATGCATTGAAATCACCGGAAATTCGCCTCAGAGATGATGGTAGCCCCGTGTATGAATATCAGCCTCGAATGCGGGAAAGCGCGGGGAATTTCAATCAGCTAACGGGTAACGAGAATCAATTAGCGATCGTTATGTCTCGCGCTTTCGATCAACCGACTGAAGGCGACGGACAATGGGCGATCGCAACGAATCTCAATCCTTATCTGTGGGAAGTCTTTTACGATACTCGCTGGCTTGAACATTCAGAGCTTTGGCAAAGCTTCTCGCAAGATGGATCGCTTCGGGATCGAGATGACGAAACCCTTTCAAACGGAGAAACGCTCGGCAGTGCGATCGCAGTTCGCTTTACTTTGAAACCTGGTCAAACTCTACAAATTCCCTTTGTTCTCAGTTGGGATTTTCCAGTCACCGAATTTGCTCAAGGAATTGAGTATTTCCGACGCTACACCGATTTCTTCGGTCGCAGTGGGAAGAATGCTTGGTCGATCGCTCGAACGGCTTTGAAGCATCTAAAATCATGGCAAGAAAAGATCCAAGCTTGGCAGCAACCGATTCTTGATCGAGCCGATCTCCCTGATTGGTTCAAAATGGCATTGTTCAACGAACTCTATGATCTGACTCAAGGTGGAACATTGTGGAGTGCTGCGGACGAGCGCGATCCCGTTGGACAGTTTGCTGTACTCGAGTGCATTGATTATCGCTGGTATGAGAGCTTAGATGTTCGGCTGTATGGCTCGTTTGGATTGCTCATGCTTTGGGAGAAGTTAGAGAAATCCGTCATGCTAGCTTTCGCGAGAGCCATTCCAGCACAAGACGATCGCACCCGCGTGATTGGTTACTATTACACGATCGGTTCCGAGAGTCCGATGGCACTGCGCAAAGTAAAAGGCGCAACTCCACACGATTTGGGCGCACCGAATGAGCATGTGTGGGAGAAAACGAACTATACCGCTTATCAAGATTGCAACTTGTGGAAAGATTTAGGCTCGGACTTTGTGCTGCAAGTGTATCGAGATTACTTACTCACTGGCGCAACCGATGTCGAATTTTTAGCAGAATGCTGGGATGCGATCTCTGAAACACTTCTCTATCTCAAACAGTTCGATCTCGATAATGATGGCATTCCTGAAAACTCTGGCGCACCCGATCAAACCTTTGATGATTGGCGATTGCAAGGAGTCAGTGCTTACTGTGGTGGTTTGTGGATTGCGGCACTGGAAAGCGCGATCGCAATTGGCAAAATTCTCGATCGTCCGGTCGAACTCTACCAAGCATGGCTCGCTCAATCTCGTCCAATTTATCAAGAGAAACTTTGGAATGGAACTTACTACCGCTTAGATAGTGAGAGTGGCTCTGATGTTGTCATGGCCGATCAACTCTGTGGACAGTTCTATGCGAAGTTGTTAAATCTGCCGGACGTTGTGCCAACCGAATGCACCGAGTCTGCACTCAAAACGATCTACGATGCTTGCTTCGTGAAATTCAATCAAAAGATGAATGTGGAACGTGCGATCGGCGCAGCGAATGGAGTTCGACCCGATGGCTCTCCTGAAAATCCGAATGCAACCCATCCCCTTGAAGTCTGGACAGGAATTAATTTTGGCTTAGCTGCTTTCTTGATGCGAATGGGCATGAAGTCTGAAGCTTGGGCGATTACAGAATCAGTTGTCCAGCAAGTTTATGATCATGGCTTGCAGTTCAGAACCCCAGAAGCGATTACCGCCGCAGGGACATTCCGAGCCAGTCACTATTTGAGAGCAATGGCGATTTGGGCGGTTTATCTGATGTGCGATCGCAATACTCCAGCCGAATAATTCACCGCATGAGGTTTGCAAGTGGGAGATGGGGAGAATCTAGGCTCAGATTATTCCCTATCTCCTCAATTCCTTGATCTCAAAGAGATCGATGCTTTTATCTCATCTATTCATCCAAATCCAAAACGCCTCGCGTTCTTTCCCGACGATTTTGATCTTTCGCCTCATATTTCGCAATGCAAGAACCTTTCTCAACCATTACGCAACTTAAATAATCTGTTGCTTCGATCAAGGCAGCACGCAGTGCTTTCCCAACCGGCGCACGTTTTGCCTGGGAGCGATCGCCACCCAAACTCACGCCACCAATACTCACACCCAAATCGCCCCCTCCCGCTTCTGAAGTTGCGCGACCTTCAATGGTTCGAGAATGGACAACTTCGCCTGTTGTCGAATCTACAACCCGCAGATCAACTGCAATGTAAGCTTGTTGCTTTTCTTGGCGTGCTCCTCCGCCTAATCGGATGCCACCAATATTAATTCCGCCGACTCTGCCCCCGGTCGATTCTTCAGCAACTCCTTCTTCATAAGAAGTCACTTGACCGACGACAATATACTGCGATCCCGTCAACTGTCCTCTCTTGGCTTCAGTCCCTCGACGGACTAATCCAAGCTCTGCTAATTCCTGCTCTGAAAGAACGGCTCCAAGTTTCTGACGCTCAACAACCGTAAACTTTCCAGTCGAACTTAATTCATTACTGAGTGCGTCAGCTAGCTCACGAGCTGTCGAACCGCGCCACCACCACCAATTTGTCTCATTCTTAAACTCTGGAACAGAGATGGTTAGTTTGGATTGCGCGAATGCTGCGGTTCCAGCGCTGAGACTGAAACCCAAGGCGACGATCGTTGCGGCAGCATTCAGACTGAGTGCTCGAAAGTTAGGTGAAATTTTCATAAGTGTGATTCATCCGAGTGATATGAGAGTTGTAGATGATCACCTTGATGAAATAAAACATAGTGCTCTATGCAACAGCATATCATTACACTCTACCTAGAATTATGTCGATACCGTGTAGATTTTGCTCGTTGACTGATTCTTCGACTAATGGCGTCGATCGTGATTTCCATAAAAAAACCGCCCCTCAACCAAAGAGGAGCGGTTTTAATTGAATCAAATTATCGAGCTAGCGTGCGACGTTTCGTGACCATCTTATAAGCCTCGATGGTATCGCCTTCGACCCAATCCTTGAAGTCATCCAGACCGATACCGCACTCGTAACCCGTATTCACTTCCCGCGCATCTTCTTTCATCCGCTTCAGTGAATCCAAAGTGCCAGAGTAGATGAGCTTACCACCGCGATGAATCCGAATCTTACAGTTCCGAATCAGCTTACCTGACTGAACATAACAGCCCGCAACAGCACCCCGTCCAACCGGGAATACTGCCCGCACTTCTGCTTGTCCAAGTGCCTCTTCAACCAATTCAGGTTCGAGCAGACCTTCCATCGCACCCTGAACATCATCCAACAAGTTGTAAATGATGTTGTAGTCGCGGACATCAACACCTGCTCGATCGGCGGCTTGACGCGCACCGGGAGCTAATGTGGTGTTGAAGCCAATAATGACTGCATCAGAAGCCGCTGCTAAGTCAACGTCTGTCTCTGAGATTTCACCCGGAGCTGAGAACAAGACCCGCACCTGCACTTCGTTCTGAGGCAACTGACTTAACGCACCCAGAATCGCTTCGATCGATCCCTGTACGTCCGCCTTCAAGACGAGATTCAGTTCCTTGAGTTCGCCTTCTTGCGCCTTCGCTGAAAGCGTATTCAAGCTCACCCGACGAGAAGACATCGCTGCCAACAGTCTCGATTGTCGTTGCTCATCGGCACGATCCGAAGCCGTTGCTCGTGCTTCCTTCTCATCTTGGAAGACTTGGAATTCATCCCCTGCGGCTGGAACATCGCTCAAACCGAGGACTTCCACTGCAAATGAGGGCGAAGCTTCTTGAACGCGATGACCGCGATCGTCAACCATTGCCCGCACTTTACCCAAGGCAGATCCAGCAACCAGCACGTCACCGACACGCAGCGTACCATTCTGAATCAGCAAAGTTGCAACAGGGCCTTTCGCCTTGTCTAAGTGCGCTTCAATCACGGTTCCTCTTGCAGGACGATCCGGATTTGCCGATAGATCCTCAACTTCAGAGACGAGCAGAATCATATCGAGCAGCGTATCGAGATTGTCCCCGGTTAACGCACTCACCGGAACCATGATCGTATCGCCACCCCATTCTTCCGGCACAAGGTTGTACTCGGTTAATTCTTGCTTAACGCGATCGGGCTGTGCCCCTTCTTTATCTACTTTGTTAATCGCCACGATGATCGGCACTTCTGCTGCCTTCGCGTGACTGATCGCTTCAACCGTCTGAGGCTGTACCCCGTCATCGGCTGCAACAACAAGAATCGCTACGTCAGTGACCCGTGCCCCACGTGCCCGCATTGCAGTGAACGCTTCGTGGCCCGGTGTATCCAAGAAGACGACCTGTTGCATCGCGTCGTTGTGCATGACATCGACGTGATATGCCCCAATGTGTTGGGTGATACCGCCTGCTTCTCCGGCTGCAACTTTCGTTTTCCGAATTGAGTCGAGCAGGGTGGTTTTACCGTGGTCTACGTGACCCATGATCGTGACGACCGGTGGACGGCGGTGCAGATAATCTAAATCATCCGCATCGATCATCTCAGTCAGTTTCTTGGCTGCTGCTTCTTTGGTACCGACTTCCACAAGGATGTCGTACTCTTCTGCCACCATCGTGGCAGTTTGAACGTCCAACATCTGAGTGATCGTTGCCGCGATGCCCTTCATAAAGAGCTTGGTAATGATCTCCGTTGGTGAAATTGCCAAGAGATTTGACAATTCTTGAACGGTTAACCCACCCGTTAAGGTAATGATTTCAGGACGCTCTTGTTTTTCGGGTTCGTTGTTCCGATTGCGGCGATCGCGGAAATTATTCCGTTTGCGCTGAGTCGGCGCTGCTGTTGCAACCGGGCGAACTTGCTGTTGTCCAGGCAGATTTTTCGGTTTGGCGGGACGAGCAAGCGAGAGGCTAACTTGAGCAGAACTCACTGCTCCCTCATCGTCATTGCCGAACAGATCGAGATCGTCGTCGTCGTCATCCTGAATTCTAGGCTGAGCGCGACGCTTGCCTTTACCCAACTTCGCGGCTTTTTCGACTTCTTGAACGTCTTCCTCTTCTTCCTCCCAGCCTTTTGTGCGTCTACGAGGAGGTGTAGGTTTGTTCAGTGTGAGATCCGGAGCGGGTGCGGTTGGATCTGGAGCAGCAGGCTTCACAGGGCGATTCCGCAGCACTGGAGCAGTCGCTCCTTCTGAGGCAGATGCGTCTTCAGCTTGCGCAGGTTTGGGTCTCCGCAGTTCCACAATTTGCTGCGGTTTTGGAGCAGCTTCTCCCGGCTTCACAGGTCCGCCAGGACGGCGATTGATGCTAGGACGCTGGGGTTTTTCGCCGCTGCCTTCTCTCGTCGGGCGACGATTATCAGAACTTCCTGCCTCACTCGCGGCTGGCTTGTCCCGCTTGAGTACAGGTTTGTTCACGAGCGAAGGACGCGCTGGTGCTGGAGTAGCGGGGCGCGCTGGCGCTGGAGTTTGCAGGGTTGGAACTGGAGCACTGGGCTGTACAGCACGTTCTTCCACAGGTTCTGCCGGAGCTACAGGAGGAGCCGAAGATACTTCAACTTGAGGTTCAGAAGCGGGCGGCTCAGTTGGGGTCGGTGCTTCGGTCAGGCTCGGCCCTGAAGGAGTCGCAGGGCGGCTCGGACGAGGAGGCTCTGCTGCGCGAGCAGAGGGCGCTTGGGGTGCAGTCGGTGATTGCGGCGGGCGAACCTCTGAGGCTTCCGCTGCGGCGGTCGATCGCGTAATAGGGCGACGGATTTCGAGAATTTGCTGTTTCTTCTGAATATTCAAGGGCGTTTTCTTTCGAGATTCAACAGATTGGGGGGTAGAACGGGGTGCGCTTTTTGCCGGAGATGGGTGGCTGGCAGCGTACTTTTGGGCAGCAGCGCGGATTTGTTCAGTTTCCGCTTCTGTAATCGTGCTGCTATGACTTTTAACCGGAATATTTAGTTGTTCGCAGATGGCGAGTATATCTCGATTGTCGAGATTTAACTCTTTCGATAGGTCGTAAATTCTAATTTTGCCGTTGTTCATCCACTCTTTCCCTCGTTCGATCGTTGGGTGTTACATAGTGACCTTCTGTTTTAACTAAAACGACAGGTTTTTTCGGGTTTTGATAGTATAATTGAACTATCTAAATTAATACTTGATGAAGACGTTACCCTCTTAGCGTTGCATGTTCTTAAAATTTTGTGGTCTTAACTCACAAGTTTTTAATGGTCTTTAAATAGAATGGTAGCTCAGAACGCAATTTGTCGCTGAGCAGTTTGATAAGTGCACAAGACTAGCTGAGCGATCGCAGATGGTGCGATCAATTCTTAGCAGTAATGTTGGTGAGTAGTCACCCTCCCCGCTGTACAGATCTGAGTTGCTCTGGGGCTGAAACTGAAGAGAGGACACAGAAGACTGACTCAGAGCAAGGGGCGGCAAATCTCCTAACGACAGGACAGGGAGACAAAAATAATTTGGACATTATCCCTAGTATATCGCAGGAGAAGAGTTGGAAAAGATGTTCTGCAAGTTTAGATTTTCGTTTTTGGCTGAAGCGAGGGTTGTAAAGTTTGGTAGATCTCAGGCGGGACGGGGGCTTTGAGGACGCGACTGAGGCGATCTTTTTTTTGAACTGCTTTGAGACAGTCTGCGGTCGGACAGAGATAGGCGGAGCGTCCTATGCCAGTATTGATCGCGATTTCATGCGATGGATGGAGACGAACGATACGCAAAAACTCGGCTTTTGGTGCGACTTTGCGACAACAGATGCAGCGACGGTAATTCGGGAGCATGAAAAACAACACAGGATGAGATCTCAATTTTAGCGATCTCATCCTGCATTTTTTCTAACTCGCTTAAAGTGAGCAGCACTCAATTTCTAGACTTGCTGTTCTTCGAGTTCGGGTTCTTCTTCGAGTTCGGGTTCTTCGTCAGGTTGTGGGACTGGAGGAGCGATCGCGACTTCCTCTTCTTCGTAGTCATCCTCATCGTCATACTCATCCATGGCGGGTTGAGATTGGCGACGTGCTTCGATTAGAGCCGAAATCTTCTCAGTTTCAGCCGCTTCATCATATTTACGGCTGTCTTTGATATCAATTTTCCAGCCCGTTAAACGAGCAGCAAGACGAACGTTTTGACCTTCTTTGCCGATCGCTAAACTCAATTGATCTTCACCGACTAATACATGCGCTTGCCGACCTTCGGGATCAACTAAGCGCACTTCATCCACTCGCGCTGGACTTAGTGCATTGGCAATATAAGTGGACGGATCGGGCGACCATCGAATGACATCGATCTTTTCACCGCGCAATTCATTGACCACCGCTTGAATGCGAGAGCCGCGCGCCCCGATGCAGGCTCCAACTGGATCAACATCTCGTTCTAAAGTATCAACAGCGATTTTAGTCCGAGGTCCAACATGGCGGGAAGGAGGGTTCGCTTCGCGCGCCACTGCAACAATCCGCACCACATCATCTTGAATCTCAGGCACTTCGTTTTCAAACAAGTAAACGACCAGACCTGCATCTGCTCTGGAAACGAGCAACTGTGGACCTCGATGCGATCCTTCACTGACTTTTTTCAGATAAACGCGGAACGTTGCATTGGCACGGTAATTATCGTTTGGCAGTTGATCGCGTTTGAGCAATTCCGCTTCGACTTCTGGCTGCCCAAACCCGCTCACGACTGCCATAATCACCGACTGCCGCTCGAATCGTAGAACTCGCGCTTGCAAAATTGTGCCTTCGAGGTCTTGGAATTCTTCTTGAACGAGTTTTCGCTGTTGATCGCGCAGCTTTTGCGCCAAAACTTGCTTGGTTTGGATCGCTGCCATGCGTCCGAAATCACCTTGATCGGGGGTGACATCCAGCACGACTGTATCGCCTGTTTGAGCTTCAGGTGCAACTTCTTGTACTTCGGTCAAAGAAATTTGGTGATCTGAATTATCGACTTCATCTACGATCGTTTTCGTAGCTAATACGCGGAAGCCTTCTTCTTCGACATCAAGTTCGACCTCGAAGTTATTGAAATATTCTTCGTCAAACCCATCGCCATCGATTCTCTGAGTGCGGCGAAACCGCTCGTATCCCTTCATTAGGGCTTCTTTGAGCGCGGCTTGGACTGAGTGCTTGGGTAAATTACGTTCACGGCTAATGCCGTCAATCATGTCTTTGAGTCCGGGCAAGGCGACCATTGACATAGGGAAAATCTCCGTAGGTACTAAATATTGAATTGTCAGGAAATTAGTCTTCTTCGCTTTCGGTCAGTTGAACGCTCGTGATCAGGGTTCGAGGAATCGAAATTGTACGTCCTTTTTTGCTGATGTAGACGTTGGTTTCGTCGCGTCGAATCAGATTGCCTTCCCAGTAGATATGACCTTGATAAGGTTCTGATGTCGTGACCATGGCGGGAAAGCCGCGGAAAGAAATGAATTCTCGATCGCTCGTCAGCAATTTAGAAATTCCGGGGCTAGAAACTTCCAGCACATACTGATCCGGAATCAATTCATCCAAAATCGGTTCCAATGCCCGACTCATCCGTTCACAATCCACAAGTCCCGTATCGGCTTGTTGATTACGCACATCAATTCTGAGGACAGGAGGATTCTGATTCGTGTGAAACACCGCATGAACCACTTCTAGACCGAGCGTCTCCGCGACTGGAGCCGCAACTTCTAAAACTTGAGGAATCAAAGGATGTGCCATCGAACAACTTCTCCAAATAAAAAAGTGGGACAATGCCCACTTCTCATGAAACGACTGATTTCATGGAGTTCGGTCAAACAGAGTTACTGTTCTTCCAACCCAAGTTTAGCGAAAAATTTCAGAGTCGCCCGTTTTTTATGTGGGGAGTGGGGAGTGGAGAGTAACCCAACGTTCCCCTATTCCCCACTCCCTACCCCCTACTAGAACGTAAAGGTCGTCCGAATCACAGGCACGATCGCTGTTCCATTCGTGCTTTGCCCTTCTGGATTGAAAATAGCAAACACTCCGGGTGTAATGCTCAGATTGTCGTTGACTCGGAAGTTGAAAAAGCCTTCAACCTGATAGGGGGTGCGATTTTCAGGATTGCTTGCAATGCCATCTGTGCTGACTCGCTTCAACGGTTGACCAAAAATCAGACCCGCTGAATTGCCCTTTTTGAGAATATCGGTCACATAAAGTCCGACCAACCAGGAGTTAAAGTTTGTTCCTGCATCGACATCGACGAGATCTGCAAAGATATGGCTGTAAGAGCCTGCTAAGGTGATGTTTTGCGAGAGGCGGAATGCGGCAGTTGCCCCCAGGGTGTTCATTTTGATCCCTTGGTTCAGATTTCCTAAGGTCAAACCGCCTGGTAGATTGACTGCGCCAATATCAGAACTGCTCAGACCCGTACCCAAAATATTGATTTGGTGATAACTATGAGCGTAGTTCAGTGCCACAGTGAACGCCTGACTGGGTTTTACCGTCAGTTGAGCCGCTGCAACGTAGCTTCCGCCGCCAACGCCTGCGCCCAGTGGAGTCCCACCGCCTAAGCCACGGTTGCCAGGAATGTTCGCGTTGACACTTCCATACAAAGCCCGGAAGTCGATCGCGTCGGAGATATTAAAGATCACCCCTGCTGCCGCTGCTAAACCTGTTTGAGAGGTTCCACCGGAAACTCGCTGAGCGGCTGGAAGCGACGCAAAGCGAGAGAGTGCGCCCTGTCCTTCACTTGCCCAGGGCAAGACGGATGGGAACGCGTCCGAAACTTCTGCACTCGTTCCAGCAAATGCGGTGACTTTGTCTGCAACGGGGAAGATGTAAAGCAGTTTGTAGAGAGACAGGCTGTTGTTTGCGCCTTTTCCAGTCAGCGTTGAAGGATCAACCGTGGGAAACTGAGGCTCATAAGAAAGTCTGACATTGCTGTTAGAGCCAAAGACGGGATCAGCATAGCCCAAGGTTTGAGCAATACTAGAGCCGCTACCCCCTGCAATTCCACTTGCACCGAAGTTTTGAGCCTGCAATCCAGTGATTAACAGGTCTTTTCCAGTGAAACTCGTGTTGAGATTGAGGCGGACGCGGTTGTTGAAGACGGTATTGGCATCATTTCCGGCATCGCCTGACTCGTAGCCATTTGCCACACTGAAAATTGCCTCTCCAGAGAGTTTGGTTGTTGTGGAGAATTGCTGTTTTTCCAGCGTTGAGGTTCTCGCTTCGAGAGAGTCCACGCGTCCGCGCAGTGTTGCCAGTTCTGCGGCAAATTGTTCTTGCAGTTTTTGTAGGGTTGCTAAATCTTCTTTCTTGACCAGATCAGCCGTTGCAGCCGCGATTAATTCGTTGACGCGATCGAGACAGGCATTCAATCCTGCTGCAAATTCGTATCGGGTCAAGGCACGATTGCCGCGATAGGTGCGATCGGGATAGCCTGCAATACAGCCATACCGCTCTACCAAGGATTGCAATGCCTGAAACGCCCAATCGGTCGGTCTGACATCTGAAAGCTGTGATACAGAGGTCACTTGTGACATTGTTGGAGCTGTTGGACGGCTCAACTCAGAGACGGAAGGGATTTGATTTAACTCGGAGGTAGGTTCAGCCGCGATCGCATTTCCGGCAGCTAAACTGATCGATCCCGCAACCAGGCTCGCTAGGCTCACCTGCATCTCAAATTTTAATTTTTTCACCTTCATCATCTCACCACGAATAAAAACGACGAATAAATCCTGCTGCCGCGTATTTCTTTTAGCGCAGTCTATTCTTAAAGCTATACGGTTAAGGGATCTCAGCGGGTAAAAGTGCCTTCGGGATTTGCCGGACATTATTATCGATTAAAGTCTATGCCCAACACATTTTCTGGTTTTCTGAACAATGTTAGAAAACTGAAATGGATCGAATTTGCCTAAATCTTTAAATTTGTAGTACGATTGACAACTGTGTCGAATTAGAGCAAACCCATGCCGAAGCTGAAAACCCGCAAATCTGCACAAAAGCGTTTCAAAGCAACTGGTGGCGGCAAGATCCAACGCCGTCGCACTCACGGAAACCACCTTTTATTCCATAAGAGTATGAGCCGCCGTCGTCGGATCGCAGGAGGCGATTTGGTGAACGAGCGCGATGCAGACAACGTTCGGTTGATGATGCCTTATCTCTAAGGGTTGACTGAGACACGATCGCAATATTAAAAATTAGTCAAGGATAGTGAAACATGGCACGGGTTAAGCGCGGCAATGTTGCTCGGAAACGCCGCAAGAAAATTTTGAAGTTAGCGAAGGGCTTCCGTGGCTCTCACTCTAAGCTGTTCCGCACCGCGAATCAGCAAGTTATGAAGGCATTGCGGAATGCATACCGCGATCGCCGCAAGAAGAAACGTGATTTCCGCCGGTTGTGGATCACTCGGATCAATGCTGCGGCTCGCATTCATGGCGTGAGCTATAGCCAATTGATTGGCAAGCTGAAGAAGGCTGATATTGTGATCAACCGCAAGATGCTGGCACAACTCGCAGTTCTCGATCCCGATGGATTTGCGAAAGTTGTCGAAAAGGCTGTTAAGGCTTAGATGCTGAAGCGATTCGTCGCAATCTGTAGTTTGTACGTTATGGGGGCGCAGTTGTTTGCGTCCCCATCTTTGTGTGCAGCCGAGATCGCCCAAAACCGTAAGCTGGTTGTTGCGGTGAAAGATAATGTTCGCCCGCTTGGATTTCGGGACGCTCAAGGCAGATTGCAAGGCTTTGAGATTGATATTGCGAAGCGATTAGCCGAGGAATTATTGGGAAGTTCAGCGGCGATCGAATTCCAACCCGTCTCGAATCGCGATCGACTGCAAGTGGTCATTGATGGAAAAGTCGATTTTGCGATCGCGCGGGTCACGGTAAACTCTTCTCGCGCTCGAATTGTTGCGTTTAGTGAACCTTACTACTTGGATGGAACAGGATTTGTGACTAAAAATTCTGCGATTCGGAGTGAGCAGGAGTTAACGAATCAGACGGTTGCTGTTTTGAATCATGCCAGCACTATTGCAACTCTGAAGTATCGATTCCCACAGCTTCAACTGGTTGGAGTGGATTCTTATGCAGCGGGAAAGCAGTTGCTTGAATCGGGAACAGTGATCGCGTTTGCCGCAGATGCGAGTATTCTCGCCGGGTGGGTGCAAGAATCTCCAGAATATCGAGTTTTGCCATTTCGAGTTTCAACTGAACCTTTGGCGATCGTTTTCCCGAAAGGGCTTGAGGCTGATCAACTTCGCCGCAGTGTAGATCAAGTGATTCGACGCTGGAAAGCTGAAGGATGGTTACAGCAACGAGCTAACTATTGGGGACTTCCTTGAGATACGCTGAAAAGATGCCTTTTAATTTGCGAACGATAGTCCTATGGATAGTGTAGCCTCTCCAATCCTTTACATCTCGCTTTTGCTCGTTTTACTGGGCAGTGTTGCGTTCTTTGTGGTTCGGCAAGTTCTGAAAACTCGTCGGATCGAGAGCGCTCTTTCTCGACTTCAAAGCAAACTGAACAAAGAAAAAGGCACTGCTGAAGAATATTACGAACTTGGGAGCATTTTGCTCGAGAAGCGGTTATTTACTCAAGCGATCGCTCAATTCCAAAAAGCGATCAAGCTTGAAACGCTCGAAGGTCAAGATCTTGCAGCGGTCTACAATGCTTTGGGATTTGCCTACTTTGCTCAAGAACAGTACGATCTTGCGATTAAACAGTACAAAGAAGCACTGAAGCTTTTGCCTGAGTATGTGACAGCGTTAAATAATCTTGGGCATTCCTATGAGCGCAAGCAACTCGCGTCGCCAGCATTGGAATGTTATGAGCAGGCTTTAGTGATCGAACCGAGCAATCAGACAGCAAAGCGGCGGGCTGAGTCGTTGCGGAAACGATTGGTCACTTCAGCATAAGTTTGATTGAGTTGAAAAAAGGAGGACGATTCAGCGATCGTCCTCCTTTTTTATTTGTGCCGCTCCTAGTTTGGGGCAGAGTTTTGAGTGGGAGTTGAATTCTGCGGGGGCGTAGAATTCTGGGGTTGAGGAGTTTCGACTGGAGTTGGAGTTGGGGCTTGAACTGGAGCAGTTGGAGCCGGAGTTTCAACTGGAGTTGAGGGAGTTTCAACTGGAGTTGAAGGAGTTTCGACTGGAGCAGTTGGACCTGGAGTCTCAACTGGAGTTGAAGGAGTTTCGACTGGAGTTGGGGTTGGGGCTTGGACTGGAGCAGTTGGAGCTGCTTGCTCTACAGGAGGGTTAGTAGGAGATTGGGTTGGCTCGACTACTGGTTGAGTAGGTGGAGTATTGATTGGATTTGAAACTTGATTGGTAGCTGGTGTAGTAGGTGAAAGGGGAGGAGTTTGGTTTTCAGGCGAAGCTTGAATAGCTCTTCCAGGGGGTGTTGTTTCTAGAATCTGGCGGGGCTGTTCAGGTTGGGAAGATTGCCCAGGATTCGAGTTTGCTGGGGGATTTGAGTTTGCTGGAGGATTCGAGTTTGCTGGAGGATTCGAGTTTGCTGGAGGATTTGGTGCAGGATTGTTTGAAGGCTTAGTCGATTCTCCTGAAGTTGGTGCAGGGTCTGCTGATCTGGGAGTCGCTGGTGCTGAATTTGCCGGATTTGGGTTACTGGGAGTGGAGCCAGATGGATTTGGAGTGGTGGACGTTGGATTTGAGTTTGAGTTTGGTTGATTTGAGTTTGAGTTTGGTTGATTTGAGTTTGAGTTTGGTTGATTTGAGTTTGAGTTTGGTTGATTTGAGTTTGAGTTTGGTTGATTTGAGTTTGAGTTTGGTTGATTTGAATTGGAGTTTGGTTGATTTGAATTGGGATTTGGCTGATTTGAGTTTGAATTGGGGCGATTTGAATTAGAGTTCGGTTGATTTGAATTAGAGTTTGGTTGATTTGAGTTTGAATTGGGTTGATTTGAATTGGAGTTCGGTTGATTTGAGTTTGAATTGGGTTGATTTGAATTGGAGTTCGGTTGATTTGAGTTTGAATTGGGTTGATTTGAATTGGAGTTCGGTTGATTTGAGTTTGAATTGGGTTGATTTGAATTGGAGTTCGGTTGATTTGAGTTTGTAGCGTTTCCAGCACTACCGCCCGTTGTACTCTCGGGAGCTTTTTGTGCGCCTCTGGTAGCATCAACTTCTACAGGTTCTCTACCGTTGTTCTGTTGGGAACCAGTTGAATTTTGATTGGTTGGAGTCGTGTTTCCTGAAGTTTGTCCACTGCTAGGTGTCCCTCCAGTTCCCGTGCTCGAATTTTGGGAAGGTGGGTTTCCGGTACTTGGTTGACTTGTGGCAGTATTGGTCGGGGAGGTTTGGGCTGACTGCTGACCCGTGCCAGTAGAATTTTGTGCAGGGGGATTTGGCGCAGGATCCGGAACTGGAGTTAGCTGCACCATTCGGGGATTTTCGATCACCGGTCCCGTTAAAGGTTTTTGCTCTTGTAAAGCTTGTGCTGTTTCTGCTTGTACAGCGGCAATTCCTGGTTCTGGATGAGGCTGTGCTTCTCGCCGCTGTAAATCAAGACCGCGCACCATATCGCTCGTTTCATAGAAGCGGTGCATGTCAAAATTGAAAAGCCGAACTCCTAAGGGATCAACGATCGCCATTTGTCCTGCTTCTAATGGCACCTTGCGCCCAGTTGTGTTGTCCACAATTTCCATTGGACCTGCTGGATTATTCGTCAAAGCGCCAACTACGGTCGTTTCAGTTTGCTCGTCATACCGAACAAATAACGCTGATCCGCGCACTCCAGTTGAAGCATTGGGAGTATCGATCGTCGTTCTTCCCTGCCCTGGCTTAATCAATAAGAGAACCGTTCCATTTGTGAGACGAAAATTTCGTGTTCCAGGCACAAATCGGAACACTGCCATCTCACCAACCCGTGCCCAAGAGCCATCGTTAAATCGTAAACCCACCCGTGACGCTCTCATCGTATGCAGCGCATCATCAGGGCGCAGAATTTCTGATAAGACGGCATCTCGCGGGCTTTGTCCCTTCGGCACAAACTGAACTCGCCTTACAATTTCCCGGATCTCGGCTGAAGTGAGTGGAGTTAAGGCATAGGCTGCCTTTGTGGAAACCACAGTACCAACTCCTAGGATCAGAGAGGCGATCGTGAGGAACAATTTACGGGACATAGACGCTCCAAGAACAAAAGGACGGAATGCGATGGCACGCATCCAGAGGCGGGTTAGCCTAAGCAGATTCAACCCAGTTCTACTCGTGTGAGATGATTAAGTGAAATTACACAATGTAGTCTTCATAAATACTTTACATGTCAAGCGAAAAATCTGGATTGTTTCTGCTCAAGCTTTAACTAGACTTTATACAAGATTAAGTGAAGATACGAGGCTACTTTTGTATATGCAACAAGAATTGAAGTTCTCCGGATTACTTGATCTAGAAGTCACAAAATTATTCTTTAGGACAAGCTGTCTCTACCGAATAGAGGGCACGTGAACAATTGGTGAACGATTGGTGAACGATTGGTGAACGACTGTGAGATGCTCGATTCTACGATTACCTAATGCTGTGAAATCTCTGCTTAAGGCTCGAAAACAAATTTGCAACAAGAAGCAATTATGTAAATTACGCTACCACTTATTGGGTCAAATTAGCGCCTCGCTTATCCTGGTTTTTACGGATAAAGCTCAGTGTAGTTTTATACCTAAAGAGGAGCTACCGCTAAAAGATCAGACTCCAGAACTTCAGACAGATGCATCGGAACTCCAGACTTCTGAAGCTGCCCTAAAGTTTCCTAGGACGCGATCGAATCTCAATTCTGTGTCGTATCAAGCGCAAGATCTTGCGCCGCTCCCGTCATTGACAGCACCCGCTGCCTCAGGGTTAGACCCAACTCAGGCGATCGCAGTGCTGCCTGCCCCCGCTGAAAAAGCGAGTATGACTCGTACCTTTTCAGATCAATCTTTTCCTTCTCCTCCTTTACCCTCTAGCCGTTGTTGGCGATCGACTGCGCAATGTTCTTATACGTCTAGTAAAGCTCCACTCCTGCCGATTCCTCCTACTGAAGGACAAGTCGATCCGGAGATTGGCGATTTGCGCCTCAGTCCGATTCCGAAGTCTGAGTTAGGAGAATTGAATATTCAGCCGATCGCGGTTGATCCCCCAGCGGGGACAAGTGATCCCGAACTAGGCACATTGCGATTGCAAGAGCGCACCGCCCCACAACCGTCGATCGCGATACCCAGTCGTCCGCGCCAAACTTCTGCTTTTCTCTTAGCAAGAGCGGACTACTTCAAAACCTCGAATGTCTTTTCAGAGCGTGATCCCGTCGATGATGGGCTAATTCGGACAGGGTTAACCTTCTTTTATGCGCCTCCGATCGGGCGGAAAACGTTTTTGATTACCTCGATCGATGCCAATCTCGTCCGCTATGCACAACTTGGGCGATATCGCGAGCGGTTCTCCGATGGGACGTTCACGGGCAATTTTCGATCGTTGAATTATGACGAATTGCGGTTTCGCGTGGGCGTTTTTCATCGAATTACGCCTCGCGTGTCCGGGGAGATTGGGTGGAGTCATCAGAAATTAGTTGAATCTAGCCGAGGGTTACAGCAGATCTTTAGTGGGAAAGAGTTTTTTAACGATCATTCACTTCGCTTAGAATTAAGCCGTCAAGATCAACTGTCTCCGCGATTGTCGCTGAATACGTTTTATCAATTTCGCTGGAGCATTGCAGACCCGGATCAGCGCAGTCGGATCCTTAATTCATTCATTACCACTTTGGGATATCGCCTCAACCCTCGGCTGCAAACGGCAATTGATTACCAATTTACTTGGTCGCATTTTACCCAGATAGATCGCGATGATTTGTATCATCAACTCGTCGCGCGAGTGACCTACAATGCTACGCCTCGAACTCAAGTGAATCTATTTAGTGGCTTTAGTTTTGGGAATTCCACAGAGCGAGGCATCAATTTCAACGGCTTTATTTTTGGGGCTGGCTTGGTGTTCAACTTACCCCTGTTCTAAATATGAGCACCAATCGCTCCAACTGCCGGGGTAGAGTTTTGCGCGATCGATGCCGCTTGCTGCTAAGGCCAACAAATTCACACAAGCGGTGACACCAGAACCGCAATATACGATCGGGTCATCTTTGATGCCTGACCAATGTTTTTTCAGGGCTTCAGGCGTTTTGAGAAATCCACGATCGTCGGTGACCAATTGCCAGGGATAATTCACGGCACCGGGAATATGACCTGCGATCGGATCGATTGGCTCACGTTCTCCCCGATATCGTTCTGCCTCTCTCGAATCGATTAAAGTTGACGTTCCGGCTTTGACGGCTGCAATATCGGCAATCCAATCGGACTGAATCTCAGGTGTAAAATTTCCGGCTCGCTCAGTCGGCACGATCGAGGTCACGGGATAGCCCAAATTTTGCCAATTCGCAAAGCCACCGTCGAGCACTCTGACATTTTCGTGTCCGAAGTAGCGCAGGAGCCACCAAAACCGCGCCGCAAATCCAAATCGCGAGTCATCGTAAGCAACCACTAAGGTTGAAGGCGTGATCCCCAGTTGCGAGAGCTTGTGGGCAAACTGTTCGGGATCAGGTAAAGGATGCCGTCCACCGTGTTTTTGTACGGGGCTAGAGAGATCTTGATTGAGGTCGAAATAATATGCGCCAGGGATATGCCCCTCTCTGTATTGCTGCCGTCCGAGTTCGGGTTGCATCAGCGCAAATCGACAATCTGCGATCGCCACATTGGGATCGTTGAGATGATCCGCTAACCATGCCGCTGTGATTGCAACTTTTACCATGACATTCTCCTGATCGGTCTTTTCAAATCCTACCTTCAGGAAGACGGCGATCGCCCATGATTACAGGAAAATCGGATTAACTCAAAAAATCGAAAATTAGAGACTTCTTATGAACTTCTTACGCTTAGTCTTCGCTATTGTCCTGCCTCCTGTCGCTGTTTTCATGACTTCTGGAATTAGTTCAGCATTGGTTATCAACATTCTGCTGACTCTACTCGGATGGGTTCCCGGAATTATTCACGCAATTTGGTATCTACAAAAGACCGAAGAACGACGTGGCGCTTACTAAATGAAAGCTCACAGGCTGACAAGAAAACCGCTCGATCGTAAGATCGAGCGGTTTTAACTAATGCGAAAAAATTAAAGATTAGCTGTTTGGAGTCTTGACCGTTTTTGCCATGTCCAAGAATGCACCCATGTTTGCGCCAGGACGGCGACGAGGAGTGGTGATGGTTGGCGCTGTGGTTGAGAAACTAGCAGTCGGCTGGGGCAAATTCAAGGTATTTGCTGAAACCGGCGGCTTCGATCCATTGGCTGAACCATTCAGATCAGCCGTTGCAGGCTTACTGACCTTTTCCGTTTTTGCAGGTTCTGGTTTCGCAACTTCTGCCTCAGTCGCGGCTAACTTCTGAGTTTCTTGCTTTGTCTCTTTCGGAGCTTCGGTTGCTGACAAAGGCTCAGCTTCCATGTAATAGCCACCCGATGACTTACCGCCGAGTCCAATCAAAGAAAGAATTCCGCTAAAGAGCTTTTTAATTAAGTTAATGACACCGCCCATTGAACAATACTCCTGGGTTAGTTGCTGAATCGTGGTTGCTGATCCGTTGAGATCAACAGATGAAAAGTAGTCCTATCTACGATTATCAGTCTGCGGTGGAACTCGACGCAAGCCTCTATCAAGATTTTCTATGCTTAGTATGTTCGATCCCTATTGGAGAACAATCCGAGCAGCGGTCCTAAAATTGCTCCAAACACAAATCCGCCTGCATGTGCCCAGTAGGCAACTCCGCCCCGCTCCATACCGATATTCGCAGGAACATTTAAACTGGCAACGCCGTAGAAGGCTTGTTGAATAAACCAAATGCCTAGATATGCCCAAGCGGGAACGCGAAATGGAAAGAAGAAGAACGGCGGAATAATCGTAGTGACGGCTGCGCCCGGAAAGCGCAGAATGTATGCCCCCATCACGCCCGCGATCGCGCCACTGGCTCCCAAGGATGGAATATTAGAGTCCATTGAGAAAAACCATTGAGTTGCGGCTGCCAACATGCCACAGCCGATATAAAAAATCAAAAATCGTAGATGTCCCAGTTTTTCTTCGACGTTGTTGCCAAAAATCCAGAGGAACAACATGTTGCCAAAGATATGGGCAAACCCACCATGCAGAAATTGCGACGTGATTAGAGTAATCCACTCTGGAAAAGGTTGATAGCGAAGAGAGGCTCCTGCAAGGTCTGCACTAAGTTCACGGGGAACAACTGCCCAAGTGTAGAAAAAATTGTCTAGTTCCGCAGGTGTAAGCGTTAATTGATAGAAAAAGACTAAAACGTTGACCGCAATAATTCCGTATGTGACATAGGGTGTAATGCGAATTGGATTATCGTCGCCGACCGGAAACACAGCTTATCCCCAATTAAATAATTTTAGTCAAAAGAGTAACTGATTTTTTCGATCGCTGTCTGTTGCTCTCTAGACAGATCTATGATGGCAGTCTGTCTTTGGAAGGAGAAGCGGAATGGAAGTGATCCCAGCAATCGATTTGCTCGGTGGTAAATGTGTGCGTCTGTATCAAGGCGACTATAACCAGTCGCAAGTGTTTAATGATGATCCGGTTGCGGTCGCCCGTCAGTGGGAAGCGGAGGGTGCAACTCGATTACATTTAGTCGATCTCGATGGCGCAAAAGTTGGACATCCTGTGAATCTGGATGTGATTCGATCGATCGTGGAAGCTGTGGAGATTCCGGTCGAGGTTGGGGGCGGTTTGCGCGATCGCGATGCCGTCGCCGCATTACTTTCGACAGGGGTAAGATGGGCGATTTTAGGAACGGTTGCAGTGGAACAGCCCGATTTGGTTGCGCAATTGTGTGGAGAATTTCCTGGTCAAATCATTGTGGGCATCGATGCGCGCAATGGTAAAGTTGCCACCAAAGGCTGGCTCGAAACTTCAGAAGTCTTGGCGACAGAGTTAGCGGAGCGGATGGCGCAACTGGGAGCCGCAGCGATTATTTATACTGATATTCATCGGGATGGAACCATGCAGGGACCAAACCTGGAAGCATTGCGGGATTTAGCAGCGATCGCGGCAATTCCGGTGATTGCTTCGGGGGGAGTTAGTTCGTTGACGGATTTACTCAGCCTATTGGCATTAGAACCGCAAGGAGTGACAGGTGCGATCGTTGGAAAAGCGATTTACACCGGAGATGTTTCTCTGAAAGAAGCGGTTCGAGCAGTGGGACAAGGGCGCTGGCAGGATATTCCTCCGGATTTTGGATCGTCAGCATTGGCATAGAGGACAGTTATGGGACATCACAAGAAAAAATTGGCGAAGAAGATTGCGAAGAAAGTAGTTCACAAGCTGAAGAAAAAACTTCCGAAGAAGTTGGCGAAGCAACTTGCTAAAGAATCTGCAAAGCGTCAAATTGAAGCACTGTTGCAACGCTAGATTTGTGCGAGTTTAGAACTAGCTATCCAAACTTTTGACGGGCGTGTGCGATCGCTGAAATTCGGCAAGACTCTTCGGAGATCGTTGTCCCCTTTGCGTCTTGCAGGACGTTCAAAGGGGCGCGTCAGGTCGGGTTGGATTGGTACAGATTGATACTCATACAAAATTTGGAGTTCCCGATGAAGAAGCAAGTTTTCCGGCAACGCTGGCGCTGGTACTTTCCAAGATTCGTCACAGTTTGTTGTGCAATCTTGCTTTTGATTCGCCCGATCGCATTTGCAATTTCTGCCAGTGCGACGACTCCAAGCCCGACTCCGACAGTTGAGAAGCCTACAGAGTCTAAACCTGCCGAGCCAAAGCCTGCTGAGAAGCCCGAAGAGTCTAAACCTGCTGAGCCGACCAAAACCCCGGAACAGCTAGAGCGAGAGAAGACATTGATCGAAGCCGATCGACTGTACCGATCCGGTGACAAAGCTCAAGCAGTCAAGCTTTATCAAGCAGTCAAGCCTCCTTTTCAGGGTGTAGTCGAAGCGAATCCTCAAGAAGTGATCACTGATCCTGCTCAGTTATCGACTGCGGGACAAGTGTACTGGCGCGAATCTGAAGCGGGACTGGCTCAGAATTTAGAAAGTCGAATTTTTGTCCCCTTGGAACTTTTAGTCAAAGAAATTCCGCAATTCGTTCCGGGACAGCTGCGATATGCGGAGGCGCTAGAGAAGTTTGGCAAAACCGAACAAGCGTTGGCGGTACTCGAAAAAGCGGCAACTCGCTATCCCAATCAGCCAGAGTTGATCAAAGCAAAAGTCGCAGCATTGGCAAAAAATGAGAAATGGATTGATGCGTCGATCGCGGCTCGACAATTTGCCTTACTCAACCCCAATCATTCCGAAGCCTCAGCACTGACAGCACTAGCAGATGACTATCAGAAACGCTATCAAAAGCAACTTCGTAGCAGACTTCGAGGCAATCTCGTTGGTGGAATTCTCACCGGGGCATTAGGGTACGCCCTCACTGGAAGCTTATTTGGTCCACTGACTTCGGTTCAGAATACTGCGCTACTGTTGCGAGGCGAATCTGCGGTTGGCGATCGCGTTGTTCGGCAAGCAAAACGTCAGCTTGATTTGGTTGAAGATAAAGAAGTCAATGACTATATAGCAGGCATCGGACAGAAGCTTGCGGATGCTGCTGGCAGGAAAGAATTTAAGTACGAATTTTATGTGGTCTTAGATGACAAGCTCAATGCATTTGCGCTGCCGGGTGGGAAGGTGTTTGTGAATGCAGGCGCGATTGAGAAAGCAAATTCCGAAGCTGAACTCGCTGGACTATTGGGACACGAACTCTCCCACGCGATTCTGTCTCATAGTTTTCAACTGATTACAGAAGGCTCCCTCACTGCCAATATTACGCAGTTCATTCCTTACGTGGGTGGCTTGATTACAGACCTGACAACACTGAGCTACAGCCGCGATATGGAACGTCAAGCGGATGTGCTAGGAACTCGGCTTTTAGCTTCAACGGACTATGCAGCAGATGGTTTGTACAATCTGATGGTGACGCTGCGTAAACAAGAAGAAGAGAAGAAGCGAGATCTTCCGCCTGCTTGGTTAGCTTCGCATCCTTTACCTAACGATCGAGTGAACTATCTGCAAGAGCTAATCACTCAGACGGGTTACAATCGCTATGCTTTTGAGGGAGTGGAGCAGCATTCAGCCATTCAGTCGAAAGTGAAGCAACTCCTGAAAGAACATAAAGAGCGGGAAGAGAAGAAGGGGAATCGACGCGATCGCAATTAACGCAGCTTATTAAATATTAAATAAAGGGGCGATCAGGTTTGAGATCGCCCCTTTATTCATTTTCAAACCCTACTTCGCCAAATACTAAGCTCTACGTTGCCACCGAGCTTATTGGTAAGATGCATCACAAGCAAAGTGAGCAGGACACCCGATAGCACGATCGTCCCATTCTCAGCTTCTACGGTGGCAAGTAAAGGGGCTAGGACAGTGATTTTTCCTATCAAAGGTTGGACTCAAAACCATCAATTAAGCAGTCTCTTTGAGGTAGACATGGCTCACAGCTTGCTCTAAGGCTGCGGTACGATCGCTGAAAAAATGGTCAGCATGAATGACATCGAACAGCCCCAACTTTTGCAAGCGACGCTGAACTTTCTCACTTGCCCCAACCAGGTAAATCGCTAAGCCTTTATCACTCGCATCCCGAATGACATTCTCGATCGCTAACGAAGCCGTTACGCCCATTGTTGGAACATCAGTCAGATCCACAACTAAGGCATCTGCCTCTTTCATAGCATTGTGTTCCCGCGCGATCGCTTTCGACAAGCCAAAAATCATGGGACCACTAAGGCTGAACAATAGAACACGTCCTTGTCCTTTATCGAGCAGTTGTTTTTGCTCCGCTGAGAGACGCGCATCATCATCCATATCTGAAATCAGTTTGACTTCTGACGATTGCATTTCACTCAGTCGCTCAATCGTCAGAATGTTAGCAATGAAGACCCCTACGCCGACTGCCACGATCAGATCCACAAATACCGTTAACAGCAGTACCCCGTACATAATCAGGGAACCTTTGAGCGAGACTTTATGCGATCGCTTCAAGAAGCTCCAGTCGAGAATATCAATCCCTACTTTCAGAGCAATCCCCGCGAGAACTGCCATCGGAATCGGTTCCGTGAGCCTTGCAGCACCCAGGACTACTACCAGAAGTACGATCGCACGCGTCAATCCAGAAACAGCAGTCCTCGCACCAGTTTGGATGTTGACCACGGTTCCCATCGTAGCTCCAGCACCCGGCAACCCTCCACACAATCCAGAGACAATGTTGCCAATTCCTTGACCGATCAGTTCTTTATCTGATTTATGTTCTGTGCGAGTCAGACTATCTGCAACAACCGCTGTCAAGAGTGTATCAATACAGCCCAGCATCCCAAGCATTACCCCATCCACAAACATGGTGGTCAGTTGACTTGCAGTAAAGGTAGGGAGTTGCAGCGGCGGCAATCCAACTGGAATCGAACCAATCCGACGAATATCAGCGCCTTGGAACACGGTTAACGAAATGATTGTTCCAATGATTAACGCAACCAACTGAGGCGGAACGAGTCGCTTCAGCTTTTTCGGCATTAAGAAGATGATTGCCAAAGTGACTGCACCGAGAATTGCTTCTGGTGTTTTGACATTGGCAATCAAACCTGGAATTGCCATCACTGTTCCAAGCACGCCACCTTTCGGAGCTGCCTGCCCTAGGAAGGGTGCAATCTGTAGAATGATCAGAATTACGCCAATTCCAGACATGAAGCCGGAAATGACGCTATATGGCATCAGCGTGACGTATTTTCCAAGTTTGAAAATACCGAACACGATTTGAAACAATCCAGCCAGCATGACGACCGTAAATGCCATCGCTAAGCCGTTTTCTGGATTGCTTGCGGTCAATCCAGCGACGATCGCGGTCATGACAACGGTCATCGGACCAGTTGGCTCAGAAATCAGTGTTGGAGTGCCACCAAACAGTGCAGCGAAGAATCCAACGCAGATTGCGCCATACAGTCCACCAATGGGACCGACTCCAGAGGCGACCCCGAAAGCGAGTGCTAGGGGCAATGAAACGATAGCTGCGGTGACGCCTCCGAAGATATCTCCTCGGAGATTATTAAATCGAATTAGATTGGTAATTGTCATAACCCAAGTGAATGAACGGTAAGTGAATCTCAATTTGAGACAATGCAACCCTGTCACCCTCTATCTGTACAAACAAAAGGTGTAGAAAATAGCTAGAAAACTCGCTATGTAGATAGAGTAAAACTAGGCTCTCCGACGAGTTCCTCTATAGAGTTCAAATTTTGGTAATAATTGAATTATTCCGATGATTTCACTGTACGGCACTCTAGGTGACGTTGCTCAAGTGAATCCGTCAGAAACAGGACTTTTTTCCATAGAAGCTTTCTATCTTTTCCATAAGGGTTGACCGAAAAAGCATAGAGTGCGGGATGTAATGCAGCGAAATCACCTCGATCGTACTCTATCAAGCTCAGTTGAATTGATGGATGGATATTGCGTTTCTTGGTTTGGAGAGCAGGTTTGTCCCCGCTCTCCAGTTTCAGGGTAATGTCAGCGTGATGATCGATTTCACGGTGTCATGGGTGACATTAGTTATTGACTGCATTCGCGACCTTTTTCATCGCAGCGTTTCTTATGCGACTTTCTGCGCTCTTACGAACACGATCACTCTTCCGGGTTCCGCCTGCCATTTCGTATTCGCGGCTGTCGTTGCCATAGCGGGCAGAAACGCCATTCAGCATTTCATCGCTGAGATCTCCGAGTTCTCTTTCAGACTCGTCAATTTCATTTTTTGCGGCATCTAGTAGTTCGATGAGGTTGTTGTAGTGGTTGAGTTTGGCTTGTAGTTTCTCGATTTTGGTGGTGAAGGTGGTCATGTTGCGATCGCGTCCGAAGTCCATTGCGGGGTCGATCGCTTTGAGTTTCATGGCTCTGAGCTGTGCTTTTTCGAGAATGCGTGAGGTTCTTTGTGAGCGTGCCATTGGTAGATACTCCCTGAGTGCTAGTGTGTTCTCATTCACAGTTTGGCTTGAGCGATCGCGCTGTGAGATGGGTGATTCGCACAGAGAAGTGTGTTGCTTTCAAGAAGAATTTTTTGGGGCACTTAAGGATTTTTGAAGCGTTTGTAAGCAAAGCTGACAAGATTACGGAGTTGGTTGCACGATTCGTTGTGAAGGTCACGAAATTCGTGGGTAAGGTTGAAAGATTACTGACGAATGACGCGATTGTCGTTGTGACTGTCACACGATTTGTGGGGAATAAAGCGATCGACACAAAGACGGATGGAATTGTCATTGTGAATGAGTTGAGCGAGGTTGAGACAGATTGAGAGGGTGCGATTGAGCTTGTAAAAGATTCTGTAATTTTGCGGGAAGTGGCACAATCGAACGGAAGAATTAGCTACAACAAGAATGTATTCTTCCGTAGGTGGCTTATGTTGGAGATGACTGGGGCAGCGATCGCGAAAATTGCTTTTGATGAGTTTGTAAAGTCGAGTGCGGGAGAAGTCGCAAAAAAAGCGGTCGGCGGTGCGATCGAACAATTGCGATCGACAATTAAGAACCGATTTAAGGGGAATCAGAAGGCGGAAACGGCGATCGAGAAGATTGAAAAAGAGCAGTCACCCGAAGCGCTGAATAAGTTATCGGTGTATTTGGATGATGAAATGGAAGACAAGGTATTTGCTCAAACCTTGCAGCAGCTTGCCGAACAGATTACAAATGTGCAAAATACCGCAGAGCGGCAATATAACAACTACGGGCGTGATCAGTTCAACATTGAAACGATTAATGGTGATCCAAAATTGGGTGGGTCTTAGCGATGTCGCGTCAATATGAGAGTCACGGGCGCGATCAGTTCAACATTGAGACTCTGAAAGGAGATCTCCAAGTTGACAATCGTACTAACGCTCAGCAGAACATTGAGGTTTTGCTGAAAGGTACGATCGCGCCAAAGCATTCTTCTGAGAAGTGGGTAAAGCGTCAACAGGTTGAAGCCGAACTGATGCGACGGTCAGAAGCTCAGGTTTTATTAGAAATGCTTGGACAAGGCGGATTTGGTAAAACTGACTTAGCAGCGTGGCTATATGCTCAGAAGAAAGCAGACTTTGAGCGATCGCTGTGGGTGGATGCGGCGAAAGTGGAATCGTTTAATCAGTTTGCACGATGGGTTTTGCAAGAACTCAGGTATTTGATTGATCAGCGCTGGGATGATGAAGCATTGGTTCATGAGTTAGCGCGGCGATTGACAGAGCATCGCTGCTTGCTTGTGGTCGATCAGGCTGAGCAACTGACGGAAAGCGCGATCGCATCCTTTGATCAGTTTGTGCAGTATTGGCAAGAGCGGGGTGAGCGGAGTTTTTTATTAGTGGCGACTCGCCGTAAAGTCGTAACAGATGAGCGATCGCGGTTGGCGATTTCTGGCTTAACGGATGCGGAAGGGGCGGAGTTTTTGGCGAAGCAGGGGATTTGCGCGATCGCAGAACGAGGATTTGAGCGATTGACGCAGTTGGCGAATGGGCATCCGTTGTTGTTGGGGTTGGCGGCGAGTTGGTTGCGGCAAGAGGCGGAGGGGAGTCTAAGCGAAAGGGATTTGGACTTCTTTGAGCAGTTGTTTTGTCACTATCAGGGTGATTCGGAAGCGAAGGTCGAGGAGATCTTTACGGTCTTGTTTGCGGAGTTGCCGGAGCGGTTGAGATCGCTTTTACTCGGTGTGGTTGTGTATCGAGATGCGTTTGGGTTAGAGATGGCTCAGGCAATGCTAGAGGATGCGACGATCGAGGATTTGCAGACGTTGAGCGATCGGGCGTTTCTACGGCAGGAGTCGGAGCGATGGACGCTGCACCCGTTGATGCGGGGGGTGGTTGAGCAGGAATTGAAGAAGAGCGATCGATATCGGAAATCGCATGAGAGAGCGATCGCGTATTTTGCTGCAAACATTCAGCTTTGGACAGGCTTACTGTCTGACTGTGCTGCACAACTCGAAATCTTTCATCATCACTGTGAATTGGGAGAGTACGCCCTTGCAGATCAAATTATGGATACCTGCTTCAATGGCTTAGACCGACACGGCTACTATCTTGCTTTGCTGTCTATCTATGGGCGGCTGACTCAAGAGTGGACGGCTGCGGAGCCTGACAACGTAGAGGAGCAACGAAACTTAGGCTGGGCATGGATACAGTTGGGAGACTTGTATCAGTCTGTGGGACAATATCAAGCTGCTATCGTCGCTCACAGTCAAGCCCAAATTCAATTTGCTCAGATTAATTTTGCTCAGGGCAAAGCGGCTTCTCTCGGCAGTTTGGGATTTGCTTACGTTCTGTTAGGACAGTACGCCTGTGCGATCGACTGTCATCAACAGTCCTTAGAGATTGAGCGCGAGATTGGTGACCGTAGGGGTGAAGCTTCTTCCCTCCGTATGTTAGGACTTTTTTACAATGCTCTAGGACAGTACGCTTGTGCGATCGACTGTCATCAACAGTCCTTAGAGATTGAGCGCGAGATTGGTGATCGTAGGGGTGAAGCTTTTTCCCTCAGTAATCTGGGCAATGCTTACGGTTCATTAGGACAATATGAATGCGCGATTGATTATTATCAACAGTCCTTAGAAATGGCGCGTGAAATTGGTGATCGTGGGGGTGAAGCCAATTCTCTCATTGGTTTGGGATTTGTCTACAATGCTCTAGGACAGTACGCCTGTGCGATCGACTGTCATCAACAGTCCTTAGAGATTGAACGCGAGATTGGTGATCGTAGGGGTGAAGCTTCTTCCCTCAGTAATTTGGGCAATGCTTACGATTCATTAGGACAGTATGACCGTGCGATCAACTGTCATCAACAGTCTTTAGAAATGGTGCGCGAAATTGGTGATCGTGGGGGTGAAGCTTCTTCCCTCAGTAATCTGGGCAATGCTTACGGTTCATTAGGACAGTATGAATGCGCGATTGATTATTATCAACAGTCCTTAGAGATTGAGCGCGAGATTGGTGATCGTAGGGGTGAAGCGTATTCTTATTTTAGCTTGGGACATGCTCTAGCAAAGCTCAGCCGGAAGAAAGAATCGATCGAAGCATACCAAAACGCTCGCCGTTTATATCAAGAAATGGGACTTGCTCAAGACGTTGAGGACTGCGATAAAGCACTCCGACCGCCTCGCCGCAAAATCAATTGGATTCTCTGGTTCTGCGTTGGAATCGCGATCGTCCTTCTCATCGCATGGCTCCGCAAATAAGCAATGTGGAATCAGCGATCGCAGTAAACTATCGAAGGCAATTCATCGATCGTAAAGGCATCCACTATGACCGACAAACCGATTCACTGGATCGGTGCATCACGTGAAGAAATCCAATCCTTTCCTGACGAAGCGCGAAAAGAAGCCGGATTTGCACTTCGGGCTATTCAGCAAGGCGAAGAACCCCCTGATTTCAAACCGATTTCAACTGTCGGCAAAAGCGTTCAAGAAATCCGAATTCGTACAGAAGATGCCTATCGAGTTTTTTATGTTGCTAAATTTAAGGAAGCAGTCTACGTCCTCCATGCCTTCCAAAAGAAGACCCAAAAGACCTCCCAAAGAAACATTAAACTGGGACAACAGCGCTACCAACAAATGCTGCAACATCGCCAAACCTCAGAGGAACTCAATCATGACTGACAATCTCACGACGATCGGAGAGCCAAATGTTTTTGTAGATTTAGGGTTTCCTCCCCAAGAAGCTGAAGAACTCCGCATTCGTGCCGATCTCATGCTCAACCTCAAAACCTTGATTCAAGACCGCAATTGGACGATCGATCAAGCTTCACAAATCCTTGGAGAATCCCCAGACACTATTCAAGCCCTTCTGCAAGGTAAGATCGGTCAATTTCGGATCGACCAACTCATCCTCATGCTGACTCGCGCAGGTATGACGATTCGTATCGAAGTTCTTCCCAACGTCGCCTAGACCCATCGCAATCGTTCAGCAAATGCGTAAAGTCTACTTCTCACAAACTCGACAATCTTCCTTCTCATCGCATGGCTCTGGTCAAAATAGCGCGATCGATTTTCTGCCCCGACTATAATGACAGACACAACCATCCTGGCTTACCCACCCATGGTCACCCACGTCACCCTACCCGAAGCCACCGCCAACATTACCCAACTCCTCGATCGGGTGATCCAAGGCGAAGAAATCATCATTTCCCAAGATGGACAAGCGGTCGCCCATATCTCTCCTGCAAACCGCGATCGTAAACCTCACTCCCCAGAGAATTCACCTCGTGTTCCTGGACAATACGCAGGCAAACTGATCATCCCAGACGACTTTAACGCCCCCTTACCAGACGATATCTTAAACAGCTTTCTCAATCCCGCCGACCCTCAGTAGACCATGCGTGCTTTACTCGATACCCATGCTCTACTCTGGTGGGTTACCAACAACTCTCGACTCTCTGTACCCGTTCAAGACATCATTTCAAATCCTGAAAACACGCTTTATCTCAGCGTTGCCAGCAGTTGGGAAATTATCATTAAATCCAACATTGGCAAGCTTCCCCTTCCAGAACCTCCGACCCAATTTATTCGATCTTGCCTAACGGCTAACCGTTTTGAGAGCCTGACCATCAATCTCGCCCACATTCTGCAAGTGGATAGCCTTCCCGATCATCACAAAGATCCATTCGATCGAATTCTAATTGCCCAAGCTCAGGTCGAAAACATCCCGATTCTGACGATTGATCATCTCATCGCTCAGTACCCCGTACAAACCATTTGGTGAAGCATCGCGATCACCATGATTCTCTATTCTTTCACCTAAAATCATCGATTTTGTTCTATTCACTGCATCAACACATCGATCCCTCACATGCCAGCAAGATTGATTCTCAAGCGTGCAACGTCTGTGTACGATAGAGTGTCAGACCCATTACAAGACGCAGCAGGTGTAAGTATGACCGCAGTGACAAACCCAATCTCGACCAAACCCGCTTTTACAGAAGGGATTCAATACTTCAGCGACGAGTTACCAGGGTTTGAGACATATGGCAAAACATCAGCGATCGCCGACGGCAAAACCGCGATCACTGACCCAACCGACCCGGCTGCGGGCTATCAAACACTGCTCGCTGCGGACGCACTGCGCTATTTGATTCTGCAAATGACAGCCAGTAAAGCCTCTGGACACCCCGGTGGATTTGCCAGCCAAGCCGAAGCCTATGCAGCCTTTGTCATGTTAGGGCATAAAAACATCATCACCGAAGTCGGACATCACGCGCCCGGATTTTATAGTGCCATGTTCCTCGATCGCTCTCTTGAAGATATGGGCATCGAAACCGTACAGCAATTGCGCGATCGCTTCCGGGAAAAGCATGGACTCTTAGGGCACTTGTCCGGTTTCATTCCGGGAATTTTGGCTCCGGCAGGGCCTTTGGGGCAAGGGCAGCATTTTGCAATGGCAGCATCTCTCCTGCATCGCGATAAATTGTTCCCCTTTACTGTCGGGGATGGTGGATTAGGTGAGCCATACATTATGAGTTCGATGGCACACTTCAACACCGCATTTCCAGGGGTGACGAACTTCTTGCCGATCTTGGTTTGGAATGGCTACTCGCAAGAGCATCACAGCATGGTGTCGCTCAAAACCAATGAGCAAATGATCGACTTCTGGAAAGGGAATGGATTCGAGAATGTTGTCCTAGTCGATGCGAAAGATTTTGACGATCGCAATCAGCCCAGCGAGTACGTTGATAGCACCGTGTTCTCTTTGGAGAATCGGATTAAGTTTACAAACGCAGTCTTAACCGCCGCAGATCAAGCCGCGAAATCGGCATTGGGCGGTCAGTTAACCGTCTTCATCATCAAACAGCTCAAAGGTGCAGGGGTTCACGCAAAAGGCTCGAAGTCTCACAACCTCTATGCTCAACACACGCTAGAAAATGAAGACATCATCACCGCATTGAAAGCGCGGGCATTGACTCCTGAAGCTTGGGCATTAGTGCGATCGAACTGTGAACGTGCAGGCGGTGGTTCTGCTAGCAAAACGGTTGTGACTGAATTCGAGCGGGCTTTACCCGATTTAGGACAGTTGCCGCTCGAAGAATATGCCGTGGGCGGAGATGCGAAAGTTTCGACGACTGCAATGGGTCGATTGGTGGGACATGTTGGACAAAGCGATCGCGCTTTCTTAGTGACCAACGCAGACGGAAACGAAGCCTCTGGGATTGCCAACATTAACCAGGCATTGAAGATCATTCACCCGACCGAAGATTCGCTCTATAACCAAGCCCCCAACGGTCAAGTCTATGAGCCTTTGAGCGAAGATGCTTGTGCGGGATTAGCAGCAGGACTGGCATTAATGGGATGTCGATCGCTGTGGTGTTCTTATGAATCCTTCGCCATTAACGGACTACCTATCTGGCAAACCGTAACGCAAGCGATGGCAGAATTGCGTCGTCCCACCCCTTCGACCATTACATTGTTTACCGCTGGAGCCTTAGAGCAAGGACGAAATGGCTGGACTCACCAACGTCCTGAAGTTGAAGCGTACTTTGCCGCAATGCTCAGAAATGGCAACGTGTTCGCACTATTCCCACCCGATGCGAATAGCATTCAAGCTTGTTATGACTGGGCACTGACCACGAAAAACAAAGGCGTTGTGATCACAGCGAGTAAATCCCCGTTGCCGATTCGGACAACCTTAGAACAGACGCGACAAGCGATCGAGCAAGGTGGCATCATTCTGCATGAAAGCACTGGATCGAAAACGATCGTATTTGGTGTCATTGGCGATATGACTTTAGTGCCTGTGTTTGAAGCAGCATCGAGTCTAGAAGCTCAAGGATATGGGGTAAGAATTGTCTCGATCGTCAATCCTCGCCGCTTATATCGTGCATCCGATGTAGCTTGGGACACCTGCTCTGAGCCGGATGGTGGATTTATTGATGATGCAACGTTTGACACACTGTTTGGTGGCGATGCCTTAATCGGTGTCACCGGTGGCGCAAGCGGAATGCTAGAGCCAATCATGCTTCGGAGTACCGCAAAACGCGATACCTTTGCTTGGAGACGCGGTGAGACGACTGCAACTGCAGGCGAACTGATGGCATTTAACAGCATTACCGCAGCAGGTATGGTGAACCGAGCGATCGAGCTTGCTCGCTAAGACGAACAGGACTCAAAGTTCTCGAAGAACTTTGAGTCCTCAACCCTCACGCACGACAAAGCAATGATTATCCATCTCACTGCCGAACAGATTGATACAGTCGATCTCAGTCAAGTGATCGACCGCATCGAATCTCTCAAACCCAACCTCCGTGAACATGAGCAATCGATTCAATTTAAAATTGACTACCCTTTAGACCCTAGCGATCCGCGTGAATATTCAGAGATTCCAGAGATCCGATTGTGGTTTATCCGGCTCGATGCGACCTATCCTTGGATGCCATTTTTACTGAACTGGTCGGAAAAGGAACTGGGTCGCTATGCTGCCATGCTCGTTCCGCATCAAATTCAGAAAGATGGGATTGAATACAACCCGGAAGCCTTAGAAATCTTCGTCATGCAGAAAACGTTTGTGATGCTGAATTGGCTCACCGAACAGCAAATTGAAGCTCGATCGCGGGTCAAGTCGATGACGAAGACGTTAGGGTATGAGTTAGATGATGCCTTTTTCTTGATGCTAGAAGGACGCTAAGATAACTTTGCGTTCTAAAGGTGAGTGCATGAGGAATTGGGGAGGACGGATTGCAGAAGTTTGGCAGCGTGGATCTCGCTCGCTTCAGGGACGCGATGGCACATCTGCCATTCTTCAAACCTTGCTTGCTCGATTTCTGATCATTTTTCTCAATGTCGCAACCGGAACCATCACCGCAAGGCTGTTGGGTCCAAGTGGTCGGGGAGAACAAGCTGCAATGGCGATTTGGCCCCAATTTTTTGCATATTCTTTGTCGTTCGGCTTACCGAGCGCCCTACTTTACACGCTCAAAAAATATCCGACTGAGCGATCGAAAAGTTTCTCAGCCGCTATTCTCATTGGCGTGATCCTGAGTACTATCGGTGCTGTGATTGGAATTTTTACGATTCCAATCCTTCTGAGAAAATACTCAGTTGATACAATTCATTTTGCACAAGCGCTGATGTTAGCCGTTCCGATCGCAATGTTCACAGAAATTCTGCGATCGTCTATGGAGGCAAGTGACGAATTCGCGATCGCGAATCAAATGCGCTATGTTTTCCCACTCGGTACTTTAGTCATGCTAGTCGGACTGGCGCTCTTGGGAAAACTGACTCCATTTACGGCAGTGATTTCTTACTGGCTACCTGGAATCCCGATTTTGGTTTGGATGATCGCTTGTACTCGGCGGTTTTTTACAATTCGATTTGAGCGGGTTCGACGATCGACCAAACGACTGCTCAGCTATGGCTTGCGGGCTTATGGGATTGACCTCGTTTCTACTTTAGCGGGACAACTCCAGCAGGTCTTAGCTGTCAGTTTGTTAGTTCCGGCAGCAATGGGGCTATTTGCGATCGCGTTTAGTCTCTGTCAATTGCTGTATGTCGTTCAAAGTTCATTTGTCACCGTGCTATTTCCCAAAGCGGCGGCACGTCCTACAGAAGAAGTTTTACAGATGACAGGTCGAGCGGCTCGAATTGGCGGATTTTTAGCAATTGTAATGGCAGCTTTCATGATGATCTGTGCACCGCTCGTTCTGAACTTACTCTATGGAAAAGAATACTTAGCAGCAATTCCGGTCTTTCGAGTGTTAGCGCTTGAAACGGTTGTGAGCGGGACTTCGGTGATTCTAGCGCAAGCGTTTATGGCACTTGATCGTCCGGGGATTGTAACTGTGATTCAAAGCTTAGGGCTAGGCTTGGGCATCCCGTTAATTTTATGGTTGACTCCGAGCTACGGATTACTAGGTCTAGGTCTAGCTTTACTCTGCTCAGCGCTCATTCGATTAGCTTCAACATTAATCTGCTACCCAGTCGTGCTAAAAACTGCTCCACCTAGCCTATGGTTTGTCCCGCAAGACATTGAGTTCATACGGGACAAACTCTATCGGCGTTAGAGATGCAGGAACTGTTTGGCTGACAAAACCGCCTGAACATTAGCTTGACTGCGTTTCTGTCCCGCACCGGATTGAAAACCCGGTGCTAGCCGTGCAAACTCCCTCAAGGGACTACAGAACCTAGCCAATGGCTCAGAAAGACAGCCTCTTTAGAGACTTTGCCCGGACGAGCACGGGATTTCAACCTCGTGCGGGACAAGTAAAACTTGCAAGTTTTACTTTAACAAGGTCTCTTTGATAAACATGATGGTGGAATAGAACTGAAAATCAATATTTCTCTTCTTTGAGAATCCATGACCTTCATCGGTTGCCATCAGATACCAAACCGGAACATTGTTCTTTCTCACAGTTTTTACGATCTGTTCTGCTTCATTTAATGGAACTCTTGGATCGTTTTTACCATGAATGACAAAGAGAGGTTTCTTGATTCTTTCCGCATTATTTAACGGAGAAATCTTGAGCAGAAATTCTCTCATTTTTGGATCGCGTTCGTCTCCATATTCAACTCGGCGTAAATCCCGACGATAGCCTTCCGTCCGCTCTAAGAAACTGACAAAATTCGAGATTCCGACAATATTAATTGCAGCACGAATACGATCGCTATAATTCGTCGCCACCGCCAATGACATATATCCGCCATAACTGCCGCCTGTGACTAAAACTCGATCCTTGTCTAACCCCGGTTGAGTCGCAATCCAGTCTAGCAATGCGCCAATATCTTTCACAGAATCTTCGCGTAGATAACCATTATCTAGCTTCAAAAATGTCTTGCCATATCCAGTTGATCCCCGCACATTTGGGAAAATTACGGCAACACCTAATTCATTTAAGTAATAGTTGATGCGTCCTAAAAAGCTAGGTCTGGATTGCCCTTCTGGACCTCCATGAATATTGATAATGACAGGACGTTTGCCTGTGAATTTTGCAGGCGGACGATAGAGAAACCCAGAAATTGTACGATCGTCAAAACTCTTCCAGCGAACCAATTCTGCTTCTGAGAAATTCGCAGTATTTAATCCACCTGTTTCACTCTCTGTCCAGCGATCGATTTTGTTCGTCACTGTATTCAGCGAATATACATCTGCTGTTGAGCGCGAAGAAACTAAAGTAAATCCTAGATCTTGATTATTGCGATGCCAGATAATTCCGCTCACTTGTCCGATCGGCAACTTTGGCAAAGCTTTCTCTTGATTTGTCGCCGTATCTAGCAAATGCAGCACGCTAATGCCATCTTCATTGGTCACAAACGCAAGCTGTTTGCCATCGTGAGACAAATCAAAATCTTCAACATCCCAAGGAATTTGAGTGCTGAGGTAAGTATGCTTGAAGGTTGCTAAATCGATGTAGGCTAAGCGTTGAAATTCCGATTCTCGATCGGTAATCACATACAATCCTTTGCCATCTTTACTAAACACACCGCCTTGATAAGAAACCTTATCTTTTTCACCTTTTGGCGTGAGTAGCTTTTTCTCACCCGAAGTCGTATCAAATAACCAAAGATAGCTCTCATTGATCGAGACGTATTCGATGACTAAAAGCTGTTTATCATCGGGTGACCAATTTAATCCACCCCAACCGCCGCCTTCAACTTCAGCCAGTAAGCGATCGCTCTTTGGATCGGTTGGATTAATCGTATAAAAATCAGTATCCTTTCCAGTCCGCCGGGTCGAAGTATAAATCATGCGATCGCCTTGATTCGACCAAACCCCGCCGCTATTCTTCGACTTGCCATCTGTGAGTAACGTAATATCGCCTGTTGCAAAATCATAGCGATAGTTCTGGCTAAACTCATTGCCGCCTGTATCTTTACTAAACACAAAGTAATCCCCTTTCGTCGGCTGATAACTTGCCCGAAACACAGGTTCAGTAAAGAAAGTCATCTGCTGCCGACTTCCCAGTGGAAAAGCAACGCGGTGGATTTGAGGCGCGTCTCCGAATCGCGTCACAATCAAGGCTTCGCGACGTTCAGGATGCCAACTCACAAATCCTGCGGAACGGAACTGAGTATAGCGATCGACGGTTTGTGCCAACGATTCAGGAATAGGTGGAATGCCTTCGGCGACGAGGTTATCGCCCGGCGTAATGTTGGTTGTCTGCGCTACTGTCATAGATCCAGAGATGAGAAGAACCGCGAGAACTGCGGCAAAAAAACGTGTAAGAAATCGCATTTCCTCATGATACGAGAGATCTTCGATCGTGATTCGCTCTTTTGCAACCTGCAACTATCTAAGGTGTTGCATTTTCGGTATCACTCTATTGCGAATCGAATCGCTTTGAAATTCCTGATCGCGTAGTTTCGGATCAATCCTTAACGGGCTTTCTTGCTGAGCTGTAAATCGCCGTTCTAAAAGTCGAATTTCGCGCTCTAGTTGGTTGTGCCCAAGATTGAAAAATTCTTGTGAGTTTGAAGGAGTGAGATCGCGGCTGAGGCGTTGGCGATCGCGCACAGATAAATTTGGAATGGATTGAGCTTGAACAGCAGAACTGATCAGCAGCAAGGGAACGATCAGAAACGCAAATTTAAGCATAGTGACCTCTTTAAAATGCAATTCGCATCCTAGACTTCAATTATAGGAAGGACTGAGCAAAGTCGGAGGTTCTGCTTGAATCGTCATCTTTTCTTTGCTAACAGGATGAATCAACCCGACAGTATACGCATGAAGTAAATAACCACAATCTCCAGGCACTGAGTTTTGATTGATAGCGACTCCTCCCACTCCATAAAGCGGATCACCCCAAAGTGGATATCCTGCTGCCGCTAAGTGAATCCGAATCTGATGCGGTCTTCCGGTGGGAATTGTAACTTCTAGCAACGTGGCATTCGGAATGCGATCGCGCTCTAGCACCTGGCAATGGCTGATGGCTTCTTTCCCGGTTTCCGTTGCGACATACAACTCTCCAAGCTGTGGATAGGCAACCTTGCCAATTCGGTGAGTGACAGTGAACTGATCTGCATCAGGAATTCCAGTAACGAGCGCCCGATATCGTTTTTCAAACGTACGATCGCGCAAATCCTTCGATAACTGAGATCGTGCTAGCTCTGTTTTTGCTAAAACAATCACTCCCGAAGTTCCTCTGCCTAATCGGTGAATTGGAACTGGAGGAGTCGCATACTCGCGGCGTAGCCATCCCCACAATGTATTTTCCAGAAAGCCTGCGCCGGGTAAGACAGGCAATCCAGACGGTTTGGATAAAATAAGCAAGTGCTCATCCTCGTATAGCGATTGAATCTCGAATGAAACATCTGGCTCGATCCAAGGCGAGCGCTGATAAGACAGCAGTTGACCAGGCTGCAATGGCATTTCGGGATCGCTGACTGGAATATCATTGATCGAAATTGCGCCAGACTGAATGCGATCGAGCCAATCTTGTCGAGAAGAATGCGGATAACGCTCAGCATAATAATCTAGTAACGTCCTTCCTTGCCGATCGATTCGATCTGTGTACACCCAACCCTGATTGAAATGACTCAAAAAAAGATTCTCCAAATTCAACTCGATTTTGACGGATTACCAGACGGATCAACCTTGCTGCCTGCTGCTTATCTCGATGTGGGTGAAGGCACTCCCATTGTCATGCTACATGGGTTTATGGGTAGCGCAGCCAATTGGTTGCCGCTGATCGAACTGCTCAAACCAAATTTTCGCTGTATTGGCATTGATTTGTTCGGCTTTGGAGCTTCTGCCCGTCCTATCATTCGCTATGACATCGCCAAAGAAGTCACATTCTTACGCCAAGTCGTTCAAGCCTTAGAACTAAACTCTTTTTATTTACTCGGACATTCTTTTGGCGGATGGGTTTCGGCTGCCTATACGTTGCAATATCCTGAATCGGTGAAAGGTCTAATTCTCGCGGCTCCCGCTGGAATTCGCGATGATAGTTTCTGTGGACGATATGATCATCTGCGTCCTCTCCTCTGGCAAACTCCTGTGATTGATTGGGCATTAGCCTTGATTAAACCGATCACAGTTCAGATTGGACAAGAAAAAACAATTGCTCAAATTGCTTGGATGCGGCAAGAATTAAATGCCCAACCTGCCGCCCGATCCTTTTTAGTCGATCGCTTAAGACCCGAAGATGCGATCGATACGGTTGAAAAAGAAATTCACCAAATCACCACACCGACTTTAGTGATCACAGGCGATCAAGATGAAACGATTCCACTTTGGCATAGCGAAACGTATGCTCGTGAAATTCCAAACGCCAAGTTCTCTATCCTGAAGGATGCCGATCATAGTCTGCCACAAAATCATTTTCCCGAACTTGCCTCACTCATCTCTCAGTGGCGTTCACTCCATCCTTAACGTTCACTCATCTCTGATCGTGGGCAGACTGAATCTATCAATTTCAGTTGGATTTGTGCTGCTTTTATTAAGCAAAACTTAGCGATCAACTTCTATAGATTAAGCGTGGATAAAATTATCCATTTGCAGTTAAGCTTTATCGCCTTCAACGTGAACTTCTTAATGAGTGTCAATTTCCAAAGGTAAGCAGGCATGGCAAAGTCGATCGACCTGGAGACATCTCGCACTCCAAGCACAGCAGTAGAGCCAAATCGTCCTGCAATGCTCAGAGAAGCCGATTGGCTCTTGCAGACTGTGGTCGAAAATCTCAATGATGGCGTTGTGATCACAGATTTGCAGGATGAAGTGCTGTATGTCAACTCGCGTTTGGCGAAATTAGTCGGCTGTTCTGTTGCCGAAATGGTGGGGCGACCCGCCCATCAATTTTTTCATGAAATCGAAGGATGGTTAGAATTTCAAGGCTCCGCCGATCAATCTCAGCCGTTTTATGGCTGGAAGGAAGGACAGCTTCGCCGCAAAGATGGCAGAAAGTTCTGGGCGGAAGTCAACTCCACGTTACTCTGTAACGCCGTGGGAGAAGCCAGCGGAACGTTAATCACGGTCAAAGATATCACAGAACGCAAATGGCTTGAGGAATATCTCCGACTGCTTGAATCGGTCGTGGTCAACGCAAATGAGATCGTCATGATCTCGCAGACGGAAGAAGCGATCGACGATCCCCTGGGTTTGAGAATTGTTTATGTCAATGATGCCTTTTCCCGAGCAACAGGCTACTCTTCTGGTGAAGCGATTGGAAAGTCTGCTTTGCTTTTGCTAGGTGAAAAGACTTCGATCAGTGAAGTTGATCGCATTCGAGATACGCTCAATGCTCATGAACCCGTTCGAGCCGAAGTGATTCTCTATCGCAAAGACGAGTCTCATTTTTGGGTCGATGTCAACATGGTTCCGATTCGCAACGAGCAGGGGCAAGTGACTCATTTTGTTTCGGTCATGCGGGAAGTAACAGAACGCAAGATAGTTGAAGAACAACTGCGTCGGAATGCGTTTCACGACTCTCTGACTGGTCTGCCGAATCGGCTTCTCTTCATGGAACGGTTGAGTCAGACTGTTGAGCGTGCCCATGAAGATCCGAACTATCGATTTGCGCTCTTGTTCTTAGACCTCGATCGCTTCAAAGTGATCAACGATAGTTTGGGGCACATGATTGGGGATCAACTGTTAATTGCGATCGCCCGACGACTTGAATCTTGTCTGAATAAGCATGACACGGTTGCCCGACTGGGTGGAGATGAATTCACGATTTTGCTGGAAAACATTAAGAGTGATGCGGACGCAACGAAAGTTGCAGAGCGAGTTCAGAAAGCTCTCTCTACCCCATTTAATCTCAGCGGTCATGAAGTGTTTACTTCAGCCAGTATTGGCATTACGCTCTCTTCAACTGATTTTGATCGCCCAGAAGATTTGCTCCGCGGTGCAGATATCGCCATGTATCGTGCTAAAGCGCAAGGAAAAGCTTGTCATGAAGTCTTCGATCACGATATGCATACGCATGTTGTGGCGTTGATGCAGCTTGAAAATGATTTGCGTCGAGCGGTTGAACGCCAAGATTTTGAATTGTACTATCAGCCGATTGTTGCTTTAGCGACGGGGCGGATTATGGGATTTGAGGCGTTAGTGCGCTGGCAACATCCAGAGCAAGGCATTATCTCACCTGCAAAATTCGTGCCGATCGCAGAAGAAACTGGCTTAATTATTCCATTAGGGCAATGGGTACTGCGTGAAGCCTGTCGGCAATTAAAACAGTGGCAAGATGAATTTTCATCAGAACCGCCCTTGACAGTGAGCGTCAATCTTTCGAGTCGGCAGTTTTCGCAGCCAAGTTTGATTAATCAAATTCGCCAGATTCTGGTAGAAACTGGGATTGATGCTCACTGCCTAAAGCTCGAAATTACTGAGAGCGCGATCATGGAGAATACTGAATCTGCGATGGATATGTTGCTACAGCTTAAAGCGATGGGCATTCAGCTTTCGGTAGATGATTTTGGCACAGGATATTCTTCGTTGGGCTATTTGTATCGATTTCCGATGGATGTACTGAAAATCGATCGCTCTTTTGTGAGCCGGGTCGATGTCGATGGTGAAAAGCTAGAACTCGTTCGCACCATTATTACACTGGCTTGGAATTTGGGGATGGATGTAGTCGCAGAAGGGGTAGAAACGACGAAGCAGTTAGCGCAGTTGAAAGCGCTGAAATGTGAGTATGGGCAAGGGTTTTTATTCTCGAAGCCATTGCCTCGACTTGAGGCTGCCAAGTTAATTCCTCAGCCCCATCCGTTCTTACATTTGATTCAGACTTGATCTGGATTTCGCCTTTAGCGGATAACGTGAAGACAGAACGAGCTTGTTTTCAGTTGATGAAGTGGGATCGCTCAATTGTCTGCATCAAGCTTGAGAAATTCCTGGCTGCCTTAAAGTTCAGTAAAAATGTCAAGTTGTTGGGCTGGTTCTTTCGCTCGCTCTGATGGCTTGGCTTTGCCTTTACGCAGTCCGATCGCGATTTTGCTATGTTTCTCGATTTGGGTCATGACTTGCCGGGCACGATCGATGACTGAACTCGGCAGTCCTGCGAGTCGTCCAGCTTCAATGCCATAAGAGCGATCGGCTCCTCCAGGTTGAACTTTATGCAGGAAAATAATTTGCTCGGGCATTTCTCGCACTGTGACTTGATAGTTTGCGACATTCGGCAAGATCGAAGCGAGTTCATTCAGTTCGTGATAGTGCGTTGCGAAAATCGTTCTGGCTCGAATCTCAGTTGCGAGATGTTCGGCGACTGCCCAAGCGATCGACAATCCATCAAACGTCGCAGTTCCTCGTCCAATCTCATCAAGTAGCACGAGCGATCGCTCTGTTGCATGGTTCAGAATATTCGCCGTTTCATTCATTTCAACCATGAATGTCGATTGTCCAGTTGCCAGATCATCGACTGCACCGACCCGCGTGAAAATGCGATCGCAAATGCCAAGTTGTGCGGATTCAGCCGGAACAAAGCTCCCAATCTGTGCCATGAGTTGAATTAAACCAATCTGGCGCAGGTAGCAGCTTTTACCACTTGCATTCGGACCAGTCAGAACAATCAGATCGGGTGCAGGAGAACCCAGTTCTGCGGAGTTTGGTACAAAGAATCCTGAGGGAATCGATTGTTCAACAACCGGATGACGACCTTCCACGATCGCAATTTCTCGTCCTACTGACATTTGAGGGCGACAAAAATTTTGATAAACGGCTAGCTCTGCCAGTCCTGCTAAAGCATCTGCTGCTGCGACTGCATGAGCCACTTTACGAATGACTTCGGCTTGTTCTCCTACTTGCGATCGCAGTCCCGCAAAAAATTCATACTCTAGCTCCCCGATTTCTCGCCGAGCGTTCATCACCCGACCTTCTCGAACTTTTAGTTCTGGAGTCACAAAGCGTTCTTCATTCGTTAAGGTCTGCTTGCGTTCATAGCCTTCGGGACATTGATCAGCTTTGGCGCGAGAGATACTAATGAAGTAGCCAAAGGCTTTGTTATAGCCAACTTTTAGCGTTTGAATGCCGGTGCGATCGCGTTCTTTTTTTTCGAGTTCGGCTAACCATTTCTCGTCGTCTACAGCTTGCTGGCGCATTTCATCTAGCTGCGGCACAACGTTTTCACGAATCAAACCGCCTTCTTTCAGACCTAGTGGTGGACGATCGACTAAATGCGCCTGAAGATGTTTGCCAAGCTGCTCCAGAATCGGTGGAACATGCTGCAATGCTTTGAGATAGGGAGATTTTGCCTGAGCGACAAGCCTCGCAAGTTCGGGTAGTTTACTCAACGACTCAGCTAAATTGACTAAATCGCGCGGGTTGGCAGTTCCCGATCCGGCTCGACCTGCTAAGCGCTCCAAGTCATAAATCTGATTGAGCATGGCTTTGAGGTCTTCGCGAAGGATGCCATTGCGGACGAGTTCTTGAATCGTGTCGTGTCTGGCTTCAATGTCGTCAATGTTCAGCAAAGGTTGCAAGAGCCATCGTCTCAAAGCACGGCTTCCCATCGACGTTTCAGAGCGATCGAGTGCCCACAGCAATGAGCCATGAAATACACCATCTCGAACGGTTTGCGTGATTTCTAGATTGCGCCGAGTCTGGGGATCAATGGTGAGATATTCACTGATGGTGTAAGTACAAATCGGTTGAAGTGGGACTTGAGTGAGTTCGGGTGTTTTTGATTTGGTTGTATCAATCACACTGCGCTCTGAAGTAGTTTCGAGATATTCGAGCAATCCTCCTGCGGCGCGAACTGCTAAGGGGAGATGTTCACAGCCTAGACCTTCGAGCGATCGCACTTTGAAACGTTCGAGCAATCGCTGTCGAGCTTCATGTTGATTAAAGGGAGCTTGCGATCGCAAGGTATAGCAAAACTGGGTTGGCAAGCTTTCTGGAACATGGGGAGAGCGCTCTCCGGGTCGAAGTAACCCGCCTAAATCAGGTGCATTGGTTGGGATCAGAACTTCCGCAGGCTGCAATCGCATTAATTCGCTACAGAGCTGATCGAGTCCGGTGGCTTGCGTCGTTAAGAATTCTCCAGTTGAAATGTCCGCATAGGATAATCCCCAATGATTTCCAGCAATCACAATTGCAGCTAAGAAGTTATTTCGCTTCGCATTCAACATTCCTTCTTCAAGAATGGTGCCGGGCGTAATCACACGGGTAATTTCTCGCCGAACTAATCCTTGTGCTTCGGCAGGATCTTCAACTTGATCGCATACTGCGATCGCATATCCTCTTTCGACTAACGTTGCAGAATAGCGATCGAGCGCGTGATGAGGAATGCCTGATAAGGGTACGCGCCCAACTTCTTTGCCGCCGTCTTTGGAAGTGAGAACAATTTCTAGTTCTCGCGAGACAATCAGTGCATCTTGGAAAAACGTTTCATAAAAGTCCCCGACTCGATACAGGACAATTGCATGAGGATATTGATCTTTGAGATCCGCGTAATGTCGCATCATGGGAGTGAGATGCTCCCGCTGGACAGCACGATGATCCGCATATCGCACTGAATGTTTGATTAAGCGATCGGGAACTCCATGAGTCGGATCGGGCTGAGTCGAGGGAACAGTCATGAAAGAATTAGTACTCTTTTACTAAATTTTAGCCTGCCTCAATTTATTATGCGGGTTTACGATTCAAAGTGGGGAAAGATTATGCGATCGTAAACTTTCCCTAGGATTTACCGCAGGCTAAAATTTCTCGAGACTAAGGTAGGATGCCATGCGCTAGAACCAGGCTATCGAGTTTGCCAGACCGCTGCCTTACTACCGCACACTCACTTCGTAACTCATTTCCACCGCAGATTTCGGTGCGATCGCTCGATCAAACACCCAACGGAGATGGCTGTAAGTATCAGCAGGCGCAGGCTGCATTCCCGTTCTACCATCGGGCAAAGTGATCAAAATCATTGGATTTTCAGAAAATGTTTTGCCGCCATCAATGCTGTAGGTTAATTCTGCATCCCCTTTGACTGCGGAGTTGAGGCTATAGATTGTTCCTTTCGGAATCGGTTGAGTCACGACTAATTTTTCAGCCGGACGATCGCTTGTATTTTTGCCGATAACCTGAAATCGCAGCACCGTACCTTTTTTCACCATCGTATCTTGTTTAAGCTCGTTCCAAATGACTTGCTCTTTGCCTCGTGCATCTTTCTGCACTTGCTTTTGCTTAGCAATCAGCTTCAATTCAACTTCTGTTTGATGGATGGATTGTGCGACAGATCTGCCCTGCTCAAAAAAACGAGCCGCAGCAGGGGTTCCATCGACTGGGATCATGGCGATCGCAGCTGCAATTCCCAAGCCAAATACCACATAGCGACGTGTCATTGTTCTCTCCTAGGGGTTAGTGAATCTGACAACGGAAGAAGAATGTTCTAGCAGCGTCGATCGCAGGCTGAAAGTCGGTTAGACTACTTCTGAGTAGAGAACTTGCGGCTAGGAACTGATGCAGATTTTTCATGATGAGCAAGGGTGAGTGAGCGAGAACATAGCTCGCAAAACTCGTCAGCAGAACAACACTTTTTACATTTAAGAGAGTCCCCAGGTTTTTGTAATCTTTATCAAACTCTTGGAAAATTCCGTTAGAACACGGAAGAGATTGCGCAAAACTTTGGGGTAGTTGCGCTCGGTTAAGTTCGCTGATTGATCTGAGGCTGAAACTGATCTCAACCGTTCAATCACCGAAAGTCTGAATAAAAAACCGTGACAAAAAAAAAGGCGGTGCTAAAACGGTTTAGCGAATTGTGTGATGCAAGCCTATGCGAGTTTTGCTAGTAGAAAATGATGAGCAAGTTTCTACAGCGATCAAAGCGGCGTTAACCAAGCAACTTTACACGGTTGATATTGCGATCGATGGTCAAGCAGGTTGGGAACTCGTCGAAGCGATCGAATACGATTTGATTTTGCTGGCTGTGATGCTTCCTAAAATCGATGGCATCCAATTTTGCAAGCGCTTACGAAATCGAGGTCATTCAACCTTGGTGATGATGATTACTTCCAAAAGTGCGATCGCAGATCGAGTACTAGGCTTAGATAGTGGTGCTGATGACTATATTGTGAAGCCGATTGCTCTAGCAGAGCTAGAAGCTCGAATCCGGGCGTTGTTTCGACGTAAAACAGCCGCAATTTCAACGATTCTACGCTGGGGAAAATTGCAGCTTGATTGTCATACTCGCGAAGTTCTTTATGATCAGACTCGGTTAGATTTAACCTCTAAAGAATTCGCGCTGCTAGAGCGATTGCTAGAGGGTCGAGTATATAGTCAAAGCGATCTAGTCGATCATCTCTGGTCGCTGGATGAAGACCCGCGCAAGGAAGAAGCCGTTCGGGCATTGATTAAGCGATTACGACAGAAATTGAAAGCGATCTACGCAGAGGAGCTGATTGAAACGGTGTATGGACAGGGATATCGCCTCAATCCTGAGTTACGAGAACCGATTCGATCTTTATCTGTCAAAAGTGAAGTTTCTGCAACGCTCAAGCCTTATCGAGTACAACAGCAGCCCCAAGTCTTAGTCGTCTTATCCGATCAGCACTTGCTCGATCAAATTATTCAAGAATCAGATCTGTATTCCATTCAAGTGACGGGTGCTCCGACAAGCGCGATCGCCCAGATACGACTTCAGCATCAACGCTTTGATCTCATTGTGCTGGACTGCGATCTGGTTCTGCCTGAATCATCGATTCAGAACACGCCCGTTTTGCTGCTCAAAAGACTGAATCCAGAGTGTGAACAAAACTTGTCTACTCAAATCCGAGGCAGCTTGTACTACCCGATTACACCAACTGAGTTGCTCAAGGCGAGTCTAGATCGGTTAGAACCGTCGCAACCTCTGATGCAGCGGGTCATGATTATCGATGACGACCCTATGGTGGTTCGTTTAATTAAAGGAATATTGGAGGACTGTAGCATTCAGGTCAACGCCATCACGAATCCTTTAAGACTCTGGGAAGAACTTGAGTCTTTTGCGCCTGATTTAGTCATTCTTGATGTCAAATTGCCGCATATTGACGGACTTCGTTTATGTCAGGCAATTCGCGAGGATGTGCGGTGGTCTTGGCTACCCGTTTTATTTCTAACAGGTCTACATAATCTTGATATCATTCGAGAAATTTTTGCAGTCGGGGCAGATGATTATGTCAGTAAACCCATTGTTCCGGCTGAATTAATCGAGCGAGTCTCTAAACGATTAACTCGAATGCAGCATATTCGGCATCAGGCTGATGTTGATCCATTAACCAATTTGCCGACGCAACAGCAAGCCCGAGGAATGCTCAGACAATTATTGCATCTCGCCCATCAGAACCAACAGGTGCTATGCTTTGCTGTTCTCAGGCTGAATGACTTGCAAACCCTAAATCAGCAGCACGGATATCGCTATGGCAATCAAGTTTTACAGCAAATTGCGACTTCTCTTCGGAAATCATTTCGTATCGAAGATGTGATTGCTCGTTGGAGTGGATCAGAATTTGTGGTTGGAACCTACAATCTGACGCAAGGTGAGGTCGGAGATTGGCTCGCACAGATGCTAGAGTCCCTACACCAGACAGAATTAAGATTGCCTATGGGTTCGATTGCGATCACATTCAGGGCAGCAGTTGCCGAGTATCCCAAGGATGGAGTCGATCTTTCCTCACTTTATCAAGCCGCGATCGCCACACTAGAGCAAACAAAAGCTGACATGATCGATCGTGTTCTACCTGCGGGCTGGCAACCTGATGCAACAGATCGGGATGTCATTTTGCTGCATCGACCCTCCACGTTTGCTGAGGAGATGGTGCGCGCGCTCTTGACGCGGGGCTATCGGATTCGATGGCTCCAAGATGGTCGATCGGGATTAGAAGAATTACAAGCTGAAGGCGCAAGCAAACAAGTCCTGCTTCTTGAAGCACAATTACCTAAATTAAACGGGATCACACTGCTACAGCGTTTGAAAAAGCAGAAGTTTTTGCAAACTACCCCCGTTATTTTACTGGCTACCCAACCTGCAGAAGCAGAAATGGCAAGGAATTTTGGCTGTTTTGATTATGTGATTATGCCTTGTGCAATCCCACTGCTGATGCAGAGTGTATGCAAGGCGCTGGACTCGATCCGTTAATCTGCAAATGCAAGTGAGAGAAGACACAATTCTTTGTGATTGCAATCACTCAATCTCGCACTTTCACGGAAGATTTTGCGAAGCTCAACTTAAAATCAAGAATCTTACTGAGTATCTTTTTTTACAATCAGGATTTTTGTCACAACTTTGTCACAACTTATTGCCTAAACTCCTACTTGAGCTAGATGCTGACTGGATATATCTACCAAATTCAGTATTCGGCAATTCAATTAGAGATTCATTTTATACTCGCAATTTAAAAGGGTGAGCATTCAATGAGTCCTACAGGGTATTGCATATGAAATTGCCTATCTGCCTAGATTGCCCGTAACCGATAACGCGGAGCGGTTTGGCATAGGTTCAGCAGAGTTTGTCACTTATTTAATTGGTCAATCATGCAACCACGACGCACCCCCCGGCGAGCGAGTCAACTGCTTGCTGCTACATTTTTACTCACCACTGGATTCCCTCTCGCACCTGTATTTGCAGAAGGAACTCAAGCCGGTACTTCGATTAGTAACACCGCCAATGTTACCTACCGTTCTCCCAGAGATCCGGGAACGACCATCAATGCAACCTCGAACACTGTCTCAGTGCAAGTTGCAGAAGTGGCGGGGATTACGGTGACAGCCTCAGGGGTTACAGATGTTGACGGTGGACAGGTTGAGGTTGGAGACACCCTTTACTACACCTACAGCTTGACCAACGTTGGTAACGATCCAACGAGCTTCCGGATTCCAAACTTGGCAAGAGTGACTGGCCCAGGTACACCTGGCACCCTAGAGTACAGCATTGATGGGGGAGCGACTTGGACTGCGTTTCCAGGAAGTGAATTGCTCACCAACACAATCCCAAGCTTAGCGAACGGGATTGTGCCGGGCGGTTCAATTCTAGTACGTGTGCCTGTGACGATCGCAGCTGGGGCACAGGCGAATGATGTGGTTTCTGTCACCTTAGGGGATACTCCTGGAGATGCCCAAAACCAAGCCCGAAGCCCGAATGGAGGCGACGTTTATACCGTCGATAATCCAGACGGAACGCCAGGCGGAGAAGTGACAGGCGCACCTGTCAACGGCGTTCGAGAAGCGAGCAGTACAGCACAAGCAACGGTCAATCAAACGGCAAGAACCTATGCGTTAGCAACATTGCTGAAGACCCGGACAGGCTATACCCCCACTGGAGCGCCGGGTCCCGGTGATGATCAAATCTCCTATGGATTGAGCTTGCGAGTTGAAAATACTGATCCAACCGGACTTGGAATTACGCCTGCGCCTTTGGCTGGAACGACAGTCAATGGTGTAGCTGGCTCAAATATCTTAGTCTCGGATGCGATTCCTCTAGGCACAACGTTTGTCAGTGCTGTTGCTCCACTGGGTTGGCAAACAGTTTACACTAGCTCTGCGATTTCAATCGATGCAAACCAAGCGACGTGGAGCACAACTCCGATCGCGAATCCAACCCGGGTTGGTTTTGTCAGAACGGGCACGATTGCGCCTGGAACGACAGTCACCGGATTCCAAATCACCGTAGCCGTAGCAGGAACTCCTGCGTCTATTACAGTTGCAAACATTGGCCAATTGTTCGGTTCGACTCCAAGCCAAACGGTTGGACAACCTGGTGTACCAGTTTACGACGAATCTGGTGACCAGAATCCAAGTAACTACAGCGACGATGGAACTCCTCCTGGAACAGATTCAAACGGCGATGGTGTGCCTGATGCTTTGCCTGATACAGACATTGACGATGGTTTCGTCAATACTCCAGCTAGCCCTGAAACAGGTATCGATTCCGGCAACAATAATTCGGGTCAAGACAGCACCCCAACTGAAGGGGGTGGTGAAGCCAGTGTTTTCACCCTAAACACGCCTGTCCCGGCTGCTGTGAGCAATGGTCCCGATGGCGCACCCACCGCAACGGGTCCTTCTGGTACAGACAATGACGACTTTACGAATGCTTCGTCTCCTGTTCCACCGAACCTCGTTGCTGGAACTAATGCAACGCTTGACCCTGCTCCTGTTGCCTTTACAAACACGGTGCTGAACAGTGGAACGAGTCCTGGCAATATTGTGCTGACTCCACAACCTCCAGCGACTCTGGATCATCTTCCTGCAAATTCTACGGTGACGATTACGGCTGGTAGCAGTTCTGTGACTTATCAGTATGACGGTGCAGGGAACTACACGATCGTATCGAGCAACACAGGTGGAAACCCGATTCAAATCAACAATGTTCAACCGGGTCAGCAGGTGAACTATGGGGTTGAGGTCAATCTTCCGCTGAACACGCCGCTGTCAACCGATATCAATCGAGGTTTCCCGGTTCCAATTCAGGCAGGGATTGATACAGATAGTAACATTGCGACGATTGAGGCGACGAATTTGACCATCGATCGAGTCTATACAGGCTACCTCAGAACGGTCAAAGAGAGCCGCATTCTGCCGGGTACAGGTCCAGCACCGACAGCTGCGGATTCCACGTTCAGCACTACCCAAAAAACGCCTGCTCCAGGCAACGTCATTGAGTATCGGATTACCTACACCAACATTTCAGAACCGCAATCCGGCACAGGCAACATCATCCTGGAAGCTGAGCAAGTGGTGATTGATGAAAATGGCGTATCCGGTGCAAACAACACGAACAACTGGGCAAGAGACAATGATGGCAATGGCATCATTGACACGAGCAACATTGTAGGAAGTGCAGCGGATTCTGGTGCTTCGACGGTTAATTTCTTTAGCGGCAATCCAGCAACGACTGGGGCTGTTGATCAGACGGGAACGACGGCAACTACTGATGTGACGCGATATGTGAACACGGTAACTGGCATTGTTGCACCTCAGCAATCTCGAACCTTCACGTTCCGCCGTCGCGTGAACTAAGCTCAGTAGCCTTTTTGCAAGGAGTGATTTTCTAACGCTGCTCCTTGCAAAAGGTCTGATTGTTCATCCCATCATCTGCATTCATTTTTTACCGGAGAACCTTTATGAAACGTTGGTCTATTAGTTTAGGTGCAGTAGCTCTCATTGCTGCAACATTGCCATTCCTCAACGGTACGCCTGTGATGGCAAGCCTGCAACAGGCAGGAGCCGCGATCGCAGAGCGCCTACAACGCCCAGAAGTCAAACTCAACCTTGCAGTTGAGAAGCAAACCGTCATGGTCAATGAGCAAGGGCAAAAACAAGTGAAGTGGAATGCTCTGCAAGGCAAAGCTCTGGTTGAACCCGGGAATGTTCTGCGGTACAGCTTGACCGGGAAAAATGCGGGAGATCTGCCTGCTCAAGGCATTGAATTGACCCAACCGATTCCGAAAGGCACAAAATTTGTGTTGAACTCAGCCACAACAAACAGTGCAGGACAGATCACTTACAGCATTGATAACGGCAAAACTTTTGTGGAAGCACCGACGGTGACGGTGACCTTAGCAGACGGCAAGACGGTCGAACGTCCTGCACCTGCTGAAGCTTATACCCATGTGCGCTGGAACCTGGCTAAAGATTTGAATCCTCAAGCTGCCCTGATGGCTGCTTACCAAGTCGAAGTCCGCTAGAGCGAAGTTTGGACTAGAGGGAAAGAGCGAGCTTAGAAATAGAGCGCTTCTATCGGTTTCTTTTCCCTCTTTTTTTCATACATTCAATTTTTTCAACTGTTATAGCTTTATTCCCCCAAGAGTTAGGGACTAAGAGGAGCCTCGTGAATCGTCCTCAGATGAGAGAAAAAATATATCGAACTTGGCAGAGTGTGCTGTTAGCGATCGTTGCTAGTGGAGTCACAGCCCCTGCTACGTTTTCCCAAAGTCGTCCTCTCTTAAGCAATCAAGCCGAGTTACGTTATGTCGATCGGAGGTCGCAGCGCCCCTATAGTCTCATTTCTAATTCCTTGGGAACGGTTGCTAGTGGACTTGTTGATCCATTAGGACGGGTGCTTGGGTGTAATGGTGAATTGCTGCCAGACTATCGCGGATTCTCGGTCGCTCTATATGAGCCAGATCCAAGCGATCCGACAGGGACAGAGCTGGGTCGGTTAGTTGATCTGACTCCTACTGAGAGTCCCGACATTCCGGGGAATGGAATCCGTCCAGGACTGGCACCCAATCTGAGTAACATTAATCCTTTCTTTCTCACGAATGGCGAGGGCGGTCGATATAACTTCCTGTTTGACCCAAATCGTGGTCAAACAGATCCAGGAAAAACTTACATCCTTGTGATCAATCCGCCTGCCAATTCAATCTATCGACAACGCCGCATCAAGATTGAAATTCTCACACCTACTGGAACAGTCAATAACAGCATCGTCCGCTATCTGGCAACGTCGCTTGATGATCAACCGATCAGTACGACTGGCGGAACGAATATTACAAGTACAGTCGTGTTTGTTCCAGATGCTGAGCAAGTTGGCTTAGACCTTTTATCGTTGCAGTTTAACTCTTTGCTTTGTCAGTCTGAGCAAATGCAATTAGTCAAGAGTGGCGATCGCGCAACCGCAGAGCCGGGGGACTCTGTGATCTATCGATTGTCGATTCGGAACCAATCAGATGCAGGCTTAACTCAAATTCAAGCGACCGATACTTTGCCAACTGGGTTCAAGTTCTTAGCGAATTCAGTGCAGGCAGAAGTCGGCGGGCAGATTGTGCCTGTCACGACTGAAACACAAGGTTCGACGGTGATTTTCCGCTCGACTGCGACGATTCCACGGGGCAGTGTCATGAACATTGCTTATGCAACACAGCTTACGCCTGATGCAATTCGAGGATCGGGACGCAATAGCGCGATCGTCAATGGGCAACGAGTGGATAACGGGTTTGCTGTGAAAGATGGCCCGGCAACTCATCAACTCCGCATTCGTCCGGGGATTACTTCCGATTGTGGAACCATCATTGGGCGAGTGTTTGAGGATAAGAACCAAGACGGAGAACAGCAGAAGGATGAACCTGGAATTCCTAATGCTGTAATTTTCCTTGATGACGGAAATCGAATTACGACGGATAAAGATGGATTGTTTTCGGTCGCGAATGTTTTGCCTGGAAGCCGATCTGGTGTTTTGGATCTCAGTAGTATTCCGTCTTATACCCTTGCACCAACTCCCACGTTTAGAGAGCGCCGGAGTCAATCTCGGCTAGTTCGTCTTGCTCCGGGCGGACTGGTACGAATGAATTTTGGTGTCGTTCCAGTCTCGCGTAAAGAGGGCAAGTCATGAAGTCGCAGTTTTTCTTGTATGTCTCTCTCTTCTTGGCGGGAGTTTTGCTCGCTCCAGTACAAGCTCAGGAGGCGAATTCTAAACAGCAATCAACCCCGACATCTCTTGAATCAGTTGATGCAGCAAAACCGAGTTCAACCGCAGTTGAGGTAAAGCCTGAACGGCAACCCAACCCGGAATTCTCTGCGCAAAGCACAACTGATGAGGTCAAGATTCTTTCACCTGCGATCGATGCGGTTATTGATGTGCCTGCTGCAATGGTTGTTGTTCAAGCTCCAGAAGGTAAGCAGGTCGAACTGCGAGTCAATGGTGTACTTGTCTCTAATCAACTGATTGGACGAACCGAGACGGATCAAAAATCAGGTCAGGTGCTCCGAACTTACTATGGTGTTTCGCTGCAACCAGGTAGCAATACAATCTCTGCGCAAATCATTGGTGCTAGTCAATCAGCGCAAGTCACCGTACAGGTACGTGGGGAAGCTGAGAAACTCTCTGTACAAGCCGCAGAAGCCAAAATTCCTGCAGATGGACGATCGACTGCGGCGATTCGAGGCGAGCTTCTGGATGGACAAGGCAATCGATCGAATCGAGACGCATTAATCACGCTTTCAACGACCGCAGGCGAATTCCTAGATACAGATGCAGCAGCGGATCAGCCTGGCTTTCAAGTCAAAGCAGAGCGAGGACAATTTACGGCGCGATTGAGATCGGGATTAGAAGCAAGGACGGTGACCATTCGCGCGGCTGTTGGAAAGCTAGAAGACTTTACTCAATTGCAGTTTGAGACGAACCTGCGTCCTTCGATCGCGACGGGGGTGATTGATTTACGATTCGGTAGACAAGGCACGGATTTTTACAGAAGCTTCCGTGATTTTCTGCCTGTGAATCGGGATAACAACTATCAACTCGATTTCGGTGCAGCCGTTTTTGCGACGGGGCGCATCGGAGATTGGTTGCTCACAGGTGCATACAACAGTGCTCGTCCTTTGAATGAGACGTGTGATGGCACGAATAGTTTGTTTCGACCCAATGACCAATCCTGTGATCAGAACTATAGTGTTTATGGAGATAGCTCTGAATCAACGATTCTCACGCCTTCGATCGATAGTCTTTTCCTGAAGCTAGAACGCACCTCACCTGTTGCTGGAGCCGGGACAGACTATGCCATGTGGGGTGATTACACCACTGAAGAATTTGCGACGCGATCGCAAGAATTCAGTGCGACAAATCGCCAGCTTCACGGCTTTAAGACGAACTACAATTTCGGCAATCTCCAAATCACAGGACTGTTTGCGAACAATATTCAGGGATTTCAACGCGATACGCTTGTTCCTGATGGCACAAGCGGATTTTACTTTCTCTCTCGTCGGTTGCTCGTTGAAGGGAGCGAGTCGATTTTTCTGGAACTCGAAGAACTCAATCGACCCGGAACCGTGCTCAAACGTCAGCAACTGAGCCGTGGAAAAGATTATGAAATTGATTACGATCGAGGCACGATTTTATTTCGTGAGCCGATCACTCGAACTGATGTTGGAGAGGTTGGAGAAACGCTGGTTCGTCGTATTGTTTCGACCTATCAATACGATACGCCTGGCTCAGATTCTCGGATGTTTGCGGGTCGAGTGCGATATCATTTCGCCCGTGGCTTAAATCGTGAAAGTTGGCTAGGTGCGACTTATCTTCGAGAAGATCAAGGCACGAGAGATTTTGAGTTGTATGGAGCCGATGCGTTTGTTTCCCTCGGTCAGAATAGTCATGCTTTAGCAGAATATGCTCGATCGACAAATCTCTCTGATGTGCTGGGATTAGTCAGCGGGTCTGCTTATCGGTTTGAGCTAGAAAGCAAACTTTCGCAAGGCATTGATGCGCGTGCCTACTATCGTCAAGCTGATACAGGCTTTGCAAACAATGCAACGGTTAGTTTTGTTCCAGGTCAAACTCGCTATGGGACTCAACTGACAGCACAAGTTGGTAAAACGACAAATTTACGATTTCAATATGACCATGAGGATAATCGCGGCATTGCACCGCGTCCGTTAACCACACTCGAAGATCTCTTTAGTCCTCGAACAGAGCCACTCCCAGGGACACAGGTTGACAATTCGCTCACGACGATTTTGGCAGGGATTCAGCAGAAAATTGGCACAGCGGATTTAACCGTCGATTGGATTCATCGCGATCGCGAAGATCGGCTGAATTCTGGTTTGGATAGTAACTCGGATCAATTGCGATCGCGCCTCAATGTCCCGCTGACTCGCGACTTGACGTTTATTGCTCAGAATGAGACGACGCTTTCTCAAGAAACAGATGCGATTTATAGCGATCGCACGTTACTGGGTCTAAACTGGCAAGTTGTTTCTGGTATCAATGTTCAGTTAGCCCAACAATTTTTCACTCGTGGGCAATTTGAAGGACAATCGATCACTAGCTTAAATGTGATTGGCGACTATAAATTGGCGCGAGACACGACGTTGAGAGGGCGCTATACGCTCTGGGGCGGTGCGAACGATTTAACGATGCAGGGCGCAATTGGAATTAACCAAGGCATCGTGATTTCTCCTGGGTTACGGCTTGACTTAGCATACGATCGCATCTTCGGCGATTTTCTTGGTCGAAGTGCTGCTGGTTCTCGATTTGCTCAGCCTTTTGCGTTTGGACAAGGTGCTTCGGCGCTTGGACTTGAAAGTGGTGATAGTTATAGCGTTGGGCTTGAATACACGGGTAGTCCAGACTTTAAAGCGAGCGCTCGCTATGAGCATCGCTCGTCTTCACAGAGTCGCAATACAGTAATTTCAGCCGCAGCGGCTGGAAAAATTAGTCCTGAGCTAACCGCGTTGCTGCGATATCAGCAAGCGAATAGCGCGAATCAGACCTTGGTTGGGTTGCCAGACACAGCGAACTTGAAATTTGGTTTAGCTTATCGCAATCCACGCGACGATCGATTCAATGCCCTACTACGGTACGAATACCGCAAAAATCCTGCGACGATTCCTGACAGTATTTTATTCAGCACTGGCACTGGCACAAAGGATCATCTATTTGGACTCGAAGCAATCTATGCCCCGGATTGGCGATGGGAATTTTATGGTAAATTTGCTCTGCGGAATAGTCGCTCTTATTTAGCAAGTGATTTGGCAGGAACAAGCACTGCAACGTTAACTCAGATTCGCGCAACTTACCGTTTTGCAGAGCAATGGGATATAACGGGTGAGGCTCGTTGGATTCATCAAACTGCTGGATTTAGTGAAACTGGCTTAGCGATCGAAGCGGGCTACTACCTCAATCCAAATCTTCGGCTTGCCGCAGGCTATAGCTTCGGGCGTGCCCACGATCGAGACTTAACCGGATCGCGTTCTGCTGGAGGAATCTATCTTGGCTTAACCATGAAAGTGAATGAACTTTTCAACGGCTTTGGATTGCAAAAAGTGCCACCTCCACAAAATGTCAAAGAGGATCAAGTCACTACCCAACAAGCCACACCAGCAACGCCGCAAGCAAATTCCTCTACCGATACGCCACGTTAAACTATCGCGATTCTTCTCACTCTGCCCCGAAACTGAGCCAGGATGTTACCCATGTATTCCTTTCTACGATTCTTTAGAGCATTGCGTCGCGCCTTTCAGAAGCAACGGCGAAACATAAAATATCGAAAAACGATTTATCCAGTATTATCACTCATTGCCTTCTTATTCTCATCATTTGCGTCAGTGGCAAATGCCCAAGTTACGCTTAACAGTACCAACGTCTATGCTGTATGGGGAAGTACTGCGGGTACTGCAAGGAATATTAGTACTCTCAATGTAACAACGGGTGCACTTTCTTCACCACCATTTACTTCATCTAGGATTACGGCTACAGCAGCAATGGCGTTTGATCCGAATGGATCTGCCTTATATTACTCCGATCGTACTACTAGTCCTAATAACCTCATTCGGTACACTAGTGCTGGTGAATCAGCTAGCCTTGGAACATTTCCAGGAAGTGATAGCAATGTGCCAATCTTACGCATGGGATTTCGTGGGACAACAGGATATGCAATTTCTAGTAACAATACAATCTATACCTTTACAACAGGCACTCCATCCACAATTACAAACCTAGGAACAGTCAATTTTCTTGGAACTTCTCCATCAGGAACGACAGCTAGCGGTGACATTGCTTTTGATGGTTATGGTAGAGGGTGGGCAATCTTTGGAAATTCTTTGTATCGCCTGAATATGAATGTTACTCCTCCTGAAGCAATTCCGATCGGGCAAGTTTCGGTTGGGGGAACACCTCTTGCGACTAGCTTCATAACGATTGGAAGTATTGCGTTCGACAGTAATGGTAACTTATTAATTGCTGGTTCCCTTACGGCAGGAGGTGCTAACGTTTACAGGGTTAGTATCAATGATGCATCGGCTGTACAAGTTGGCTCAACCTTGGTAAATATATCTCTTCCTGATTTAGCAAGCGGTAATTTTCCGCTGATTGATCCCCAGATCCAGGCGACGAAAACGGTTAGTCCTACAGGGTCAGTGCTACCGGGTGCAACATTGACTTATACGATCGAAGTCGAAAACATTGGGAGTGCGCCTGCGGTCAACCTCGACTTCATTGATCCGCTTCCTGCGGGAACCACTTATGTTGCCAACAGCGCAACTTTGAATGGCACAAACCTGAACGCGGCAACCTACCCCTTCGCAAGTGCTTATCGAATTACAGGTCGTAATGCTTCTAACGGCACCTTGAAAGTTGGTAATGCGAACCGTGCCACTCTCACATTTCAGGTTACGGTTAACACTACAAACTTGCCCTCTAGTATTACAAACCAGGGTACGATCGTTTATCTGGATAGTCCCATCAGTGGCGTTTCCACTACCAATGCCACAACAACTATTACATCGCCTGTATCTGGCTACAAGTCAGTGAGATTAACCACCGACGCGGATGGCAGTGGTACTGTCACTCCTGGCGATACGCTGACTTGGACGATTTCTTATCGCAACAATAGTACTGCTGCCGTCTCTAACGTTCAGATCAATGATCAATTACCGACTGGCTTGACAACTGCGACGGGTTCTCAAACCGTTACCGTATCGGGTATCGGAACCAGTGCTACAAGAAACAGTGCCTACACAGGTGCCTCTGCGGGTGCGGTCAGCAACTTGCTCAACACGGGGGCAACGCTTGGCGCAAGTGGGGTGATTACGGTGAGTATTCCAACGACTGTGAACAGCGGATTTAGCGGAACCCTTAGTAATCAGGCAAATGCAACAGGTTCTAGCATTCCGGGAAGCGGCACACTCACAGATAACGTAGATAATACGAGTTCCCTGCCTTCGGGTGTTACTGTTCCTGCTGGCAGTATTACGCAAATCCAAAATTCCACGATCGATCCTACAACCGCAACTGTTGTTACTCCTGCTGTTATTAGCATCAGCGGAACTGTTTGGAATGATGCAGATAATAGTGCAAACAATACCTTCAGTAATATCAGAACTGGGTCTGAACCTGGAACCAATGCAGGTGGACTGAATGCAATTCTGGTAAATAGTGCCGGAAATGTCATTGCAACTACTCCCATTGCTGCCAACGGTACTTACACTTTCAACAATATTACTGGCAATCAAAGTAACGTCACGATTCGCCTGAGTACCATAGCTGGAACTGTTGGGAATACTGCTCCTACTGCATCAATTCCCGTAGGATGGACGAACACGAGTCCTTTAACCACGGCTGCTTTTAATATTAGTGCAACCAACCTCACTGGACGCGATTTTGGGATTGAACAACTTCCAACCACCAATCCTGTGAGTGCGAGTCCCCAAATAAATCCCGGCGGAACGAATACTGTTCAGGTTCCGACGCTTTCGGGAACAGACCCTGAAGATGGAGCTTTAGGTAGCGGCAATAACTTTAAGATTGTGACGTTACCGAGTAATGGCACACTTTACTACGATGGAACCCAGATTACGACTTCTAACTTTGTCATCAACGCTTACGATCCGGCTAGGCTGAGGATCGATCCGAATGATGGCACATTAACGGTGAGCTTTACCTATGTCGCGATCGATGCTGCTGGAAAGGAATCTCTCACTCCCGCAACCGTAACCATGCCCTTTACGGCTGCTCTAGTTTCGATTTCTGGTACCGTGTTTCATGATCACTCGGCAAACGTGGTTTTCGATAATGATCTGGGAAATGATATCGGAACGAATGCAGGCTCATCCAGTTTAACCGTGTATGCAGTGAATTCCTCGGGTCAGGTCGTAGATAAAGCGACCGTTGCAGCGAATGGAGCATATACGTTGAATGTTCCTCCGAATAGCACAGTCACATTGCGCCTTTCTAACAATGCAAGTATTGCGATCGGTGATCCTGCTCCAACTGCCCCCAGTCTTCCTAGCGGTTGGTATCACACAGGTGAAAACCTCAATGGCACAATCGATGCGGTCATCTCTACTTTGGGAGACATGGCGATTACAACGGCGACCAGCGCTCTGCCCAATCACAATTTTGGAATTCGTCAAGGCTATGTAATTGCTCCCGATCCTGCTCCTACCACTTGTAATCCTGATTACACAGGAGCTTTAACAACTGGAATCAGTTCTACGGGTGGTCAACTTTCTCCTGGAAACTTTGATCTGAACTGGTCAGTCGAGTGGCTCAATGCAAGTCTGGGAGCAATTCCCTATGCGCCTGCTCGTCCAGTTGGACCCATGCCTGCGGTTGTTGTTGGAAATTTAGCCCCAGGCGCATGGATCAATGAGCCATCGAATGCTCGATGGATTAGTTATCCGTTCCGCCTGTCGAACAATAGCAATGGTAATCATCAAAACGCAGATCTGGATGGGATTGTCGGTGAGATTGCGACCCCCGGATCGTATACAGGCACGTCAGACACGATCCGTCTCAAGTACACAGCGAGTGTTACTTTGCCTGCAAATGCAAACGCAATTAGCGTCTCTTTACCGATCGGGGTTTCAGTTGACAACCAATTTGTGAGCGTTAGAGTCAATGGTGTAGAAAATCTATCGCCTTTGCCAGCACAAGATCCGCAAACAGAAGATTATCGTGCGACGCGAACTGTCAATATGACCCAAGGTTGGCAGCCAGGAGTCAATATCATCGAAATCATCACAGATTCAGGATCACCTTTGACAGGGTTTTTCCTAAGAGTAGAGGCTGCGACGATTCAGGTCTGTGCTTCACCTAATGTATCTGTTGTAAAACGCATTACAGCGATTAACGGTCAGACTAGCACTCAAGGCGGAGACAATCTGAGCTTGTATAAAGATGAGGCGAGTAATCCCTACGACGATAATACGATTACGATTCCCACTCAGCCAAATCCCACCGATCCACCCAAAGATACGGATAAATGGCCAAATCTGAGCACTTTCCTAGTAGGAGGGACAAACGGCGGATTTACCAAACCCGGTGATGAGCTTGAGTATACGATCTACTTCTTATCCGCAGGAGACGGAGAAGCTCAAAACGTTCTCTTCTGCGATCGCGTTCCCACGAATGTCACATTTAATCCGACTGCATTTAACACAGGCGTGCCTGCTGATCCAAATGGAATCAGTACAGCAAATCGCGGCATTGTGGTGAATGTTGGAGGCAATAGCCTAGCACTAACAGGTGTTGCCGATGGCGATCGTGCTCGCTATTTTCCACCCGGAGTTGAACCTAGCTTGGTTCCTGAATTCAGCGGAATTAATTGTAATGGAGCCAATACTAATGGTGCAGTGGTTGTCAATTTAGGCAATTTGAACAGCGCAACGGCTCCAGGTGTCCCTGCTGATTCTTACGGGTTTGTTCGCTTTCGAGCAAGGGTGAAGTAGGCGAATCCAGCACATTTGACGGGAAGATAGGGGATAAGCTGCATCTGAGTTCTCCCCCTTCTCCACTCGAATGTGCTGGACAGATTAAATTTATAATCCTTAGGAAAATGGCAAGAGGAGGTCAATGATCTTAATTGCAATAAAAGGCGCAACAATGCCACCCAAGCCATAAAGCAATATATTGCGTTTGAGCAGTTGATCCGCTGTCAAAGGGCGGAATTTTACCCCTTGTAGAGCTAGTGGAATTAAAGCAGGAATAATCAGTGCGTTGTAGATCAATGCTGACACGATCGCTGATTGTGCGCTTTTGAGTCCCATAATATTCAATGCTCCAATCCCCGCCGAAGCAAACAGTGTAGGGATAATTGCAAAATACTTGGCGATGTCATTCGCGATCGAGAACGTCGTCAATGCACCTCTAGTCATGAGAAGTTGCTTTCCGATCGTGACCAAATCGATCAACTTGGTCGGATCAGAATCCAAATCCACCATATTTGCCGCTTCTTTTGCTGCTTGAGTTCCAGAGTTCATTGCTAAACCGACATTCGCCTGTGCTAGAGCCGGAGCATCATTTGTGCCGTCTCCTGTCATTGCAACGAGCTTTCCCTGCGATTGTTCTTCGCGAATTACATGGATTTTGTCTTCGGGCGTTGCTTCTGCAATAAAATCATCGACTCCTGCTTCTTGAGCAATCACTGAAGCCGTAATCCGATTATCTCCCGTCAGCATGATCGTTTTCACACCCATGCGGCGCAACTGATCAAACCGCTCTCGAAGTCCTGGTTTGACAATATCCTTGAGATAAATCACGCCATAGATTTCATCATCTTGGCAAACCCCGAGCGGCGTTCCGCCTAACCGTGAAACTCTTTCATAGGCTTGCTCTAGTTCCGAAGAAATCTGACCACCCCTAGAACGTACAAAGCCCCGAATCGCTTCAATCGCCCCTTTTCGGGCTTCTCGCCCATTCGGAAGATTGGTGCCACTCATACGAGTTCGAGCCGAAAACTCTACCCCGCTTGCATTGTCCAAATCGAAGTCCAATCTTGCGCGACTTTGTTCAGCTAATTGCACAATCGATCGACCTTCTGGCGTTTGATCAAACACGCTTGCAGCAAGAGCGACTTGAGCCATTTCCTCGATCGAATGACCATGAATTGGAATAAGCTGTGCTGCAAGGCGATTTCCTAAAGTGATTGTTCCAGTTTTATCTAGCACCAATGTATTGATATCACCGCAAGCTTCAACGGCTCGTCCTGAAGTTGCAATCACATTAAATTGAGCGACTCGATCCATTCCCGCAATCCCGATCGCACTTAACAATCCCCCAATCGTGGTTGGAATCAAAGCAACTAACAATGAGATCAAAATTGCGACACTCGTACCTGCTCGTAACTGATTTGCAGCAGTCACATCTTCAATGCCTCTTGCAACAGAGTGAACTAGAGGGGAGAGCGTCGAAACCACAATCAGAAAGACTAACGTCAGAACAGCGAGGAGAACAGTGAGGGCAATTTCATTCGGAGTCTTCGATCGCTCTGCACCTTCGACTAATGAGATCATACGATCGATAAATCCCTGCCCTGGATCAGAAGTAATTCTCACCACTAACTCATCCGAAAGTAGCCTTGTCCCCCCTGTTACTGAGCTTGAAATATCTGTTCCAGGTTGTTTCAGAACAGGTGCAGATTCGCCTGTAATCGCTGATTCATCAACTGATCCGAGTCCTTGAATTACTTCGCCATCTGCCGGAATCAGATCGCCTGCAACGACTCGAACTTCATCGCCTTTGCGTAAGCTCGTTGAACTCACTTCTTGCACTGTGCCGTTGATGATTTTTTTCGCAATCGTATCTGACCGCGTTGCTCTCAATGCATCTGCTTGAGCTTTCCCCCGTCCTTCTGCGATCGCTTCCGCAAAGTTAGCAAAGAGCACAGTAAAAAGCAGAATCACTGTGATCATGCCATTCAGCAATCGCTGTTGAGTCAGATCAGCTTGAATCGTTCCAAATAGATTCGGATCAAGAGTCACCAGTAAAGTCACGATCGTTCCGACCCAAACGATAAACATCACCGGATTTCGCACCGCAACACGAGGATCGAGCTTCACAAATGCGCCTCGAATCGCTTGCTGATACATCCTTTTGCGAGCAGTATTTCTCTTCATGACTCATCTTTTTCCAATTTGGAACGCTTCGGCAACACATCCTAATTCCAGCCTAGAGAAGAATGCCAACGCATTGAGACTTAAAATAACACTCCTGTAAGCAAGTCTGTATCGAGGCTTCGAGGCGCATTTGTGACGTGTAGCGCTCGGCTGTTGAGCGAATGCGATAAAATCAGCAATCGTAGATGCAGCGCGTCAATGCAAGTTATTTTTACCGCTTCTCCTGAGTTTGCTCAAACTGCACTGGCTGAGCTTCAGAGAATCGATCGTCAATCCAAATTTCTCCACTGGCTCGATCAAGGCATCGGATTGATCGAACTAAATGAAGTAACTTTCTCTGCGCTCGCTTCCCAGATCACAGCAACTAAAGCTGCATTCATTCGGCATCTCTGCCCTGTAATGGAGGTATTGCCCGTCGAAAGGTTGCAAAGCGCGATCGCATCTCAGATTCCTTTGTTCGATCGCACTCAACCCCTCTCTGTTCAGATTCGCTCAAATACTAAAGCGATTAATCGCACTGAGCTAAGAAATCTTTTAGTGGACGATTTGGTAGCAGCAGGCTTAACCGTAGCAGTGAAAGATCCAGTGCAGATTATTTCAATTTTCTGCGATAGTTCCAAGTCTTATCTCGGGTTCTCCAATGCCACTGAAAATTTGAGTAATTGGGCAGGCGGAATGCATCGGTTTGCCCATGAAGATGACCAAATTTCTAGAGCAGAATTTAAGCTACTAGAAGCGATCGCAGTATTCAATCTCACGCTCCCAACTCAGGGACTCGCGCTGGATCTAGGTGCAAGCCCTGGTGGTTGGACAAGGATTCTAAGAAAGCTCGGTTTATCCGTTGTTGCCGTTGATCCGGGAAATCTCGCTGACTCGCTGCAATCTGATCCGAAAGTTTCGCACTATCGCCAACTGGTGCAGCAGTATGTCCCAAACTGTCGCGATCGCTTTGATCTGATCGTGAATGATATGCGAATGGATGCTACGGACTCTGCAAAAAATATGATTGCTGCGAGTCCAGTTCTTAAAGCTGGAGGACTCGCAGTGATGACGCTCAAACTCCCAAGTAAAGGTGTAAAGGGAGTGATCAATCAAGCGATCGCGATTCTGGAGAACAAGTACGAGATCATCGGGATTAGAAATCTGTTTCACAATCGTCAAGAAGTTACGGTCGTGATGCAGTCTTCGGCAAAGTGAGAATAAATGCAGTTTGATCGATCTGACTTGAATCCAGTTTGAGATCCCCATGATGCGCTCGCACAATCTCGCGCGCCAAACTCAAGCCCAATCCAATCCCTTCGACTTTGCGAGTTCGAGCCGGATCACCACGATGAAACCGATCAAAAATGCGATCGCGATCCTGTACTGGAATCCCTTTAGAAGCATTCGCGATCGTCACTTGAATGGCAGTCTGACTTTGCCTGGCTCGAATCCGAATCCACCCCTTTTCAAGGTTGTACTTAATCGCATTACTTAAGAGATTCTGCAACACTTGTTTGAGCAAATCACGATCGCCTTGAACACTTAACCCCGGAGCAATATCAGACTGCACAGTCAAATGTGGTGCTAATAGCTCAATGTCTTCTAGCATTTCAAACAACAGTTCGGACAAATTCACTTTCACGCGATACAAGCTCATCTGCCCCGCATCAGCTAGGGAAAGTAAAAGTAACTTTCGCATGATGCTACTGAGTCGGCGTACCTCATCTAGTAAGCTACTTAATCGCTGCTGTACTTCTGAGCCAGGTTCTACTTGCTGAAGCGATCGCTCTAATTCCCCTTGTAAAATTGTCAACGGAGTTTTGAGTTCATGAGCGGCATCTGCACTAAATCGAGAGGCTTGCAGAAAGCTCCGCTCCAACCGTTCTAGCATTTGGTTAAAGACTTGAATCAGTTGCACAAATTCAACATCAGTTGTGCCGATGGGAATGCGTTGATCGAGTCCCGTGACAGTGACTTTCTGAATCACGCCCGTTAATTGTCGAACGGGACGAAGCGCCCGACCTGCGACAATCCACGCACCCCCTGCGACGAGAAGTAACATGCCTGGAATTGAGATCAGAAAGATATTGCGAATCCCGTCCATTTCTTGATCGATCGCGTGTAAGTTGATTGCGATCGCGACTTGAGTCTCTGGAAAGTTAAGCGCTCCGATTCGCCAAGTTCCTGTTGGCGTTTGTCCAGTCACAAGCTGCGGGCGAGGTGGAATCGGTCGAATGGGTGGGAGTTCTCGTCTAGAAGGCGCAGGTGGCGCAAGCTGAAGATTCCGCCGTAGGAGTTGCTCTAATTTCTGATCGGACAACGCCGCACTTTGATAACGTACGTTCCCTTCTGAATCGAGCACTAACAGTCCTATGTTTGGATCATCTTCTAAGAAGCGTTGTTCACGATCGCGCGGGCGGCTAGCTCGCATCAGTTGATTCAGCAAATCCGCATCTAATCGATTCACTTTCGCGTTGTAAATCTGTATCCAAGAGATTGCCCCAAATCCAAGCAGTGCGATGCCTGCAAGGGTCGCTGAGAGTAACGCAATCCGCAGTCGGAAAGAACGCATTCTCATCATTCAGGCTTGCGAAATCGATAGCCTACACCGCGAATGCTCTCAATCCAAACGGCTTGATCCAGCGGTTCTATCTTTCTGCGAATTCTTTGAATGCAGACATCAACCACATTTGTATTCGGATTAAAATCGTATCCCCAAACATGCTCTAAGATTTGAGTCCGAGTAAACACTTGTCCGGGAGAACGCATAAGATATTCCAGTAAATTAAACTCTCGGCTCGTTAGCTCGATCACCTGTTGATGGCAAGTTACTTCGCGTGTGATGCGATCGAGCTTTAAGGTTCCGACTGATAGTAAGTTCTGCCGTTCTCCAACGCTCCGCCTGACCACAGCATGAATTCGTGCCCCTAATTCTTCGACAAAAAATGGCTTAGCAATATAATCATCGGCTCCAAGGTTCAATCCTTGTAAGCGATCGTCGAGTTCATTCCGCGCAGTGAGTAAGATCACGGGCACATTTCGCCCTGCACTTCGCAACTGTTTTAGAATCGCTAATCCATCTTTGCCAGGAACCATGATGTCTAGCACAATCACATCATAATCATTGTGAAGTGCCTGCATATAGCCATCATCGCCGTTGTCGAAATAGTCCACTACAAACCCTTGTTCTTTCAAACCAGCCCGAACAAAGTCAGCAATCTTGATTTCGTCTTCGACAAATAGAACGTTCACGGGTATGTCATGTGACTCGAATCTTTTTATTCTAGGCTCAATTTCTCCAAGCAAAAATGACAAAACTGTAATTTAGAAAACGGGTGGTTTGTCATTTTAACGAACTGAATTAGAACAGTAACCGTTTAGAGGTAGCACGATGAGCCTTCGGAAAATTTTAGCAACAACTGCAATTTCTGTTCTCGCTGGTACATTAGGGGTGAGCGCTGTGAGTTCCCTAGCAACAGCACATTCAGCCCGCCAGATCGCTCAAGCTTCCCAATCTCCCAATGGTCAGCAAGAAAGACAGCGCCGTCCCCGAATTGATTTCGCTGCTGCTGCTGCAAAATTGAATGTAAGTGAACAGCAATTGAAAGACGCGCTCGGTGTTCCTGCCAATCCACCCGGTCAAGGACAACGTTCCCCGCGTCCTAACTTTGCTGCCGCTGCTGCAAAATTGAATGTAAGTGAACAGCAACTGAAAGATGCACTCGGTGTTCCAGCTAACCCACCTGGTCAAGGACAACGCCCTCCACGTCCTAACTTTGCTGCTGCTGCTGCGAAATTGAATGTAAGCGAACAGCAATTGAAAGACGCGCTCGGTGTTCCAGCTAATCCGCCCAGTCCCGGACAACGCCCTCAGCGTCCTGACTTTGCTGCTGCTGCTGCGAAATTGAATGTAAGCGAACAGCAACTCAAAGACGCACTCGGTGTACCACCTCATCACCAACACGATCGCTCTAATCAAAATCAATAATTGATGGTGTAGCAGGATCTCTCATTGAGATCCTGCTGAACATTGTTTTCTATCTACCGCTCAGATTCTACCCATGCAAAGGTTTCTCAAAGCTCAATTCAGTCGTCGGACTGCCTTGATTGTTCTACGATCGACTGCTACTGCGCTTTTAGTGGGCTGTCTTCCCAGGCGAATGAGTTCTGCACAATCTTCGCCTCCGGCTTGTACGGTTCGACCGCAACAAACAGAAGGCCCCTATTTTGTCGATGAAAAGCTGAATCGCTCTGATATTCGCTCCGACTCGAAAAGTAGCGCAGTCAAAGCAGGGGTTCCCCTGCAACTAAAGCTCAATATTGTTCAGGTCAGCGATCGCAGTTGTACGCCTATTTCAAACGCGATCGTCGATATTTGGCATTGTGATGCGAATGGCGTTTACTCGGATGTTCGTGATACGACTGGACAGAATTTTCTCCGGGGCTATCAAACCACTGATGCGGCTGGAAATGTTGAATTTCTAACGATCTATCCAGGCTGGTATCAAGGTCGAACTGTGCATATTCATTTCAAAGTTCGTACTCCAACGGGGGCAGAATTTACGTCCCAACTGTATTTTGACGATGCGCTCACGGATCAAGTTCATGCAGGGCTTCCCTATGCCAGCAGAGGACAGAGATCGATCAAAAACGCCGAAGACGGGATCTTTCAAGAGGGTGGGAATCAGCTCCTGCTGTCTCCGACTAAAACCACTCAAGGCTATGCTGCAACCTTTGAGATTGGACTACAAACTGCGTAAAGCGCGACATTAGTATGGCTTGAGGACTTCCCAATCAATCGTTTATTCCGAGAATGTCGCTCGACTTAAATCCTTGATTGAGGCATATGAATCCAAAATGAGAAAGGCTTTAATTATCGCTGCCGATGCGGCTTTGGGATCGGCTCTAACAAACTGGCTCGCTTTAGATGAATTTGAGACGATAGTGGCTTGGGATAGTTTTATTGGCTTGAGACTTGCCCAGGATCACCAACCCGATCTGATTCTTTGTGATGTGAGTATGCCAGAACTCGATGGCTTTGGTATTTTGGATGAATTGCAGATCAATCCAGCAGAAAAGAAACCTTGGATTGTGCTGATTGGGCAATCTGATGATGCTTCACGGGCGTTTGCTGCCGGGGCAAATGGTTTTCTGTTCAAATCGACGGCATTGAGCAATGTGTTGCGATCGATGCAGTCATACACTTGCAAAATCCAGCAAGATTCTGAGCCAAAATAACGAAACCTCCCTTGTTGACGGAACAGGGGAGGCTGTCAAATAGATATTCAATTGCCGCGGAGAATATCGATTTTGAAAAAAATTCTAAGCTTGACGTGAGTAGTACTCAACGACCAGCAGTTCGTTGATCTGAAGTGCGACCCACTCCCGATCGATGACACCATTCACCTTACCCGTCATCTTGTTCTTATCGAATTCTAAGTGACTCGGTAAGTTTGACAATCCTGGATATTGCAGGTTAGCTTCGACTAATTTGCGAGAGCGATCGCGATCGCGAACTGCAACCACATCACCCGGACGACAGTTGTAGCTTGCGATATCTACAACTTTTCCATTCACAGTGACGTGACCATGATTGACCAACTGACGTGCGCCTGGGATTGTCGGAGCCATGCCCAGACGGAAGACGGTATTATCCAACCGCATTTCCAACAATTGCAGCAGCACTTGTCCGGTTGAACCTGCTGCACGACGCGCTTTACGCACATAGCGAAGAAGCTGCTTTTCGCTCACACCATAGTTAAAGCGGAGCTTTTGCTTCTCTTCCAAACGCACTGCATATTCAGAGCGCTTTTTACGGGCTTGCCCATGTTGTCCAGGCGGATAAGCCCGACGAGCAGATTTACGGGTTAGTCCAGGCAGTTCTGTTCCCAGACGACGAACAATTCTAAGGCGTGGACCTCGATATCGCGACATTGAAAGTTCCTCGTTTGACTCGAAGATTTAAACAACTTTTCTAGTATAGGTTGCCTCACGGCGTTTTAGATCGAATTTGTGTGACTAAATGCACAATTTCCGGCAAGATTAATTTTTCCAGGGCAAGCTTGACAGCATTGGTCGATCCGGGCAGTGAAAAAATTAATTTATTCGCAGATACACCTGCGATCGCTCTCGATGCGATCGCTCTTGAGCCAATCTCTGCATAGCTCAGTGCCCGAAAAATTTCCCCAAATCCGGGCAGTGTCTTTTCTAATAATTGCTCGATCGCGTCGTAAGTCGTATCTCTCGGTGCGATCCCAGTTCCTCCGTTGAGAATGACGGCATCGAGTTCGGGTAAATTCGCGAGTTGATGACGGATCACATCCGGCTCATCCGGCACGATCGCATAATGCGCGATTGTATGTCCTGCATGGGTTAAAAGCTGTTGAATCAGTTGACCACTGCGATCGGTTTCAGCAGTTCGAGTGTCGCTGACCGTGATGACAGCACATGAGACTGCGATCCCGCCAGAGTCAGGATGAGGCTGATGAGACATGAAGTAAGAAAGCTAAGTTCAATCTGCCGTTAGGTTTCGACTTCGCTCAACTCCCGATCTCCGGGGGCTGAGCGTTAAACGGAGCCGAACCGTATTGGATGAGCATTTTGCCGATCGACTTATGATTTGGTGAATCCTAAATCATTTGATTCAGCGTAGCGATCCATAAACCGCATGAAGCGATCCCATGCTTCTACCGATTTCATCACATACAGGGCTTCTAAGGCAGCAGGCTGACCATTAATAAATTTTGCTTTCACTTCACGAGTGACCAGTTCGCCTTCCTCATCAATCATGTACATGCCCGTGATGCTATCTGTATTCTCAGCCTCAAGCGCTTTCGGTTTTTCAAAGATAAAGGTTGCAGTCCCGTTTGACCCGTCTTTCGATCGAGTTAAGCGAACATCGGGAATCACTTCTTCTGCAATGCCTTTTGCAAATTGAATTTCTGCCATGATTTTTTCGTGCGATTTACTTCTAGATAGATTTTCTCTATTCTCCCATCTTTGCGGAACGTTACAAAATCTCTCATTTTACCGATTGACTCGCAACCAAATTTCTAAAGTCACGAGTAACCACAGTTTCAATCCGTAGCGATGCCAGACTTGTCCGCGATAGTCGAGCCAATCTTTGACGATCGCTTGATTGATATACGGTGCAATTTCAGCCTTGCGGTCTAACAATAATGCTCTCGCTCGTCGTCGCCAAATGTTGCGAAACCATTGCTGCATCGACATGATCATGCCGCTTTTCGGACGATTCACAATCACATCGGGAAGCAAATCTGCCACTGCTGCTTTCAATACGGCTTTTTCTTCTGCTCCTGCCAGTTTGTACTGGGGCGGAATCTGTAAGCTCAGTTCCACCATGCGCGGATCAAACAACGGCGATCGACCTGTAATTCCCGCTGCTGCGGTTAACGCATTAACTTTGGTCAAAATGTAATCCGCACCTTTGAACTTAAGATTGAGCAACATCAATCGATTTAAATAAGCCACAGGTGCATTCAGATCCGATTCAAACACCGAAGGAGCTTGTGCGATCGCGGCATAAACCTCCGGCTTCAACAAGGTCGGCAAGTCTGAAAAACATTTTTGAAACGAAGTCAGATAAGCCTCAACATCACGTTTACTCCCACCAGAGCCATAAAGCTGATTTAACAACATTGGCTTATTCTTCGGACCCGCGAAACAGGGATCGCCGCCTTCTCCATTCAGCACGACATTCACCGATTCTTTCGCCGCGCGCGCCAGTACCAAATTTGGAACGGTCAGCCCTTCCCCAATCGGATCATCCAAACTTGCTAACGTTTCCGGTAACATCTGCCAAATCATCTCTGGCGAAATCTCTAAAATATGATGCTGAGTGTGACAATGTTTGGCGACGAGATTGGCAAACTCTAACTCACTGGGATACGGTGCGCCAAAGTGAATCGAGTACGTATGCACCGCTCGATCGTGTAATTTTGCAGCAAGTGCCGTCACACAGCTTGAATCAATCCCACCCGAAAGAAATGCCCCAACTGGCTCTCCCGACGGCAACATTTCCTCAATTAAGCCTTCGAGCAGCGATCGT